>NZ_PGVE01000001.1 GCF_002860255.1 Neobacillus cucumis
GGTTAAGTCCTCGATCGATTAGTATCAGTCAGCTCCACATGTTACCACGCTTCCACCTCTGACCTATCAACCTGATCATCTTTCAGGGATCTTACTAGCTTGACGCTATGGGAAATCTCATCTTGAGGGGGGCTTCATGCTTAGATGCTTTCAGCACTTATCCCGTCCGCACATAGCTACCCAGCGATGCCTTTGGCAAGACAACTGGTACACCAGCGGTGCGTCCATCCCGGTCCTCTCGTACTAAGGACAGCTCCTCTCAAATTTCCTGCGCCCACGACGGATAGGGACCGAACTGTCTCACGACGTTCTGAACCCAGCTCGCGTACCGCTTTAATGGGCGAACAGCCCAACCCTTGGGACCGACTACAGCCCCAGGATGCGATGAGCCGACATCGAGGTGCCAAACCTCCCCGTCGATGTGGACTCTTGGGGGAGATAAGCCTGTTATCCCCGGGGTAGCTTTTATCCGTTGAGCGATGGCCCTTCCATGCGGAACCACCGGATCACTAAGCCCGACTTTCGTCCCTGCTCGACTTGTAGGTCTCGCAGTCAAGCTCCCTTGTGCCTTTACACTCTACGAATGATTTCCAACCATTCTGAGGGAACCTTTGGGCGCCTCCGTTACTCTTTAGGAGGCGACCGCCCCAGTCAAACTGCCCACCTGACACTGTCTCCCACCCCGATAAGGGGTGCGGGTTAGAATTTCAATACAGCCAGGGTAGTATCCCACCGACGCCTCCACCGAAGCTGGCGCTCCGGCTTCTCAGGCTCCTACCTATCCTGTACAAGCTGTACCAAAATTCAATATCAGGCTACAGTAAAGCTCCACGGGGTCTTTCCGTCCTGTCGCGGGTAACCTGCATCTTCACAGGTACTATAATTTCACCGAGTCTCTCGTTGAGACAGTGCCCAGATCGTTACGCCTTTCGTGCGGGTCGGAACTTACCCGACAAGGAATTTCGCTACCTTAGGACCGTTATAGTTACGGCCGCCGTTTACTGGGGCTTCGATTCAGAGCTTCGCGTGAGCTAACCCCTCCTCTTAACCTTCCAGCACCGGGCAGGCGTCAGCCCCTATACTTCGCCTTGCGGCTTCGCAGAGACCTGTGTTTTTGCTAAACAGTCGCCTGGGCCTATTCACTGCGGCTCTTCGAGGCTATTCACCTCAAAAAGCACCCCTTCTCCCGAAGTTACGGGGTCATTTTGCCGAGTTCCTTAACGAGAGTTCTCTCGCTCACCTTAGGATTCTCTCCTCGCCTACCTGTGTCGGTTTGCGGTACGGGCACCTTTTATCTCGCTAGAGGCTTTTCTTGGCAGTGTGGAATCAGGAACTTCGGTACTATATTTCCCTCGCTGTCACAGCTCAGCCTTATGGTGAACGGATTTTCCTATTCACCAGCCTAACTGCTTAGACGCACATAACCAGCAGTGCGCTTACCCTATCCTCCTGCGTCCCCCCATCACTCAAACGATAAAGAGGTGGTACAGGAATATCAACCTGTTGTCCATCGCCTACGCCTTTCGGCCTCGGCTTAGGTCCCGACTAACCCTGAGCGGACGAGCCTTCCTCAGGAAACCTTAGGCATTCGGTGGATGAGATTCTCACTCATCTTTCGCTACTCATACCGGCATTCTCACTTCTAAGCGCTCCACCAGTCCTTACGGTCTAGCTTCAACGCCCTTAGAACGCTCTCCTACCACTGACATCTAAGATGTCAATCCACAGCTTCGGTGATACGTTTAGCCCCGGTACATTTTCGGCGCAGAGTCACTCGACCAGTGAGCTATTACGCACTCTTTAAATGGTGGCTGCTTCTAAGCCAACATCCTGGTTGTCTAAGCAACTCCACATCCTTTTCCACTTAACGTATACTTTGGGACCTTAGCTGGTGGTCTGGGCTGTTTCCCTTTTGACTACGGATCTTATCACTCGCAGTCTGACTCCCACGGATAAGTCTTTGGCATTCGGAGTTTGTCTGAATTCGGTAACCCGATGAGGGCCCCTAGTCCAAACAGTGCTCTACCTCCAAGACTCTAACTACGTGAGGCTAGCCCTAAAGCTATTTCGGAGAGAACCAGCTATCTCCAAGTTCGATTGGAATTTCTCCGCTACCCACACCTCATCCCCGCACTTTTCAACGTGCGTGGGTTCGGGCCTCCATCCAGTGTTACCTGGACTTCACCCTGGACATGGGTAGATCACCTGGTTTCGGGTCTACGACCACATACTCAAATCGCCCTATTCAGACTCGCTTTCGCTGCGGCTCCGTCTCTTCAACTTAACCTTGCATGGGATCGTAACTCGCCGGTTCATTCTACAAAAGGCACGCTATCACCCATTAACGGGCTCTAACTACTTGTAGGCACACGGTTTCAGGAACTATTTCACTCCCCTTCCGGGGTGCTTTTCACCTTTCCCTCACGGTACTGGTTCACTATCGGTCACTAGGGAGTATTTAGCCTTGGGAGATGGTCCTCCCTGCTTCCGACCGGATTTCACGTGTCCGGCCGTACTCAGGATCCACTCAGGAGGGAACGAAGTTTCAACTACAGGGCTTTTACCTTCTATGACGGACCTTTCCAGGTCGCTTCATCTACCCCGTTCCTTTGTAACTCCATGTTGAGTGTCCTACAACCCCAAGAGGCAAGCCTCTTGGTTTGGGCTGTTCCCGTTTCGCTCGCCGCTACTTAGGGAATCGCGTTTGCTTTCTCTTCCTCCGGGTACTTAGATGTTTCAGTTCCCCGGGTCTGCCATCAGTACCCTATGTATTCAGGTAAAGATACTGCTCCATTACGAGCAGTGGGTTCCCCCATTCGGAAATCTCCGGATCAAAGCTTACTTACAGCTCCCCGAAGCATATCGGTGTTAGTCCCGTCCTTCATCGGCTCCTAGTGCCAAGGCATTCACCGTGCGCCCTTTCTAACTTAACCTAAAAGGTTTTACTCTAATTTAATAGAGAGAAAAACTAAAATGGCGATTTTACTCGGTTTTTACTTGGTTTCTTCTATACGATTATCTAGTTTTCAAAGAACGAGGCTACTGACTTCAATCACATCGTGATTAATCATCAGAGCTTTGCATCATGCTGCC
>NZ_PGVE01000002.1 GCF_002860255.1 Neobacillus cucumis
ACTCCCCCTTTTTCTCCATGTGGATTTGTCCTCAAGAGCCTCTATTGAAGACACTCCCCCTTTTTCTTCATGCTAATTTGTCCTCAAGAGCCTCTATTGAAGACACTCCCCCTTTTTCTCCATGTTGATTTGTCCTCAAGAGCTTCTATTGAAGACACCTCCTCCCTTTCTCCATGCTGATTTGTCTTCAATACCCTATCGAAGGCAATTTTCTCATTTCCCTACGTAAATTTTTGTTCTCTATCCTTAAACATATCCCTTTCACTCCAATCACCCCTTCTCCACCCGCCGGATCTCTTCATAAGGCTGAACCACAACATATCCGTCACCTTCAAACTTCATCTGAATCGACTCGCCGCTGCCTCTGCCAAAAAAGGTCTTCAAGCTGATATCTGTTTGAAACTCTGGCTGCAGATTGCCAGACCAGGCCACAGTTGCATTCGGGTCTGTCACCACCGGTTGTCCAGGGGTAACTCTTAATGTCAGTGGCTCATAATGGGTCGTGATTGCTATCAAGCCCGTTCCTTCACAACGAATATTGAACAATCCTCCTGCCATCATCCCAGCAATCTTCTTCATCAATTTAATCTCCCACTTGATACTAGGTTCAAAGGCTAGCAAATCATTGCCGTTAACAAAAATAGCTTCGTTCTGAAGGTTTAAAATGACGATCTTCTTCCCTTCATCAGCTAAATATAATTTCCCCAATCCGTTCGCTTTCATTAGAGAAGCACCTTCACCTGTGAGTGCCTTTTTAAAAGCTGTCAGAAAAAGGCCTAATAAGGGGAGTTGAAAGATAAACATTTCAAAAAGCACTCATTTTTTAAATTGGGATGGGGGAGCTGGCCAACCTTATTCTAACGGAGTTTCGATTTCTGAAGGACTTAGAATTCTACTTTCGTCTATATTTGCTCCACTGGTATAGCCTTCACCAGTGATTGAATTTTTTACAACAGTCACTTTATCTTTTTGATCATATGGAATCCAGCCAAAGTACACTTGATAATTTGAAGTAAGGGAATCAAAAACGGACCATGGTGCTTTTGCTTTTTCACCCTTTATTAGTGAACCCATAACGGCATCCCATTCATCGGGCATCAGCATCATACCATAGGATTTTTTCTTAAGCGCTATTTTCGTTTCCATTTGAATCTTTGGAATATATGTCATCCGTCCATTAATGCCTTGATACCCTCGTTCTCTTATAAGATAAAAATCCATATCCTTCACCCCATCATCAGGATGCAGGTTCCATAAAATATAATAGGAAGCGGGATTATTCCTATCAATCTTCCAAATACGCGGACTGCCGTTTGTCGAAAGAGACTCCATTTCCCATTTATGCCGCTCCCACACCCAAAAACTTACCCCGTATTGCCCATCCTTAGATATATATGGGACAAAAACGTGTCCCTTATCAATATGAACAGTATCTTGAATGATTTTTACGGAAGCCCTTGGAGTAGAATGATTTATCTCCTTAATCAGTTGGCTTTTAGTTGGGAAGGATTTTGGTGGTGAAAAGTAAAACCAATAGATCAACAGCGTTGAGAGGACGGCGGCTATAGCTAGCAATGAAATAAAAGGCCCTTTCAGCTTCATCTCTACTCTCCCCCTTTAAGAAATGAGGTTTGAGAACGAAAATACAGCTGCTTTTTCGCAGTTGTAACCAACAGTCCATTACCATCTCTTTCCACATAAATAATGGCCGGCTGACTCCCCCATTTAGGAGTGATCCCCATTAGTTGATAAGGGAACTGTTCGTTTCTTTTCTGGGGACTTTCCCCTTCCTGTGTTTCCTCCTCATTCCATTGAATCCCCTGGTTAATATCTGGCTTCATGCTATGTATCTGATTCTGCAGACTATCTTTATCAAGAGACCTCTTAAGCCCGGAAGGATGTGTGCTAATAATCTTAGCAGTTTCTATATTTGAGATATAGGTGGCCAAATCATTTTCTGGATAAAGAAAATGATTTGTCCCTATTGTTATTAAGCTAGCTGCTAAAAAAATAAAATTCGAGAAAAAGCCTAGCCACAAGAATGGCCTATATCTTTCCCAACGACCTTTTTTTCTTTTTAGGATTCCGTACAAAATCCAAACCCCAAGTGGTAAAATCGAAATCTTAATAGGTGTCCCCTCATCCATTTGCCAATTAAACGAAAAAGAAAAAAGGCCTGCATAGATACTGATTAAAACTTTGAAGACCGTTGGTTTGTCTGCTTGTTTTTTATATAGACGGTAGGTAATAATTGCTATTAGGCACCAAGCGATCGTGCCAAGTATGAATGAGATTGCGTTAAAGTTAAAATCGTAACGTATGTCCATTTTTTTCCACCACCTATTCTTCATGATTCGGCACATTGCTGTCGTTCCCCTGCATAATTCCTTATACTGGGGTAAATAAACCCAATATTTAATCAAATGTTTGATTAGTCGCCGAAAACTTCTGTTCCCAAGCCTCGATTATATTTAAACAAACGTTTGATTAGTTTTTTTCTAAGGCAATTTAATACACTTTCACCCTCTAAAATAATTAACTAAACGTTTGATTAAAATTAAAATTTAACCAAACGTTTAGTTTGTTCACAAGCCTTTACTATCTAAATTTCCAATGCTATCTCAATGGACTATAATAAGAATGAGGTGAGAATATGGCACGAGAACGGAAATTCTCAACAGAGGATTTATTTCAAGCAACTGAACAGATGCTTTTAACACATGGCTATGAAGGGTTTTCAATTAGCCCCTTAGCAGAACAACTGGAAATCTCACGAGGAGCCATCTATAAGTATTATGAGAATAAAGAAGAGTTGATTACCGATTATATGCTTTATAAGATGGAACATTTCCTTGTTGAATTAAAAGAAATTGAAACGATAAATGGTTTTGATGCACAGTTTGATTTTTTAATAAATATTATTTTCAAGAATTCAACGATTCCGCATATGATTGAAATAGGCCGCCGAATTCCCATCAATAATAAAAAGGTCCAGGAAAATAACGAAAAGCGTGAGAAACTTCATTTGGATATGTACCACCATTTACAAGGTTTCATCTCCTTAGGAAGACAGGAAGGAAAGTTAAGAGAAACACTGCCAGATCAGTTAATACTTGGCTTTATCTTTCAAACCATTTTGATTCCAAACCACTTTGGGATTCCCCAATCTAAATGGATCAGCTCGATTAAAGAAATGATTTGTCATGGTATGTTAAATAATTAATTGACACTTGTGTCACTTTAACTGATAATGATGTTGAGTGATTCAAGTGTCTGATCCTCCCAAAAGTGACAGTTTTGTCACTTTGGATTAATAACCACTATGAAAGGAGAAAACGAATGAAGACCCTTCTACAGGCTATTACCGATCGAGTAACTACCAAAAAAGGAATGTGGATTACACTCGCTGCATGGTTTATTGTCACCATGCTCCTAGCGGTCTTTGCTCCGAGTGTAAGAGATTATGAGGTTTCTAATGTTGCTTCACTTCCGGATGATGCCCAATCAGTCATTGCCCAAAAGAAAGTGGATCAGTATTTTAAAGATAATGATGGTCTTCCAGCTATTTTAGTCTTCCAATCTAAAAACGGAGAAGTACAACTTGCAGACCTTACTAACCTTTTAGACCAGGTTTTAAGTAAAAAGATAAAGGGAGTGCAACAAGTGGTCTCATTATCATCATTGCCTCCCCAAGCAACAGCAGGCTTCTTTTCCGATGATAAGACGACGGCTTTAATTCCATTAACCTTTGATTCCTCTTTAGAAACTAAGGAAATAAAAAAGGCAATTGGGGAAATTACTAAGATCACGAAAGAAACAACAGATTTAAACTTATATGTTACTGGACCTGCCGGAATAGCATCAGATACACTTGACCTATTCTCTCGGGCAGATTTGGTCCTCATCTTCTCTACTGTTGGATTAATCCTTGTTTTATTAATTGTGATTTATCGATCCCCATTATTAGCACTCATTCCTCTGCTTGCGGCAGCTTTTGTCTATGAGGTTGTTTCACAAACACTAGGATTGATGGGAAAAGCCGGACTCGTGATGACTAGTCAAACCGTTTCGATTATGTCCATTCTTCTCTTTGCTGCGGTGATTGACTATTCTTTGTTTGTTTTTTCGCGTTACCGTGAGGAACTTAAAACCCATGAAAATAAATATAATGCCATGAAAGAGGCCATGAGAGAAACAGGCATGCCCGTGTTCTTTTCTGGCGGAACAGTTTTAGCCGCAATGCTTGTCTTATTCTTTGCAAGGTCCGGAGATTATCATAATTTTGCACCAACCTTCGCTACAACCATGTTAATCATTATGTTAGCATCTATCACCCTTGTCCCAGCCTTATTTACTCTTTTTGGCCGAAAATCGTTCTGGCCTAAAGTTCCTAAGGTTGGAGACCCAGCAGTAAACCAAAATTCTCTTTGGAGTAAAGTAGGCCGTCTGGTGGCAAAAAAACCTGGCCTTTCGGTTGCTATCATTGGAATCGTTCTTTTACTTTCTGCTAGTAATATGTTTAATCTCAAGTATGAATTTGACACCATGAAGTCATTCCCTAAAGATATGCCTTCACGACAGGGTTATGAGATTTTAGAGAAAAAATTTGAAAAAGGGGACCTTGCTCCAACAACGGTTCTATTTGAATCAAAAGATATGGTCACTCCTGAGCAGCAAAAGCAATTACAAAGTGTTCTATCAGAGCAGACGCTTGTTAGCAGTGTCCGAGTTAATGGCATGACTGAAACCCAAAAAGTGATTAATTACAGCCTAACATTTAAGGGAAATCCCTATGCTACTTCAACCATTGATGCGATGGAAAAAATCATTAATAAGACTAAGAAAATAACATCTGACAGCGGAGTTAAAGGAAAGCTTTATTTTGCCGGCGAAACCGCTGTAAAAGTGGATGACCGGGCAACGAATAATCGCGATGTCATCGTTATTGTCCTGCTAGAGACCATATTGATTTTTGCCATGTTAATTATCTTAACAAAATCATTTAAGATGCCTATCTATATGATGGGGACCATTCTAATCTCATTCCTTGCTGCACTAGGACTGGGGATGTTTTTAAGTAGTCTATTCTTTGATATAAGTACCATCAGTGACCGTGTACCTCTTTATGCGTTTGTCTTCCTCGTGGCTCTCGGAATTGACTATAATATCATGTTAATCTCAAGGTTCCAGGAAGAACAAAAAACACATTCGGTTAAGAAAGCGGTGGAAATTGCCGTTGCCAGCACCGGTGGGGTCATCTCTTCTGCAGGAGTCATCCTTGCGGCAACATTTGCGGTCTTGATGACCCAGCCAATTCAATTATTGTTTGTGTTTGGATTTATTGTTGCAGTAGGGATATTGCTTGATACCTTCCTAATCAGGGGTGTGTTATTACCTGGTTTAATTGTGTTATTAGAAAAAGATAAATCGGTTATCGAAAGTAAATAAGTCTGCCAGTAAAAAGGGTCAGCCCTCACGTAATGAAGGACTGACCCTTTTTTCTTATCTTTTTAACTTTTCATAATGATTGATTACTTCTTTAGTGATTTCACTATTTTCATCTAACCCGCTAACTTCTTTTAAGACAGCAGAAAGTCCGTTTTCCTTAATCATTCCTTGCAGTTTGACAGCTTCTGGGTCTTCTTGGTTATCAAAGAGTAAAGCTGAAGCAATAGCCCTAGCAAGATTTGTGTATGAAAGTCCTGCCTTTTGTGCTTCGACAGCTGGACGAACGAGACGATCATTAGGACCAAGCTTACGAATTGGGGAACGTCCTACCCTTGTCACATCATCATTTAAATAAGCATTTTCAAAACGGTGAATAATCTTATCAATGTATTGGCTATGATCCTCAGGATTTAAGCCATATTGATGGATTAAATAGGCACCTGTTTCACCAAGAGTAGCCTGAACTTGTTTTAAGATTGCTTCGTCTGCCAACGTTTGGTCGATGGTGGACTTATTCTCTAGATAGCCCAAATACGCAATGACTGCATGGCCTGTGTTTACCGTAAATAACTTACGTTCAATAAAAGGCGCAAGGTCTGCGACCATTGTCATCCCTTCAACCGGAGGAATGTTTTCACTTGTTTCAACTACCCATTCATAATATGGCTCTACTAAGACATCAAGTGAGCCTTGATTGTTTTGAAGAGGCACAATTCGGTCAACAGCCGAATTAAAGAAATGCACTTTACCTTCTAATTTTCCCTTCGTTTCGTCATCTAAATGTTCAAAGATATATCCTCTTAATAAATCCGTAGCTGAAATTTGATTTTCACATGCGATGACATAAAGTTTTTCTTCGTTATTCTTTACTCTTTCAGCTAATCCTTTAGCAATTAGCGGTGCAATATGCGGAAGGATATTCGGCCCTATGGCTGTAGTTAAATAGACCGCTTGTTTAATGGCTTCCACTACTTCATTTTCTTGTTTTATATTATTTAATCCGGAAACATTTTGGATCGTCATGGTTTCTTGTTCAACTGTAGCTAGCTTTACTTGGTATTGTTTTTCCTCATTTAACTGATTGATGATTTGATCTGCAATATCCACAAAAGTAACATGATACCCTGACTGAGAAAAAAGTGCCCCGATAAATCCTCTTCCAATGTTTCCTGCTCCAAAATGAACTGCTAGTTTCATCCTAATCATTCCTTTATTATTTTAGTTTGGAGATAATGTAAAAAAATATTTTCTAATTTTCTTCGAATAACTTCCTCATTCGATGAAGAAAAAATCATCATTGCTTCACTGTTCTCAATTAAGCTAGTACTAATCAAGCTTACTATTTCCTGCTCCCTCATACTTAATTCTTCAGGAGCAAGCAACAACAATATGTTCTTGATCAACATATCATTACCGTCCATACCTTTTACCATGATAGGCTCATGTAAATGAGAGATTTGGAAAATGAGCTTATGGACATTTTTATCTCTGCAATGAAAAAGGCCCATGCCTGTTCCCGGGATGCCCAGTCCCCCTTTACTTTCCCTCTCGCTTAAGGAGGTTAGGACATCTCTCGCAGAGTCCAACAGTTTTTCACTCTGGGCTGTAATCACCATTTCCGCCAACACATTCTCATGATCCTTAACACGGTCCATTTTATAAACTTTAAAATTTAATAAGATGTCCTCAATGCTTTCTTGTACGATCTTAAGCTGTTGTATTACGTCATAAATGCTTCCACTCTGTGCAGCCTCAGATGAAGATACATTCGTACCTGACAAAGGAATATATTCCCTCTTTTCCGTCAGTGATGTTAGGTTATTTCTTAAATAATTTTTTATCGCAGTTATGTTTTGCTCAGTTAAAAGAGGAGAAACCAATAAATAATCCACATCTAAAAATGGGAGCTTAACAGTAGAGATAATTAAATCATAATTTTTTACATTTGTTTGATCTTGAATTTCCTTAATGGATTTAATTTCTATATGATCAATTCCTAGGATCTCTTTTTTGATCCTGCTTGCTAGCATCTTGGATGTCCCAATCCCAGTTGGACAAACAACTAATGCATGAATCGATAGCTTTTCTTCCCTCATAACTAATGCAGACCCAAAATGAAGAACAATAAATGCAATCTCATCATCTGGGATAGAATCAATTTCAGCAAACTGCTTCTCTACGCTATTTTTTACAGCTAAAAACAGAAAGGGATACTTCTGTTTTATTTCCTCTTTTAGAGGATTAAACAAGCCCATTTGCTGTTTAATCCGATATAGAGAGGGTTCCATGTGAGCCAATAAACCCTGATAAAGGGAAAAATCATTCGTTAAATCAACATGAAGCTGTAATGAAACTTCCTGTATAAGAGTTTTTACTATTTTACTTAAGACAAGGCTATCATAAGGCACTACATCCACTGCTTGAAGCTTTGACCCCTTTAAAATGACAGCCAAATAAATAATATCTTGTTCCGTAAATGTTATCGAAAAGGTCTTTTCAAGTTCTGCACATATGTTTTTGATCAAGTTATATTCATTTGTCAGGCTATGATTAGACCCTTCCTCTTCTTCTAAAAAGTAAGAGGATTCTGTCCGTTGCATGGTTATACCTATATGTACAATAAGTCCGATATAATCATTGTCAGCAAGACGCTGCTGGGTACTATCAAAGATAGTATTCACTAGTCGGTCTATCACAACAATGTACTCTGGAAAAAAATAATGCAAAATCGATTCCTGCGCGTATTTATTATTTTCTAACAAAAATAAACTCTCAATTAACTCTTCATTAAAAAACAACAAAAAATAGCTGGCTAATGCTTTTCGTTTAGCTGCCTCCGATCCAATAAGATCAACGCCAACTCCCCTTTTTCTACTAATGGTCACATTAAAATGACTTAACCACTCCGTCAATTCCCCTAAATAGGTGGTTAATGTTGTGTTACTTACACCGAGTTCCATGGCTAATGATTGAATTTTAAAGGCTTCCTCCTGCATCAAGGCGATCAGCAGCAGTAATTTCTTTTCTTCTGGAGTTTGATCGATTGGAACAATACTCGTTACATTCTGAACTAAACGAAATATATTTTCGTTTTTTCCTTCAATCCTTAGTCCCGATTCCATTTGTCGAACTAAGTGGAGATCAAACGACTTAAGAATTTTTTCTACCCCGGTTAAATCACGGTGAACCGTACGAACACTTACATTTAGGTGATTCGCAAGGGACGAAACCGTATGTTTTCCAGAGGTTTTAACGAGTAACTCAATAATTGCCTTTTCCCTTGTCGTTATATACATGCTACCAACTCGTTTCTGAAAAGTAACATAAAAGAGACTAACCGTTTGGCAAGTACTGACAATTCATTTTGCAAATGATAATAAAAAAGTGAATACAAAAAGCGGCTATGCCGATTTTTGTATTCATGATCTCATTTTATTTATTTTTTATCATTTAAGATGTCAATAATTTCCCTTGCTGATTTTGCTTCAACTAATTTTTCAATATTAGCCATATCTGAGCATGTAACAGCAATACCAGATAAGATTTCTAGATGTGTACCATCTTTGCCTGCGATACCAAATATTAAACGAACCTTCTGGCCATCGAAATCCACACCGTTAGGTACCTGTAAAACGGTAAATCCAGAATTTAAGACATCCTTTTTCGCATCTTCCGTTCCATGCGGGATCGCTACATCGTTACCCATGTAAGTCGACGTCATTTCATCTCTTTCAATCATGGCATCAATATAACTTTCCTTAACATATCCGGCATTGACCAATGCTCTTCCTGCAAAACGAATGGCCTCTTCCTTTGTTGCGAAAGACTGATTTAAGAAAATATTTTTCTCAAGAAGTAATGCGTCATCAGCTTGATTATCAGCTTCAGGAACATTAGCTTCAGCGTCATCTACAATTTCTTGAAGTTCCGCCGTTTCCGGATTTTTAAGCTGGTTCATCAATTTATCGTATTCCGGACTGGATAAGAAATTATCAACGGAGATATGATAAGCATTTGGTAATTTATTTTGCGCCCTTGGTGTTAACTCTTCCTGTGTAATAACAATTTGAGCATCCGCTGGCAAATTACTAATCGCCGTATTCGTAACCGAAATATTTAAGCCTGCTTCTTTTACTTTTTTACGCAGCAAGGAAGCACCCATTGCACTAGAGCCCATTCCTGCATCACAAGCGAAAACGATTTTGTTTACTTTTTCAGGCATGGTGCCGGTATCAGCTGAAAATACATTAGAGACTGAGCTTTTCTTCCCTTTCATTTCCTGCATTTTTCTTGCAGCTTCTTCGATATCCTCCTCTTGCTCTTTCCCTGTTTTCAAAATAAAAGAGGAAATAACAAACGATACAATTCCTGCTACAAGTACACCTGCTAGGTTAGCAATATAAGTTCCTGCATGATGCGGGGTAACTGCCATAATAGCAAGGATACTGCCTGGAGATGCAGGAGCAAGTAATCCCCCGCCTAAAAGAACTAACGTAAATACGCCGCTCATCCCACCTAGAATAACTGCTAGGAACAACATTGGACGCATTAAAATGTATGGGAAGTATATTTCATGAATTCCACCAAAGAATTGAATAATCGCCGCACCTGGCGCCGTTCTTTTCGCTGTACCTTTTCCAAAAATACAGTAGGCAAGCAGTACACCAATACCTGGTCCTGGATTAGCTTCTAATAGGAACAATAATGATTTCCCTGCAGATTTAGCTTGCTCCACACCGATTGGTGAAAGAACACCATGATTAATGGCATTATTTAAGAATAAAATTTTTGCAGGTTCAATAATAATACTTGTTAACGGTAATAATCCTGTACTTACAAGCCAGTCAACCCCTGCAACTAGCCATCCTGTAAATACATTTACTGCTGGGCCAATGGCCAAGAAAGATAGAATGGCCAGCAATCCACCTAAAATACCTGCTGAGAAGTTATTAACCAGCATTTCAAAGCCGGCTTTAATTTTCCCTTCAACTGATTGGTCAAATTTCTTGATCACCCAGCCACCGAATGGTCCCATAATCATGGCACCTAAAAACATTGGAACATCTGGTGCACCTACAATGACCCCCATGGTTGCAATTGCACCAACTACTCCTCCACGCTGATCATGGACAAGCTTACCGCCTGTATAACCAATTAATAGAGGAAGCAAGTAACTAACCATTGGGCCGACCATTTTGGCAAGGCTTTCATTCGGAAAGAAACCTGTTGGAATAAATAAGGCCGTAATTAAACCCCATGCAATAAAGGCTGATATATTCGGCATAACCATTGAACTCAGAAAGTTACCGAATTTCTGTACAGCTACTTTTATATTCGATTGAGCCATTTGCTCTCATCCCTTCATTGTTGTAGTACCTTTTTATAGTAAAGGACTAATCCTCTGTATACAATAAAGAGGAAAGTGAATTTTGTCACACCATCTGTGACAAACCTATTGTTTCTCAAAGAATATGAAATATACACCAATTCTAATTGTAGGGATGAGCTGTAAATATAAAAAGAGGCTGTCTCTTACAGGGGATACCCATAAAGAGACAACCTCTTCTATTCTTGAAATTTCCTTATATAAGACGGTACACTCGAGCCTCATATGGTTTCATCAAAAATTTGCTTTTTCCATCTACTTGATTGTTATAATTTGAGATCATAAGTTCCCTATCAAAGGAAGTTAAATTTTCCGGCAAATGAACTTGAACCTGCTGTTCAGATATGTTGAGTACCACTAGC
Source organism: Neobacillus cucumis (assembly GCF_002860255.1). GTDB lineage: Bacteria > Bacillota > Bacilli > Bacillales > Cytobacillaceae > Neobacillus > Neobacillus cucumis_A. The sequence goes on from NZ_PGVE01000002.1 coordinate 11,197, forward strand.
CATTTCTCACTTTTCAATCCACGGGTAAATGAATATATTTGCTGATGGTCTTCAAATAGTTCTTCAAAGTTTCCATATACCATGACTTCGTTTTGTTTTCTCAATTGGATTAATTGTTTGTAATAGTAATAAACAGAGTCTGGATCTTTAAGTGCTTGGGCAACATTTATTTCCTTATAGTTAGGATTTACCTTCATCCATGGGGCTCCACTTGTAAAACCGCCATTTTCTGTGTCATCCCATTGTACTGGGGTACGAGAATTATCACGGGAAAGATGCAGTAAACTTTCAAACACTTCTTGCGAGTTCCGCCCCTTCTCCACTTCTTCTTTATACCTGTTCTTCATTGCTATATCATTGTAGTCTTCAATGGAGGGATACCTTACACCCGTCATGCCGATTTCTTCCCCCTGGTAAATGTACGGCATCCCAGGAAGCATATGAAGAAGAGTGGCAAAGCACTTTGCTGACTCTACCCGATAAGTCGTATCATTTCCAAATCGAGTGACTAATCGAGTATGATCATGGTTGTTTAAAAATTGTGAGTTCCATCCCTTCCCCCACAATCCATGATACCAGCGTCTTTGAATTTCCTTGAATCGCTTCATATCCCAATGTGCCATATAATCGCAGACTTCAAAATGAAATAATGTATGAAGTTCCTGGCGATCTTCACCTACATACAAAAGACCGTCTTCTGGTGTAACAAACGGAATTTCTCCAACTGTAAAAATATCATAATGTTTCAATACCTCTTCGTGCATTTCATGAAGGTATTCATGAATTCCCGGGTTATTGCCAAGATAAGAGATATCCTCCGAGTTTTCTGCATCAGGGAATCCCTCTTGTTTTGCTAAGAGATTAATCACATCCATACGGAATCCATCAATTCCCTTGTCCAGCCAGAACTTCATAAGAGAATATACTTCCTGACGAACCTCTGGGTTTTTCCAATTCAAATCCGGCTGCTGAACAGCAAACGAATGAAAATAGTATTCTCCGGTGCTTTCGTCAAGTTCCCAAGTGGACGGCGTAAAATACGAACGCCAATTATTTGGCTGATCGCTCCAAATATAATAATCCCTTTTTGGATTATCCTTAGACGAGCGAGATTCGATAAACCAGGGATGCTGTTCGGATGTATGGTTTACCACTAAATCCATGATTAGTTTCATTCCTTTGCTATGTACTTCTTCAAGAAGTCTCTCAAAGGTTTCCATTGTTCCGGCTTTTGACATAATCGACCGATAATCCGATATATCGTATCCGTTATCAAAATCCGGTGATTCATAACATGGATTCAACCAGATCACATCGACGCCAAGATTTTGAATGTAATCCAGCTTTTGAATAACCCCTTCAAGGTCGCCAAATCCATCGCCATTTGTATCTAAAAAACTTCTCCAATAGACCTGATAAACCACAGCTTCCTTCCACCAAGTTTGTTTCATGCCGTTCATTCCTTTTCTTAAATTGATTATTTTACCTAAGAACTGCTGGGTTCCCTGCTAAACAAATCACGGCATAGCCAGTTGTATTTTCAATAATGTCAACGTTAAGATCGTTTTCATTTCTGCGTACAATTTTTACTGATATAGCGCCAGAACCAATGCGAAGACCCTCAGCAGTGAGTTCATTTATCTCTTTCGGCAGGACAGGATTAATCGTAATTTTCTTTTTCAAGGCATCCGGGGTAATCCCAAGCATAGCTTGTAATAAGACACACACTGTCCCCGCTGCCCATGCCTGTGGTGAACAAGTTGATGGATATGGCACGGCATAGCCAATATTGGAACCATAGCCGCAAAATAACTCCGGTAACCGTTGATATTCAAAAGACTTTGAGGCTTCTAATAAACTTGAAATGATGGTGCCGGATTCCTCTTTATAGCCTAATCGGCTTAAACCGAGCAGAATCATGGCATTGTCATGAGGCCATACACTTCCATTATGGTAACTCATAGGATAATACCCAGCAGCATTTGTACTCATGGTCCGAATTCCATACCCACTGAACAAATCGTCAGCAAGCAGTCTTTTCGCAATTTGATTCTGCCGCTCGGCATTTGGAAGTTCTGAGAATAAGAGATGACCAGGGTTTGATGTAACGGATTTTACCAGCTGCTGGCTTCTGTCTAAAGCAATCCCATAATATTGCTCATTCTCCATCCAAAAAGAATTTTCAAAAGCTGCCTTTAATGTTTCAGCCTCTGTTTCTAATTGAGCCGCCTTTTTTTCATCGCCTAATAGATGGAATATTGGTGCCAACCCCTTTTTAGCTTGGTAAACATAGCCCTGAACCTCTGCCAAGGCAATCGGGGAGACCCCATATTCTCCTGATTCATGTACAACAGAGTTACTGGAATCCTTCCATCCTTGGTTAGGGAATCCCTTCTCAGCCTCTTGATGATAAGTTAAAAAGTCAGAACCCCGCTGCTTGATTGCGTCATCAATCCATGCCAGTGCCTTCAATATATTCGGCCTCAGTTCCTCCACTAGTGATAGATCCCCGGTCCAACGGTAATATTCTGCCATTAACACTAAAAACAATGGAGTAGAATCGACTGTCCCATAATAAGGAGAGAATGGTGACTGATTCGTAGTGACAAGTTCACCAAATCTAATTTCATGCATAATCTTCCCTGGCTGCTCATCACGCCAAGTATCTGCCTTTAACCCCTGATAGGCTGCCAATGTCCTCAATGTTCCCTTAACCTTTCCAGGATTTAATGGCAGCATAAATAAGGAGGTAATCAAGCTGTCCCTTCCAAATGGCACGGCAAACCATGGAAGCCCTGCCACAGGAGTTTCTCCATAACCAACATCCACCATTAACATCCGCAAATCCTGACTGCCGCGCTGGTACAATTCATTAAATACAGGAGAATCCGTTACTGCCTTCGTTGTTTCCTGATACCATTTTTCATAGGAATTTTCCAATTGTCGATAGGCTTGATCAAAAGATAAAACTGTTCCTTTTTGCCCATCTATACTAGGAACAATATAAAAATAAACACTCTTCATTTCCTGCGGTTCCAACGCAATGGATAATTGGATGTTACCTTTACTATCTATTTTTGCTTCTTTCGAATCCCAGATAATCGCGGTTTCTCGTATAACATGATCCGCCCCTTGATATTGAATGGAGACAAAGTTTTCACCGGCTTTTCTGCCAACAATGGCTCCTACCTCACCCGTACGATATTTACGGACAATAAACATGTCTTGGAAGTCTGAATCAAAAGCGGCTGAGAAGTCAAAACTGGCCCTAGAAGGAAAAAAGTTTGTAAAGGAAATTTTCTCATAGAGAACCCCATCATAAATGATTCGATCGCGGAGGATTTCAATGGCTCCCTTATCCTTCTCTTCTTTAATCAATCTAAAAGAAGCAACATAGCTTTTACTAGCTGTCGAGGAGAGCCTAGATGGCTTTTCACCATCGATGAAGATTTCCATTCGATTTAAAAAACGAGTGTCCTTTGTATATAAGCCATGGCCATTCTCATCATTCGCTGTGATATCGCCATTTTGGTCGGTTAGAATAAACAAATCGCCCTCTTTAATTACTTGATAGTCCATGCATTTCCACCCTTTTCAAGAAAATTATCCTTTAATGCCAGAATTAGAGATTCCTTCAATATATTGTTTTTGGAAGATAAAGAAAAAGATTAAGATTGGCAGGGTTGTCAATACCACACCAGCCATGATTAATGGTGTGTTTTCAAAAACAGCATCCTTCACACTGTTTAATCCCACCACCAGCACATATTTTTCCGGAACATTGGCTAATGTACTTGGAATCAAATAACTATTCCAGGTACCAGCAAAAGAAAGGATGGACATGGTAATCAGCGGTGACTTGGCTAATGGATAGACGATTTTCCAGAACGCTTCCATTTTCGTTAGTCCATCAATTCTTGCTGCCTCAATTAGTTCATTTGGAATACTCTTGAAAAATTGTCTTAGCATAAAAATATACAAACTTTGATATAAAAAGGGAACGGTTAAAGCTAGCATCGTATTTAACCAGCCTATTTTAGCCATGTTCACATACACAGGAATCAAGATCATGTGATAGGGAATCATCATGGTGGCGATAACAATCCATTCAATGATTTTTTTTCCTTTAAAATTCAATTTAGCCAGTGCAAAACCAGCCATCGGATTAACTATCAGGTTACCAATAATCACAATCCCAGTCATGATGATCGTATTCCACAGCCACTTTGGTACACTATAGGCTTCATTTGTAAAATAAGTTTTATAATTTTCCAATGTCATTTGGCCAATTCCAACAATACTATTTACGTTTCCCATCTTTAGAAATGAGGTGTAAATGGTATAAATGAATGGAAGCATGAAAAAGATTCCTAGTATGATAATGATAGTATGAATCCCTAAGTTAAAAAGTCTCTTCCTTGTTGCCATTGCGATCACTCCTTCTCATCCAGGAATTTCTTCTGCAAGAATGTAACAAACATAATGATAAAGAAGAATAAAATTACCGCTGCAGACCCGTACCCAATATTCATATAGCGGATTCCGTGCTGGTAAAAATAAGTTACCACCGTGCTCGTTGCACCTGCAGGAGAACCAAGCGCCCCGTATCTTGAAATAGCTGCAATTTGATCATAAATCTGAAATCCTAAGATAGTCGAAACAGATACAACAAAAAATGTAATTGGTTTTAAAGATGGAACAGTAATATAACGGAATTGATTCCATTTAGATGCCCCGTCTATTTCACTGGCTTCATATAATTCACGCGAGATTTCTTGAAGTGCCGATAGATAAACAATCATACTAAAACCTGCCTGCTGAAAAATAAACAGAATACATACAAATAACAGTGCATAATGAGGATCTGCAAACCAGGTTGTATTACCAAACCCGAACAGACCAAAAAATTTAGTCACAAATGTACCTTGTTTAAATAGCATCATAAATACAGTTGTGACAGCGATTTGCGATGTAATGTAAGGAATAAAAAAGATAGTCCTGAAAAGTCCCTTTGCTTTGATCTTTTGATTGACCAGCATGGCCATTATAAGTCCAAGTATCGTTTGAACAGGAACAGCAATTATGACAATTTTTAATGAATTCCACACCGCTTTGTAGAATTCTGGGTCATGCAAAATTTTCGTATAATTGCCAAGACCTATGAATTTTGCCTGGTCTAATGCTGTAAAATTCACATCTTGAAAACTTCTAATAAATGATTCTAAAAAGGGGTAAAAGAACCACCATCCCCATAGAATTAAAAACGGCATCGTAAATACCCATCCGATAAATTGATCAGAATCAGCTGCTGTACGCAGCCATGACGTTTTGATTGTTTGTTTATGTTTCGTGTGGATATTCAGCTTCATTTCAGCCGTATTCTGTCGATCTATCATTTTAATCCTCCTCTAATCATGTAAGGTGTTGAGGTGATAAAAAGTATTCCCGAATCATAGGAGACTCGGGAACCATTCCATTAAAATTGCTTTTGAATATCATCAAGGATTTCCTTAGCAGATTTCTTCTTTCCGCCTAAGATCGTATCCTCTAGCTGTTTTACCAATTCGTCGGTGAATTTCTTTGTTTCTTTCGGATAGGCAAAATCTGTTGCCGAGGCTTGAGACTGCTCGATTGCTTTAAATTCAGGGTTCTCTTTATAATACTGATCGGAAAGACTTTGAATGGATGGATTAACACCCAGCTTCATAAATGCTTTTTGGACACTTTCATTCGTTAGGTAATAGGCAGCCTGTAAGGCTTCTTTTTTATGTTTGGTGTCTTTTAACAGTACATAGGCATCAGAAATCATTGTACTAGCCTCTGCCGCTCCTTTTGGAACCGGTACAACCGCATATTTAAGGTCTGGATTGGCATCCTTTAAGTATCCTTTATACCAGTTACCGCCTGTTGTCATTGCTGCTTTGCCGTTTGCGAAAACTTCTCCATCCCAGCCATAACCAAGAGTTTTAGGTGTTACTGCTAAACCTTCTTTATACAAGTCAAGAATTTCTTGTAATCCCTTGATGTTCTCTTCAGAGTTGATTGTTTTTCCATTTCCCCAGTCACCGCCATAACTTTTAATCACGTTGGTAATGTGGAAAGGTTGAATATTCAGACCGATTCCATAAACATCTTTGGTAGTTAATTTCTTTGCTGCCGCTTCCACTTCGCCCCAAGTCTTTGGATAGTCACCTAATCCAGCCTTATTCCACATATCCGTATTGATAAAGAACATGGCTGGCATTTGATTAAAAGGTAGACCATACTGCTTGTCATTGAACTTCCAAATATTCACTCCATTTGAGTTGTAACGATTCATATCAATCTTTGCTGATGTGATCATATCGTCATCTATTGAGGTGAATAACCCTTTGTTTACATACTCATAGGCACCTTCATTCGAGATTTTAATAAAATCAGGGGCAACTCCAGCTGCAATTTCCCCTGGAAGGTTATTCCAAAATTGCTCACTGCTTGGATATTGTTTAACCTTTAGTGTAATATTCGGGTATTCATTTGAAATTTCCTTAGCAGCGCCTTGATAAATTTTTAAATCCTCTGCAGCTCCCCAAAAACCAAATGTAATGGTTATTTTTTCATTAGAGTTACCGCTTCCATTTGTGTTATTGCTTGTACCACAGCCGACTAAAGCTATAATTAAGGTAAGGACCATAACTAACAGGCCTGTAATCCTTTTCATTTTCTCTCCTCCTTAATGAATGCGTTTTATTTAACTTGTAACGTAATGATAACGTTTACGAAGGCAAAAAAAAATTAATCATATAATGATTAATTTAATAATAAAACACTTTTTCATTAACTTGTATATACATGTTATAGATTATTTAATATTTTTGACTTTTCTTTAATAAAATCTCACTCACTACTCTTTTCGATAATCTTTTGGAGAAACACCGACATATTTATTAAAAACAATGGCAAAATGAACTTGGCTTTTGAACCCAACTAATTCAGCAATTTCATAGATTTTATATTTGTAATCTTTTAAAAGTTTCTTAGCCCTTTCGATTCGAAGTTCATTTAAATAATCAAAAAGACCTTTTTGGACTTCTTTTTTAAAAAGCCGGCTTATATAATTGGGACTAACATTAAGTTCCTCGCTTAAACTATTTAAGGAAATTGGCTGCTGATAATTCTTATCAAGATACAGTAAAATGTTTTTAATAATTGGACTGTATCCTTGAGTTTTTAGTTTGGAACGAACGGAAAACTTTTGTTGAATAAGCTCATGATAATAACTTGAAAGTTCTTCAAATGTTTCAATCTCTTCTAATCGACCACTGCTTCCTAAATAATCCTCTGTCTCCTCAATGATAAATAATAGGCCTTCATAAATTTTTCTAACTTCACTTTCTCCTAACGTTTTTTTTGATAATAAATACTTTTCTAAGTTTGTTAGAATTTCAGTAAAATTTTCATAGTTCTCTTCCAGCAGTTCTTTCTTCAATTTGATAATAAAGGTATCTACCTGTTCTAAAACATTGTCTGTGTCTGATTCTTGATAGAAAAAGATAGAATCTTCTGGTTGATAAAAGGATTGGTTCAATGCCTTTCCAGCCTGATTAAATGCCTTTGGAATGCCGGCGGGCCGGTTGATTTTTTCGCTAATTCCATAGGTGGTCTCAATATTTAAAAATCGGGTTAAGGAATGCTGGATGAACTGCACCTTTTCAAAAACAGAAGTAAACGACAGTTGATTACTTCTAATAACACTAAAACTGAAGAAAACACAAAAAAGATTGTTCTCTATTTGCAAAAATTCAGCTTCCTTTTCTTTAGAAAATAATTCATTCAGGAGGTTTAAGACTGTTTTTTGTAAAAATCCAGGATGATCATCTGGATACCTTTGGACAACTTTTTGATAATTTTTAACCTTAAATATTACAGTATAAAGATTATTTTCTTTTAAGTTGGTCTGCTTAAGCTCCTCTGTGTTCCCCAGTAGCAATTGACGAAGGATGGTTTCTTTGGTTACAGCTCCATCCGTCCCTTTAATTTCCTTTTCATCTTGTTCAAACTCGATTTCCTGTTTTATTTTTAGCAGGACCTGGACAATTTCCTGCTCATTCATACTCGGTTTATGAAAATAATCTTCAGCTCCTAATTTCATCGCTTGTTTAACTGTCTGCAAATCGTCAAAGCTGCTTAAAATAATAACCTTTGATGGAAGCTTTCGATCCTTCATTTCTTTTAGAACCTGGATTCCATCCTTTTTTGGCATTTTTATATCTAGAAACACGATATCAGGATTTGTCTCTGCCATTAGAGTAAGGGCCTCTTCGCCATCCGCAGCCTCACCGGCAAGCTCCATTCCGTACTCGCTCCAATTAATGGAGGACTTAATTCCAATCCGGACTAATGGTTCATCATCAACGATAAGAACTTTCATTAAATCACCTTTTTCTTCACTTTATAATTGGAACTTCGATTTTTGCAATCGTACCGCTTGATTCTTGGGCGGTAATTGATAATCCATATCTCTCACCAAAGTGTAATTGAATTCTTTTTCTAATATTTTTAATTCCAATCGAATTTAACTTATCTACACCCTCTGCCTTCTCTTTCTCAGTTTCTGATATACCTCTTCCATTATCAGAAACCAGCATGACTAGATGATCTGATTCTTCATAGATTCGAATAAGGACCTTTCCTTTATGTTCAATGTTATCAAATGCATGAAAAATGCTATTCTCCACTAATGGCTGAAGCAGAAACTTTAAAGTCTTGTATTCTCTCACTTGAGGGTCAACTTCAAAGGAAACCTCAAATTTATTAAAATATCGAAAATCCAATATTTTTGTATAATTCATAGTAAATTCCACTTCTTCATTAATGGTAACAAGCTCGTTCTCTGTTTTGGCGGTAAAACGGATAACTGCCGAGAAAGCACTTAAAGCTTCTTCAATGCCGCTTGCCCCTTGAATTTTTGCCATCCACTTGATGACATTTATCGTATTATACATGAAATGCGGTCTGATTTGGGATTGAAGTGCGAGGATCTCTAATTTCCTTTTTTCTTCCTCTTCTTTATATATTCTTTGAATCAGCTCTCTAAGTTCTGTTAACATCCGGTCAATTGTTTTGCCTATTTTACCTATTTCCCCCTCATGGATACCAATCGTAACATCCAGGTTTCCTTGAGAAACTTGTTTCATTTTTTCCTCAAGAATAGATAGTGGTTTTGTTATCGTTGTAGCAATATAATAAGACAAAAAAATTGATAATAGTAAAAATGCCAGCATCATAATAATAATGATTTTAATTACGAAGGAAAGATTTTGAAACAATTCGTGTTTAGGAATAATGGTGACAGCCTGCCAATTTGATATTTTGGAAGAAGCTGAAATTAAATAGGATTCCTGATTTTCTTTTGTTTCCTTCTTTTGGCCAGTAATATACGTAAAATCCTTTCCTATAACAGATTCTGCATTTTTTCCTAATTCCTCATACTTTTGGCTATAAATTATTTTTTTTTGATCATCAACTAGATAAAATTTTGTATTCTCCGTAAATTGGATATCACTCCATAATTCCTTTAATTGATTAACATCGATATTCATTAATATTAATCCTAATTGTTCCTTTGAATATGGATTAATAATGGCACGGCCAATGGAAACAACAGGGTCGCTTTTTGGGGAAAAGAGCCTATCTGGATGAATCCCAACAGCTACATATAATCCATTTTTTTGAAGGATTTCTTTTATATAGGTCTCATTAGAAAAATTGTTTTCAAAATAAGAATGATTCATATATTCTAAGTTGCTGCGTCCTACAACCATATGATTTTTACTCTGATAGATCAGTACGGAATCAATCAGAGTACTATAAAGGAAAAAATTGTTCCGAATTTTACTGTTCACTATATCAAAATCATTTTGTCTTTCATAAAGAGGATACGCCAATCCGGAATAATCTTTCTCCATGATTTGATAGATTTGTGGGTCTAATACAGGATACATCGATAAAGAAAGCAATGGCTGAAGCGCGGTATCGATATTTTTGGTTATTTGTTGATTATTTTTTACGGCTGCATCCAATAGCATATCCCTGTTAGAATGGATGAATAACCAAGACAATCCGCCGCCAATAGCTAGAAAAGAAGCCATTATAATAGCAGTAAATGCGATAATCAATTTTGATCTTAAATGTAAGTTAATAACCATTTTTTTAAACGATTTCATTTTTCTCTTCTTTTCTATCGAGAATTTTATTACTTTCAAATAGTAATAATCTTAAAAACTTCCATTCCAATTATATCATTTAACATAACGCTTCCAAGTTTCCAGTTTTTTATACATAAGAAAAGCTAATTAAAATTTAGTCTATCTCATTGTTGACATGAATAAACTAAAAGGGCCTATCACTATATGTGAAGGCCCCTTATTACTTATTTTTTCAAGCTATTTACTAACTCATCATACTTTGGACTGTTTAAAAAGTTTTCAACTGAGATATGCTTTGCATTAGGTAATTTTGCCTTTGCACGATCTGTTAAATCCTTATGAGTAATAACCACATCAGCATCTGCCGGTAAATTATTAATAGCCGAGTTAGTTACAGTGATACCTAAATCTGCTTTTTGAACTTTATTTCTTAATATTGAGGCACCCATAGCACTAGAACCCATTCCTGCATCACAAGCGAAAACAATTTTATTTACATTTTCAGTTTTAATTTCATCATGTGTTGTTAAGGCAGAAGTGACGGAACTTTTCTTACCTTTCATGGCTTCCATTTTCGCAGCTGCCGATGATAAATCCTCCTCGGCTGCAACCTTACTTGTTCTTAGTATCAATGAAGCTACTGCAAAAGAGACCGCTGTTGCGACAATTACACCTGCTAGAGTAGCAAAATATCCACCCTTTGGTGTCATCGCTAGTAAAGCAAAGATGCTTCCTGGTGATGGAGCTGCAACAAGTCCAGCATGAAGAATGTTAAATGTGAATACACCGCTGACCCCGCCAGCCATCGCTGCAAAAATTAACATAGGCTTCATTAGGATGTATGGGAAGTAAATTTCGTGAATACCACCTAAGAAGTGAATAATGACAGCACCTGGTGCCGTTTGTTTTGCTGTTCCCTTACCAAATAACCAGAATGCAAGTAAGATCCCTAAACCAGGACCAGGGTTTGTTTCTAGTAAGAATAAAATGGATTTTCCTGCTTTTGTTGCCTGCTCTATGCCCAATGGACTTAAAATACCATGGTTAATGGCATTATTTAAAAATAATACTTTTGCAGGTTCAATAAAGACGTTAGCAAGTGGAAGCATATTATGATCTACGATAAACTGTACGCCTGACGCTAAGCCTTTGCTTAGTGCTTCAACGACTGGGCCAACACCTTTATAAGCTAATAATGTTAAAGCGCCTCCAAGAATACCTGCAGAAAAATTATTGACTAACATTTCAAATCCAGACTTTACTTTTCCCTCAATCAATTTGTCAAACTTCTTAATGACAAATCCGCCAAAAGGTCCCATAATCATTGCGCCCAAGAACATTGGAATGTCAGTTCCGACAATAACCCCCATGGTTGCTGTTGCACCAACCACTCCACCGCGAATGTCATACACCATTCGGCCACCGGTAAAACCTATTAATAATGGCAATAAGAAGGTAATCATTGGACCGACTAAGGTAGCGAGATCTTTATTAGGAATCCATCCGGTTGGTATAAATAAGGCTGTTATTAATCCCCATGCAATAAATGCACCAATATTCGGCATGACCATGCCGCTTAAATAACTGCCAAACTTTTGTATCTTAACTTTAACGTCTGATGTTTCTTTAACCGATTGGCTTTTCACTTCTACATCTGACTTTACTTTAGCGATTTCACTCATCAGGTTTCCCCCCGTGTAATATTTTCTTTCTAACTCAATATTAAAACGCTTTCATAAAAGCATCAATTTATACTAAATATCATTTTGTCATTCCGATTGTTGACATGATTGACATTTCCAGAAAAAACAAAAAAGGCTGGAGACGAATCAAATCTTGATTCATCTCCAACCTTTTAAAATTCCTTTTACTCAACCGTTACGGACTTAGCAAGATTACGTGGTTTGTCAACATCACAATCACGGTGTAAGGCTGCGTAATAAGCAATTAATTGTAGTGGTATAACAGAGATAAGTGGTGTTAATAATTCATGTACTTCTGGAATGACAAAACTATCTTCATCCATATTTAAACCGTTCATAGAAATAATACATGGATTTGCTCCGCGGGCAACAACTTCCTTTACATTTCCGCGAATGCTTAAGTTGACGCTCTCCTGAGTAGCTAGAGCAATAACAGGCGTACCTTCTTCAATAAGGGCAATCGTACCATGCTTTAACTCACCGCCGGCAAACCCTTCTGCCTGGATATAAGAAATCTCCTTAAGCTTCAAGGCGCCTTCAAGTCCTACATAGTAGTCGACCCCGCGGCCGATAAAGAAAGCATTACGTGTAACCGATAAAAACTCCCTTGAGATATGTTCAATGATCTCTTTAGAGTCACAAAGGACTTCCATCGCGTTTGCAATGATACCAAGCTCATGAATCAAGTCAAATTCAACCGGAATACCTTGGCTCTTGGCAGTTACATCCGCTAAAATAGCTAGAACAGCCAACTGTGCTGTGTAAGCTTTTGAAGAGGCAACAGCAATCTCAGGACCTGCATGCAGTAAAAGTGTATAATCTGCTTCACGTGAAAGAGTCGAGCCTGGTACATTCGTAATGGTTAATGTACGATAACCCATCTCTTTTACTTTTACAAGTACGGCACGGCTATCAGCAGTTTCTCCACTTTGTGAAATGAAGATAAACAATGGTTTCTTTGTTAATAAAGGCATATTGTAAACAAATTCACTAGCAATATGAACCTCAACTGGTATTTTTGCAATGCTTTCAATGAATTGTTTTCCAACAAGACCAGCGTGGTAAGAAGTTCCCGCTGCAATGATGTACACACGGTCAGATTCACTAACTGCATTGATAATTTCAGAATCGATCGTCAATTCCCCTTGTTCATTCTGGTACGTTTGAATAATCTTACGCATAACAAGCGGCTGTTCATCGATTTCCTTTAACATATAGTGAGGATACGTTCCCTTTTCAATATCACTAGCATCAAGTTCAGCTGTATATGGTTCACGGTTAATCGTTTCGCCTTTAAGATTCTGTATGGTCACGCCATTTTTAGTAACAAGAACAATTTCCTTATCCACTAACTCAAGATATTGATTTGTCACTTGAAGCATCGCCATCGCATCACTGGCAACAACATTAAAACCATCACCCAGGCCAACTAAAAGCGGGCTTTTGTTTTTAGCAACGTAGATTATTTCATCGTTCTGTTCATCTAAAAGAGCAATCGCATAGGATCCGTGCAAAAGTGTTAGTGTCTTTTTGAAAGCATCAATCACTTCTAGACCCTCATTGACAAATAACTCAATTAACTGAACAACCACTTCGGTGTCGGTTTCACTTCTGAAAGAAACATCTGTTAAATACTCACGCTTCAAAAGATCATAGTTCTCGATTACACCATTGTGCACAAGTGTAAAACGGCCTGATCCACTTTGATGTGGGTGAGAGTTTACTTTACTTGGAACACCATGTGTAGCCCATCGAGTATGACCAATACCGATATTTCCTGTTACATCTAGATCTACAATTTCCCGTAGATCCGCAATGCGGCCCTTTTCTTTAAAAACATGAATGCCATTTTCATTTTTCACAGCAATACCTGCAGAATCATAGCCTCTATACTCAAGCTTTTCTAATCCTTTTAAGAGAATTTCCTTCGAATCGTTATTCCCAATATATCCAACAATTCCACACATTTTTTCTTTTCCTCCCTAGAATCAGGGGGCAAGAATGCTTCGGAGGCAGAACTTGCCCCCTTATCTCTGTTTTTGATTAAGGTATCTGTCTATACCCTTCTAAACATTACAGTTAGTATGCGCATTTTCTTCTCTTTGTGCACAAAGTTGCCTCTGTGTTTTAAAGAAGAAATTTTCGGTTGTGCACTTGCAACCGGGAGGTATCCGCCGAACATTCGATACTCCTCCTCCTCGTCAACTAATCAACCTCTTTGATTAGTTCAGGCGCTTTTAATTTCCTTATCTACCTCTACCCTCCTTTTAAAGATTCGCTTTTAGAAACAAAGCACATTAATCTTACATGATAAGTCAGTCGTCCGTCAACTAAAAACATGATCCTTAAAAGATTATTCAAAAACTTCCCATAATAAAATATGCATAAGGGATCCATTTAGTTCCCTTATGCATAAAAGACAGGCATATGGTCCGGTAACAGACACCATACCTAAATATTATTCCTTTAATTCCATTTCCTCTTTCACTACGTTAACAATTCTGTTAACAAAGGATTCACATAGTTCCTCTGTCGCAGCCTCTGCCATAACACGTACAAGAGGTTCCGTTCCACTTGGGCGAACAAGGATTCTACCGTTTCCGGCCATCTCAGCCTCGACTTGCTCGATTACTTCCTTGACCTTTGCATTGTCAGTAACGTGGTTTTTATCAGTTACTCGGACATTGACAAGCTTTTGAGGATACTTTTTCATTTCTCCGGCTAATTCTGATAAAGGCTTGCCGGTTACCTTCATAATATTTGCCAATTGTAATCCAGATAACAAACCGTCACCTGTTGTATTGTAGTCTAAGAAAATGATGTGTCCTGATTGTTCACCGCCAAGGTTAAAACCATTCTTCTTCATTTCTTCTACAACATAACGATCGCCTACAGCTGTTGGCACGCTATGAATTCCATGTGTTTCAAGGGCTTTATAAAAACCAAGATTACTCATGACTGTTGAAACAATCGTCCCATGTTTTAAGCGGCCTTGCTCCTTCATGTACTTACCGCAAATGTACATGATTTGGTCCCCATCCACAATATTTCCCTTTTCGTCGATAGCAATTAAACGATCGCCATCTCCATCAAAAGAAAGACCAACGTCAGCTCCTTTTTCCTTAACAAGAGCTGCAAGTGCTTCAGGATGTGTGGATCCCACACCAGCATTAATATTTAATCCATTTGGAGAAGCCCCCATAGTCGATAAGTCAGCGTCAAGGTCAGCAAATAAATGGCTGGCTAATGCGGAGGTTGCCCCATGCGCACAATCCAAGGCAATATGGATGCCTGAGAAGTCTTCATCCACTGTATTTTTCAAATATTGAAGGTACTTCTGACCGCCTTCGAAATAATCCATTACCTGGCCAAGTTCTGCACCTGTTGGACGTGGCAGCTGGTCTTCAGGTAAATCAATATAGTTCTCAATTTCTAGTTCCTGTTCGTCTGACAGCTTAAAGCCATCTGGACCGAAGAATTTAATTCCATTATCTGCCACTGGATTATGCGATGCAGATATCATTACACCTGCTTGAGCTCCTAACGCTTTGGTTAAGTATGCTACCCCTGGAGTTGAAATGACACCTAGACGCATGACCTCTGCCCCTATGGATAGTAAACCGGCAACGAGTGCTCCTTCTAACATATGACCGGATACACGAGTATCACGTCCAATAAGTACTTTAGGGCGATCCTTGTCCTTAGTTAAAACATAACCCCCAAAGCGGCCCAATTTAAAGGCCATCTCCGGTGTTAATTCGCTATTTGCAACTCCACGTACCCCATCGGTACCGAAATATTTACCCATTTTAGAAAATCTCTCCTTCAATATGTGTATTGCTTGAATTAGGCGTTATTAGTAATCGTGATTTTTGCTGCTGATTTGTCTGGCGTCCACTGTACATCTGTTGGACCTGTCACCTGAATTTTGACATCATGGTCTCCTTCAGCCAGGCTGGATAAGTCAATAAAAGCCTTAAAATCATCAGGTCCCAGCCCCGTTAATACTTCACTAGGACCATTAACAAGTAATTCAACGGTTTGATTTGTCGGGTCATTTATTTCTGCTTTATAGTTATCCGCCAAACCTTGAATTTGCAGGGGAATTCCTGAGATCGTTTTTTGTTCAATGGATGCCGTCTTTTGTTCCGTCTTTTGTTCCTCTTTTTTTACCACTACAGTTGCTTTCACAAGCTGAGGGGTCACCTTTGTTATTCCATTTGATATAATTACCGGTAATGTTAAGGTAGTATTTTCTGTGATTTTGCTTAAGTCCACTTCCACTCTAACACTTTCTGCGCTTTTTAGTACATCTTCGCTTCCAGTGATTTTCGCTTCCGTTTCATCTAATTCGATGGATTCAATCGTTACCCCGTCAGGAGGCGTGCCTTTTTTTACAATATTGATTGGTACTGTTTTGCTGTTTGTCTTAATTGGAATGGTTACATTGACGGTTTCAGGTTGAATCATTACATTCAGCTTATTTAGTTTTTTATCCAGAACTTGAATTTGGGCTTCTTTTGTCATCGTTCCTTTTAGTTTACCATTAGCCTCAAATGTAGCCTTTACATAAGTAATCCGGTCGATATCACTTTTTGCGCCAGTAATCTTTACTTTATTAGGTTCTACTACAGGCTGTCCTGCAGAGTAACCATCTGCTATTTGACCTGAATTAAATTCAGCCTCAACCCTAAATTCCTTTGAGATCTTTTCTTGGACAGTAACGTTCACACTTGCCGGCTTCAGCGTTGCCTTTAATTTATCAGATAAGTTTCTTATCTTTAGCTTTACCTTTTGCTTTCCAATTTTTGCATTTGTTAAATCGACATATACCTCAAAGTTCTTTAATGCCTTTGCCGACTGAACATGTGTAATGGGACCTTTAATGGTCATATCTACTGTGTCTGGTATCCCTGAAACCACCAAATTCTCAGTATCATAATAAACCTTTACAGGAATATCATTTAGGACTGCAGTTGTTTGTTCACCAGGAACATTCACATCCGTTAGCTTATTACCCGTATGAGGTACAGAAGAATATAATAATACAGCCAATAATAAGGCTAATATTTTTATAAACCAAGGATTATCAAACAGTTTATCCATTTTGTTTTCCCCTCCAGTTCCAACGAGCTGAAGAAGCTTGTTTTGCTTTAGTATGAATCACCATTTGACTCGTAAGTATTTCTTTAAGATCATCTAATTTCAGATCTCGATGAAGTTCTCCATTCTTTGTCAGTGAAATTCCCCCTGTCTCTTCGGAAACAATGACTGTCAAGCTATCGGTAACCTCACTTATTCCTAAGGCCGCACGATGCCTTGTTCCCAGTTCTTTTGAGATAAATGGGCTTTCAGATAGGGGGAGATAACAAGCTGCTGCTGCCACACTATTTTTTTGAATGATCACTGCGCCATCGTGAAGCGGTGTATTGGGAATAAAAATATTAATGAGCAATTCTGATGAGATATTAGAATTTAATCCTATCCCTGTTTCTATGTAATCACTCATACCTGTTTCTCTTTCAATTGAAATTAAGGCTCCTATTCGGCGCTTTGCCATATAATCAGTCGCCTTAATAATGGCTTCGACTGTTTTTTCCTGGTTATCATCGTCCTGGGTACTGCTTCGTGAAAAAAACCTCCCTCTACCTAATTGCTCAAGGGCTCTCCTTAGCTCAGGCTGAAAGATAATGATAACCGCAAGAAATCCCCAATTTATGGCCTGTTGCATCATCCAGCTTAATGTAATTAAGCCGAGCCACTCACTGACCACCCTGACAAGAAGAATAACAAGGATCCCTTTTAAAAGTTGAACGGCCTTTGTGCCTCTTATCACATTGATCAGTTTGTAAATGACGTACCATACGAGGGCAATATCAACAATACTAGCTAGATACTTCCAAACATTGAGATCCGCAAACTGCATTGTTTGTTCCTCCGTAACTTTCTAAAAACATATAATTCATACAACCAATATATTATATCATAAATTCACCATACAACTTATTATATGTAGGTTATTAAAAAAACAAATCACCCGCTATGGAGTGATTTGTTTTATTTAGTTTCAGTCTGACCGAAGATATCAACTACATCTCGAGCTGTTCTCTTCATATGATACCAAATCCAGTCAAAAACTGCATTTACCTCTTCAATTTGTCCTGTTACGTGACCAGCAGAGGCTAAATATTTTTCGCCGTTAATTACAGTCACATCGCCTTGGACTTCCCCTTCTATCCGCACATTACCATTGTGGACAACTACATCACCTTTGACCGTTTCACCTTTAGGAACAATGACTGTATGGTTTTTAACCATTAGATTTTTTTGGTTTGAAACGGAGAATTCACGATCCTGGCTCCAACTAGAAAACAAGCTTCCCACCATTAATATGATAAAAACAGATGCTGCCGTAAGCATAGGATGGTTAGTAAACCACCGCTGCATCCAAACCTTCTTCTTTTCTTTCGGCAGACGTGCCAGCACATTTGCTGTGAAATTAGGCGGTGCCTGCATATGTGTAATGCCTTTAACAAATGCATCCGTTTTTTTCAGTTCATTAAAGATGGTCTCACACTCTTTACATTTCTTGAGGTGATCTCTTAGGATTAGGTTTTTTTCTGGGTCAAGTTCTTCATCTAAATATTCATGCATGAGTTCGATGATTTGTTCAGGGCACATTTATCAGTTCACCTCTTTATACGTATCGTAATTGCTGCCTTAAAGCTTCACGGCCGCGATGAATTCTAGTTTTAACCGTTCCTAGAGGAAGTTCAAGTATTTCACTTATTTCATTTAAAGACATGTCTTCCATATACTTAAGGACAATTGGGGAACGATATTTTTCAGGTAGTTTTGATATTTCCTTTTGTACTGTTTCCTGCAGCTCTAAGCTTTCTACCTCGTTCTCTGGCAGTGGGGTATCCGAAGAAATTTGTGAATACATGGTTAACCCTTCAGTTCCCGCTACCTCTGCATCTAAATAATAATCTGGTTTCTTTTTTCTTATTCGGTCAATGCATAAATTAGTGGCAATCCGAAAAAGCCATGTGGAAAACTTTAAATCCTGATTAAAGGACTTAATGTTCACATAGGCTCGAAGAAAGGCTTCCTGTGCAATATCCTCTGCTTCATGACGATTTCCAAGCATTCTGTAACATAGTTGGTAGACACTGTTTTTATAGATTTCTACGATTTCTCCAAAGGCGTCTTGATCACCTTTGATAACCTGTTTTATTCTTTTTTTCACTATTTTATCCATTAAGTTTCCTCAGCTCCAATGTCGCTATACGATATACGAACGCTAGCCAAAAAGGTTTCGTTTTTAGACGAAAAACTTCTCAATACCTATAATATTAACAAATATTTACTAATATGGGACAGAATATGTTTAAAGATTTTACCTAGGGGAAAAAAGATAATATGTATCTAGAAAGAGGTGGATGATGATGTCTGCACCATTCCATGGATTACTTAAAGAAATAGAAATTCAACGAAATGATATGGTCCGTTTAGCATCAGAAACGTCCCTGTCGAATCACATGGTAATTGAAGCTAGTAAGAGGCTTGACTCATTACTTAACAAATATCATGTATTATCTACTCAGTAAAATACCAGCAGCTGCATAACTTTTTATGCAGCTGCGTTATTTTATAGTAGTTTCTCACCGAATAATGAACCCATTAGTTCCACAGCACAAATAGCCGTTTTGTTTTTCTCATCTAGTATTGGGTTTACTTCTACAAATTCAGCAGAAGTAATAATTCCTGCCTCTTCTAACATTTCCATCGCTAGATGGCTTTCACGGTAGCTTATTCCTCCAATAACCGGAGTACCCACCCCTGGAGCATCGCTTGGGTCTAAACCGTCTAAATCAAGTGATAAATGTACACCATCTGTGTTCGCCTTTAAATATGTGATCGTTTCTTCCATCACTTTAGCCATTCCTAAGCGATCAATTTCATGCATCGTGTAAACTTTAATTCCCTTTTCCTTAATTAATTCTTTCTCTCCATCATCAAGCGATCTTGCACCAATAATGATGATGTTCTCTGGTTTTACTTTTGGATTATATCCTCCGATTTCGGTCAGTAATGGATGCCCCAATCCTATGCTTACTGCTAAGGGCATACCATGGATATTTCCAGACGGACTGGTCTCGGCAGTATTTAAATCACCATGAGCATCATACCAAATGACCCCTAAGTCCTTATAATGCTTTGAAACACCTGCTAGTGTACCAATAGCAATGCTATGATCCCCACCGAGTACAAGTGGAAAAGCACCAGATTGCACTACTTCATCTACCTTTTCGGCTAGTAACGTACTTTTTTCAGCAACCAAATCTAGGTTTCTTAGATTGGATTCCTTATCTATTACTACTTCAGGTCTGCCAACCGGAATATCTCCCCAATCATGTATTTCATCAAATAGTGGCTTAAGCCGTTCATTAATCCCCGCATAACGAATAGCGCTAGGCCCCATATCAACTCCACGTCTCATTTGTCCTAAGTCCATCGGCATTCCAATAATTGATAATTTTCTTGTCATCCCCTATTTCCCCTTTGCCTGTTGATACGACCATTTTAACCGTTTTCATATCGATGACTCAACTCGACAAAATTCTGTATATATATGCGTAATTGTTCAAATATTCTGGGGTTAAGCGATTACAGACAGTTTGATTTTGAACTGTCCAATAGTAAGGCCTCTATCGAATACTTATTAAAACTCTAAACATTCATTAAAAAATAAGGCTCTGTTATAACTAAATGTTGATTTCACTGTATTTGAAAGATAAACGGTAAAGTTCCGTTTAAATTGGCAAATACCCATATTTTCTTAAAAATAAAGGAAGTTTTTCCGTTTATATTATCCAAATCTTAGGATTTTGTCTTATTTAGAGCAGTTAATCGGAATATCTTCGCTTATATCTGCTTCTAAGCTGTTTCTATATACATTAACCGGAAATTCTCCGCCTATGAATTCTCATACCTACACGAAAATCAACAATGAATAATAGCAGAGTCAAAAATAAAAAAAGCCTTAAACCATATACATGATTTAAGGCAAAATATGTAGTGTGATGGTGGAGTCTAGGGGGATCGAACCCCTGACCTCCTGCGTGCAAAGCAGGCGCTCTCCCAGCTGAGCTAAGACCCCATTAATTGGAGCGGAAGACGGGATTCGAACCCGCGACCCCCACCTTGGCAAGGTGGTGTTCTACCACTGAACTACTTCCGCATTTTGCGGATAAAATAATTAATTAAAAAATAAATGAGCCATGAAGGACTCGAACCTTCGACCCTCTGATTAAAAGTCAGATGCTCTACCGACTGAGCTAATGGCTCTTTTGGCTGGGCTAGCTGGATTCGAACCAACGCATGTCGCAGTCAAAGTGCGATGCCTTACCGCTTGGCTATAGCCCAATGATGTAATTAATTAAAGTATGTCCAACTTTTTAAAAAATATAATGGTGGAGGGGGACGGATTCGAACCGCCGAACCCAGAGGGAGCGGATTTACAGTCCGCCGCGTTTAGCCACTTCGCTACCCCTCCATATGATAAAAAAGAAATGGTGCCGGCTAGAGGACTTGAACCCCCAACCTACTGATTACAAGTCAGTTGCTCTACCAATTGAGCTAAACCGGCATGTATTGATGATTATTTTCACTTTCGTAAAAAATCATGGTGGAGGATGACGGGATCGAACCGCCGACCCTCTGCTTGTAAGGCAGATGCTCTCCCAGCTGAGCTAATCCTCCAAATTAACGAAAGTTATTTTCGTTATCATGAAATACCTTTGGTGACCCCTACGGGATTCGAACCCGTGTTACCGCCGTGAAAGGGCGGTGTCTTAACCGCTTGACCAAGGGGCCATATATTTAAAATTAAAGGTAAGCTTCCAAGCGGGCTCGAACCGCTGACCTCTTCCTTACCATGGAAGTGCTCTACCTACTGAGCTATGGAAGCATAGCTAACTTAGACATAAAAATGGCTCCGCAGGTAGGACTCGAACCTACGACCGATCGGTTAACAGCCGATAGCTCTACCACTGAGCTACTGCGGAACGATATGAAAACAGCCTGGCAACGTCCTACTCTCACAGGGGCGCTTGCCCCAACTACCATCGGCGCTGAGAAGCTTAACTTCCGTGTTCGGTATGGGAACGGGTGTGACCTTCTCGCCATAATTACCAGAC
>NZ_PGVE01000003.1 GCF_002860255.1 Neobacillus cucumis
ATCAATCCTGCCCACTTCTGGACATACGCGTCAGAATAATCCCCAAACGTTTCAATATATAACGACAGGAACGGCATAATCATCGTCATCGTACCTGCTACAAGAAAGTTCGTGACCCAGATGATAATGAAATTTTTCTTATGTCGACTCAACGTTGAACCGCCTTCCTCCTGTAATGCTTAGATAATATTCAGTATAAAACAATTCGGCAGTCGAAGGAAACATAGTGCTTACATCAAACGTGAATAGAGCGGATGGCGCGGCCCATTGAGCGGTTACGCGAAATAATGAGCGATACTCGCATTGCTACTACGGGTAAACCAACATT
This sequence comes from Neobacillus cucumis, assembly GCF_002860255.1. Lineage (GTDB taxonomy): Bacteria > Bacillota > Bacilli > Bacillales > Cytobacillaceae > Neobacillus > Neobacillus cucumis_A. The sequence continues at coordinate 329 of NZ_PGVE01000003.1, forward strand.
GTCCTTTCCCACTAGTACGCTTTTTCTCACCACACTACACATTGTCAACTAACTGTCACAGTTACAATCATCGAATTTTGCCATCATCTATGATAGACTGTTTTCATATACAAAACACGCACCAAAATGAACAAGCACGCAAATTTGAGGAGGAATATCATGTATCCACAACTATCGACTGAAGTAGCAGAAAACGAAGCACTAGTAACGATGAACACAACAATGGGGCCAATCAAAATAAAGCTTTTTAAAGAGCAAGTTCCAAAAACAGTTGAAAACTTCTTGACGCACGCAGAAAATGGCTATTACGACGGTATTATTTTCCACCGCGTTATTCCTGAATTCATGATTCAAGGTGGAGATCCAACTGGAACAGGAATGGGCGGAGAAAGTATCTACGGCAACACATTCCAAGATGAGTTTACGATGGATCTATTCAACTTGCGTGGCGCACTATCTATGGCAAACGCTGGACCAAACACAAACGGTAGCCAGTTCTTCATCGTACAGGCTTCTTCAGCAAACGCTTCAGCATCACAATTGAAACAGGGTGGATGGCCTGAAGAAATCGCAGATGCATATGAAGAAAACGGTGGAACACCACACTTAGATCAGAAGCACACTGTATTTGGTCAAGTGTTAGAAGGAATGGACGTTGTCGACAACATTGCCAATGCAAAAACTAACCGCGATAATAAGCCAAACGAAGAAATTAAAATTGAATCAATCGAAATTATCCAAAAGTAATCGGATTTGATTCGTAGGGGGAAACTAGCATGGACTTCGTTCTATTAATGCCGTTTCTTTATTTTCCTGAAGATAAATCAGAATACATCCCAGCAGCAATCTCTTTCGTCATCTTCATGACGCTCATGCTGTTCGTATTTCGTTGGATTATTAAGAAATCCAAACGGCAGGAAGAGGAAACGAAAGAGCTGGAACAACGTATTTTAAAAGAACGACAACAACATAAAAATGCAGGACATCCCATCGATTGATTGGGATGTTCTTTTTTTATCCATCGGTCTCGTAAACTGCCAAAATATCTCTAACTGTTCTCTTACTAGCTGTTGTGCTATCATTAAAAGAAAATACAAATCAGGTGACGAATCATGCAAACCATTGAAATGAATAAAAAAGCAGTCTCACTTCTTAAACAATGGGATCCATTCCAAGAAGGGGAATATGCATATAATGTGGAAATCACTGAAATAGTGAAGGAACTTCATTGTGTAGATCATCCAGCAGACTTGGCTAAGTATATTCGTGATGTCTATGAGCACACCCATGAAATTTGGATACCTTTAGAGAATTGTATGGACATATCCTATAAATTGATTGCTGTTAAATATGAAGCCAAATCCATCGTTCAATATTAACTATTCGACGCCATCTTTTCGGATGGCTCTTTTTTGTTCAAAACTTTGAAATATGGTATACTATGAAACGGCCTTAGTGGCAGACTAGATACTACTTTAGATTGGGAGCTGTTTTGCATGTCTCACAAATTTGCAGTAGGAGATGAGCTGACCGGAAAAGTTACCGGAATACAGCCGTACGGTGCGTTTGTGGCGCTGGATGCTTCAACGCAAGGTTTAGTGCACATCTCTGAAATCACGTATGGATTCGTTAAAGATATTCATGAATTTTTGGAAGTTGGGCAAGAAGTTCACGTCAAAGTATTGGATGTGGATGAAGGAGCTAGTAAAATTAGTTTGTCGATCCGTGCATTACAGGAGCCACCAAGTTCTTACCTGAATCACTCCCGTTCTCGTCAATCATTGCAAGAACGTGTAGATCAGCAAGATGCAGATGGCTTTAATTCACTGAAAGATAAACTACAGGGCTGGATTGAACAATCCGGACGTTAATAAAAGGACTGTCGCAGAAGTGGTTATGACTTCTGCGACAGTCCTTTTTTGCTTTTAAAATAGACATACTGTCGTTTAATCTCTAAGGTATTGGGAGATTGCTTTTTGCTTGTACTTCTAGGTTTTATCGTAGTTTTTAGAAGCTGAAACGTTGAATGGATGGCAACTATCAGAAGATCAACAGAGTTTTACCATGTACTCATTCCTTCATCTTTCTTAACCGGTATTGTAAGTTCTGTCTACTCATGCCAAGAGAGCTGGCGGTTTTCGTAATGTTGTGATCATGCAACTTCATGGCTTTTTGAAGATAATATCTTTCGGCTT
>NZ_PGVE01000004.1 GCF_002860255.1 Neobacillus cucumis
AGTAGGACGTTGCCAGGCAAGTAAAAGGACAATCCGGAAGGATTGTCCTTTTTTGTTCTTATTTTATCATCAAGATTTCAGATTTTTATTTTTAGAATCCTCCAACACAGAAATTATTTTTTTAATTTTAACTCCAAACAAAAGCCGTGTAATACTAGTGCGTTTTATAATGAATTCATAAATCAAAAGAGAAACAGTTAGAGTAGAAAACATGATCAATAGATATTTCAAAGGAACACCCAAATTTAGTCTTATCATATAATATCCAACAATCACTAGAGCGGTTTGATGAATGATGTAAACAGGAAAGGCTGCTTCATTCAGATATGGCAGCAATCTATGTTGAAAATTTAAAAACTTATACCCATACCCTAGAATCACCAGTAAGCCGACCCAAACATTAAACGATCTTAAGAGTGTTAATAAAATAGCCATTGCAGGAAAGTTATCAACATGTGGATAAACTCTAGCTAAAAAGATCCAGACAGGTACTAAAATCATTATTGATATAAGCAGTTTTGACCGAAGCCGGTTTAACATTTGTTGAAATCGCAGATCACTGCTTGATATATATCCCATAACAAAAAGTACAAAAAAGTAAAATGGGTTTTGTCCACCGGGGGCAGGCAAGGCTGTTGATAAAGCTAACAATATAAAAAGCATAATATAAACAAATGGTTGAGCAAGGAAATTGTTTATAGATGATCTCCTTTGTTCACTTTTTAAAATAAGAAAGATTGGCAATGCTGCTACTGAGAGAACAAAAAGATAGAGGATAAACCAAAGATGTGCGGGAGTAAAGCTTCCAAAATACCCTGATAAATCACTGAAATCAGTGAAGAATTTCTTTAGAAATATAAAATACGAGTCCGGTGCCTCCCCAGTGTGATCTAGAATGGCATAATAGCCTTGAGGAGGAACAATTAATATCACTCCTGTAACAAGCGGAATCAATAAACGTTGAATTCTCTCTTTTATGTAAAATGCACTAGATTTAGTTTTTAAGGCATACCAGCTTGCAGATCCCGCTAACCAAAAAAGCAGGGGCATAAACCATAAATTGGTGATAGAGATGAACCAGCTCAATCCCCAGCTTAATGTTTCATTTTTTACATAAAATGGATCCCAATGATCAAATACTCTGGCCGAGTGAAAAGGAAATAGAAGCAGGATCCCGAAAATTCTAAGCCAATCCATATCATATCTGCGAATTACACCCATTTTTTACCCCCGTTAAGTAATTTTACCTAATATTTATATTACATGCTGTACAGCAATTTAGATAGACCAGAATTACGAAAAAAGTCGAATCTTTTAGTGGCTTATTTTATAGGCTTTTTGGTTTTACAACCGTGAAATTTGGAGAAAATCAGTAGTAGTGAATCATTGCATATCCTTGAAGTTTTCAGTATAATTAAAGTCAAATATAGTCAAAGTCAGAAGATGGGGGGTGGGAAGATGAGAAACATCTCCGATATTATTGAAAAATATCTAAAGCAGGTATTAGAAATGAGTGAAGCCGACCTTGTTGAGATAAAGCGAAGTGAAATTGCTGATAAATTTCAATGTGTCCCTTCGCAAATAAACTATGTGATTAATACGCGTTTTACGATTGAAAGAGGGTATATAGTAGAAAGTAAGCGGGGCGGCGGTGGATATATTCGGATAATGAAGGTACAATCCCACGACTTAGCCCATTTAATTGACCATTTGCTTTCCCTAGTCGAAAATCGAATAAGCCAAACTAGCGCGGAAGACGTAATTATAAGGCTTGTTCACGAGGAGGTCATTACAAAACGAGAAGCAAAAATTATGCTGAGTGTCATTGATCGTTCTGTATTATATATTGATCTTCCATTCCGAGATGAATTAAGAGCTAGAATGTTAAAAGCGATGTTAACTTCCTTAAAATATAAGTAATTGTTAGTAGCCCAAGAGGTGAGAATATGATTTGTCAAGAATGCAATCAAAGACCTGCAGCACTTCATTTCACCAAAATCATTAATGGTGAAAAAACAGAAGTCCATCTATGTGAGAAGTGTGCTCAGGAAAAAGGTGAAATGTTTATATTAAACGGAGAATCTGGTTTTGGCTTTAATAACCTTTTGGCAGGTTTATTGAATATTGACCCGTCGTTTCAAAAACCAAGCCAAAGTCCATTTCAACAGGAGGAAATTCTTCAATGTCAGCATTGCTCGATGACATTTCCTCAGTTTTTAAAAGTAGGCAGATTTGGCTGTGCTCATTGCTATGAAACGTTTAAAGACCAGCTAAAGCCTGTTTTAAAGCGGCTGCACAGTGGTAATTGGACACATAATGGTAAGATTCCAAAACGAATTGGCGGGGAATTCCAACTTCGTAAACAAATTGAAGAGTTTAAACTTGAATTGCGAGATGCAATCTCCCATGAAGAATTTGAAAAAGCTGCGGAAATACGTGATCAAATTCGTAAATTAGAGAGACAACTAGCTGGCAATGATGAGGGAGGGGAATAACGTGTCGCTTGAGCGATTTTTTAATCAAGCCGTCAGTTCCTGGATGAGCGCGGAGGGTCCGGATTCCGAAATTGTCCTTAGTTCCCGGATCCGGTTAGCTCGTAACTTTGAATCTAATAAATTTCCGACTGTTTTTTCACATGAAGAGGCAAAAGTAATTATCGATACGATGGAGGATATTTTAATAAAATCGCCAATCGAAAAATTCGATAAAATGGAATTATTAAAAATGGATGAGATGCAGCCACTCCAAAAACGAGTATTAGTAGAAAAGCATTTAATCAGCCCACAGCTTGCAGAGGATTCTCCACATGGTGCCGTCCTATTAACGGAAAATGAAGAAGTTAGTATTATGATAAACGAAGAGGATCATATAAGGATCCAATGTTTGTTCCCCGGTTTGCAAATAGCAGAAGCTCTGCAGGCGGCGAATGAAATAGATGACTGGCTTGAAAACCATATTCATTATGCCTTTGATGAAAAATATGGCTACTTAACAAGCTGTCCAACCAATGTAGGAACAGGGCTTCGAGCCTCTGTGATGATGCATTTGCCTGGGTTGATTCTAACTCAGCAAATTAACCGGATCATTCCTGCCATCCATCAGTTAGGCCTAGTAGTCAGAGGGATCTATGGTGAAGGAAGCGAAGCGCTGGGTAATATTTTTCAAATTTCTAATCAGATTACCCTGGGAAAATCAGAAGAAGATATCTGCCGTGATTTAAAAGGGGTAGCGAGTCAGCTAATTTCACAAGAAAGGTCTGCTCGTGAAGCATTACGAAAAACTTCTAACATACAATTAGAAGACAGGGTGTTTCGTTCACTGGGTGTGTTATCTAATAGCCGGATTATTGAATCGAAGGAAGCGGCCCGTTGCCTATCGGATGTTCGGCTTGGTATAGATATGGGGTATATAACAAATATGCCTAAAACAATTTTAAATGAGTTGATGATTTTAACCCAGCCGGGTTTTCTTCAGCAGTATGCAGGAGGTCCATTACGGCCCCATGAAAGGGATATTAGAAGGGCAGCATTAATTAGGGACCGAATAAAAATGGAGAATGAAAAATAGGTGAGGAGGAAGAGAATATGATGTTTGGACGTTTTACTGAGAGAGCACAAAAGGTTCTTGCACTGGCACAGGAGGAAGCTATTCGTCTTGGTCATAATAACATTGGAACTGAGCATGTTTTATTAGGACTGGTACGCGAAGGTGAAGGCATTGCAGCAAAAGCGCTTTATGGTCTTGGTTTAGGATCTGAAAAAATTCAAAAAGAAGTGGAGAATTTAATCGGCAAAGGACAGGAAACTTCTCAAACCATTCACTATACTCCAAGAGCTAAAAAGGTTATTGAATTATCAATGGATGAAGCTCGGAAATTAGGGCATTCTTATGTTGGTACTGAACATATCCTCCTTGGTTTAATCCGTGAAGGAGAAGGTGTGGCAGCCAGGGTATTAAATAATCTTGGTGTCAGCTTAAATAAGGCACGTCAGCAGGTACTTCAGTTACTAGGCAGTAACGAATCAGGTTCTCACCAAGGCGGGGCATCTGCTAGCGCTAATACGCCAACACTTGATAGTCTTGCTAGGGATTTAACAGCGATTGCCCGTGAAGGCAGCCTGGATCCAGTCATTGGCCGCAGTAAAGAAATTCAACGTGTTATTGAGGTATTAAGCCGCCGAACAAAAAATAACCCTGTTTTAATTGGGGAGCCAGGGGTAGGTAAGACAGCAATTGCTGAAGGGCTTGCTCAACAAATTGTAAATAATGAAGTGCCTGAGATTCTGCGTGATAAGCGTGTAATGACACTCGATATGGGTACAGTTGTTGCTGGGACGAAATACCGTGGTGAATTTGAAGATCGTCTGAAAAAAGTAATGGACGAAATTCGCCAAGCAGGAAATATTATTCTATTCATCGACGAATTGCACACCTTAATTGGAGCGGGTGGGGCAGAAGGTGCCATTGACGCTTCTAACATCTTAAAGCCATCCCTTGCCCGTGGTGAGTTACAATGTATTGGTGCTACCACATTAGATGAATATCGTAAATATATTGAAAAAGATGCTGCTCTTGAACGACGCTTCCAGCCGATTCGGGTGGATGAACCAACTGCTGAGGAATCTATTCAAATTTTAGCAGGCTTACGCGACCGTTATGAGGCTCATCACCGTGTGTCAATTACAGATGAAGCAATAGAAGCTGCTGTTAAGCTCTCTGACCGTTATATCTCTGACCGTTTCCTTCCTGACAAAGCGATTGACTTGATAGATGAAGCGGGTTCAAAAGTAAGACTTCGTTCTTATACCACACCACCTAATTTAAAAGAATTAGAGGTGAAATTAGAGGAAGTCAGAAAGGAAAAGGATGCAGCTGTTCAAAGTCAAGAATTTGAAAAAGCCGCTTCCTTAAGAGATTCGGAACAGCGACTTCGTGAACAATTAGAAGAAACAAAGAAAACTTGGAAAGAAAAACAAGGAAAAGAAAATAACGAAGTAACTGTTGAAGATATTGCAAGTGTTGTTTCAAGCTGGACGGGTGTACCAGTATCCAAGCTTGCTGAAACCGAAACGGCAAAATTACTGAATTTAGAAGAAGCCTTGCATTCTCGCGTCATTGGGCAAGAGGAAGCCGTTATAGCTGTTTCTAAGGCAGTTCGTCGTGCAAGAGCAGGATTAAAGGATCCAAAACGTCCAATCGGTTCATTTGTATTTCTTGGTCCTACTGGGGTAGGGAAAACGGAATTAGCCCGCGCCCTTGCGGAAGCCATGTTTGGTGATGAGGATTCAATGATCCGAATTGATATGTCCGAGTATATGGAGAAACATTCCACTTCCCGTCTTGTTGGTTCTCCTCCAGGATATGTTGGTTATGAAGAAGGCGGCCAATTAACAGAAAAGGTCCGCAGAAAGCCATACTCCGTCATCTTGTTGGATGAAATTGAAAAAGCACACCCAGATGTCTTTAATATCTTGCTTCAAGTTCTTGAAGATGGCCGCTTAACAGATTCAAAGGGAAGAACGGTTGATTTCCGAAATACTGTACTCATAATGACCTCTAACGTAGGAGCAGAAGCCTTAAAACGAAATAAGTATGTAGGCTTTAATATTCAAGACGGAGCACAGGATTATAAAGATATGAAGGGCAAGGTTATGGATGAGCTTAAAAAGGCCTTCCGCCCTGAGTTCTTGAACCGTATTGATGAAATTATTGTCTTCCATGCTTTAGAGAAAAAGCATCTAGAAGAAATCGTGACTTTATTATCCGATCAGCTAGTAAAACGATTAAAAGAGCAAAATATTTCGTTAGAGTTAACAGCAGCAGCAAAAGAAAAAATCTCTCAGGAAGGCTACGATCCAGAGTATGGAGCAAGACCGCTTCGCCGTGCCATTCAAAAGCATATCGAAGATCGTCTTTCTGAAGAGCTATTAAAAGGAACATTATTAACGGGTCAGCATGCAATCATTGATGTAGTAAATGGTGAGTTCGTTGTTAGAATGGCAGAAAAAACAAGCTTAGTAAAATAGGATTTTTATGACTTAAGAATAATTTTAGTGTCTAACAACACATGCAAGAGGTACACGTGAATAAAGCCAACCCGTGTACCTCTTTTTTCTTTTCTGAACGGGACACTTGTGCAATTAGAAAGGTTGAAGGTAATGGTAAAAAGGAAAACAAAGTTCATCTGCCAAGAATGCGGTTATGAATCTCCAAAATGGATGGGTAAATGCCCAGGGTGTGGACAATGGAATAAGATGGTCGAGGAAGTAGAGATAACGGGACCTGCTAGAAGAGGGGCATTTGCTCATACACAGCCTGGATCGAATCTATTAACTAAACCAATGAAAATCAATGCGATAGAGATGGAGAATGAACCGAGAATCCTGACCGATCTAAACGAGCTAAACCGTGTACTTGGCGGCGGTGTTGTTAAGGGGTCGTTAGTATTAATTGGCGGGGATCCCGGAATTGGGAAATCTACACTTCTGCTTCAAGTTTCTTCACAGCTTGCCAACAAAGGGAATTCAGTCTTATACATATCTGGTGAAGAATCATTAAGACAAACGAAACTACGTGCAGAACGGCTCGGGATTTCGTCCGAAAATCTGTTAGTTTTCTCTGAAACCAATCTCGAAGAAATTAGTCGCACGATTGACAGTGAGAATCCGAGCTTTGTCATTATTGATTCCATTCAAACGGTTTTTCATCCAGAAGTAACCTCGGCCCCGGGAAGTGTTTCCCAAGTCCGGGAATGTACAGCTGAATTGATGAGGATTGGAAAAACAAAAGGAATTGCCATATTTATTGTTGGGCATGTGACAAAGGAAGGATCCATTGCCGGTCCAAGGCTATTAGAACATATGGTCGATACCGTACTTTATTTTGAAGGTGAACGGCATCATACCTACCGTATTCTTCGAGCAGTTAAAAACCGTTTTGGTTCCACAAATGAAATGGGTATTTTTGAAATGAAGGAATTTGGACTTGAAGAAGTAGAAAATCCATCGGAAATTTTCCTGGAGGAACGATCTCGCGGTGCTGCTGGATCAACGGTTGTTGCTTCGATGGAGGGAACACGCCCTGTTTTGGTTGAAATACAGGCGCTTATTTCTCCTACAAGTTTTGGAAATCCACGACGTATGGCTACTGGGATCGATCATAACCGGGTTCCGCTTTTAATGGCAGTTTTGGAAAAGCGGGTTGGAATGCTGCTAGCTAACCAAGATGCTTACTTGAAAGTGGCTGGAGGAGTGAAACTTGATGAACCGGCGATCGATCTAGCTATTGCCGTAAGCATAGCCTCAAGCTTTAGAGATCGCCCTACAAGACCAACTGACTGTATTATCGGGGAGGTTGGTTTGACTGGGGAGGTAAGAAGGGTGTCAAGAATAGAACAGCGCGTTCAAGAAGCAGCGAAATTAGGCTTTGAGCGTGTGATCTTACCGGCCAATAATTTAAGTGGCTGGACGGGTCCAAAGGGGATTAAGCTTATAGGTGTTTCCTCTGTTAGTGAGGCACTGCAAGCAGCGTTAGGAGAGTAGCAGATGGAAGTTAAGAAATCTGGAGAGGTAACGATAAGTGATGTTTTACAGTTAATTGCCCCTGGAACCCCCCTTAGAGAGGGAATTGATAATGTGCTACGAGCTAATACGGGTGGTCTGATTGTGATAGGATATAACGAAAAGGTAAAGAGCATTGTCGATGGAGGATTTTCAATAAATTGCGCTTTTTCTCCCAGCAATTTATATGAACTTGCCAAAATGGATGGTGCTATTATCTTAAACGAGTTAGGGAACAAAATTCTGTTTGCAAATGCCCAGCTTGCACCAAACGCCGAAATCCCTTCAACAGAAACAGGAATGCGTCACCGTACGGCCGAAAGAGTCGCCAAACAAACAAAAGCGTTAGTGGTTGCTATTTCGCAAAGAAGAAATGTCATTACTTTATACCAAGGGAATTTCCGTTATTCATTAAAAGATATAGCCAACATTTTAACCAAGGCTAACCAAGCTATTCAAACACTTGAAAAATATAAAGTTGTTCTTCAACAAAGCATAACGAACTTAAGTATATTAGAGTTTGAGGAATCGGTGACGTATAACGACTTTTTACTAGTTCTGCACCGTTTTGAAATGGTACTAAAAATTAAAAATGAATTATTAACTTTTTTATATGAACTTGGGACAGAGGGCCGGCTGATCCGCCTGCAAATGAATGAAATTCTAACAGCACTGGAAGAAGAAATTATGTTGATCATTAAAGATTATGCTTTTGATCGGGATATCCAGGCTCATCATGTTCTTCAGCGGATGCAGTCGTTAGCTGCCAGCGGAACGCTAGAGGACACGGTTTTATTAAAATTAATGGGCTATCTTGGCTATGTTCCTCTTGATGAAAATAAAATTCCACGCGGCTATAGAATTCTTCATAAAATTCCGAGATTACCCTTAATCATTATTGAGAACTTAATCACAAGTTTTGGAGAGTTATCGAAAATCATTACGGCTACCGTTGAAGAACTCGATGAAGTTGAGGGCATAGGTGAAGTACGTGCAAAAAAAATTAAAGAGGGTTTTAAATTAATAAAAGACCGGCTTTATACAGACCGGCATTTATAAAATAATTGAATAAGAAAATCCTGTGTGCTAATATGTGCAGCCTGTATTTGTTTGACAGAGAAATTTTCCAATGCTACCCTATGAGGAGTAAGAATTTAACAAATCATTTTTTATTTCAGGCTGATTACAATTGGGAAAAATAATCACAAAATCAAGGTTTCAATTTTGAGAATATGTTTATAATGAATTAGAGGAGGTGAAGGAATGTTAAAAAGAATTGTTCAGGCATGCTTCCTCATTATTGGAGGTACGCTGGGAATCCTGTTATTACCGGAATTGTTTAAATTACTTCATATCAATGACATTCCACTGATTAATAACTCATATGTTACTGCTATTATAGGTGCTATTATTTTTTATCTTATTACCTTTTGGGCAGTAGATTATGTCTTTAATTTTATTAAATGGACAGAAGATTCACTAGTAAAAATCCCTGTAACAGATGTACTTTTTGGCAGTGTCGGATTAATTTTTGGGTTGTTTGTCGCCTTTTTAATTAGTTTTGCTCTTAATGCCGTTCAAGTGCCAATTTTAAATGCCGTTGCACCTATCCTTCTAACCTTATTGTTTGGTTATCTTGGATTTCAGGTTGGTTTTAAAAAGCGTGATGAGCTTTTAGGTCTGTTTGGAAATCGTGGTAACAAGAAAAAGTCCGGTGAGGAAGAAGTTGACCCTGCAGCCGGCAAAGCTTTGAAAATATTAGACACGAGTGTTATTATCGACGGCCGGGTAGCTGATATTTGCCAGACTGGATTTTTGGAAGGGACCATTGTCATTCCACAATTTGTTCTTGAAGAGTTACAGCATATCGCAGATTCCTCCGATGTGTTAAAACGAAATCGCGGCCGCAGAGGCTTGGATATATTAAATCGCATCCAAAAGGAACTCTCCATAAAAGTAGAAATCTATGAGGGTGATTTTGAAGAGATTAGCGAGGTAGACTCCAAACTTGTTAAGCTGGCAAAGTTAACAAATGGGATACTTGTAACAAATGATTTTAATTTAAACAAAGTATGCGAATTACAAAATGTCTCTGTGCTGAATATCAACGACTTAGCCAACGCGGTGAAGCCTGTTGTCCTTCCTGGGGAGGAATTGACAGTTCAAGTCATTAAAGACGGAAAAGAATATCATCAAGGCGTAGCTTATTTAGATGACGGAACAATGATTGTAGTGGAAGAAGGAAGAGAGTATATCGGAAAAAGAATTGAAGTTCTTGTTACAAGTGTCCTGCAAACATCTGCCGGCAGGATGATCTTTGCCAAACCGAAATTACTAGAAAAGGCACTATAAGCAAAGTATGGGGAAGTGCTCTGGGTAAAATGGAGTGCTTCCACAGGATAAAAGAGAAGACAGATAGGGGTTTTTATATGACTTATCAAGTCATTATTCCAGCCGCTGGCCTGGGGAAAAGAATGCAAGCGGGGAAAAATAAACTTTTATTAGAAATTAATGACATACCTGTCCTGGTCCATACCCTAAGGGTTTTTGAAGAGGATGAAGCGTGCAGTGGTATTATATTGGCTATACATCCTCAGGATGAGAGGGAAATTAGTGCGCTGTTGAAAAAGTACCTTATTTCAAAAGTATTAAGTCTGGTACCTGGTGGAGATGAACGCCAGCATAGTATTTATAATGCGCTTAAAACAGTCAAAACAGATGGAATTATTCTTGTTCATGATGCAGCTCGTCCGTTTATTCGTAAGGACCATATCCACCGCTTAACACAGAAAGCAGAAGAAACAGGTGCTGCGATTATGGGTGTCCCGGCAAAAGACACAATGAAAAAAGTAATAAATGGTGTGGTAATGGAGACTGTCGAACGTTCAAGCTTGTGGGCTGTTCAAACCCCACAAGCTTTTCGCGTTTCCTTACTTAAGAAGGCCTATAAAACGGCTGAAAAAGACAAATTTCTTGGAACGGATGATGCCAGTTTAGTGGAACAGTTAGATCATCCTGTGTCTATTGTCGAAGGGGATTACGATAATATTAAGCTGACAACACCTGAAGATTTATACTTTGCTGAAGCGATTATAAAAAAGAGAGAAAAGGAGTTTTACTAATGTTTCGAATCGGACAGGGCTTTGATGTTCACCAATTAACAGAAGGACGCCCTCTTATCATTGGCGGCATTACAATCCCATATGAAAAGGGACTGTTGGGCCATTCGGATGCGGACGTTTTATTACATACGGTTTGCGATGCCTGCCTTGGTGCTATTGGCGAGGGGGATATTGGAAAACATTTTCCGGATACTGATCCAAATTTCAAGGATGCAGACTCGGCAAAGCTTACAGAACATGTATGGCAGCTAGTGAAAGATAAAGGATATGAGCTAGTCAACGCAGACTGTACCATTATTGCACAAAAGCCCAAAATGGCTCCCTATATTGAAGAGATGCGGGGACGAATTGCTGAATTGCTAGAGGCATCCCCAGAGCAGGTGAATGTAAAGGCCACAACAACTGAAAAACTCGGCTTTACCGGCAGGGGCGAGGGAATTGCTTCCCAAGCAGTTGTTTTGTTAAAAAAGGTGTCGGATTAGACTTTATAGATAGAATTCACAGTGGTAAAATGAATCGGTTGAGACAATATATATCGATGGAGGCAGCATTATTATGTCAAACGAAGTTCGTGTAAGGTATGCTCCAAGTCCAACGGGACATTTACATATTGGAAACGCCCGTACTGCATTATTTAATTATTTATTTGCCCGCAATAAAGGCGGTAAATTCATTATCCGGATAGAAGATACCGATAAAAAGAGAAATATCGCCGGCGGGGAAGAAAGTCAATTAAAATATTTAAAATGGCTCGGAATGGATTGGGATGAAAGTGTGGATGTCGGCGGTGAATATGGTCCATACCGGCAATCAGAGAGGAATCACATCTATGAGACATACTATAAACAGTTATTAGAAACAGGCCATGCCTATAAATGTTATTGTACGGAAGAAGAACTGGAGAAAGAGCGTGAAGCTCAAACGGAAAGAGGAGAAACTCCTCACTACTCAGGTAAATGCCGTCACTTAACGGAAGAACAGCGCCGTCAATATGAAGCAGAAGGCCTTAAGCCTAGTATTCGTATTGCTGTACCAGAAGGTAAAACCTTTACATTTGACGATATGGTCAAAGGGGTTGTATCGTTTGAATCGGAAGGTATGGGTGATTGGGTAATGGTGAAGAAAGATGGAACGCCAACTTATAACTTTGCTGTTGCCATCGATGATCATCTTATGGAAATCAGTCATGTACTTCGCGGAGATGACCATATTTCAAATACTCCAAAACAATTAATGGTTTATGATGCATTAGGCTGGGAGCCGCCAGTTTTTGGACATATGACTCTAATTGTAAATGAAAGCCGGAAAAAGTTAAGTAAGCGTGATGAATCGATTATTCAATTTATTGAACAATATGAGGAATTAGGTTATCTGCCTGAAGCATTATTTAACTTTATTACCCTATTGGGCTGGTCGCCGTCTGGTGAAGAGGAACTATTTTCAAAAGAGGAATTCATTGAGATTTTTGATGCGAGCCGTCTTTCGAAATCCCCAGCATTATTTGATAAGCAAAAGTTAACATGGATGAATAACCAATACATGAAAAAGATTGAGGTTGATCGGGTACTCGAACTTGCTCTGCCGCATCTAATTAAAGCAGGACGTCTAAGAGAAAGCCTAACAGATGAGGAGCATGAATGGGCTCGTGGCCTAGTGGCTCTTTTACAGGAAAAGATGAGCTATGGTGCTGAAATTGTAGAATTATCAGATATGTTTTTCCAAGATGATGCCGTTTATGAGGAAGATGCAAAGGAAATCCTATCAGGTGAAACAGTACCTGAAGTACTGCGGGCATTTTCTCACGAGCTTGATCAACTTGAGAGCTTCCGGGCTGATGGAATTAAAGCAGCGATGAAGGCCGTGCAAAAATCAACCGGTCAAAAAGGGAAAAATTTGTTTATGCCAATTCGTGCAGCGGTTACAGGACAGACACATGGTCCAGATCTTCCGCAGACAATCGAATTATTAGGGAAAGCTAAGGTACAAAACAGAATAAATAAAATTATTAGTTAACAATCATGAAAAAATGTAATATAGTAAAAGAAATAAGAAAAGCGGAAGCACCTGTTTAGCGGCGTATGGACTGGAGCGCCTCGACTGAGATAAAGGAAACACGGAGAGCGATAGCGATCCGATGTTGACTTATCGTAGGGAGAAGAGCGAAGTCCACTAGCCGCTGGGTGCTGGAGCTGGACAGTTATCGAGGTCCAATGTTAGAATCCTAATAATATAAGCAAAAGCGAAGAAGAGGAAAAGTAAAAAAATGATGCTTCAAAGAGAGAACCATCACCGGCTGAGAGTGGTTTAAGCCTCCCATTTTTTGAAATGCACCTCCGAGCCCCATTTCGAAAGGAGTCAACTCGAGTAGATTTGGGCGGACGGGTCCGTTAACAAGTAGAGTGAGGTATGGTTGAGCATCCTGCAGTTGGGAGATGGCTTGATAGACCTAATCAGAGTGGAACCACGTATTAATGCGTCTCTGTCGATTACGACAGGGGCGCTTTTTATATATTAAAACAAAGGGGGGAAGAGCGGTGTTCAAACGGATGAAAGAGGACATAGAGGTTGTTTTTGAACAAGATCCCGCGGCGAGGAGCGCATTAGAAGTCGTGTTGACTTATTCAGGTTTGCATGCCATTTGGGCACATCGGATTGCCCATGCACTCTTCAAACGGAAATTATATTTCTGGGCTCGTGTGATTTCACAAGCAAGCCGTTTCTTTACGGGAATCGAAATACATCCTGGGGCTAAAATAGGCAGGAGATTTTTTATTGATCATGGAATGGGTGTTGTCATAGGGGAAACCTGTGAAATTGGGGATAATGTAACTATATACCAAGGTGTTACGCTTGGAGGA
The DNA here is from genome assembly GCF_002860255.1 of Neobacillus cucumis. Classification (GTDB taxonomy): domain Bacteria; phylum Bacillota; class Bacilli; order Bacillales; family Cytobacillaceae; genus Neobacillus; species Neobacillus cucumis_A. The sequence goes on from NZ_PGVE01000004.1 coordinate 13,540, forward strand.
ACAGGTAAAGAAAAGGGAAAACGGCATCCAACCATTAAGGATAATGTTTTAATTGCTACTGGTGCTAAGGTGCTTGGCTCTATTACTGTTGGTGAAAATTCTAAGATTGGCGGCGGTTCCGTTGTTTTAAAAGAGGTACCTCCCAACTCAACGGTGGTTGGAATCCCGGGAAGAGTAGTCATTCAAGATGGTATTCGGATACCAACAGCAAAAGATTTAAACCATTGTGATCTCCCTGATCCAATCGCTGACCGCTTCCGCGAAATGGAAAGTGAAGTAATTGAATTAAGACAAGAGCTTCAAGAATTAAAAAATGAAAGGATAAAAATTAATGGCCATTCAAATATATAACACATTGACCAGAAAAAAAGAAACCTTTGTTCCTCTTGAGGAAGGAAAGGTAAAAATGTATGTCTGCGGACCGACAGTCTATAATTATATTCATATAGGGAATGCCCGTCCTGCTATCGTTTTTGATACGGTTCGCCGCTATCTTGAGTACCGTGGATATGATGTTAAATACGTATCAAACTTTACAGATGTGGATGATAAATTAATTCGAGCAGCAAACCAGCTTGGCGAAGATGTTCCGACTATTGCCAACCGCTTCATTGAAGCATACTTTGAGGATGTCTCAGCTCTAGGCTGCCAAAAGGCAGATGTTCACCCGAGGGTAATGGAAAATATGGACATCATTATTGATTTCATCAGTCAATTAGTGAAAAAGGGTTTTGCTTATGAGTCAGAGGGGGATGTTTATTTCCGTACAAGAAGTTTTGATGAGTACGGAAAGCTCTCCCATCAATCGATTGATGACCTTCAAGTAGGAGCTAGAATTGAAGTCGGTGATAAGAAAGAAGATGACTTGGATTTTGCTCTGTGGAAAGCTGCCAAAGAAGGAGAAATCTACTGGGAAAGCCCATGGGGACTAGGACGTCCGGGCTGGCATATTGAATGCTCGGCAATGGCAAAGAAATATCTTGGCGAGACGATTGATATCCATGCAGGGGGGCAAGATTTAACCTTCCCGCATCATGAAAATGAAATTGCTCAATCAGAAGCCCTTTCCGGTAAATTATTCTCCAGGTACTGGATGCATAATGGGTATATTAATATCGACAATGAAAAAATGTCTAAGTCACTTGGAAACTTTGTCCTTGTGCATGACATTATCAAAAAACATAATCCACAAGTACTAAGGTTCTTTATGTTGTCTGTTCATTATCGAAATCCGATTAACTATAGTGAGGAACTCTTAGAAAGTACAAAGGCTGCATTTGAACGTTTAACAACGTCTTACCAAAATTTAAAGCATCGAAAAGAGGCAAGTACTAACTTAACTGACCATAATCAAGAGTGGTTAGATAAACTGACGGTTCTCCATGACCAATTCATCGAGGCAATGGATGATGATTTTAATACCGCCCTTGCTATTTCCATTCTATTTGAAATATCCAAACTGGCAAATTATTATCTTTTAGAAAAAAATACAGCAGTAGAAGTAATTGAAGCCTTTACTAATAAATTTGAAGAGTTATTGGGTGTACTTGGCCTAACGTTTGGAAGTGATGAGATGTTAGATGGAGAAATTGATGCTTTAATTGAAAAGCGGAACCAGGCCCGAAGAGACCGAAACTTTCAATTGTCTGACCAAATTAGGGACCAACTAAAAGAAATGAATATTATTTTAGAGGATACACCACAGGGTACAAGGTGGAAAAGAGGCTGATTCATGCTGGATTATGAGAATAATATTGATGCCAAACAATTGAATGGTCTTGCGCTTGCTTATATGGGAGATGCTGTGTTTGAGTCTTATGTTAGACGGCACCTCCTCTATAGCGGGAAGGTCAGACCCAATCAGTTGCACAGGATGGCAACTAGATACGTTTCAGCGAAGGCGCAGTGCAAGATCCTTTTTCAATTAATGGATGAAAAGCTTTTAAATGAAGAGGAATCTGCAGTAGTCTTGCGAGGCAGGAATGCAAAATCAGGAACAGTCCCTAAAAATACAGATGTACAAACCTACCGATACAGTACAGCATTTGAAGCATTGATGGGTTATTTATTTTTAGAAGGAAGAGTAGAACGAATGGAAGAGCTGGTGGAAAAAGCCTTCAGCTATGTCGAAAACGAATAGTGATTAAACTTGCACCTTTTTGAAAGGAGGAGCGTTAATATGAGTCAAGAATATATCGTTGGTAAAAATCCAGTTATTGAAGCACTTAAATCCGAAAGAGATATTAATAAAATATTGATTGCCGAGGGTTCACAACGGGGGCAGATGCAGCAGATCACACAGTTGGCGAGAGAAGCTAATGTCCTTGTGCAATTCGTCCCAAAAAAGAAGCTTGACCAAATCTCGGAAGAAAATCATCAGGGTGTGCTTGCCTATGTAGCTGCCTACCAATATGCAGAAATAGACGATTTGTTTGCTGCAGCTGAAAAGAAGAATGAGGCACCTTTTTTCTTATTGCTGGATGAAATTGAAGATCCGCATAACCTTGGGTCCATTATGCGGACTGCGGATGCGGTTGGAGCCCATGGGATTATTATCCCAAAACGAAGAGCAGTGGGGTTAACAGCGACGGTTGCTAAAGCTTCGACAGGTGCGATTGAATATATACCGGTAGTTCGGGTAACAAATATGGCACGTACGATTGACGAGTTGAAAGAGCGGGGCGTATGGATTGCTGGAACAGATGCCAAGGGGAAGGAAGATTACCGTCAAATGGATGGCACACTTCCGCTCGGATTAGTGATTGGCAGTGAAGGGAAAGGAATGGGGCGGTTAATCCGCGATAAATGCGATTTTCTTATTCATTTACCGATGGCTGGAAAAGTTACTTCGTTAAATGCCTCTGTTGCTGCATCACTACTCATGTATGAGGTTTATCGCAAACGGCATCCGCTTGGCAGGTAATTTATGGACATCCTGCTTGTCGACGGATATAACATTATTGGAGCATGGCCCGAACTAAAAGCACTAAAGGATCGAGATTTACCGGCTGCTAGAGACCGTCTGGTTGAAAAAATGGCTGAATATCAAGCGTATTCTGGATATCGAGTTATTGTTGTTTTCGATGCCTATTATGTACAAGGGACAGAGAAAAAATATAAAAATCATAAAGTTGAGGTCATCTTTACAAAAGAAAATGAAACAGCCGATGAGCGGATCGAGAAAATGGCGATTAGTTTAAGTAATCGAAAAACACAAATCCATGTAGCCACTTCTGATTTTACAGAACAATGGGCAATCTTTGGACAAGGTGCATTAAGAAAATCCGCTCGTGAGTTGTTAATTGAAATGTCCTCCATTGAAAAAGGGATAGAAAAGAAGGTAAAAAAGATTCAAGAGGATAAACCCTTCTATAAAATACCTATTAGTGAACAAATGGCAGAAATTTTTGAAAAATGGCGCAGAGGCGAAAAATGAGCTCTCGACTTCAAAATATTTCTAATGTATACTAATAATATGTATGCATGTTCGGTGGAGGGGATCTACTTTGAGTACGGACTTCGGAGCAAAGATTAACGAGCGTTTTTTCGTAATGGAAGACGAGGAAATTGTCGACTTGGTACACCAAGGTGATAGTGAAGCATTGGATTATTTGATTCACAAGTATCGTAATTTTGTGCGTGCAAAAGCAAGATCCTATTTTTTAATTGGTGCGGATAAAGAAGATATTGTCCAGGAAGGCATGATTGGTTTATACAAGGCGATTCGTGACTTCCGAGAGGACAAGCTGACTTCTTTTAAAGCGTTTGCGGAACTCTGTATAACCCGCCAAATTATCACAGCGATTAAGACAGCAACAAGGCAAAAGCATATTCCGTTAAATTCTTATGTATCATTGGACAAGCCTATTTATGATGAAGAATCTGACCGGACATTAATGGATGTTTTGTCAGGTGCAAAGGTTCTCGATCCTGAAGAATTGATAATCAATCAAGAGGAATTCGACCATATAGAAGTAAAAATGACCGAATTATTAAGCGACTTAGAGCGTAAGGTATTGGCCTTATATTTAGACGGCCAATCTTATCAGGAAATTTCTGAAGAGCTAAATCGTCATGTGAAATCCATCGATAATGCCTTGCAGCGGGTAAAAAGGAAACTTGAGCGGTATCTGGAAATCCGGGAATTCTCGTTGTAGGTATTTAAATTTGGCATAATTGTCAATATTGTTAATCTGTTTTAGGATTATTGACATTAATTAGGGGTCATGTTACATTTTTAGTGAAAATGAGAGAATAGTTGAAGGTGTCGAATATGAGCAAAAAGGTCATCTTAGCTTGTGTAGCGTGCGGCTCGCGAAATTATTCGACAGCTAGCAAGGAAACACAAACAGAACGATTAGAATTAAAAAAGTTTTGTAAGACTTGTGCGACCCATACCATCCACCGGGAAACAAAATAAAGATAGATACTAGCACTGCCTACTTATGATTGTTGGGGGTTACGAAATAATGCAACGCATAACGAAATTCTTCAGTGATGTATTCCGTGAAATGAGAAAAGTTAGCTGGCCAAAACGCAGTGAATTAGTTCGTTCAACTGTTACAGTTCTAACAACTGTAGTGTTTTTTGCAGCGTTTTTTGCCGTTCTAGATTTGGGGATTTCTAAATTGATTCGATTAATTCTTGAATAATACGCTATCATTCATGGTATAATGGAAAATAATAAAGGAAATTTTATCTAAAAGCCCGTATAAACGGGTTTTTTAATTTGTCTTAAAACGGAATAATCAAGGTTCAAAGCCGTTGGACGCAATAAAAGGTTGTTAAAATTTCGACAAAAAATGAGGGAGGGACGGACGATCTAGTCCTCTTAAATGGAAAAGAATTGGTATGTTGTTCATACTTACTCAGGTTATGAAAATAAAGTAAAAGCTAACTTAGAAAAAAGGGTAGAATCAATGGGCATGGCAGATAAAATATTCCGTGTTGTTGTGCCTGAAGAAGAAGAAACAGAAATCAAAAACGGCAAAAAGAAGGTTGTCAAACGAAAGGTTTTCCCTGGTTATGTATTAGTTGAGTTAGTCATGACAGATGATTCTTGGTATGTCGTACGTAATACTCCGGGTGTAACGGGATTCGTTGGCTCTGCAGGTTCCGGCTCCAAACCTACACCATTGCTTCCTGAGGAAGTCACCGTTTTACTTAAGCGTATGGGTGTAGAAGAAATGCGTGTGGATGTGGATTATGAAATTGGAGAAACTGTCCGCGTGAAGGAAGGTCCTTTTGCTAACTTTACAGGGTCTATTGAAGAGATGGATAAAGACCGCGCCAAGCTTAAGGTTCTTGTCAATATGTTTGGCCGTGACACCCCGGTAGAACTTGATTTCACACAGATAGAAAAGCTATAAAGAACTCAATCTCAAAGAAAAAATAATCAGTTATTGTAAAAAAACTTGAAATCATTTTTAAAAAATGTTAATATTTCATAGGTCAGTATGTCTCCGTTGTGAGGCTAGACTAATGTTTAAGTTCTTTATGATTTTTATATAAAGACATATGATGAGTGGGAGGGTCTGAATAGTCCCTATTACCACATCACGGACTTTAAGGAGGTGTGTCTCGTGGCTAAAAAAGTAATTAAAGTCGTTAAATTACAAATCCCTGCTGGAAAAGCAAACCCAGCGCCGCCAGTTGGTCCTGCACTAGGTCAAGCAGGTGTTAATATCATGGGATTCTGTAAAGAATTTAACGCTCGTACAGCAGATCAAGCTGGATTAATCATTCCTGTTGAAATTACGGTATTTGAAGACCGTTCATTTACATTTATTACGAAAACTCCTCCTGCTGCCGTTCTTTTAAAAGTAGCAGCTGGAATTCAGTCTGGTTCAGGTGAACCTAATCGTAATAAAGTAGCAACAGTAAAGCGTGATAAAGTACGCGAGATTGCGGAACAAAAAATGCCTGACCTTAACGCAGCTAGCGTTGAAGCAGCAATGCGCATGGTTGAAGGTACTGCACGCAGCATGGGTATCGTTATCGAAGACTAATCCATGTAAAAGTTTATTGTTGAAATGAAGGGGTTGCGTAGCTGAATGTTCACTCGCAACCTTTTTCGTGGGAGAATAATTCGCTAAAACCACATTCTAGGAGGAAATAAAAATGGCTAAAAAAGGTAAAAAGTATTTAGAAGCTGCTAAGCTTGTAGATAGCTTAAAAGCATATCCAATTGCAGAAGCAATTGATCTTGCTAAAAAAACAAGCTTTACAAAATTTGATGCAACTCTTGAAGTGGCTTTCCGTTTAGGTGTTGACCCTAAGAAAGCTGACCAGCAAATCCGTGGTGCAGTTGTGCTTCCAAATGGAACTGGTAAAACTCAACGCGTATTAGTATTCGCGAAGGGTGAAAAGGTGAAAGAAGCTGAAGCAGCAGGTGCTGATTATGTAGGTGATTCTGAATACATCAACAAAATCCAACAAGGTTGGTTCGATTTTGATGTAATCGTAGCAACTCCTGACATGATGGGTGAAGTTGGTAAGATTGGACGTGTATTAGGACCTAAAGGCTTAATGCCAAACCCTAAAACTGGTACTGTTACATTTGATGTTACAAGAGCAATCAATGAAATCAAAGCAGGTAAAGTTGAATACCGTGTAGACAAGTCTGGTAACATTCATGTCCCTATCGGTAAAGCATCTTTTGAAAACGAAAAGTTAGTTGAAAACTTCAACACTATTTTCGAAACAATGCTTAAAGTTAAGCCTTCAGCTGCAAAAGGTACTTATATGAAGAACGTAACCGTTTCTTCAACAATGGGACCTGGCGTAAAGATAGACCCTTCTACTGTTGCAGCGAAGTAATTAATTACCAATTGACAATCTAGGGTATATTTTATATAATCTATTTTGTTGTTTAAAATAAAACATTTGTACTGTAGACAGCAGGTGCGATTTGATCGCTTAATTTCCTGCCGAGGTAGAGCGATATAGAATTGGCTGATTATTCAGCTGTTGTATACTGCCTCCATGTCTCGATTGATGTGGAGGTTTTTACTTGCCTGGTATAAATGTAGATAATCTACAGGAGGTGTAAAGATGAGCAGTGTAATCGAACTAAAGAAACAATTAGTTGACGAAATTACTGATAAGTTAAAAGCAAGTGTATCAACTGTCGTTGTTGATTACCGTGGTCTTTCAGTTGCAGAAGTAACTGAACTTCGTAAACAACTTCGTGAAGCAGGCGTTGAATTTAAAGTTTATAAAAACTCAATGGTACGCCGTGCAGCTGAAGCAGCTGAGCTTTCTGGCTTAAACGAAGCATTAACTGGTCCAAACGCAATTGCGTTCAGTACTGAAGATGTAGTAGCACCAGCTAAAATCTTGAATGACTTTGCGAAAAAACATGAGGCACTTGAGCTTAAAGCGGGTGTAATCGAAGGAAACGTCGCAACGGCTGATGAGATTAAAGCTCTTGCTGATCTACCATCACGCGAAGGCTTGCTTTCTATGCTACTCAGCGTACTACAAGCTCCAATTCGCAATCTTGCCCTTGCTGCAAAAGCAGTGGCAGACCAAAAAGAAGAACAAGGCGCGTAAGCTAACGCTAACAGCCTAACAAAATAAAACGTAACGAAAACTAAGGAGGAAACTTAATCATGACTAAAGAACAAATCATTGAAGCAGTTAAATCTATGACTGTTTTAGAACTTAACGATCTTGTAAAAGCAATCGAAGAAGAATTCGGCGTAACTGCTGCTGCTCCTGTAGCAATGGTAGGCGGAGCTGGAGCTGCTGCTGTTGAAGAGCAAACTGAATTTGATGTAATCCTAGCTAGCGCTGGCGATCAAAAAATCAAAGTTATCAAGGTTGTACGTGAAATCACTGGTCTTGGTCTTAAAGAAGCAAAAGACCTTGTTGATAACACTCCAAAAGCAATTAAAGAAGGCGTTGCTAAAGAAGAAGCTGAAGCAATCAAAGCTAAGCTTGATGAAGTTGGAGCTAACGTTGAAGTTAAGTAATTCTACTATAAAAAAGCTCGCTGCATAAGCGGGCTTTTTTTGGCTTAACTTAAAATGTTAGAGAACCCTCGTTATTAAAATCTTAACTTAATAACTGATTAGCTCCGCGCCTATGGGCGTTTCCGCTTTTAATTCTCCGGAGGTGAGTCTATTGTCCGAACACTACTATTCTCGAACTCAGAAGGTTGAAAGTGACCCGAAATATTGGGATTATAAATTGCGAAATCATTCCTTTCGCTTTAAGACTGATAACGGTGTGTTTTCAAAAAGAGAAGTAGATTTTGGCTCACGTTTACTCATAGAGTCTTTTATGATGCCAGACGTTGAAGGACATGTTCTTGATGTAGGCTGTGGTTATGGACCGATTGGTTTATCAATTGCAAAAGAATTTAGTAACCGCTACGTTCATATGGTAGATGTAAATGAGCGGGCCATCGAGTTAGCGAAAGAAAATGCCTCTATAAATCATATTACGAATGTTGATATTTATGTAAGCGACCGCTTATTAAATGTTAAAGGTGATATTTTCGCGGCCATATTAACAAATCCGCCGATTAGAGCAGGTAAACAGATTGTTCATGATATTTTTGAACAAAGCTATGAGCATCTTGCACAGAATGGCGAGCTATGGGTCGTTATTCAAAAGAAACAAGGTGCACCGTCTGCGCTTGAAAAATTAAAAACCCTATTTTCTAATGTCGAGACAGTTGACAAATCCAAAGGTTATTTTATTTTTAAAGCAACAAAATAGTTGACTCGAATTTGTCGTTGTGATAGCATTATAAAATGCCATCATAATAATTTCCGAATTATTCCTAAAAAAACTTATTTCTAAGTATAAAAACGGCATAAGAAGGAAATGATGACAAAATAATAATCAAAATGTGAAAATGTGGTTTTTGAGTAAAAAACCCTTTTTCTTTTTGTCTAATTGGTGGAGTCTTTGATTCTGCTATTAGACGTAATAGATTTATTAAAAAACGCTTGATTTGAGGGGTGAATCAGTTGACAGGTCAACTAGTTCAGTATGGACGACACCGCCAACGTAGAAGTTACGCACGAATCAGTGAAGTTTTAGAATTACCAAATCTCATTGAAATCCAAACCTCATCTTATCAATGGTTTCTAGATGAGGGATTACGTGAAATGTTTCAGGATATTTCACCAATTGAGGACTTTACTGGTAACCTATCACTGGAATTTATTGATTACAGCCTTGGCGATCCAAAGTATTCTGTTGAAGAATCGAAAGAACGGGACGTTACATATTCTGCTCCATTACGTGTAAAAGTACGTCTTGTAAACAAAGAAACAGGTGAAGTAAAAGACCAAGATGTATTTATGGGTGATTTTCCTTTAATGACAGAAACAGGTACATTTGTCATTAATGGGGCAGAACGCGTTATTGTATCACAGTTAGTGCGTTCACCGAGCGTTTACTTTAGTGGAAAACTTGATAAAAATGGCAAGAAAGGATTTACTGCTACAGTAATTCCGAACCGCGGCGCTTGGCTGGAGTATGAAACAGATGCCAAAGATGTCGTATATGTAAGAATAGATCGTACTCGGAAACTGCCCGTTACGGTTCTTTTGCGTGCATTAGGCTTCGGCTCCGATCAAGAAATCATTGAATTGATTGGAGATAACGAGTACATCCGCAATACCCTGGAGAAGGATAACACAGAGGGTGTTGACAAAGCACTTTTAGAAATTTATGAGCGTCTTCGCCCAGGCGAACCGCCTACAGTTGATAACGCAAAGAGTTTATTAGTGTCTCGTTTCTTTGACCCTAAGCGTTATGATTTAGCGAATGTGGGACGTTACAAAATTAATAAAAAGCTTCATATTAAAAATCGCTTATTCAACCAACGGTTAGCAGAAACACTTGCTGATTCTGAAACTGGTGAAATCATTGCTGAAAAAGGAACCCTTCTCGATAGAAGAAACCTTGACAGAATTATTCCTGCCCTTGAAAAGGATATCAATTTCAGAGGCTATAATCCTGTTGGCGGTGTAGTAGAGGATGAAATCATCCTTCAAGGCATTAAGATTTATGCTCCTGGCGATGAAAATGAAAAAGTTATTAATGTATTAGGTAATGCATATGTTGCAGAGCCAATTAAAAATATTACACCGGCTGATATCATTGCATCAATTAGCTACTTCTTCAATTTATTACATGGAGTAGGCGATACAGATGATATCGACCATTTAGGTAACAGACGTCTTCGTTCTGTTGGTGAACTATTGCAGAATCAATTCCGGATTGGATTGTCCCGTATGGAACGTGTTGTCCGTGAAAGAATGTCTATCCAAGATACTGCAACCATTACACCACAGCAATTGATCAATATTCGTCCGGTAATTGCCTCAATTAAAGAGTTCTTCGGAAGCTCGCAATTATCGCAGTTCATGGACCAAACCAATCCGCTTGCAGAATTAACTCACAAGCGACGCCTATCAGCATTAGGACCTGGTGGTTTAACACGTGAACGTGCTGGGATGGAAGTACGTGACGTACACTACTCCCACTATGGACGTATGTGTCCAATTGAAACGCCTGAAGGTCCAAACATCGGTTTGATCAACTCGCTATCATCATATGCGAAGGTAAATCGTTTTGGTTTTATTGAAACACCATATCGTCGTGTTGACCCAGATACCGGTAAGGTTACAAGCCGAATCGATTACCTGACTGCGGATGAAGAAGATAACTATGTAGTAGCCCAGGCGAACTCTCGTCTTGGAGATGACGGTGCCTTCCTCGATGAAGAGGTAGTAGCTCGTTTCCGTGGTGAAAACACGGTTGTAAAACGCGAACGCATCGACTACATGGATGTATCACCGAAACAGGTAGTATCTGCAGCGACAGCGTGTATTCCGTTCCTTGAAAATGATGACTCTAACCGCGCCTTGATGGGTGCGAACATGCAGCGTCAAGCGGTTCCTTTAATGCAGCCAGAAGCGCCAAGAGTTGGTACTGGTATGGAATATGTATCAGGAAAAGACTCCGGTGCCGCTGTTATCTGTAAGGAAGATGGTATTGTTGAGCATGTTGAGGCTCGTGAAGTTTGGGTACGTCAAGTTAAAGAAGTAGATGGCCAAGAAGTAAAAGGCGATCTTAGAAAATATCGTTTATTGAAATTTATCCGTTCTAACCAGGGTACTTGCTATAACCAACGTCCAATTGTGGCAGTTGGCAACCGAGTGAAAAAAGGTGAGATTTTAGCAGACGGTCCTTCCATGGAATTAGGAGAGTTAGCGCTTGGGCGTAACGTTCTTGTTGCCTTCATGACATGGGATGGTTATAACTATGAAGATGCTATCATTATGAGTGAACGTCTTGTTAAAGATGATGTCTATACTTCTATTCATATTGAAGAATATGAATCAGAATCTCGTGATACAAAGCTAGGACCTGAGGAAATTACCCGTGATATACCAAACGTTGGGGAAGATGCTCTTCGTAACTTGGATGAACGCGGTATTATCCGTACAGGTGCCGAAGTAAAAGATGGCGATCTGCTTGTTGGTAAGGTAACACCAAAGGGTGTAACAGAATTAACAGCTGAAGAACGTCTCCTTCACGCAATTTTTGGTGAAAAAGCTCGCGAAGTCCGCGATACATCACTAAGAGTTCCGCATGGCGGCGGCGGTATCGTCCATGATGTTAAAGTCTTTAACCGTGAAGATGGAGATGAACTGCCACCAGGTGTAAACCAGCTTGTTCGTGTTTATATCGTTCAAAAACGTAAGATTCATCAAGGTGATAAAATGGCGGGACGTCACGGTAACAAAGGGGTTATCTCACGGATTCTTCCGGAAGAAGATATGCCTTATTTACCAGACGGTACACCGGTTGATATCATGTTAAACCCATTAGGGGTACCATCTCGTATGAATATCGGTCAGGTACTTGAACTCCATCTAGGTATGGCAGCAAGATACCTCAACATTCATGTTGCAACGCCAGTATTTGACGGTGCTCGTGAAGAAGATGTTTGGGGTACGATTGAAGAAGCAGGTATGGCTCGCGATGCTAAAACTGTTCTGTATGATGGCCGCTCAGGAGAACCGTTTGATAACCGTGTATCAGTCGGAGTCATGTATATGATTAAACTGGCACACATGGTTGACGATAAACTCCATGCGCGTTCTACTGGACCATACTCACTTGTTACACAGCAGCCATTGGGCGGTAAAGCTCAATTCGGTGGCCAGCGTTTCGGTGAGATGGAGGTTTGGGCACTTGAGGCATACGGTGCAGCCTATACGCTTCAAGAAATCCTAACTGTTAAATCAGACGACGTTGTTGGTCGTGTGAAAACATATGAGGCTATTGTAAAGGGTGAAAATGTACCGGAGCCAGGTGTTCCTGAATCATTCAAAGTATTAATTAAAGAACTTCAAAGCTTAGGTATGGATGTAAAAATTCTTTCTGGTGATGAAGAAGAAATTGAAATGCGCGATATGGAAGATGAAGATGACTTACAACAAGTTGACACATTAAACATCGTGCCAGATGCACCAAACTTTGAATCTGAAAAAGTAGGATCAAAAGAGTAATTTTTTGAGCTGCAGCGCACGGGAGTCCGTTCGCTCCGGCTTTGATAAGATTGTCTAGCTGCAGCGCACAGCCCCTCGAGGTCGTAAGCTAAAATCATCCAGAAGGCAAAAAACGCCTTTCGGCTGATTTCGTCTTACGCTGGTCGGGGCTAAGACGTGCGCTTCCGCTTTTCTAATAAGGGTAAAACCTGGATATCGAAAGGGAGGTAGGCCCCTTGCTGGACGTTAATAATTTTGAATATATGAAAATTGGTCTTGCTTCACCGGATAAAATCCGTTCATGGTCATTCGGAGAAGTGAAAAAGCCAGAAACCATTAACTATCGTACGTTAAAGCCTGAAAAAGACGGCTTATTCTGTGAGCGAATCTTCGGTCCAACAAAGGACTGGGAATGTCATTGCGGAAAATATAAGCGTGTCCGATACAAAGGCGTTGTTTGTGATCGCTGTGGTGTTGAAGTAACACGTGCAAAGGTACGTCGTGAACGTATGGGTCACATCGAATTAGCTGCACCTGTCTCACATATTTGGTATTTCAAAGGTATTCCAAGCCGAATGGGTCTTGTGTTAGATATGTCCCCTCGTGCATTAGAAGAAGTAATTTACTTTGCTTCTTATGTTGTGACAGAATCAGGTGATACTCCGCTTGATAAAAAACATCTTTTATCTGAAAAAGAATATCGTGCCTATCGTGAAAAGTACGGAAACAAATTCCAAGCTGCCATGGGGGCAGAAGCGATTAAAAAACTTCTTTCTGATATTGATTTAAATAAAGAAGTAGACATCCTGAAGGAAGAACTTAAGACAGCACAAGGCCAGCGCCGTACTCGTGCGATTAAGCGCCTTGAAGTGTTGGAAGCTTTCCGTAATTCTGGTAATGAGCCATCTTGGATGATTCTTGATGTGCTACCAGTTATTCCACCGGAACTTCGTCCGATGGTTCAATTGGATGGCGGACGCTTTGCTACTTCTGATTTAAATGACCTTTATCGACGTGTTATTAACCGTAATAACCGCTTAAAGCGTTTATTGGATCTTGGTGCACCAAGCATTATCGTTCAAAACGAAAAGCGTATGCTTCAAGAAGCGGTCGATGCGTTAATTGATAACGGCCGACGCGGCAGACCTGTTACTGGTCCTGGTAACCGTCCGTTAAAATCTCTTTCTCATATGTTAAAAGGTAAACAAGGCCGTTTCCGTCAAAACTTGCTCGGTAAACGTGTTGACTATTCTGGCCGTTCCGTTATCGTTGTAGGTCCTAACCTAAAAATGTATCAATGTGGTCTTCCGAAAGAAATGGCACTTGAACTCTTTAAGCCATTTGTCATGAAGGAACTAGTTGAAAAAGGTTTAGCACACAACATTAAATCAGCAAAACGTAAAATCGAACGTGTATCACCAGATGTTTGGGATGTGCTCGAAGATGTAATTAAGGAGCACCCGGTATTACTTAACCGTGCCCCTACACTGCATAGATTAGGTATTCAGGCATTTGAACCAACCCTTGTTGAAGGACGGGCAATTCGTCTTCATCCACTTGTATGTACAGCATACAATGCGGACTTCGACGGTGACCAAATGGCTGTTCACGTACCTTTATCATCTGAAGCTCAAGCTGAAGCTCGTCTATTGATGCTTGCTGCTCAAAATATCTTGAACCCTAAAGACGGTAAGCCAGTTGTTACGCCGTCACAGGACATGGTATTAGGTAACTATTACCTAACATTAGAGCGTGAAGGCACAATTGGAGAAGGAATGGTCTTCAAAGATACAAGCGAAGCCATCCTTGCCTACCAAAACGGGTATGTACATTTCCATACACGTGTTGCTGTTCATGCGGGTTCATTGGGTAATGAAACGTTTACTGAAGAACAAAACAATAAGTTATTAATCACTACGGTTGGTAAGCTTATTTTTAATGAAATTCTTCCAAAGTCATTCCCATATATTAACGAACCAACAAGACATAATTTAGAAGTCGAAACACCTGCAAAGTATTTCGTTGAAAAAGGTGAAGACGTTAAAGCTAGAATTAAAGAAATGCCTTTGATTGATCCGTTTAAAAAGAAAATCCTCGGAAATATCATTGCTGAGGTTTTCAAACGTTTCAAAATCACCGAAACTTCTAAAATGCTTGATCGCATGAAGGATTTAGGCTTTAAGCATTCAACTAAGGCTGGCTTAACAGTTGGTGTGGCAGATATTGTCGTACTTCCTGAGAAGTCGCAAATCCTTCATGATGCACAAGATAAAGTAGATAACGTAATGAAACAATTCAGACGCGGTCTTATTACTGAGGATGAGCGTTATGACCGTGTTATTGCAATCTGGAGCGCAGCGAAAGACACCATTCAAGGAAAACTGATGAAGTCCTTGAATAAAACGAATCCAATCTTTATGATGAGTGATTCCGGTGCTCGTGGTAACGCCTCTAACTTTACACAGCTTGCTGGTATGCGTGGACTGATGGCCAACCCGGCTGGACGTATCATTGAATTACCAATTAAATCAAGTTTCCGTGAAGGATTAACGGTATTAGAGTACTTTATCTCGACTCACGGTGCTCGTAAAGGTCTTGCCGATACAGCCCTTAAAACAGCGGACTCTGGTTACTTAACACGTCGTCTAGTTGACGTTGCTCAAGATGTTATTGTTCGTGAAGACGATTGTGGAACCGACCGTGGTTTCTTAATCAGTGCCTTAAAAGATGGTACAGAAACCATCGAAGGTTTGGACGAACGTTTAATTGGACGCTATGCTCGTACGCCAATTAGACACCCTGAAACAAATGAAGTGCTCGTTCCTGAAAATGGCCTAATTACTGAGGACTTAGCAGAAATTATCGTTGGTGCAGGAATTGAAGAAGTAAAAATTAGATCTGCCTTTACATGTAATACCCGTCATGGTGTATGTAAGAAATGTTATGGCCGCAACTTGGCAACAGGTCAAGAGGTTGAAGTTGGTGAAGCGGTTGGTATTATTGCAGCCCAATCGATCGGTGAACCAGGAACACAGTTAACAATGCGTACATTCCATACTGGTGGGGTTGCCGGAGACGATATTACTCAAGGTTTACCGCGTATCCAGGAGATTTTTGAAGCGCGTAACCCTAAAGGTCAAGCTGTTATTTCTGAAATTGAAGGTGTTGTTGTAGGCATTAATGAAGGCCGTGACCGCCAGCATGAAATTGTGGTTCAAGGTGAGGTTGAATCTCGTACCTATAATGCTCCATATACTGCCCGCTTAAAGGTAGCGATCAATGATCGTGTTGAGCGTGGTCAAGAATTAACAGAAGGATCTATTGACCCTAAAGAATTAATCAAAGTAAAAGACGTTACTTCCGTACAAGAATACTTATTGCGTGAGGTTCAGAAGGTTTACCGTATGCAAGGGGTAGAAATTGGCGATAAGCACGTTGAGGTAATGGTCCGTCAAATGCTTCGTAAAATCCGCGTTAGCGATGCAGGGGAAACAGATGTACTTCCAGGTACGCTTCTTGATATTCATCAGTTTACTGATGCAAACGAGAGAGCATTACTTGAAGGGAAACTGCCTGCAACTGGCCGTCCAGTTTTACTTGGTATTACAAAAGCATCACTTGAAACAGATTCATTCTTGTCAGCAGCATCATTCCAAGAAACAACAAGAGTTCTTACTGATGCCGCGATCAAAGGAAAACGTGACGAGTTACTCGGCTTGAAAGAAAATGTTATCATCGGTAAACTAGTTCCTGCTGGTACAGGAATGCAGCGCTACCGTAAAGCAGAGCCAGTACTGCGTGATACGACTTCCGAAGAAACTGTTACAATTGATTAATTAAATTCACGGTACCTGCTTTTGGCAGGTACCGTATTTTAAGGGAAAACTTACTAAAAGCATGTTTGAATAAAAAATTTAAACATTAGTTGACATCTATTTTATAAGATGTTACTATATCAAAGGTGCTCCTATTCAACGGATACTTTGGAGGATATGATTTATGTCTTATGAAAAAGTATTAAAAGCACACAAGATTGTTATTGGTACTAAACAAACAGTGAAAGCACTGAAAGAAGGAAATGTTCAAGAACTTCTCGTTGCAAGCGACGCTGAAACAAAATTAACAGCGATTGTCGTTCAAGAAGCAAACTTGAAACAGATCCCTATCCAATATGTTGACTCGATGAAAAAGCTCGGAAGGTCATGTGGGATAGAAGTTGGCGCGGCAGCTGTTGCTATTATCCGTTAAAAACTGTTTTTGTAGATAGAGGATCTGCAAGAACTTTGTTTTTGCAAAAAAATGAACCACCTGGATGTGTGGGCTTACAAATAACGAAGGGAGGAAAAATTCATGCCTACTATTAACCAATTAGTGCGCAAGCCTCGTCAATCAAAAGAGGAAAAGTCAAAATCACCTGCGCTTAACAAAGGTTACAACAGCTTCAAGAAATCACAAACAGATGTATCTTCACCACAAAAACGCGGAGTATGTACTCGTGTTGGTACAATGACTCCAAAGAAACCAAACTCAGCGTTACGTAAATATGCACGTGTACGTTTGACAAATGGTATCGAGGTGACTGCATACATTCCTGGAATCGGCCACAACCTTCAAGAGCACAGTGTTGTTCTTATTCGCGGAGGACGTGTAAAGGACTTACCGGGGGTACGTTATCACATCGTACGTGGAGCGCTTGATACTGCTGGTGTAAACAACCGTATGCAAGGCCGTTCTAAATATGGTACTAAGAGACCAAAAGCAGCTAAGAAATAAATCACATTAAAATAGAAGCTTCATTGAAAGGAGGAAACAAAATGCCACGTAAAGGTCCTGTAGCAAAAAGAGACGTGTTACCTGATCCGCTTTACAATTCAAAATTAGTTACACGTCTAATCAATAAAATGATGATCGATGGTAAAAGAGGTAAATCTCAAGAAATTCTTTATTCTGCGTTTGATACAATTCGCGAACGCACTGGCAAAGAGCCGATGGAAACTTTTGATGCAGCTATGAAAAACATCATGCCTGTACTAGAAGTTAGAGCTCGTCGTGTAGGTGGTGCGAACTACCAAGTACCAGTTGAGGTGCGTCCTGATCGCCGTACAACTTTAGGTCTTCGTTGGTTAGTAAACTATGCGCGTCTTCGCGGTGAAAAAACGATGGAAGAGCGTTTAGCGAACGAAATCATGGATGCAGCTAACAACACTGGTGCATCTGTAAAGAAACGTGAAGATACACACAAAATGGCAGAAGCAAACAAAGCGTTTGCTCACTATCGTTGGTAATTTAACCTTCAATATAAAAACTTTCATACTAGGAAGGAGAAAGACCCAATGGCAAGAGAGTTCTCCTTAGCAAACACCCGTAATATCGGTATCATGGCTCACATCGATGCCGGTAAAACGACTACCACTGAGCGTGTCCTTTATTACACTGGTCGTATCCATAAGATTGGTGAAACACATGAAGGTGCATCTCAGATGGACTGGATGGAGCAGGAACAAGAACGCGGAATCACAATCACTTCCGCAGCAACAACAGCACAATGGAAAGGCCACCGTGTTAACATCATTGACACTCCAGGACACGTAGACTTCACAGTAGAAGTTGAACGTTCACTTCGTGTACTTGATGGTGCGGTTGCTGTACTTGATGCGCAGTCTGGTGTTGAACCTCAAACTGAAACAGTTTGGCGTCAAGCAACAACCTACGGTGTACCACGTGTTGTTTTCGTTAACAAGATGGATAAAATCGGAGCGGACTTCCTATATTCTGTAGGAACCATTCATGACCGTCTTCAGGCGAATGCACACCCAATTCAACTTCCAATTGGTGCAGAAGACCAATTCGAAGCAATTATCGACCTTGTGGAAATGAATGCAGTATTCTACAGCAATGACTTAGGTACAGATATTGAAGTACGTGAAATTCCAGAAGAATTCCGTGCTCAAGCAGAAGAGTACCATGAGAAATTAGTAGAAGCAGTTGCTGAGTTAGATGAAGAGTTAATGGAAAAATACCTTGGTGGAGAAGAAATCTCTAAAGAAGAGCTTAAAGCTGCAATTCGTAAAGGTACTGTTAACGTTGAATTCTACCCAGTAATCTGTGGATCAGCATTCAAAAATAAAGGTGTTCAGTTAATGTTAGATGCCGTTATTGACTACCTTCCATCTCCACTAGATGTTCCTGCAATCAAAGGACATGCTGTTGATGATGAAGAAGATGTTATTGAACGTCATTCAAGCGATGAAGAGCCTTTCTCTGCTCTTGCATTTAAAGTTATGACTGACCCTTATGTCGGTAAATTAACATTCTTCCGCGTTTACTCTGGTACTTTAGAATCTGGATCATACGTTCAGAACTCAACTAAAGGTAAGCGTGAGCGTATCGGACGTATTCTGCAAATGCACGCGAACAGCCGTCAGGAGATCTCTAAGGTTTATGCTGGTGACATCGCTGCTGCTGTAGGTTTGAAAGATACAACTACTGGTGATACTCTATGTGATGACAAAAATCCTGTTATCCTTGAGTCAATGCAATTCCCAGAGCCTGTAATCCAACTTTCAGTTGAACCTAAGTCAAAAGCTGACCAGGACAAAATGACTACAGCTCTACAAAAACTTCAAGAAGAAGATCCAACATTCCGTGCACACACTGACCAGGAAACTGGACAAGTAATCATCGCTGGTATGGGTGAACTTCACCTAGATATCATCGTTGACCGTATGCGTCGTGAATTTAAAGTTGAAGCTAACGTTGGTGCACCTCAGGTTGCATACCGCGAAACTTTCCGTGCTTCTGCACAAGTTGAAGGTAAATTCGCACGTCAATCTGGTGGTCGTGGACAATATGGTCACGTTTGGATTGAGTTCTCACCTAACGAAGAAGGTAAAGGATTTGAATTCGAAAACGGTATCGTCGGTGGTGTAGTTCCTCGTGAATACATCCCTGCTGTTCAAGCTGGTCTAGAAGATGCACTTGATCGTGGTGTTCTAGCTGGATTCCCGTTAGTCGATGTTAAAGCTCGTCTATTTGACGGTTCTTACCATGATGTTGACTCATCTGAGATGGCGTTTAAGATTGCTGCATCAATGGCACTTAAAAATGCTGCTTCTAAGTGTAGCCCGGTTATCCTTGAACCTATGATGAGGGTAGAAGTTGTAATACCTGAAGAGTATTTAGGGGATATCATGGGACAAATCACTGCACGTCGCGGCCGCGTTGAAGGTATGGAAGCACGTGGTAACGCCCAAGTAGTTCGTGCGATGGTTCCACTTTCAGAGATGTTTGGTTATGCAACTGCACTTCGTTCAAGCACTCAAGGTCGTGGAGTATTCTCTATGCACTTCGATCACTACGAAGAAGTTCCAAAATCAGTTTCTGAAGAAATAATCAAAAAAAATAAAGGTGAATAATTGATTTTCACCTTCGTATAAAGTATAACTACTTATGTAAGAATAGAGACTGTGAAATATGGATAACTATATTCGCAGTTTCTATCTAATATACTTATAACTTTTATAATCCAAAGGAGGATTTTCCAAAATGGCAAAAGCTAAATTCGACCGTTCAAAGCCACACGTTAACATTGGTACAATCGGACACGTTGACCATGGTAAAACTACTTTAACAGCTGCAATCACTTCTGTTCTTGCTAAGCAAGGTAAAGCAGAAGCTCGTGCATACGATCAAATCGACGGTGCTCCAGAAGAAAGAGAACGTGGTATCACAATCTCTACTGCACACGTTGAGTATGAAACTGATGCACGTCACTATGCACACGTTGACTGCCCAGGACACGCTGACTATGTTAAAAACATGATCACTGGTGCTGCTCAAATGGATGGCGGTATCCTAGTTGTATCTGCAACTGATGGTCCAATGCCACAAACTCGTGAGCATATCCTTCTTTCTCGTCAGGTAGGCGTACCTTACCTTGTTGTATTCATGAACAAGTGTGATATGGTTGATGACGAAGAATTACTTGAGTTAGTTGAAATGGAAATCCGTGACCTATTATCTGAATATGAATTCCCTGGCGATGACACTCCAGTTATCAAAGGTTCAGCTCTTAAAGCCCTAGAAGGCGACGCAGCTTGGGAAGAAAAAGTTATTGAATTAATGAATGCTGTTGATGAGTTCATTCCAACTCCAACTCGTGATACTGACAAACCTTTCATGATGCCAGTTGAGGATGTATTCTCAATCACTGGTCGTGGAACAGTTGCTACAGGACGTGTTGAGCGTGGTGTAGTTAAAGTTGGTGACGTAATTGAAATCGTTGGTTTCACTGAAGAACCAAAATCTACAACTGTAACAGGTGTAGAAATGTTCCGTAAGCTTCTTGACTATGCTGAAGCTGGTGACAACATTGGTGCCCTTCTTCGTGGTGTAGCTCGTGAAGAAATCGAGCGTGGACAAGTTTTGGCTAAGCCAAAATCAATCACTCCACACACAAAGTTCAAAGCACAAGTTTACGTTTTATCTAAAGAAGAAGGTGGACGTCATACTCCATTCTTCTCAAACTACCGTCCACAATTCTATTTCCGTACTTCTGATATCACTGGTGTTGTTAACCTTCCAGAAGGCACTGAAATGGTTATGCCTGGCGACCACATCGAAATGGATGTTGAGCTAATCGCTCCAGTTGCGATCGAAGAAGGAACTAAGTTCTCTATTCGTGAAGGCGGACGTACAGTTGGTTCAGGTTCAATCACAACTATCGTTGAGTAATTAATATAAGAAGAAGCAGATGGGTGACGATCCATCTGCTTTTTTTATTATTGTCAAAATACAAAATCACAAATTAACACGACTGAAAAGTCATTTCTTATACTACAACCTGGGCGAAGAAACTCCTGGTGTCTATGAAGGTGATTTCATTTACCGAAACTGGTAAAAGAAAACTCTATATGGCCATGAAAGGTCACTTTATTTTACTGTAACCATGCAAAGAAGACTCGCCAAGTCCATGAAATGCTCTGTCATATACCGAATAACCATAGAGTGAACTACACCAGTCAAAGAAATATTCACATCCACTCCATCCTCGGATCTATCAACAATCAAACTCATAAAAACCCCTCCATCCTTATATATAAACCGTGTTTCTTCTATAATACTAGTTAGACAATTTAGAATATAAATAACAACTTTACAAGTAAATTAGGAGATTTTTGGAGATTAACAATAAATGTTGAAAAAGAGATTAACAGCCGCTATAATAGGAAAAGTGTTCAAGACAGAAAGCATAAAGAAAAATTCATAATAAATGTTGCGTTTGCTTTATGTTTTATGTATAATAGACAATGTTGGTCTTTGACTGCGATGATGTGGAAGGTTGCTGACACACCCGGCCGCTTTGCCATGGCGAGTGTGTGGGAAATTTTCACTGAGAAATGTCTATTTTGAAAATAGGCGAATAAAGGAGGGAAAATAATGGCAAAACAAAAAATTCGTATCCGTCTTAAAGCGTATGATCACAGAATCCTTGATCAATCTGCAGAAAAAATCGTTGAAACAGCAAAACGTTCAGGTGCGGCAGTTTCTGGTCCGATTCCACTACCAACTGAAAAGTCTGTTTACACAATTCTTCGTGCGGTTCATAAGTACAAAGATTCTCGTGAACAATTCGAAATGCGGACACATAAGCGTCTAATCGACATCGTTAACCCAACTCCACAAACAGTTGATGCGTTGATGCGTTTAGATTTACCATCTGGTGTAGATATCGAAATCAAACTTTAATCTAATAAACAATTATAAAACTAGGAGGTGTGACTTACATGACCAAAGGAATCTTAGGAAGAAAAATTGGTATGACTCAAGTATTTGCAGAAAACGGAAACTTAATTCCAGTAACTGTTGTTGAGGTAGCTCCAAACGTTGTTCTTCAAAAGAAATCAGTTGATAGCGATGGTTACGTTGCTGTTCAAGTTGGTTTTGAAGACAAGCGTGAAAAGTTAGCTAACAAACCTGAAAAAGGACATGTTGCCAAAGCAAATACTGCTCCTAAGCGCTTCATTCGTGAATTCCGCGGAGATGACTTAGCAGCATATGAGGTTGGTCAAGAAGTCAAAGTTGATATTTTCGCTGCAGGCGATATCGTAGATGTAACAGGAATCTCAAAGGGTAAAGGTTTCCAAGGTGTTATCAAACGCCACGGACAATCACGCGGCCCAATGGCCCACGGTTCACGTTATCATCGTCGTCCTGGTTCAATGGGACCTGTTGCTCCAAACCGTGTATTCAAAGGTAAAAAGTTAGCAGGACGCATGGGCGGAGAGCAAGTTACTGTTCAAAACCTTGAAATCGTTAAGGTTGACACAGAGCGCAATCTACTATTGATCAAAGGTAACGTACCAGGTGCTAAAAAAGCATTATTAAAAATTAAAGGTGCGGTTAAAGCATAAGTCACTTTGTAAGAAAGGAGGAACAAAGGAATGCCTAAAGTAGCATTATTAAACCAAAACGGTTCACAAGTTGGAGATATCGAACTTAACGATACAGTTTTTGGTATTGAGCCTAACCAACACGTATTATTTGAAGCAATTGTTATGCAAAGAGCTTCTTTACGTCAAGGAACTCATAAAACAAAAGTTCGTTCAGAAGTAGCAGGCGGTGGCCGTAAGCCATGGCGCCAAAAAGGAACAGGCCGTGCTCGTCAAGGGTCTATCCGTTCACCACAATGGCGCGGAGGTGGTACTGTATTTGGTCCAACACCACGCAGCTATAGCTATAAATTACCTAAAAAAGTTCGCCGTTTAGCGATCAAATCTGCACTTTCATCAAAAGTGTTAGAAGAAAACATTTTAGTACTTGAAAGCTTAGCTTTCGATGCACCAAAAACAAAAGAATTCAAATCAGTATTAGGTGGCCTTTCTGTTGAGAAGAAAGCTCTAATCGTTACTGCTGATCTAGATGAGAACGTAGCATTATCTGCACGTAACATCCCTGGTGTAACAGTTGTAACAGCTGATGGAATCAACGTATTAGACGTTGTAAATCATGATAAGTTAATCATGACTAAAGCAGCGGTTGAAAAAGTAGAGGAGGTGCTTGCATAATGGATGCACGCGATATCATTAAGCGCCCCGTTATCACTGAGCGGTCTACTGACCTAATGTCTGAAAAGAAATATACGTTTGAAGTGGATGTTAGAGCTAACAAAACACAAGTTAAAGATGCGATTGAAGAAATCTTTGGCGTAGATGTTGAGAAAGTTAACATCATGAACTATAAAGGTAAGTTCAAGCGTATGGGTAAATTCGGCGGTTACACAAACAAGCGTCGTAAAGCAATCGTAAAATTAACTGCTGATAGCAAAGAAATCGAAATCTTTGAAGCATAAGAACCTATCAAGAAGAGGAGGGAAATTAAATGGCGATTAAAAAGTACAAACCTACCTCTAATGGTCGTCGCGGAATGACAGTTTCTGATTTCGCAGAAATCACAACTAGCACTCCAGAAAAATCATTATTAGCTCCATTAAAGAGCAAAGGCGGCCGTAATAACCAAGGTAAGTTAACTGTTCGTCATCAAGGTGGCGGCCATAAGCGTCAATATCGTATCATCGATTTTAAACGTAACAAAGATGGCATTCCAGGACGCGTTGCTACAATTGAGTACGATCCAAATCGTTCTGCGAATATCGCATTAATTAATTATGTTGATGGAGAAAAGCGTTATATCTTAGCTCCTAAAAACTTAGAAGTTGGTATGGAAGTAATGTCTGGTCCTGAGGCTGACATTAAAGTGGGTAACGCCCTTCCATTAGTTAATATTCCTGTTGGTACTGTAGTACACAACATTGAATTAAAACCAGGTAAAGGCGGACAATTAGTTCGTTCTGCAGGAACTTCTGCTCAAGTACTTGGTAAAGAAGGTAAATACGTATTAGTACGTTTAACTTCTGGTGAAACTCGTATGATCCTGGCTGAGTGCCGTGCTTCTATCGGTCAAGTAGGTAACGAGCAACACGAACTTATTAACATTGGTAAAGCAGGTCGTTCACGCTGGTTAGGCAAGCGTCCAACTGTACGTGGATCTGTTATGAACCCTAACGATCACCCACACGGTGGTGGTGAAGGACGTTCACCAATCGGACGTAAGTCACCTATGTCTCCATGGGGTAAACCAACTCTTGGATACAAAACTCGTAAGAAGAAAAATAAATCAGATAAGTTTATCGTACGTCGTCGTAAAAAATAACGGGACTAGAGCTACGGTTCATAGTAGAGCCGTAGAACAGTCACGAAGGGAGGTTCCTTCATGGGTCGCAGCTTGAAAAAAGGACCATTTGTTGATGATCATTTAATGGTTAAGGTCGAAAAGTTAAATGAAACTGAGAGTAAACAAGTTATTAAAACTTGGTCTCGCCGTTCTACGATCTTCCCACAATTTATCGGCCACACTATCGCAGTTTATGATGGTCGCAAACATGTGCCTGTATATGTTACTGAAGACATGGTAGGACACAAGCTTGGAGAATTCGCTCCAACTCGTGCTTACAAAGGCCATGGTAATGATGACAAGAAAACAAGACGTTAAGAGAGGAGGGCATCCAAATGCAAGCTAAAGCTGTTGCAAGAACAGTTCGTATTGCTCCTCGTAAAGCACGTTTAGTCGTTGATTTAATCCGAGGTAAGCAAGTTGGTGAAGCGGTGGCGATTTTAAATCTCACTCCTAAGGCTGCTTCTCCAATCGTAGAGAAAGTATTAAAATCTGCTATGGCAAATGCTGAGCACAACTATGAAATGGACGTTAACAATCTAGTTGTTGCACAAGCATTCGTTGACGAAGGACCAACTTTAAAACGTTTCCGTCCTCGTGCTATGGGCCGTGCTAGCCAAATCAACAAACGCACAAGCCACATTACTATCGTTTTAACAGAAAAGAAGGAGGGATAAGCTGTGGGTCAAAAAGTAAATCCAGTCGGTTTGCGTATCGGAATCATCCGTGATTGGGAATCTAAGTGGTACGCAGGTAAAGACTTCGCTGAACTTTTACACGAAGACCTTAAAGTTCGTGAGTATATCACGAAGCGTTTAAAAGATGCTTCTGTTTCTAAAGTAGAAATCGAACGTGCTGCTAACCGTGTGAATGTAACTGTTCATACTGCGAAACCAGGTATGGTTATCGGTAAAGGCGGTACTGAAGTTGAAGCACTTCGTAAAGCATTAAATCAATTAACTGGCAAACGCGTTCACATCAACATTCTTGAAATCAAGAGAGCTGACGTTGATGCTAAACTAGTTGCTGAAAATATTGCTCGTCAATTAGAAAACCGTGTATCCTTCCGTCGTGCACAAAAGCAAGCTATTCAACGTGCAATGCGCGCAGGTGCAAAAGGTATTAAAACAATGGTATCTGGTCGTTTAGGCGGAGCTGATATTGCTCGTTCTGAACACTACAGTGAAGGAACTGTTCCACTTCATACACTTCGCGCTGATATCGACTATGCTACAGCTGAAGCTGATACTACTTATGGTAAGCTAGGCGTTAAAGTATGGATCTATAAGGGAGAAGTCCTTCCTACTAAGAAGAAAAATGCGGAAGGAGGCAAATAATTATGTTATTGCCAAAACGCGTAAAATATCGCCGTCAACACCGTGGGAAGATGCGCGGTCAAGCTAAGGGCGGTACTGAAGTAACTTTCGGTGAATACGGCCTACAAGCTTTAGAAGCTTCTTGGATTACAAATCGTCAAATCGAAGCAGCTCGTATTGCGATGACTCGTTACATGAAACGTGGCGGTAAAGTTTGGATTAAAATTTTCCCTCACAAGCCTTACACTGCTAAGCCGCTAGAAGTCCGGATGGGTTCTGGTAAAGGGGCGCCTGAAGGTTGGGTAGCTGTTGTTAAGCCTGGAAAAATCATGTTCGAAATCGCTGGTGTATCTGAAGAGATCGCTCGTGAAGCGCTTCGTCTTGCTATGCACAAACTTCCTGTAAAATGTAAGTTTGTAAAACGTGAAGAAATTGGTGGTGAATCAAGTGAAAGCTAATGAACTACGTGAACTTACCACTGCTGAAATAGAACAAAAAGTTAAATCATTAAAAGAAGAGCTTTTCAACCTTCGCTTTCAATTGGCGACAGGACAACTTGAAAACACAGCTCGTATTCGTGAAGTACGCAAATCGATTGCTCGCATGAAGACAGTTGTTCGTGAAAGAGAAATCAGCGTTAATAAGTAATTACCTGAGAGGAGGTTCACAGAATGAGTGAACGTAACCAGCGCAAAGTTTACACTGGACGCGTAGTTTCTGACAAAATGGATAAAACCGTTACTGTTCTTGTTGAAACTTACAAAAAGCATCCACTATACGGTAAACGCGTTAAGTACTCTAAAAAATTCAAAGCTCATGATGAGCAAAACCAGGCAAAAATCGGCGATGTTGTACGCATCATGGAAACTCGCCCACTTTCAGCTACTAAACGCTTCCGTTTAGTCGAAGTAGTAGAAAAAGCAGTTATCATTTAATTGTTCGGATAAGCTTCATTCCGAAGGGAGGTTACACACATGATTCAACAAGAATCACGTTTAAAAGTTGCTGACAACTCTGGTGCTCGTGAAGTACTAACGATTAAAGTTCTTGGTGGTTCTGGCCGCAAAACCGCTGGTATTGGTGATGTCATCGTTTGTACAGTAAAACAAGCAACACCAGGTGGCGTTGTTAAAAAGGGTGACGTTGTTAAGGCAGTTATCGTTCGTACAAAGAGCGGTGCACGTCGTCCTGATGGGTCATACATCCGTTTCGATGAAAACGCATGTGTTATTATCAAAGATGATAAGAGCCCTCGTGGAACTCGTATCTTTGGACCAGTTGCCCGCGAACTTCGCGACAACAACTTTATGAAAATCGTTTCTTTAGCTCCAGAAGTACTATAATTTTAAAATCAATTGCCTTTAAGGAGGTGCTAAATGATGCATGTAAAAAAAGGTGATAAAGTAAGAGTCATCTCTGGTAAGGATAAAGGCAAAACAGGTGTGATCCTAGCTGCTTATCCAAAAGAAAGCCGTGTATTGGTTGAAGGTGTTAACATTGTGAAAAAACACTCTAAGCCTTCTCAAGTGAACCCACAAGGCGGAATTATCAGCTTTGAGGCTCCTATCCATGTATCAAACGTAATGCCTATCGATCCTAAAACTGGTAACCCAACTCGTGTAGGTTACAAAACGGTTGATGGTAAGAAAGTACGCGTAGCAAAATCCGGTGAAGTATTAGATAAATAGTTTAAAAAAGAAGGGAGGTACAATGAATGAACCGCCTAAAAGAAAAGTTTATTAAAGATGTAACACCTGCTCTAATGAGCAAGTTCAACTATAAATCAATTATGGAAGTTCCAAAAATTGAAAAGATCGTAATCAACATGGGTGTTGGTGACGCAGTTGCAAATGCAAAAGCACTTGACAATGCTGTTGAGGAGTTAACAACTATTACTGGTCAAAAACCAGTTGTAACTCGCGCGAAAAAATCTATCGCTGGTTTCCGTCTTCGTGAAGGTATGCCAATCGGTGCAAAGGTAACACTTCGCGGTGAGCGCATGTACGAATTCTTGGATAAATTAGTTTCCGTTTCTTTACCTCGTGTACGTGACTTCCGTGGGGTTTCTAAAAAAGCCTTTGATGGTCGCGGTAACTACACTTTAGGTATCAAAGAACAATTAATCTTCCCTGAAATTGATTATGATAAAGTAAGCAAAGTTCGTGGTATGGATATCGTTATCGTAACGACTGCAAACACTGATGAAGAATCACGTGAACTTTTAACTCAATTTGGAATGCCATTCCAAAAGTAATCGTTAAATAAGGGAGGCGAAAACGTGGCTAAAAAGTCAATGATTGCGAAACAACAGCGCACGCCTAAATTCAAAGTACAAGAGTACACACGCTGCGAACGTTGCGGCCGTCCACACTCTGTATACCGTAAATTTAAGCTTTGCCGTATTTGTTTCCGTGAATTAGCATACAAAGGACAAATTCCTGGTGTTAAAAAAGCTAGCTGGTAAAACTAGAAGTTGGGAAGGAGGTAAAAATAATGGTCATGACAGATCCAATTGCTGATATGCTTACTCGCATTCGTAATGCGAACATGGTACGTCACGAAAAATTAGAAGTGCCTGCTTCTAATGTAAAGAAAGAAATCGCTGAGATCTTAAAGCGCGAAGGTTTCGTACGTGACGTTGAGTTTATCGAAGACAACAAACAAGGGATTATCCGTATCTTCTTAAAGTACGGTGCAAATAACGAACGTGTTATTACTGGTCTTAAGCGCATAAGCAAGCCTGGTCTTCGAGTTTACGCTAAATCAAATGAGGTACCACGTGTACTTAACGGTCTTGGTATCGCATTAGTTTCAACATCTACTGGTGTTATTACTGATAAAGAAGCTCGTGCAAAACAAATCGGCGGCGAAGTATTAGCTTACGTTTGGTAATCGAGTTTTTGAATGAATGGAGGTGCACTAAATGTCTCGCGTAGGAAAAAAACCAATCGAAATTCCAGCAGGAGTTACGGTTACATTAAACAACAATACTGTGACTGTTAAGGGACCTAAAGGCGAACTAACTCGTACTTTTAATCCTGATATCACAATTAACGTAGAAGAAAACATTGTAACAATCACTCGTCCATCTGACGTGAAAGAACACCGCGCATTGCACGGTACAACTCGTGCGGTAATCGCAAACATGGTTGAAGGTGTTTCCACTGGCTTCACTAGAGGCTTAGAGCTAATCGGGGGTGGATACCGTGCACAAAAGCAAGGTAACAAGCTTGTATTAAACGTTGGTTACTCTCATCCAGTTGAAATCGAACCTGAAGCTGGCCTTGAAATTGAAGTGCCTGCCAATACAAAGATCATTGTAAAAGGTACTGACAAGGAACGTGTTGGTGCATTAGCAGCCAATATCCGTCAAGTTCGTCCTCCAGAGCCTTATAAAGGTAAAGGAATCCGTTACGAAGGTGAATTTGTACGTCGTAAAGAAGGTAAAACTGGTAAGTAATGCCGCATAAGTAAACGAAAGGAGTGACCTAAATGATTACGAAGCAAGATAAGAACGCTACTCGCAAGAAAAGACATGCTCGTGTTCGTGCGAAACTTAGCGGTACTTCATCTCGTCCACGTCTAAATGTGTTCCGTTCAAATCAACACATTTATGCACAAGTTATCGATGACATGAATGGTGTCACTTTAGCAAGTGCTTCTACTATAGAAAAAGATTTCGGTCTTGAATCTACTGGAAACGTTGAAGCTGCTAAAAAGGTCGGAGAATTAGTCGCTAAACGTGCGGTTGAAAAAGGTATCACTGCTGTTGTATTTGACCGTGGGGGATACCTATATCACGGACGTGTGCAAGCATTAGCTGATGCTGCTCGTGAGAACGGCTTACAATTTTAATAGTCAAAGGAGGGACACAAAAAGATGCGTCGTATTGATCCAAACAAACTTGAACTTGAAGAACGCGTAGTAACGGTTAACCGTGTTGCGAAAGTTGTTAAAGGTGGACGTCGTTTCCGTTTCTCTGCTCTTGTAGTAGTTGGGGATAAAAACGGTCATGTAGGTTTCGGTACTGGTAAAGCGCAAGAGGTACCAGATGCGATCCGTAAAGCCATCGAAGATGCTAAGAAAAATTTAGTGGAAGTGCCAATGGTTGGAACTACTGTTCCTCACCAAGTAATTGGACGTTTTGGTGCTGGTGAAATTCTATTAAAACCTGCTTCTGAAGGTACAGGAGTTATCGCTGGTGGACCAGTTCGTGCAGTATTAGAATTAGCAGGTGTTGCTGATATCCTTTCTAAGTCACTAGGAACGAACACTCCAATTAACATGGTACGTGCTACAATTGATGGTTTAAAACAATTAAAACGTGCTGAAGACGTAGCAAAACTACGCGGTAAATCAGTAGAAGAACTGTTAGGATAAGGGGGGAATTCAAATGGCGAACAAACTATTAGTTACCCTTAGCCGCAGCGTAATTGGTCGCCCTGAAGACCAACGTGCAACAGTAACAGCATTAGGATTACGTAAAGTGAATCAAACAGTTGAGCATCAAGATAATGCTGCTATTCGCGGTATGATCAATAAAGTTGCTCACCTTGTAACAGTAAAAGAACAATAATTAGTTGTTTTCTTTCATAAGGAGGTGCCAATATGAAACTTCATGAATTAAAACCTGCAGAAGGTTCACGTCACGAACGTAAGCGTCTAGGCCGCGGTATCGGTTCTGGTCAAGGTAAAACAGCAGGTAAAGGTCATAAAGGTCAAAATGCTCGTTCTGGCGGCGGTGTACGCGTTGGATTCGAGGGTGGTCAAACACCTTTATATCGTCGTTTACCAAAACGTGGTTTTACTAATATCAGCCGTAAAGAATATGCAGTTGTTAACCTTGATGCTTTAAATCGCTTTGAAGAAGGTACAGAAGTTACTCCAGAACTTCTTATCGAAACAGGCGTAGTAAGTAACGAAAAAGCAGGGATCAAAATTCTTGCTAAAGGGAACGTAGAGAAAAAGTTGACTGTTAAAGCTCACAAATTCTCCTCTGCTGCTAAGGAAGCGATCGAAGCTGCTGGTGGAACTACTGAGGTGATCTAATGTTCCAGACTATCTCCAATTTTATGCGCGTGGGTGAGATAAGACGTAAAATCATTTTCACCCTTTTAATGTTAGTCGTTTTTCGACTAGGTACATTTATTCCTGTACCGAACGTAAATGCTGAAGTTCTTGC
This sequence comes from Neobacillus cucumis, assembly GCF_002860255.1. GTDB lineage: Bacteria > Bacillota > Bacilli > Bacillales > Cytobacillaceae > Neobacillus > Neobacillus cucumis_A. The sequence continues at coordinate 44,790 of NZ_PGVE01000004.1, forward strand.
TAATCAAGATAAGCTAAGTGTTTTCGGTATCCTTAATACCTTCGGAGGTGGAGCATTAAAACAATTCTCCATCTTTGCAATGGGTATTATGCCTTACATTACTGCATCGATTATCATTCAGCTTTTACAAATGGATGTTGTTCCAAAGTTTACGGAATGGTCCAAGCAAGGTGAAGCAGGCCGTCGCAAGATTGCCCAATTTACCCGATACTTTACTGTTGTGCTTGGATTTATCCAAGCATTAGGTATGTCCTATGGTTTTAACAACCTAGCCAGCGGTCAATTGATTGAGAACCCTGGTATTGGCACTTATCTTCTTATTGCAGTTACGCTAACAGCGGGTACTTCATTTTTGATGTGGCTGGGCGAGCAAATTACTGAAAAAGGTGTAGGAAATGGTATTTCTATTATCATCTTTGCGGGGATTGCAGCTGGTATCCCAAACACAGTTAATCAAATTTATGTACAGCAATTTGAGAATGCAGGTGAAGCACTATTCCTACGTATTGTTACAGTACTAGTAATTGTACTTGCAGTAATTGCGATCGTAGTTGGAGTTATCTTCATACAGCAAGCCAATCGTAAAATTCCAATTCAATATGCTAAGCGCATGGTTACGGGACGTAATCCTGTTGGCGGACAGTCCACTCATATGCCGTTAAAAGTTAACGCTGCGGGTGTAATCCCTGTTATCTTTGCGGTGTCCTTTATTGTAACGCCAAGAACGATTGCTTCATTTTTTCCTACAAATGACGTAACTCTCTGGATTACAAAATATCTCGATTACACGCATCCTATTGGGATGACGCTATATGCAATCTTAATTATCGCGTTCACTTATTTCTATGCTTTCATTCAAGTTAACCCTGAACAAGCAGCGGAAAACTTACAAAAGCAAAGCGGCTATATTCCTGGCATTCGTCCAGGTAAAAGCACACAGGAATACTTAACTCGCGTCCTATACCGTTTAACATTTGTGGGTGCCATTTTCTTAACCATTATTGCGATACTTCCTACTATTTTTATAAAATTAGCGAACCTACCGCAATCTGCTCAAATTGGTGGAACTAGTTTGTTGATCGTTGTCGGCGTTGCGCTTGATACGTATAAACAGCTTGAGGCACAGCTTGTTAAACGTCATTATAAAGGCTTTATAAAATAAAAGGTTTTAGGGCCCTTTTGGTCCCTGAAACCAACTTATAGCACGAGGGGGAACACGTGTGAATTTAGTATTAATGGGGCTTCCGGGTGCTGGAAAAGGCACACAAGCTGAAAGAATCGTCGAAGAATACGGCATCCCTCATATCTCAACTGGAGATATGTTCCGTGCAGCGATGAAAGAAGGAACAGAACTAGGCTTACAAGCGAAATCATTCATGGATAAGGGTGAACTTGTACCTGATGAGGTTACAATTGGCATTGTTCGTGAAAGACTAAGCAAAGAGGATTGTCAAAAGGGTTTCCTTTTAGACGGTTTTCCTAGAACTGTACCTCAAGCTGAGGCTTTGGAAAATCTACTCACTGATTTAAATAAAAAGATAGACTATGTAATCAATATTAATGTTGATAGAAGTATATTAATGGACCGTTTGACAGGACGTCGAATCTGTAAGGAATGTGGTTCAACTTATCATTTAATCTTTAATCCTCCTGCAAAAGAGGGTGTCTGCGACAAATGTGGCGGAGAACTGTACCAAAGAGCGGATGATAATGCTGAAACAGTTCAAAATCGATTAGATGTTAATATCAAACAACAAGAGCCATTACTAACTTTCTATGAAACAAAAGGCTATCTTCGCACGATCGATGGTCAGCAGGATATTCGTAAAGTATTTGCTGATATCGAACAATTACTAGAGGACTTACGTTAATGGTCATTGGTACAACCGTGCGAGCGACTCTCGACAACTCTTCAAGAAGTTTCAGAAGTATGTGCTAGAAAATTGCTTTTCTATAATACTGAGTATGTAGAACCGAGAGTTGGGCAAGACTTACATGAGGAATTACTTATTCTGCTTATGTAGAAAAAACTTGCGGACAGATGACGAACAATATGGTAATATTAAAAGGTTGCTATTGTTGTACGATTAAAAGGTTTGCATTACATTTTCGAACACTATTTTTGAAATTAGAAGGGAGACGAGACAATGGCCAAAGACGATGTTATTGAAATTGAAGGTAAAGTTATTGAAACTTTGCCAAATGCGATGTTTAAGGTAGAATTAGAAAATGGTCATACAGTGCTGGCTCATGTTTCCGGTAAAATTCGTATGCATTTTATTCGAATTCTTCCTGGTGATAAAGTAACAGTTGAGCTTTCTCCATATGACTTAACACGCGGAAGAATTACCTACCGCTTCAAATAAACTGCTTGCTTGCACTCCGTACTATTAAGGAGGTTAGGATAATGAAAGTAAGACCATCTGTCAAACCGATCTGCGAAAAGTGCAAAGTTATCCGTAGACGCGGAAAAGTTATGGTTATCTGTGAAAACCCTAAACATAAACAAAAACAAGGTTAATTTTAAGGAGGTGCGCTCATTATGGCACGTATTGCTGGTGTAGATATTCCACGTGAAAAGCGTGTAGTTATCTCTTTGACTTACATTTATGGTATTGGTAAAGCCACTGCACAAAAAGTATTAGCTGAAGCTGGTGTTTCTGAAAATACTCGTGTACGTGATTTAACTGAAGACGAATTAAACAAAATCCGTGACATCATCGACAAATTAAAAGTCGAGGGTGATCTTCGCCGTGAAATTTCTCTTAACATTAAGCGTTTAATGGAAATCGGCTGCTACCGCGGATTACGTCACCGTCGTGGTTTACCGGTTCGTGGACAAAATACGAAAAACAACGCTCGTACACGCAAAGGTCCTCGTAAGACTGTTGCGAACAAGAAGAAGTAATCGGCAAAGGAGGTTAATTTAAATGGCACGTAAAACTAATACACGTAAACGTCGTGTTAAAAAGAATATTGAATCTGGGATCGCTCATATCCGTTCAACTTTTAACAATACGATTGTAACTATCACTGATGTTCATGGGAATGCAATTTCTTGGTCAAGTGCAGGTGCGCTTGGATTTAAAGGTTCTCGTAAATCTACTCCATTCGCAGCTCAAATGGCAGCTGAAACTGCAGCTAAGACTTCCATTGAACATGGTATGAAGACATTAGAGGTTACTGTTAAAGGACCTGGTGCAGGCCGTGAAGCTGCCATCCGTGCTCTTCAAGCTGCTGGTCTAGAAGTAACTGCTATTAAAGACGTTACACCTGTTCCTCATAATGGATGCCGTCCACCAAAACGTCGTCGTGTTTAATTTTTCTGTATAGAATTTGTATCATGTGTCTATAATGGGATATGATATTAATTATTTGCACTAATACAGAAGATTTATTCCAGTTGTTGTGCACAAAACGGGAACGTATACATGGGGGAATTTCAGTTAGGAATACCTAATGAAGTTTCGACGTTTTGAAGGAGGGTTATTTGATGATCGAAATAGAAAAACCAAAAATCGAAACGATTGAGATCAACGATGATGCCAAGTACGGAAAGTTCGTCGTAGAGCCACTTGAGCGTGGATATGGTACCACTTTGGGTAACTCCTTACGTCGTATCCTATTATCTTCACTCCCAGGTGCCGCTGTTACATCGATTCAAATCGATGGGGTACTTCATGAGTTCTCAACAATTGAAGGCGTCGTAGAGGATGTAACATCCATCATTTTAAACATTAAAAAATTAGCGTTAAAAATCTACTCTGACGAAGAGAAAACTCTTGAGATTGATGTGCAGGGTGAAGGACCTGTCAAGGCAAGCAATATTACGCATGATAGTGATGTTGAGATTTTAAATCCAGACCTTCATATTGCTACATTAGCTGCAAATGGACATCTTCGCATGCGTTTAACGGCTAAACGCGGTCGTGGATACACTCCGGCTGAACAGAACAAAAGAGAAGATCAACCGATCGGTGTTATTCCAATTGATTCAATTTATACGCCTGTTGCTCGTGTGTCATATCAGGTAGAAAACACTCGTGTAGGTCAATTATCAAATTATGATAAGCTAACGCTTGATGTTTGGACAGATGGAAGCACTGGGCCAAAAGAAGCGATTGCTCTTGGTTCGAAAATTTTGACCGAGCATTTGAATATATTCGTAGGTTTAACCGACGAAGCTCAAAATGCTGAAATTATGATTGAAAAAGAAGAAGATCAAAAAGAAAAAGTTCTTGAAATGACTATTGAAGAACTAGACCTTTCTGTTCGTTCTTATAACTGCTTAAAACGTGCTGGAATCAACACTGTTCAGGAATTAGCTAATAAGACTGAAGAAGATATGATGAAAGTTCGTAACTTAGGCCGTAAATCACTTGAAGAAGTGAAGGCAAAACTAGAAGAGCTTGGATTAGGCTTACGTAAAGACGACTAGTCGAGAGTAAAAGCTGATATCCGTTTTATGACTTCAACAAAGGAGGGAACCCTTCATGGCATACAGAAAGTTAGGACGCACAAGCGCACAGCGTAAAGCTATGCTACGTGATTTAACTACAGATTTAATTATCAACGAGCGCATCGAAACAACAGAAACTCGTGCGAAAGAAATTCGTTCAACTGTTGAAAAAATGATCACACTTGGTAAACGCGGAGATCTACATGCTCGCCGTCAAGCTGCTTCTTACGTTCGTCACGAAGTAGCAAATGCTGAAAATGGTCAAGATGCAGTTCAAAAACTTTTCGCTGATATCGCTCCACGTTACCAAGAGCGTCAAGGTGGATACACTCGTATTATGAAACTTGGACCTCGCCGCGGTGACGGTGCGCCAATGGTTATTATCGAGTTAGTTTAATACACTTTAACAGACAACAAGGGCGCTGGACAGTTTAAAATCAAACTTGTTCTTTGCCCTTTTTCTGTAAAGGAAATTTTAATAGTATTGCGACACAAGCCAAACGAGTGTTATGATGAGCGTGACCTCAATCTATTGGGGCCAAAAGGTTATATTCTAATTCTTTGAATGAAAACGTTTAAGGATATGTGTTTTCTTCTTCACGTCTCGTCTAGCTCATGCACCTCCTCCCATTTCTTTTTAGAAATCCCTTTATCTGCAGTTGAATAAGTACTGCTTAGGGACGAGGTGCGGGCTTTTTTTGTTATATATTAATGAATGAGAACACGAGCAGAGTATAGTCTAGCTAGGGAGAATTGTGCGATGAAAAAGTCAATTGTATCTCTTAAGGGAATTTCTTTTCAATATGATACACAGGAACGCTATGCCCTGAAAAATGTGAGCTTTGATATCTATGAAGGTGAATGGCTCGCTATTGTCGGGCATAATGGCTCTGGTAAATCAACTATGGCAAAATTATTAAACGGTCTTCAGTTTCCCCAAGAAGGCGAAATCCTTATTGATAACTTAAAGCTGACGGAAGAAACGATTTGGGACATTCGAAAAAGAATTGGAATGGTTTTTCAAAATCCTGATAACCAATTTGTGGGAACGACGGTACAGGATGATGTGGCTTTTGGTTTAGAAAATAATGGGGTACCTCGTGAAGAAATGGTGCAGCGTGTGGAGGATTCATTGAAAAAAGTAAAGATGGATCAATTTCTATATCAAGAGCCACACCATCTATCAGGTGGACAGAAGCAACGCGTAGCCATTGCTGGTGTTTTAGCGTTAAGGCCGTCAATTATAATTCTCGATGAAGCAACCTCTATGCTGGATCCTAGAGGGCGTGAGGAAGTATTGGAGACAGTTCGTTTGTTAAAACAAGAGAAGTCCTTAACCGTTATCTCCATTACCCATGACCTTGACGAGGCAGCTAAAGCTGACCGAATTATTGTAATGAATCGTGGAGAAGTATTTCGTGAGGGCACACCAGAAGAGATTTTTGCCATGGATGAACAATTGATTGAATTAGGATTAGACATTCCTTTCTCAGTTAAAATGAGTAAGGCATTTCGTCAGCATGGATTGAAACTATCAAAGTATTATTTATCGGAAGAAGAGTTGGTGACAGAGTTATGGACATCTCGCTTCAGCATGTAGATTACCGATATCAAGCAAATACACCTTTTGAGCGGCTGGCCATTGAAGATGTCTCCATTGAAATTCCAGCAGGCACCTATTTGGCCATTATTGGTCATACTGGTTCGGGGAAATCAACAGTCTTGCAGCACTTAAATGCACTCCTGCAGCCCTCCAATGGGAAGGTGAAAATCGGTCAGCATGAAATTATAGCAGGGCAAAAAAATAAACAGTTAAAACCTGTCCGACAAAAGGTAGGGATAGTGTTTCAATTCCCAGAGCATCAATTATTTGAGGAAACTGTTGAAAAGGATATTATTTTTGGCCCAATGAATTTTGGTGTCTCCGAAACGGAGGCTAAGGAGAGGGCAAGACGTGCCTTAAAACAAGTCGGCCTTACAGAAGATATCTTAGAAAAATCGCCATTTGATCTATCAGGCGGGCAAATGAGGCGTGTGGCTATTGCGGGTGTACTCGCAATGGAACCTGAGGTCATCGTCCTAGACGAGCCTACGGCAGGTTTAGATCCGAGAGGCCGTAAAGAAATTATGGATATGTTTTATGCACTCCATAAGGAAAGAAAACTCTCTACCATCCTAGTTACTCATAGTATGGAAGATGCTGCAAGGTATGCCGACCAAATTGTGATCATGCAGCAAGGGAAAGTGGCGAAAAAAGGGACTCCTGAGGAAATCTTCTCTTCAACGGATGAGCTATTGAAAATGGGGCTAGATGTACCGGAAGTAGTTCGTTTTCAGTTAAAGCTAGAAGAGCAAGGCATAAAGCTAGATAAAATTTATCTCACGATTGACGAATTAACGTCAGAGGTTACTGAGGTATTAAGCAGGGGTGTCCGCTCATGATGGAAAAAATGATTTTTGGCCGTTATGTCCCTGCGGATTCAACTGTTCACAAAATGGACCCTCGCTCAAAACTGGTCATTATCTTTTTATTTGTTTGTATTATCTTTTTGGCTAATAACTGGATTACCTATGCACTTATTGGTATTTATACTTTCTATATGCTTGGTATGTCAAAGATTCCTGCCCGTTTTTTATACGGTGGGCTCAAACCGGTAATATGGCTTGTTTTATTTACTTTAATCCTGCAGTTATTTTTTACTAAGCAAGGGGACCTTCTATTTAAATTTGGACCTGTAGAGATATATGAAGAAGGAGTTAGACAAGGGATCTTTATTTCCCTCAGATTCTTCTTCTTAATTCTTATGACATCTTTATTGACACTAACGACAAGTCCGATTGAAATCACAGATGGTATGGAAACTCTTTTAAATCCATTAAAGAAGATCCGGTTTCCAGTACATGAGATGGCGTTAATGATGTCTATCTCTTTACGTTTTATCCCTACGCTGATGCAGGAAACGGACAAGATTATGAAAGCACAAATTGCTCGAGGTGTTGAGTTTGACAGCGGACCGTTAAAGGAGCGGATGAAAGCGGTAATTCCGCTTTTGATTCCTTTGTTTGTCAGCGCCTTTAAACGTGCAGAGGAGCTTGCTATAGCCATGGAGGCACGGGGCTACCGCGGCGGTGAGGGAAGGACAAAATACCGTCAGCTCAGCTGGGGAACAGTGGATACAATCCAAATCCTTTTATTAGCTGTGTTAACTATTTTACTAATCCTATTACGGTCATAATGGAGCGAAATGATGCAAAGGTATAAGTCGATTATTTCTTATGATGGATCAGGGTTTTCCGGTTACCAAGTTCAGCCAAATAAACGTACCGTTCAATCCGAACTGGAAGCAGTCTTAGCTAAGATGCATAAAGGGAAGCCTATTAAAGTTTCTGCATCTGGAAGAACTGATGCAGGAGTCCATGCAAAAGGGCAGGTCATTCATTTTGATTCACCCCTTCCGATTTCAGAGGAAAAATGGGAAATAGCCCTTAATTCACTGCTGCCGGTGGATATATCTGTCCTTTCAGTTATAAAAGTAGATTCGTCGTTTCATGCTAGATTTGATGCGAGAGGAAAAGAATATCACTATGTCCTGCAGCTTTCGAAGAAAAGGGATCCCTTTCAGCGGCATTTTGCTTATCAATATCCCTACTCATTAAATTTAGAGGCTATGATGCAAGCGAGTCGTCATTTCATTGGGACCCATGATTTTACGAGTTTTTGCTCTGCAAAGACGGAGGTTGAGGATAGAATTCGCACCATTGAGACGATTGATTTTTTCCTTGATGGGGATTTTCTGACGCTTCGTTTTGTGGGTAATGGGTTTTTATATAACATGGTTCGCATTCTGACAGGTACTTTAATAGAAGTTGGTACTGGAAAACGAAAGCCGGAACAAATGGTGGATATTTTGGGAGAAAAGGATCGCCGTGTTGCCGGTAAGACCGCTCCATCTCAAGGTCTATATCTTTGGAAAGTATTTTATGATTAAAATTTCTAAAACAACCTAACCTGGTGTAACATTTTCTTGACATTTAGACCTGTAGTATTTATTATATTAAATGTGCGTGTTTTTAATCCCACGATAAAGCCCCGGAAAGTCTTCATCGTGATTGAAAATATATGATTTGAAAAATTACTGCACGAGGGCATTAGATGTTTATTCCCGGAACAGAATAGAACGCTGATAGCTTTAAAAGTGCGAAAATAATAATCTTTAATGGATTTAATAGGAGGGAAACTCATGCGTTCAACGTTTATGGCAAATGCCAACAATATCGAGCGTAAATGGTATGTGATTGATGCAGAAGGCAAAACTCTTGGTCGTCTTGCTTCTGAAGTAGCTTCAATCTTACGCGGTAAAAACAAACCAACTTTTACACCACATGTTGACACTGGTGATAATGTAATTATCCTTAATGCTTCTAAAGTAGAACTAACTGGTAAGAAATTAACTGACAAGATCTACTACCGTCACACAATGCACCCAGGTGGTTTGAAAACTAGAACTGCTCTTGAAATGCGTACAAACTACGCTGAGAAAATGATCGAGCTTGCTGTTAAAGGCATGCTTCCAAAGAATTCTCTTGGTCGTCAAATGTTCAAAAAATTACACGTGTATGCTGGCAGTGAGCATCCACACCAAGCACAAAAACCTGAAGTTTACGAACTTCGCGGTTAATTAAGAGGGAGGGACAAAAACTATGGCACAAGTTCAATATATCGGTACTGGTCGCCGTAAGAGCTCTGTCGCACGTGTGCGCTTAGTTCCTGGCACAGGTAAAATTGTAGTTAATGGTCGTGAAATCGAAGATTATATCCCATTCGAAGCATTACGTGTTGTTGTAAGACAACCACTAGTTGCAACTGAAACAGTTGGCAGCTATGATGTTCTTGTAAACGTAAGCGGCGGTGGATACACTGGTCAAGCTGGCGCAATCCGCCACGGTATTGCCCGTGCATTACTTCAAGCTGATCCAGAATTCCGTCCAACATTAAAGCGCGCAGGTTTATTAACTCGTGATGCACGTATGAAAGAGCGTAAGAAATACGGTCTTAAAGGTGCTCGTCGTGCGCCTCAGTTCTCAAAACGTTAATTTTGGCGTTTCAAAGACTCTCAGTCATTTTGGCTGGGGGTCTTTTTTATGCTTAAAATGAGTAATTGATCGTACAACAGTACAATTAAACTTTTGATTAAAGAACTATTTGTTCATTAAGGGGATTGGTCATCATTTATGAGATAAAGTTGAATTCATCGAAAACTAATCACTAGCATTTTTAAAAGTGGAAGGAAAAATTAGTTGCTATTTGCATAATTTTTGTGCTTTGGGTAATTATACCATTGTTCTTATAAAAATTAGAATCCTTAAGGAGGTTTAAAGACTCTAAGTGGAATAATTTATCATCAAAAATTCAATTTATTATTTCATAATGTCAGGAGGGTATTTCCGTGATGCGATTTTTAAAGTCATTAGGTTTAGTTTTGCTAGCGAGTATGGTTATAGTTGGCTGTCAGTCGAATAACAAGAATAATGCAAAAAACAAAGGGGAAACCAAGGAATCCAACCAGGCAAATCAGGAAGATGAGACAGGATTCCCAAATTGGGGGTATGACTTTCAACATACCCGACATGTGCCCTATAAAGAGATTACAAAAGCTAATGTAAAAAAAATGGGGATTGCATGGCAGCAGGATATATTAGATTGGAATAAGGATGTTCCAAATTTACAAGAGGATTTCCCTGTCATCCACGACGGGGTCATGTATGTGACCAGCGCGAAAAATCATGTGTTTGCGATTGATGCCGCAAGTGGAAAGAAACTATGGGTATGGACACCGCCCAAGGACGTACTTGATCATCTTAATAGTTTGCCATGGCAGTCCAATGTGGCAAGCAGGGGTGTCGCAGTGGCCAATGGAAATGTATTTGTCTTAATGATAGATAATCGGCTGGCTAAACTTGATGCGAAGAACGGAAAACTGTTAAAAATGGTCAACTTTTGGGACCATGAACCTTCTATCAAGTTGGAAAACAGATATTATGAATCTTCAGCTCCGATGTATTATGATGGCAACGTTTACGTTGGAAGCAGTGGCGGTGATAATGGTACACGAGGTTTTGTTTGGGCGTTTAAAGCAGATACCTTGGAACCGCTATGGAAAGAGCCGTTTTGGACCGTTCCTGAAAGAGGAACGGGCTGGGCGAAGGGTAAATATACGGGCGGAGGCTCCGTATGGACACCGATGTCATTTGATCCAGATACTGACATGATGTATTTTGCAGTAGGGAATCCAGCTCCGGACTTTTACGATGCAGATAGAAAAGGAAAAAATCCATATACCGATTCTATTGTTGCTTTAGATAGTAAAACAGGGAAATTTAAGTGGTCATCCAATCAAGTAGACCATGATATATGGGATTATGACGCTGCCGCAACACCGATGATTCTCAATGCAAAGGTGGGTGGGAAAAAACAAAAGGTTGTGGTTGAAGGCGGTAAGAATGGAAAGTGGTATGCATGGGACGCAAAAACAGGGAAAACCATTTATGATGGGGTACCTTTTGTAAAAATTCAACATTCAGACGTACCAAGCGATGAGAGTAAAGCTGTACTTCAATGGCCAGGAACGCCAGGTGGAGAAAGCTATGCTCCAGAGACTTATGACCCTGAAACCAACTATGTGCTTATTCCAGGTATTAATAGTCCTAATTTAATGGTAGCAGCTAAAGATGCAGAAGAGATTGCAAAAGATAATAATACCTTCCCAGGAACAAAGATCCTTCCTTTGCCAAAGGATGTTGATGTTTCTGGTACCATTACAGCAATTGATATGAATACAGGGAAAAAAGTATATCAAAATAAAACGGACGATCCGATGTATGGCGGTTTCACAAGTACTGCTGCCGGTCTTGCTTTTTACGGGGAATTGGGTGGAAACGTAAATGCTCTTGATATTAAAACAGGTAAAGTATTATGGAGTATGCAAAGTGGAGGAAAACAAATCAAAATGGCACCTTCCATATATACAGTTGACGGCAAAGAATATGTTGCAGTCATTACTGGCGGTACGAAGGTTGTTGTTTATGGTCTCGGAGGGAAGTTAAAACCTGGAGCTATAAATAAAAATGCAAAATTACAAGGGGAAGCAGACGTTGTTATCGATCCGGAAAAGGTTTACAAAAGAAGTTGTGTATCTTGTCACGGGGATCAGCTTCAGGGCGCAACAGCTCCAAATCTTCAACACATAGGTAAAACTATGACCAAAGATGAAATATTGAATCAAATACTAAATGGCGGCGATCGCATGCCAGCGGGCCTAGCTAAAGGTGCAGAGGCTGAAGCACTAGCAGATTGGCTATCCAAAAAGAAATGATTTTTACTCTAGAAGCAATCCGAGTCTGATTCCTTTAACGGACTCAGATTGTTTCTTAAAAGGATGAATATAGATTGGCGAAACATCAGATATTCACGAAAAATAAGGATGGTGTTAAAATGAGGAAATTACCGAACTATACCGTGCGATTCATTGGTGCCGCCTTATGTATTTCCTTACTCTTTGGATTTGCCTTCCCAACTTTGACTAATGCTCAATCGAGTAAAGGCTTAGGTTCATCCGAGGATAACGGAATCAGGTTAACCATCAATGACTATTCCATAATAAACCACGGCCAAGACATTCAGCTGCATTATACGATAACCTCAAATTCAAATATACAAGTTAGTTCGAATACTAAAAGTTTAATTGAAAACCCGTATATTTGGATTGGGCATACGTTAGTTCGTGAGGAATCAGAATCGTTTAAGAAAGTAAGTAATAATGAGTATAAAGGAACGATAATAGCACAGATGCATCATTACCGAACCGATAATACTGAAATGTCATTTCATACACATGGCATAGTGAATCAAAAGGGTCAATGGACAGTTAATTTTATGTTAAAGAGTAGTCAGTACTGAGGTAGATGTTGAAAAACTAAAAGTATCACGTATCATACTTAAATCGTACGGGATAAATCTTTTGAAGTATTAAAGACCGTTTACAATTGAAGAATTTGTGAATAAATGGATGTTTTTAACCTGAGTTTTGATAAGCTCAGGTTGTTTTTTTTGTCAGGTAAATTTGCAGCATTTTGCAAAATACGAGTTTACTTTTGGACAACTTCAGGTTGAATTTTTAGTTATTTTGGTGTTTCAGCCGACATAAGATAGTTTTGAAAAGTAAAATACGACACCCCTTTAATAAATAATTATTATTGAAGGTGTCTTGAAAGGGGGGGAGCACATGTGGTTAAAGCCTGAGTACGAAATTATCAACACGTCTTGCGAGGTGACGATGTATTCGTACATCGCCAAGTAACACAGACTGTTTGCCTCTTGTTCATGATTTTACCAAAACACGGAGGGTGTGCCAATGAATCGTTACTTAAAATCAGTGATGGGCTTGATGGTCGGGGGTGCTACAGCAGGAGGATGGCTGCTTGTCGATCTCCTGCTTCCTGATCCAATAGGGGACTATTTGCTATTTATCCTGATGGCTGTAGTAAATATGGCGATAGGTTGGCAGGTTGGCAGGTTATTTGGAAAATCGAAGAATATTGAAAAAAACAATGCCCTCATTGAAGGGAAGGGACTGAAACCAAATTCGAATTAGAGTATTAGGAGCAGCGGCTGGAGGAGGTTTTCCGCAGTGGAACTGTGCCTGTCCCAATTGTCGGGCTGTCCGCTCAGGAAACGATTCACTCCGGCCGTTATTACAATCTTCGCTTGCGGTAACTGCCAATGAAAAGGACTGGTACCTCATCAATGCAGGCCCGGATATTCTCAGGCAAATTGAATCGTTTGCTTCCCTAAATGCAGGTCCTGGGATAAGAGAGACCCCTATTGCAGGTGTTTTTTTAACCGATGCGGAGCTCGACCATACGATCGGGTTATTGTCACTGCGGGAGGGCTCTAGTATGACGATTTATGGGACCAAGATGGTAAGAAGCTGCTTGCAGTCCGCTTTTCCGGTGTTTCCAATGCTAAAAAACTATTGTTCATGGGAATGGCAGTCTTTTAATCCAGGCATTCGGCAAAAAGTGGGACCATTACATGAAGAAGATGGAGGAACCATCATCGTGGAGCCGGTTCCCGTTTCGAAAAAACCGCCGCTCTATGCCAAGTCGACCCAAGAGCTGGACTGTCATGAAGAGATTTGGGAGGTTGGACTTGTTCTTCATAATGAGGGTTCGGGCAGGTGTCTTGCTTTTTTTCCTACATTAGAAAAGATCACTCCTGCTATAGAAGCTTGCTTAAAAAAAGCCGATATCCTGATGGTAGATGGAACTTTTTGGTCGGAAGATGAATTAACCGGGATGGGGGCAGCCGCTCGTGACGCAAAAAGCATGGGCCACTTACCGATTAGCGGACCAACAGGCACTTTGGAATTATTAGCCTCTTTCCCGGCAGAAAGAAAAATTCTAATCCACATTAATAACAGCAACCCTATTTTGAAAAAGGATTCAGTGGAAAGGAATATATTAGAGCGGCTTGGTATTGAAGTTGCCTATGATGGCATGGAACTGGAGGTGTGATGATGCTGGAACAAAAAGGATTCGTCAACCGTAATAAAGAAAGAGAGGAGCTTTGGACGGCGGATGAATTCACGGGGCGGCTAAGGAATGTAGGGCGTTCTTCCTATCATGACAAACATCCATTTCATATCGTAATGCACCAAGGAAACTTAAGCAAAGAACAGATCCGCGGCTGGGTGGCCAACCGATACTACTACCAGAAATCAGTCCCAATTAAAGATGCAGCCATCCTGTCCAATCTGCCGTCAAGGGAAATGAGGCGAGAGTGGATCGGCCGTATTCTTGATCATGACGGAAGGCCTGGAGAAGATGGCGGCATTGAAGCATGGCTGCGGTTGGGAGAAGCGGTAGGATTGTCTCGGGAAGAAGTCATACGGGAGGAACATGTTGTCCCGGGTGTTCGATTTGCTGTGGATGCTTATGTGAACTTCGCCCGGACAAAACCGTGGATTGAAGCTGTTGCCTCCAGCTTGACGGAATTGTTCTCGCCTGACCTTATCTCAAAAAGGATAAAAGTTTTTGAGCAGCTGTATCCTTGGATTGACCGTTCAGGGCTTGATTATTTTCAAAGCCGCTTGACTCAAGCACCAAGTGATTCGGATGTGGCACTTAGACTTGTTTTAACTCATTGTCAAACACCAGAAGCACAGCAACGGGCTGTTAACGCCTTGCGGTTCAAATGTGATGTATTATGGGCACAGCTTGATGCGATTGAAAAGGCCTATCCCTGAATCGTAAAATGGGAAGAATAAATGATTGGTGGTGGAGTTTATTTTTGTAGCTGGCAGTCTTCCAAAACTCGCTGCAAAGGCGCGATTAAAATTTGATAAGGTGAGAGAAAAACATCTCCTTTTGCTACCGGAAAAGGTTGTAGTCCTAAACGAAACGGCAGCATCGATCCTTCGTTTATGCGACGGGAGCCAGACCGTGAACACCATCACTGAATCCATCAGGACCTCTCTAATGGTAGGCTCAGAAACTAGGAATTCGGGTGCTTTGCCTGATTTGAAAACAATGGAGGCAGACATTTCCGGATTTTTACAGGAGATGGCGGATCAGGGATGGGTGGTGCTTCACCATGAAAGCGAATTACCATAGTGCGGTTCAACCTCCTTATTCGCTGCTTGCTGAGTTAACCCATCGCTGTCCTTTGAATTGTCCGTATTGTTCAAACCCTATTGAAATGGCTAAAGAATCAATGGAACTTTCAACGGAGGAATGGAGCCGGGTTTTGTGGGAAGCTGCTGAATTGGGAGTAGTAGAAGTTCATTTTTCTGGCGGCGAACCGCTTTTGCGGGATGATCTGGAACCCCTTATCAGACACGCTGCTGCATTAGAGATGTATAGCAATCTCATTACAAGCGGCATCGGCTTAACAACGGAAAAAGCGATACGGCTTAAGGAAGCCGGTTTAGTAAATGTGCAGGTGAGCTTTCAAGCGGCAGAAGCGAAGCTTTCCGATTTTATCGGCGGATACAAAGCCTTTGAAAAAAAACGGGAAGCTATCACTGCTGTAAAAAAGGCAGAAATGCATTTATCATTAAATGTGGTGTTACACCGAATGAATCTTGATCAGGTGGATGAGATCATTCGGTTTGCGGAAGAAATGGGGGCCGAACGGTTGGAGCTGGCGAACACCCAGTATTATAACTGGGCGCTGCTAAATCGGGAGAAACTGCTGCCAAGCTGGGACCAGATTGAGCGTGCAAGTGCAGTCTATGAAGCCGCCAAAGCACGACTGAAGCAAAAAATGGAAATTATATGGGTTATTCCTGATTATTATGCATCTGCACCCAAGCCTTGTATGGGGGGATGGGGAGCTATTGGTCTTACGGTAGCGCCGAATGGAATTGCCCTGCCGTGTCCAACCGCCGGTATAATAAAAGGGTTATCTTTTGAAAACGTCCGTGAGTCATCGCTAGAATATATTTGGTATGAATCAGAATCTTTTAACTGTTTCCGGGGGGAAGAAGGGATGCCCCAAGCTTGTCTCAGCTGTGATTTAAGGCACCAAGATGGAGGAGGTTGCCGCTGTCAGGCTTTTGCCTTAACGGGAGATGCTTATGCGACGGACCCAGTCTGCCAATGGGCACCGGAACATCATTTAATTGAAAAAGCTGTACAGGATGCCAACAACAAACCGATTGAATCATCCTCACCCCTAATCTATCGGAGGTATTCTCAGGATCGATCTGCAATAAAACGGTTATTAAAAAAATAGGGGTTACCAAAGTGGTGCTGCAGGGGACACGTACATACCCTGCAGCACCACTTTTTTTCGTCTTTGTTCATATCAATAGTGAAAGGGCTTAGCATACCCTGAGGTTTCCGGGTGATGGTAAGCAAAATATCAATATTCTGTTTTAAAATTTTTGAATAAGTCCCTTCCATTTACCTGGTATATCAAATCTCCCTTTCCAGTCCTTAAGGTTATCCATCCATTTACAATAAATCCTCTGTAAATAGGTAATGCCACGGTTAACTTTGTTTGTTTATCAAATAAAATAAAGGAAATTGAGAATTGACGGCATTTTAGGTAGAAACTGGGTAAACTAAATATTACCTACATAAATGAAAAGGTAGTGATCAAAATGAAGTTTCCAGGAATTGATCAAATTCACCCGGTGGTCAAGCGGCTCATGCTGATAAATTTTATTCGCAGTATTGGACAAGGCATGATGGTAGTGGAACTAGCTTTGTATCTCGATGTGCTAGGGTGGAGCACGGCAGCGATTGGCAGTGTGCTTGCTGCAGGAGGATTACTCGGTGTTTTCCTTGCACCCTTTATAGGTGTTTATAGTGACAGGCTTGGCAGAAAACCGTTTGTCCTTATTTCTGAACTAGTTACCGCCGGATGTGCACTGGTCGGGGTATTAACCACTAACCCCATTTTTTTGTCTATTGCGATTACACTTTCTGGATTTGGAAAAGCAGACGCTGGTTCACCCAGTCCATGTGCCCCTGCAGAGCAGGCCTGGCTGGCATCCTTTGTCCCAACAGCAGAACGCGGCAGAATATACAGTTTGAATAATGCTCTCAGTTTTTTCGGAATGGGGGTTGGAGCAGTGCTAGCGGGGGCTGCATCTCTTTTGAAAACTGGAGTATCTCCTTATGTCCTTTTATTCTGCTATATTCTCGTTGCATCGTTGATCACAGCCTCCATCATTCTAACCATTCAAGGAGGAGAAGCCGAAAACCGACAAGGAAACAAAAAAGAGGGACGGAGGAATGAAGAAAAGAAAATCTTGCATGAAGAAAATGCAGCAGTATTGAAACTTGCAGCCATTAACATACTTAATGGGATTGCCATCGGGCTTACCGGGCCGATGATGTCCTATTGGTTTTCGGCTAAATTTGGGGCAAGCCATGCTCAAATTGGTAGCACATTGGCTGTTACTTTCTTCATGACCGGAATTACCTCCATTTTACAAGCAAGATTATCTCATAAACATGGGACAATCCGGTCCATTGTTTTCATCCGTTTTATCGGAAGTCTGCTTTTAATTTTGATGCCCTTACTATCATCATACGCACTCGTTTCTGTCATTTATATGCTTCGAACGGCTTTAAATCGAGGTACGCAGGGGGCACAGCAGGCGCTAAGTGTGAGTTTAACACGTAACCAGCGGAGCGGCTTTGCGTCAAGCATCAATCTTTTTTCAATGAGGCTGCCCACCTCCATTGGACCGTATATTACAGGCTATCTTTTTGGATTGGGTTCCCTATCCCTGCCTTTTTACATAGCCTCATGTCTACAACTCAGTTTCGCTTATTTATACGGTAGACTATTTTCTTCTTACGATATTCGCATGAGATCGCATGCTTCATCGGGTTGAGGGTCTTAGGTTAAAAATACAGTCCCTGGAGTTTCTGAAAAAACCAAAGAACATGTAGACGGTTTAAAAATATATAAATAAGTAAAAGGAGCTCTATAAAATGGTAACGGGTTCCGTTCCCTATCGCAAACCTTAAAAATGTAAGTTTAAATGAGTGCCAATTTGCATATGAAATTGACACTCATTTTTTATTGGGGTAAAACCATTTGTGCTGAAATTTCATAAAAATTTGTATAGGGAAATGCACCCTAAAATGTGGGGGTACAATGGCTGTTGTACCCCTACAATTTCCCCCTCAATTTGTCTTACAAAAAATGCTACACAACACATTATAATTGGGATATATATGTTAAGATGAAGTCTTATCCTTACTTGTGTAACCGGTGATATTTTTAAAACTTCCACTAACGAGTAGCGATTCTTGAAAAATTAGGAATTACTAATTGAAGTATCAGGGGCGTTATGTACAACTGACAAAAAAATGGATAGTAAAAACGGCTCAGTATAGTGAACTGAGGCATTTTTTTATAATTGCAAAAACAGATACAAAAAGCAGTACAAATTGGACTACATTTTCGATTTCATTTTTGGGTTTTGCGACTGGAAACGGAACCGTTTAAAAAAAGCGATTGACTATATTTCGATTAATTACTACACAGCCACTTCTACTGCTGTACTCTCATCACAATTGCATTTTAGATCCCTCCTAAATTTAAACTTCTACTAACAAGCAGATTCCTTTTGATCCTCAAATTAAAATAGGCTTTTACATTAGTAACAACGCCCCAGAAAAGACCATATTTTGTTGAAGGGAGTACATCAGTACCAGAAATTTCATTTACACAAATTGACCAATTTACTTATTCCACTCTCAATTCAGGTTTCTGTTTTACCTGGGGATTAAATACAAAGGGGAGGATAAAATGCAAAATTATCAAAATGAGCTGCAAGGGTTGGCAATTGACCCTTATCAAACTGGTGAGTTAGTTCCAATCGGTCCACAAATCCAGGATTCTCGCATGTGGGGACGCTGCGGGGGCTTTCGTTGCGGAGGCTTTGGTCGTTGCGGGGGCTTCCATCGTTGCGGAGGCTTCGGCTGTTTCGGTTGTGGTGGTTGTGGCGGTTGTGGAGGCTGTGGAGGCTGCTTTGGTTGTGGCGGCTTTGGCTGCGTAGGCATTGGCTTTGGTTGTTTTGGCTTTGGCATCGGTTTTATTTAATCTTGTCTATTGAGAACTACAGGAAGAGATATTGTTTTATGAAGAAAGTGCTCCCGCACCGACTTGTGCTGCGGGGGCACTTCTTAGTTTTTACGTCTGAGCTTCCTGACGTAACGGTTAGATCCTCAAAGTAAAATAGGCTTTTACATCAGTAACAATGTCCTAGAAAAAACATAATTTGTTGAAGAGAGTACACGAATGTCAGATTGTTATACAAAACTGAATATTAACACACATCACTCTCTACCAGAGTTACCTGATGATTAAATACAAAGGGGAGGAAAAAATGCAGAATTTTCAAAATGATTTACAAGGATTGGGATTGGATCCATATCAAACTGGTGCGTTAGTTCCAATGGATCTACAGAGCCAGGATCCGCGCTTGCATGGCGGTTTCCGATGTGGCGGCGGGATGCGTTGCGGAGGTTTCGGTGGTGGCGGTTTCCGATGCGGTGGCTTCCGTTGTGGCGGCTTCCGATGTGGTGGTTTCCGATGTGGAGGTTTTGGCTGCTTTGGTTTTAGCTGTTTCGGCTTTGCTTGTGGAGGCTGTGGCGGTTGTGGCGGTTGCTATGCCGGCTATGACGGCTACTATAGCTGTTATAACTGTGTCAGCGTTGTTGTTGTTTAAATATTGTTTTGACTGCTTGAAATTTCCTGACAAATTTTATAATAAATGCTGTAAAGAAGTGTCCCTAGGATTGTGCATGGGCACTTCTTTATTGCATTTATCATATTGGACAAAAAATCATACATAAACTGATAGTGCGTAAGTAGTAATAATTATGAATAAGGAGGTACGAAATGGCAGAACTTAACTCGTCCTCGCTTTTGAAGGTCAAAAGGGATACATTTTTTCTCCCGGATCCAAAAGGGGGTGTCTACTTTAGAAATAACTTAAGTTCATTCCGAATGGAAGGCAATACAATCTATCAGTGGATTGAAAAATTACTGCCGATGTTTAATGGGGAGCAAACATTGGAAGAATTGACTCGAGGCTTAACTGGACCGTACCGTGATAGGGTATATGAAATCGGAGAAACGTTGTACAAGAATGGGTTTCTACGGGATATCAGCAAAGATAGTCCCCATGAATTAAGTCGACAAGTTCTTGAAAAGTATGCTTCACAAATTGAATTCATTGAGAGTTTTACCGATTCGGGTGCGTTCCATTTTCAAAAATATCGTCAAACTAAGGTTCTGGCTATTGGCTCTGGATCCTTCTTGGTATCGTTGGTTTCTGCCCTAGTAAATTCGGGACTGCCTAAAATAAATGTAATGGTAACAGATTCGGACCAAACGAATAAGAAGCGGCTCCGTGAACTGGTGCAGGATGCGAGGAAGAAAGATTCCGATGTGGAATTTGTGGAAGTACCCTATCATATAGGTGTGGGGAAGAATTTTTGGAAAGAAACTGTTCAGGCTTATGATTGGATTTTGTATGTTTCTCAGGATGGAAATGTAAATCAATTAAGAAATCTAAATCATGTTTGTAAAGAAGAAAAGAAGGCATTTCTCCCGGCAATATGTTTAGAAAAAGTTGGACTCTCGGGTCCGTTAACTCATCCAGAATCAGAGGGATGCTTCGAGTCTGCATGGCGCAGAATTCATCAATCTTCCCTACAGGCCGATGGGCAGCCAAAGTCTTTCTCTTCCACATCAGGGGCGATTTTGGCAAATGTTTCTGTATTCGAATTATTCAAGAAGGCTGCAGGAATAGCAGATTCAAATCAAAGTAATCAAATTTACCTGCTTGATCTTGAAACGATGGAGGGAGACTGGCTTTCATTCATCACACATCCATCAGTAATGTCTTCAAATCTTACACCTGAACAGGTTGAAGATCTTAATTTAAAATTAAAACAAGAATCAGACAGGATTAAACAGCAAGGGCTGCTTTTGGAATATTTCAGTCGCTTAACTTCAAAAGAAATAGGTATTTTCCATACCTGGGAGGAACGTAATTTAATACAGCTTCCTCTTTCCCAGTGCTATGTCCAGGCCGTTGATCCAGTGTCAGAGGGACCGGCAAAACTGCTGCCGGAAGTTATCTGTTCGGGAATGACACATGAAGAAGCAAGAATAAATGCCGGTCTGAAGGGCATTGAAATGTATGTTTCCAAAATGATCGATTCCCTTAAGCTTGGCTTCCATAAACAGACAGATATAGTGGGCGTTAATCTTCCAGAGGGGTTTCTTGGCATCGGTGCAGGGGAAACAACCGCAGAAGCTGTTTGTCGAGGGCTGCAAGCCTATCTGGATGAAAAATTGAAAAAGGGACAGGAGGACCACCTGAATAAGGTTTTTCGTGTGCCGATTGGAGTTATAGAGGATAAAAGATGCAGATTTTATTTAAATGCCCTGACTACCTTGAACGGTACGCCGGCCATTGGTTTAAAAGAAGATGTATTAGGCTTCCCGATTGTATGGGTAAGGTCAAATGGCTGTTGGTACACAGGGACAGGTTTAAACACAACATTGGCATTACAAAATACATTGCGGCAAGCTTTGATGGACGCTCAAAACCAAATAAATTCTGTTGTTAGGCAAGAGAAGGAGTCTATGATTTATCTGGAAAAAGAGGAAACCAAACTCGAAATCCCCTCTTGTGATGACATAACACAATTAGAGTTATTACAATCTTCAATAGATGTCTTGAAAAGAAACGGCAAAAAGCTATTTGTCTATGACCTGTCAATAGAGCCTTTTTTAAAACAAGAATTGGCAGGGGTGTATGGTGTGCAGGTACGAGAGGGGGATTCCCTATGACTGCCCATATTCTCATTAATGGAGACGGTTTATTAGCGGATTATGTCTCGGGTCAATTGTCCACCAACTATCTAGTAAGACGTCAAGGCATTTTCGAAGAGATTCCAGAACAAACAGATTTAGCTCTGGTGCTCAGCGATGCTTGGCATCCATCCCTCCATCAAAAAGCGGAAGAGAGATTTAGGGCAGCAGGTATCCCTTGGCTTCGAGGTTTCGTTTCGTTTGGTGAGGGGATCATTGGTCCATTAGTACGGCAAGACAGGCCAGGATGTTCTCTCTGTGCTGACAAACGGCGCCTGATAGCCGGACCTGATCGCCCTGAAATGCGGGACATTCAAATAAGATTGACAGCAGGGGCGGGTGTCCAGCGTGATGCATGGGCTTCAAGAACGGGCCTATCGCAAATGGCCATCTTCATCAGTAACGAAGTGAAGAAAGTGCTTCAAGGAGAACCCTCCCCCTTAGAAGAAAGGATGTTCATTACCAATCTGAGAACGTTAACTATCTCCAGTCACGTTTTCTTGCCTGATCCATTGTGCTCGATTTGCAGTCCATTACCTGAAGACACGCCAGAATTAGCTCATATTAGGTTAGAGTCAAGCCCAAAATTAAATGGTATCGGTTATCGCTGCCGTTCGATGGATGAATTGAAAACAGTGCTGGTCGAAGACTATCTGGATGATCGTACGGGCATCATGAATGGAAAAATGGAGGATCTCAGGCTGCCATTTGCCGATGTTTTGGTTAACATGCCGTTGTTTGGGGCTGACGAGGGCGTAGCTGGCCGTTCTAATTCTTATGAAATAAGTGAGTTAACGGCCATTTTGGAGGGGTTAGAGCGATATTGTGGAATCGAGCCTCAAGGTAAAAGAAAGAAAGTTCGTGATAGTTATCATCATTTAAAGCATATCGCATTAAATCCGGCTAGTGTCGGTTTACATGATCAGGAACAATATGCAAAACCCCATTTTCCGTTTAAACCGTTTCATCCTGATGACCCAATGAATTGGGTCTGGGGTTATTCGTTTTTACAAGAACGTCCTGTACTCGTTCCAGAGTTACTCGCCTATTACAGTTTGGGCTTTGGGGAGGGCTTTGTTTATGAAACCTCAAACGGGTGTGCATTAGGAGGAAGCATGGAGGAAGCTATATTCCATGGCATTATGGAGGTTATCGAGCGGGATTCCTTCTTGTTAACATGGTATGCACAGCTGCCCCTTCCTCGTCTTGATCTTCGTTCAGCAAATGATAAAGAATTAGAGTTGATGGTGGATAGGATACGTGAGGTTCAGGGCTATGACGTTTATTTTTACAATTCGACGATGGAACATGAGATCCCAAGTGTTTGGGCAGTGGCAAAAAACAGAAGATCAAAGGGTGTGAACCTCATTTGCGCGGCAGGAGCAAATCCGGATCCTGTAAGAGCGGTAAAGAGCTCGATTTACGAGCTCGCTGGAATGATGGTTAGGCATGACGATAAATTGGAGGGAAACCGGCAGAAATATGAAGAAATGCTAAAAGATCCATTTGCAGTTCGTACCATGGAGGACCATGGGCTGCTCTATGGTCTGAAGGAGGCAGAGGAACGGTTCAATTTTTTATTACATGATCATCGTCCATTACGAACGTTTGCGGAGGAGTTTAAACAGCCTCTGGAGAATACCGATTTGAAGGATGATCTTCAGGATATTCTTCAGAAATTCCGCCAGTTAGATCTTGAGGTCATTGTGGTGGACCAAACAACGCCAATAACCAAACGAAACGGATTATTCTGTGTTAAGGTATTGATTCCTGGTATGCTGCCGATGACATTCGGGCATCACCTTACCCGTGTCCAAGGGCTGGAAAGGGTGTTTCAAGTACCGATGAAACTTGGATTTACCAAACAGAGGTTAACGTATGAACAGCTAAATCCTTATCCCCATCCGTTCCCATAATTGAAATGTAGGAGGTTTAAGATTGAAACTGGAAACATTTCTGCACCACCTTCACTTTGACCCGGAAAAAATCAATCCTCCGGATTGGGAAGTAAATTGGGAAGATGCGCCGCTTCCCTATAAACTGTACCGCGGCCTGCCAGAGATTCCACTATCCGGAGAGGTACCGTTAACTCTTAAGACACGAGAAACTCATGCAGAACCCCGGCTTGAGGAGCTTGGTCATTTCTTATGGTATGTGTACGGCCTTACTCAATACGCTCAATCCGCTTTCATCGAGGACCCAGAAGAAAAAGCTGCTGTAAGCTATGCCCAGTTATTACGAAGATTTGTTCCTTCTGGAGGGGCATTGTATCCTAATGAATTATATGTGTATATAAAGCTGGAAGACACACCACCGGGAATTTACCATTACGATGTAGCCCATCATCGTCTTCTATTGCTCCGTGAAGGAAATTATGATCCGTACTTATCCAGATGTCTTGGAAATAGCTTTGATCTTACAGATTGTTTCTGTACTGTTTTTGTCTCGACGGTTTTTTGGAAAAACTACTATAAATATAATAATTTTTCCTACAGGCTTCAGGGGCTCGATGCAGGTGTAGCGATTGGGCAAGCGTTGGAAGTGGCCAATCAGATGGGGTTTTCATCACGGGTATGTTACCAATTTCTTGATCGTTCGATAAATCATTTACTTGGGTTATCCGAACAGGACGAAAGTGTATATGCGGTGCTCCCATTATCCATTTATCCATCTATCCATTGTGTTGACAGCTTTAATAGTCAAGAAAATGTTTCAGCCATTGAATTGTCCAAGGAAGTACCCATGCTGAAGTATGAAACGTATAACCGTTCAAAGAAAATTCTGGAATACCCGCTGCTTAAGAAGATGAATGAGGAATCGATGTTTGAAACAACGCAGTCATTTGTGAAGATAAAAAAAGATGAGCGTGATAACCTTTCTTTAGGTACAGAATTCATCATGCTGCCATTTAATGAGCCCTTTTCATATGACCTTGCTTCTGTTTGCAGAGAGCGGCATTCTCCTAATACTGATTTTATGATAGGCAAAGTCAGTCAAACTCAACTATCCATTTTGCTTAAGGAAACTTTTTCTAAACCGTATCAGAATGACCTGGACGACACGCAGAGGGAATCTAAGACTCGTGTTTCTTTGTATGGCTGTTTGTATAATGTGGAGGGAGTTCCAAATGGGGCTTACGCTTATGACAAATGCGCTCATGGACTTTCCAGAATAGCTCATGGAGATTATCGGGAGTTTTTACAATATGGATTAACCATGCCCACTGTAAATCTTTTTCAAGTGCCGCTTTGCCTTCATATTGTTGGAGAAAAGGATCACCTCAAAGAGAAGTTGGGATATAGAGGATATCGTATTCAACAGATGGAGGCCGGTATTCTCTTACAACGTCTGCTCTTAGTGTCATGTGCCTTAGGGATGGGAGGGCACCCGCTGCTGGGATTCGATGCAAACCAAACGGATGAACTTTATAGGATCAATTTGAAAGGAGAAACAAGCTTGATCCAAATTCCAGTAGGCTGGTACCGCCCCCGCGCTTGGTTAAAAGGGAGTTTGCTTAGTTAGAAGAGACCATTTTGTTTATAGTTCTAGTTCTTTTAATTTATAAAATTTTACTGATTTTCATAAATCCCAAGACTCTAAACCATATTGGTTGGAGTCTTTTTTGCTTATAAAATTTTATATATCTCAAATGTACTATCCAAGGGTAATGATTGCCCGTATACATTAATAAACATTAGGGTTATTTCCTCACGCGATCAATTGTAAATACATAAGATAGTTTAACAGGACTGAGAAAGGGGGATATTACAGTGCCTTCAGTTATTAATTTAGGAATTATGAACATAAATTCTACTCAGCCAAGTTCGGCCGTTTTCGTTGGCGAAGGTGTGGTAAATGGAATGGATGCTAACAGGAAATATAATTTAAGCATGGGCGGTGTCTATGGCTTTAATAATGTAACTGCAGGAAATATAAATAATATTGCAGATAGTTTTGAAATGATAGACGGGGTTATTTTTGATCAGGATCTAAAGCCGAATATTGGAGGCGGAGGGAATATATAAGGAGTTAACATGATAAAAAACAATAAACCCTCTGATTAATCAAGGGTTTTTTTGCAATCCTCTTTTTGGGGTTCTACGTTTGCTTTGGGCTCTTGTTCATGATTGGTTAATGAGGCGGTCATTGAGGCCAAGTTATTACGATCACCATGAATATTTCCTAAGCCTTGGTTGTGTTTTTTGTTGTTTTTAAAGTCTTCGATAAAATTGTTCCCAATACTAAAGCATGAAGCACCTTCGATCGTTCCGATTTTAATCGTGCCAATATGAAAGGTTGGAGACAAAATGGGGGAAGCCATGATTTATTCATTCCTCTCTTTTTGGTTGTTTTCGATCCATAGGTTTTCTATGACCGTATTTTCATCTCCGGATAATACCCCAAGCACTTCGTTAACCGCCTGTTTTGAACGAAACTTATTAAGTGTATTTTTTTCACCCATAAAATATCCTGATGAATGACCGATGTTAGTAATGGTAATATCCCCTAAGTTTAAATTAATCATTAAATTTGTTCTCCTTTCCCCACCCTGCCTTAAGAATAGAAAACATTTTCGCGCATGATTTAGCCGACTTCAGATAACTACATTAGTCTATTCAAATAATGGGCGGATGACACAGTTTTTTTAGTTAGGGAACCAGACCCCTTTTAGTTACATAAAGTAAGAATACCTAAATGTAGATAAAGTGGTGACAATAGATGTTAAGATCATTAAATTTTAATTTTGCCGGTGGTATTCATATTCAAACGATGCAAAGGCAATCTGGTATTTTTATTGGAGAGAGAAATGTTGCGGTTGGCTGGAGTTCACATGGTAAAGAAAACAGTGTGATTGGAGCTATTAGTGGCCAATCCAATCTTCTGCTTCATAATATTTCTATACTAAATGATCCTGATCTTGTAGATACACCAATTGATGATCGTGACATCAATATCTCTTTTGAAAATCCAGGTGATGAAAATACAACAACAAATCTTACACTTGAAAGTATCAATGTCAATAGAATGGAACAAAACAGCTCTGTCTTCCTTGGAAGGGCTCATGTTACTGGGATGGACGCCAATCAAAAATCAAATACTTCACAGGCTGCTGTAAACGGAAATTACAATCAACAGGTAAGTAATTTAAATATCAATAATGACCAGGATATGATAGATGCAATAATTGACGATCGGGATATTAAAATAACGAATATGGAAAGAGATATCTGATGTTGATTTTACCAGGAATACAATTTGTTACTGATCATAATGAAATCGAAATCCTTTTGAAGTTTTAATAATATTATCTTCATTAGAGGGGGATTTTGCAGACATGGTCTCCTTTTTAATATCTTTAGGATTCAATTGCATATTTAGTGATTCAGCTAATTCATTTGTCGTACTAATATTATTTCCTATAATTAACTTTCCGCTTAATTCGTCAATTTTAATATTGTCTAAACGAAAGACTATATTTTCTAAATGTTCTATTTGGACCGTGTCGAAATGTATATTTCGCATCCGACTTTCTGATGGCTGCTGTTCTAATAACTCAATAATCCGATCTAATTTGTTTATAATGTGAGAGTTTAATTTATTTTCCTCTTCCTTTTCATTCTTTTTCTTTCGAAAAGAAAACAGTCCAAACATATTTTCCCTCCTTTACAAGGCGGTACAGGGGGACCAAATAATTCATTGGCTTTTTTTAAATCATGATGAAGCTTACCATTTTTAAGCTTGTTATTAATATATGGCAACATGGTCAAATGAATATCTATATTTGAATGAAAGCTGTACTTAAAAGGGGAGAAACGTATGGTTTTTTACCCGGAAAAATTATCAGTTAAAACAAATAAAAACTCTCGGCTTAAAGACCGAGAGTTTTGTACTTTTAATATCAGATACAAATCTAGATGGAACAAGAGATAGATTAATCTATAACCCCTGACTCCGTAATCGTAACATTTGCACGAATGTTCACTTTTAAATGATGATAGTCCGTTTCCCATTTATTAAAATTGAATCCTCTTGTTTTGCTTTTAATAAAATGTCCGAATCCTACAGGGTCAATATTTTTTGATTGAAACCTTTTTGTTAACTTGAGACATTCGTTTTCAATTTCTTTTTCCAGTTTTTTTTCTAACTGATCAATTAACTTTGGTGTCACACGAACACCAGAATATTCATTTAATATGGCTTTTACCTTTATCTGAACATTAACCTTATAGGGATTTCTTGAGGAAAGCTTCATTTTATAATTTGAGCGGATACTTTCAATAACTGCTGAATTCTTGTTATGCTCCACTTTTAACGTTCCTTGACTATATTTATCTACTAGCAGCTTAAAATAAAACATCTTAGAGGCGGGGATCGTATCGACGACCAAACCATACCTAAAAAAGCTAAGACCGCTAATCTCCACATTTGTCTTCCCCAATTTGCTTAACTGAGGAAGATAGGGTGTCTTACCTTTTTGATTAAAATCAAATAAAAAACGTTGAAGGTCCGTTTTAGGTACATCCTTTGATTTCATATTTTGGCGGATCAGATTGGATAGATAAATCGCATTTCCTCTTTTTCCATAATCCCCTTTAATGATGTCCTTTGATTCACCTTCTGTTACAGCAAGGTATAATCTTGCACCAATACTGGGATCCCGTTGAAAGGAATCAATTAAGTCAAGAATTCCTTTATCCTTCGCAAGTTTTTCGCCAAAAAGGACGACTTTAAGACTCCCTGTGACAAGCGGATCGGACGATTGACGCTGTACATCTCTTAAAAAATCCCTGCTTAAATTAGAAGAAGCTGAGAATGTTTTGTTTTCTACATTTTTATCCGGTAAATAGACAGGTACTAATGCGGTTCCACGAATCTTACCATTTATATAGTCATAAGCTGATCCGGTTTCAAGATTAACATCATCTAAGATTTCCTTTTGTACACATCCTCCAAGAAATATAGTAAAGATAATGAGGGATAGTCTCTTTCTCATTTTTTCTTCACCTTCTTCACAATCAAAAC
Organism: Neobacillus cucumis; assembly: GCF_002860255.1. Taxonomy (GTDB): domain Bacteria; phylum Bacillota; class Bacilli; order Bacillales; family Cytobacillaceae; genus Neobacillus; species Neobacillus cucumis_A. The sequence goes on from NZ_PGVE01000004.1 coordinate 73,685, forward strand.
TAGAAAAAAGAGTAAGGGAATATAAACATAATTCAGGAAAAAGGCAATCTTACCAGTATAGTCGATGAGAGTGTTAATTTGTCCGCGTGTTTTAAAGAAATTGATTGTAACTAACACAATCATTGATAGTAACAAAACTCCATACTTCTGTTTTATCTTAGTCACTCGTTTTAAAATACGGCTTCCACACCAAAGGGCAATACAAAAATTAGGCAGGATCAGGATGTTCCAGTTTGCAATCCCGATGTATTCAAACCGTTCCACAAAAGGCATCTCTACCACTTTCCACATCGTCAAAGTAGCCCAGATACTTTTCTGAAGCTGTCCTTCAGAAAAATAAGCAAAGGTGATAATGGTAATAGATGTATAGAGAAAGGTCGTATAAAAGACACCCCAATGCGCCCATTTCTTTGATTTTTGCGGATCCTTGATATACGGATAAAAAAACAAAAGTATTTCATACCCAAGATAAGTAAGTGAAGTATGGTATGCAGCCATAATGAGATCCTTGATGGAGTGATCAAAGACTGGCAGTAAATTTCTTAAATCAGCATATGGAACGGTAAAGAAAAAAGTAAAGATTAAATAAGCAGGAAGGACAACTCCAAAAAAAGCCACGCCCGTTACCGTTCGAAAACCGCCAAATATAATATAAATGGCTAAGCCGCAAAAAGCGAGGGAATACCAAAAGGTACTCATATCCTGAAACATCCAGACTTGGATGACTTCTATAAAGGTTCGAAGTGTCGTTAAAGCAACAAGTATAAAATAAAGAATGAAAGGCAAGGATAGCAGCTTGCCTATTTTATTGCCAAAAATGTACGTATGGGCTGTGATTACATCTCCATTTACAGTTTCAAGGATTCTGTACATCATCCATAAAATGAGATGAATACTTAACCCGGCAAACAAAACTGAAATCCAAGCGTCATATCCTGCTGTCATAGCGATAATCCGCTGGAATCCTAAAACCCCAATCCCAATTTGCATCGTATGGACGAGAAAAAAAACTAAAAAAGGCGATATCTTTGCTTTTTCAGGTACTAATTGTTCCATAGCCCTTCCTCCGCTTCCTATTCGTCAATATCGCCTTTTTTCTTGACGGGATAACGAACAGGATTTTTTGTCCTTAGTGTTTGTGGTCTTAAGGATTGTTTGCTAAATGGGAGCCTGATCAGTGAATCCTTAAGATCTGTCAGTCTTGGTGGGTATAATGGTTCTAAAAAAGGCCTGTTTAAGGAGGTCAGTCGTATTAAATGGGTCATTAAAATGCAAAAGCAAAAAACGATGCCAAGCAGTCCCCAAAGCTCTGCAAAAAACAAAAATGGAAATCGGAGCAAACGGATCGCATTGCCCATTTTATAAACGGGAGTTGTAAATGAGGCTAATGCTGCGAGTGCTACAATAATCAAGAGAACATTACTTGTTAATCCTGCTTCAACGGAAGCTGTTCCAATGACAATACCTCCAACGATACCGATTGTCTGACCTACCTTAGTAGGAAGACGTGCTCCTGCTTCCCGAAGCAATTCAATCGTCAGCTCTAAAAAAAGAGCTTCTAAAATGGGAGGGAGCGGTATTTCCCGTCTGGAGGTAACTAAGGTATTCATTAAATCTTTAGGTATTAGTTCGTAATGATACGACAATGTCGCAACATAAACAGGTGTTACTAAAATAGAAAACGCAACCGCAAACAGGCGGATTAACCGGAAAAAGGAAGATAACATCCAATTTAAAAAATAATCTTCAAATGAGCTGAAGAACTCAACTAGTGTTGTCGGAGTGATTAAGACGTGTGGTGATCCATCTACGATTATCGCTATTTTCCCTTCAGCCAAAATAGCTGTTACCCTGTCGGGACGCTCGGTATCTAAAAGCTGTGGAAAAGGGGAGTTTTTATTATCGGATATCAACTGAACGATATATGAACTATCCGTAATTGCATCAAATTCCACATTTTTCAGCCGCTCCATAACGGTTTTGACATTGGCAGGGTCAACAATCCCGTCAAGATATAAGACCGATACCTTTGTTTTTGAAAGAGAGCCTATTGTCAGCTCTTCTACAATTAACTCTTTTATAGGGAGACGTTTTCGAATCAGATTTACATTTTGTGCCATCGATTCTACAAAGGCTTCTTTCGGGCCTATGACACTAAATTCAACCTCAGGTGGTGAGATGCTTCGGACAATTTCTTTCTGTGCGGCTAAAAACGCAAAATTTTTGCTGTCAGAATCCAACGTTAAAAGGGCATAACCATTGAATAATTTCTGTTCAATGGCACTTATATCATTACTAATTTGAACATCGGCAAGTGCAACAAGTTTCTTAACATCTTCAACCCTTTCAAACGGCTCCTCCAATAAAAATGGGAGGGCAGAATCCTGTAAAACACTCTCGTCTATAAGGGTTGTAATAAACCAAAAAGAGAACTGACTATTCGTGGGTTTATTGATGTAAGAAACTTTCTTAAAATCATTGGACCGCTTAAGAAAATTCTCTAACTCCTCTCTCTCTTGTTGTTGATTTTGTTTCTTTGTAAAAAAGCCCATCATTAAAGTCACCGCCCATTCTGCCTTATTAATATCATTTCCTATAATGGAAGAATTATGAATAGGAATAGAAGTAAAGAGGGAGCAAAATTATTCCTACTTAGGAACTCTTTCAATGCTTTAAGAATGGCTAATCTTAATAAGTTGATATTAAAAATTGGAAATGAGGAGTTTGTATTTCTTAAGACAGAGGGATAAAGAATAGTCTTAAGAGGTGAAAAGAAGTGACTATTATTACTACCTTTAAAGAAAAAAGACGAGAAAAGCAGATAAAATATGAACGTTCCGTCCTGCGGGACTTATCCATTAATACATTGAAAGAAAGGGTTAGACAATATTTTGGTTCCACGAATCTAGCTCAAAGTTTTGTGATGAATACAGGAATCGAGGAAGCGTGTTATGATGTCGCATTGGAAGCCTTTCTTTTAGGGGCGAAATTTAGTAAATTTGGTTATTATGGTGAAAACTTAGATGAAGTGCGCCAAAGATGTTTCCGAGAGGAAAAACATTTGATTGATACTCTTTACAACTTTTTGCTTTATTGGGGAAATGGTCAAGAAGGCACGATGAGTGAGTCCCTTTATTATCTATGTGAACAATACATTTTTGTCTGGTGGAAAGAAGGATTTGAAAAAGGCCAGAGACGTCATAAGTTGAGATTACATTAAGTCCCAGTTGAAACATAAGCACCCAGCATATTCGTGCCAGTTAGTTCTGTCTAAAATGGAATTTCGTGTACTTTGCTTAAGGGGTGCTTTTACTGTTCTAAAACTCCCTCTTGTCCCATATAGTTAACTGAACAGGGACGAGCGGGAAGGATGATATGGGTGGCTAAGCGCAGATTAAAGATAATTAGCTTTATTACGGGATTAATTTTGTTATTTTTTATCCTACAGCATGATTTTAGTGAAAATAATTCATGGAAAACTTGGAATCTCCCGTTGTCAGGAAAAATTATCTTGTTGGATGCAGGCCATGGAGGACCAGATGGCGGGGCGGAATCAGGAGAAACACTTGAAAAGGACATTGCTTTAGAAATTACCAAAAATGTCCGTGACTTTCTTCAGCAGCAAGGGGCTCTTGTGATTATGACAAGGGAAAAGGATGAGGATTTAGCGGATCCTGATACGCGAGGCTACAGCCGCAGAAAGGTAGAAGACCTCAAAAAGAGATTAAAAATGATTAATCATACCGATATTGACTTATTTGTCAGTATTCATTTAAATGCTATTCCTTCTTCAAGATGGAGCGGTGCCCAGACCTTTTATGCCCCTCATTATAAGGAAAATGCACGTGCCGCAAAGTTTATTCAAGAAGAACTCCGAAGAAATCTTGAAAACACGGAACGTAAAGCCAAGCCAATTAATCAAGTGTATATCTTGAAAAACGCCAAAAAGCCGGGAGTCCTGGTAGAAGTAGGATTCCTTTCAAATCCTAGGGAAAGGTCACTTTTAAAAAAGGAATCTTATCAAGAAAAAGTGTCTGCTTCAATAAATAATGGGATCCTTCGTTACTTTACGAATGAAAAAGAATTAAAAGAATCAGATTAAGGAGGATGGAAGCATCTTCCGTTTTTTTATTTTTGTCATGTGATTGAATTAACTGTTTCTTATCTAGGTTATGGTATACTGAAATTGGAAAAGAATTCGTAGGTGAGGTGCATTTTATGTTAACAGAGAAAAAAGTCCGTGAAGTTCTGGGTGCCATTAAAGAGCCCTTTTTACATAAAGAATTAGTTGAGCTTAATGCCATTGAAGAAATTAAGATTAAAGAAGAAAAGAACCATGTTAGTATTAAGGTATTGATTGCTAAGACGGGCACCAGCGAGCAGCTGCAGCTTCAGACACAAATTGTAAATGTGTTAAAAGAAGCAGGCGCGGCTACTGTTGGAATCCGCTTTGCTGAGCTGCCAGAAGAAGTATTGGCACAACATCGCGATCCGGAGCCAGAGAAGGGCCGAAATCTACTTAATTCAAAAAATACAACCTTCATTGCGATTGCCAGCGGAAAAGGCGGCGTAGGTAAATCAACGGTTTCCGTTAACCTTGCTGTGGCCTTGGCTCGTTTAGGAAAAAAGGTGGGTTTAATTGACGCCGATATCTACGGGTTTAGTGTACCAGATATGATGGGCATAACTAATCGTCCTGTGGTCCGCGGCGAAAAAATTATTCCTGTTGATCGCTTTGGCGTTCAGGTGATTTCAATGGGCTTCTTTGTAGAGGACAATGCCCCGATCATCTGGCGTGGACCAATGTTAGGGAAGATGTTGAATAGTTTCTTCAGTGAAGTCGAATGGGGAGAACTTGATTATTTGTTATTAGATTTGCCTCCTGGAACAGGGGACGTTGCTTTAGATGTTCATACTATGCTGCCTTCTTGTAAGGAAATTATCGTCACAACTCCACATCCAACGGCTGCGTTTGTAGCTGCTCGTGCGGGAGCAATGGCTTTACGTACAGAGCATGAAGTCCTTGGAGTTATTGAAAATATGGCCTACTTCGAAAGCAAATTAACTGGGGAAAAAGAATATGTGTTTGGTCGTGGTGGAGGAGATAAACTTGCTGAAGAATTAAACACGGTTCTCCTTGGACGACTGCCGCTAAACCAGCCTGATTGGAATGATCAAGATTTTGCACCATCAGTCTATCAAGAAGATCATCAAATCGGTAAGATCTATTTAGAAATTGCAGAAAAGGTAACAAGCCTGCTAAAAAAATAAGAAAAATACCTCTTCCTAAATTGGGAAGAGGTATTTTTCTGCTAGTTCATCATTTTTTTGATGCTTCCTCTGCAGCCTTTAAAAGTAATTCCTGTATTTTAGCTTTATAAAGAGGGCTATTAATTGTTTCTGTAATCACATCTTGAAGATAGTCCCGGTATTCTTTAGTTTTTAGAGCATCAGTCATTTGTTTTTGAATTTCAGGCTCTTTAAATACTTGAACCATCATGGTTCTATACTGAGGATCATTCATTAATTCCTTTAATAAGGCCTTATTTTCATTTTTCATGTTTTTAGCAACGCCCTTAGCAAAAGCAGGATCACTAAAAGCCTTCTTCCAGAATTCAATGGCTTTATCTGATGTAAGAGTGGTTTGAATGGTATCGGCAACAACCTTTTGATCCATAACAAGCTTTTCCTTCATCGCATCAGAAGTCATTACATCTTGTATTGCCTTCTTACCATCATCGGTTTTAAGGATATCAACCACCATTTTTTTAGTCTGGTCATAGTCGATTTGCCCGGTCCCGCTTAAGTCATTACTAGAAGAGCAACTGGCTAGGAACAACATGATGGGTAGGAGGAGCAATATACTATATCTTTTCATTTTCAAGCCCCTTTCACATATAAATCCTTAATTTTAGGATGAGGAATTAAAGCGAGATTATTCGCCTAAAAAAATGAAATTATGGATTTTTTACGTCTTGATTGGTACAATCAGAAGGGAAATAATATATTTAGTATTATGGAGGTTTGAGGTGTGACAAGCCGTAATTGGGTAAGACTATTTATGTCCACATTATTAGTTGGCGGGGTCACCACGGCTATTGTGGGGTTTATTATACGCTGGGATGAGTTTCAGCCTTACTTTATTCATTTTCAAATTATTGATATTTTATCGACGTTAGTTTGGCTCATTGTTATGGGCTTTCTGTTCAGTGTAATCAGCCAAATGGGCTTCTTTTCTTATTTAACGATTCACCGCTTTGGTTTGGGTATATTTAAATCTGTATCTTTGTGGAACTCCGTGCAAGTTGTTCTCGTGGTTTTTGGTTTATTTGATTTAGTTTACTTACGTTATGAGAACTTTGCCAAGCCGGGTGATTCCGTTGTCCCTTATTTTGGGCCGGCCTTTCTTTTATTAGCGGTTTCCCTTGTTGTAGCTTGGTATAAAGTAAAACAAACAAACAGAGGAGCTTTTATCCCTGCATTATTTTTTATGATTGTTGCTACCTTGGTGGAGTGGGTTCCAGTTCTTCGTGAGAATGAAAAGAACTGGTTTTATCTCATGATGATTTCGTTACTAGCATGTAATGCCTATCAATTAATAATTCTTCATAAATTAAATGCCCAATCAGTGCAAGAAAGGCAAAAACGGGCAGAACAAACGAATTCGAAAGCTAAAAACACAAGCAAAAATAGAAAAATGACTAAAAAACCGTCCATGTAACATGGCGGTTTTTTGTCAGAGGTTAATTTATTTCCTTCGACTGAACTTCTCCATTAGCAATCATTTCGGATACGGAAACGAGCTTTAGCCCTTTTTGTCGAATATTAGCCAGAATCTGAGGCAGAGCTTTGGCTGTTTGTTTTGCAGAATCTGAGGCATGGAGCAGGACTATATCCCCATTATCTACCTTACTAACATTTTCTACTATTCTTTCTACACCAGGATTTTGCCAATCCTTAGAGTCGATCTTCCAATGAACAACTGTATACCCGTATCGCTTGGCAATTTTTAATGTACGCTCATCGAAGTGTCCAGTCGGAGCGCGTAAAAGCTTGATATCTTTAACATTTAACTTAGTAAAGGCTTCTTGAGCTTTCGAAATATCTTTTGCAATTTGTGCATCTTCTACATCAAGGTAATCTACATAATCATATCCCAATATCCCAATTTCGTAACCTTCTTTTACAATACGATTGACAATGTCAGGGTGACGTTCGGCCCATGAACCTGCTAGAAAGAAAGTTGCTGATCTAACATTCTCTTTTTTCAATACATCTAAAATAGGTTCCGCCTTTTCATCGCCCCAGCCAATATTAAATGTGAGGGCCAAATCTTTCTCACCGCGATAAATAGCATTTGAGCTATCCTTTGTTGAAAAGACAGGAATCTGTACGAGATTTTCCATGTAGAGGAACCATGCTGTAAAAAAAGCTGCAATGAGAATCAGTGATACATTTTTTAATGATTTACCGTTTAATACAAAAAAGAAATTCATCATTCCCACCTCGTCCAATACTATCCTCGTCTCAAACTTATGCTTTGAATTTAGATATTATGATTAAACTTTTTGATTATAAAATTTCTAATTTGGAAAATACTACTAGAACTACATACTTCGCTGGAGGTTTTTCAATGTTTGGACTTCTGATTAATGAAAAGGAAGTAAAAGAAATGGAATACCTTATTAAGAGAGAGATGGATGAAATACTATTTGATTTAAAAGACGACCGAATTGATCATGTTGTAAAGAGGTCGATGGAAGAGAGATACAAAATACTATTTGCATTATTTAAGCGAGTTGCTTCTCCACAAGAATGCTTTAAATACATGCGAAGAGGAAAAAAAGATAGAAAAAAAGGATAAGTTTTAAATTTTTTATAAAATGCGTTGACATTTAATATGTATCTTGTTATATTAATAAACGTCGCTGATGACAGTAAAAAAATAATTAAAAAAGTTATTGACTTTACTGTCTAAGGGTGATATATTAATAAAGTCGCTTTGAGCGACGGACTGATTGTTCTTTGAAAACTAAACAAACAAAAACGTCAACAAACAATAATTAATAGTTTCTAAATTGAAGCTATGCCAACGTAACTTTTATGAGCTAATCAAAACTTTCTTGGAGAGTTTGAT
>NZ_PGVE01000005.1 GCF_002860255.1 Neobacillus cucumis
TGACGACCTTCTTCTCAAAGAACGCTTCTGTTGGGTAGACTATCGACCTCATTGAAGCAACCACCCCTCTTCTTCCCTTTCTGAGCAAAAAAAATATCCGGCACGAGGCCGGACAAAACGTTCTATATTAAAGGGGGTCATGAAAAAGGTAGTTAAACTAGTAATTCCTTTCCATGTCCTTATTCTATCTTCTATTTATGAAAAAACTGTGACGAAATCTTTAAGCTTTTAAAAACTAATTTTTCGCCTTGCCTGCCGCAACATCAAAAGTGAATTCCGTTTTTTCCTCAAAATAGGTGGAGAATAAACCGGAATTAAACTTATCCTTTACTTCGACCACTACTGTATAGGTGCCAGGATTTCTAGCTGTCCAATTCAATGTATTGCTTTCTCCGTAGCCTTGTGTGTAAACAGTATCTCCTTTTTTATCGATAATGTAGAAACGATAGACAGGAGTTCTGCTGCCCTCTGAGCTTGCGATCAACTGAGTTGGTTCTCTAAATACCTGTGTACCTGGTTTAGCCGTGATGACACTTACTTTTGTTACGATTTCATCGGTAACAGTAATTGTTGCTGCTGCACTTGTATTGCCAGCCGCATCTGTAGCCGTAACAGAGATCGTTAGACCCGCTGCTTGCTTTCCAATTGTAATGGAGTAACTTCCATCAAGACCTGCTGTTCCGTTCCCAATCTCATTACCAGACACTGTAGCGACTACTTTTGCACCCGACTCTGCCTTACCCGTGATGACCACATCATTATCATTCACAGGATTTACTACTGGTGCCTCTGGTGCCGTTATATCAATTACGGTTACTTCTGTTGCAGCACTTGTATTACCGGCGGCATCTGTAGCAGTAACTGCAATTTTTGTGCCAGCTGTTTGCTTTTTATCCAACGTGATCGTAAATTTACCATCTTCCCCTGCTGTAGCTGTACCAAGTGTCGCACCATCAACCTTGGCTTCCACTTTCGCATTCGCTTCCGCGCTTCCTGTAATCGTCGTATCTTGGTCGTTTACACCATTGACTACTGGTGCTTCAGGAGCAGTTTTATCGTAACCAACCAATTCCTTTGTATCTCTTACACGGATCCGTGTACCCTCTGAAAATGCTCCAGAAAGTCCGACTGCTTCTAATGTATCGCCGACTTTTAGTGCAGGCACTGGACCGCTTTGGTTGACGATGTATCCATCCGTGAAGACTAACACCTCACCAGAACCATCGTTAATAACATAGGAATTGTCGTCATACTTGGATTTAACCGTTCCGGTTACCTTAACGAGTAAACCTTGGTTTGCAGCCGATGTAGCCTCACCCGTAGCCACTGCCTTCGGTTGAATTGGATCACCTGAACCAATTTTAATCACATCGCCTGCAAAGCTTGTAAACTCTAGTTCTTTGTTATTTTCAAACGTCTTAATGTGACCATGTACTCGTACCTTGTCGCCTGGTTTCAATGAGCCTTCAGGCACTTCCTGGAACGCCATAATCCCGCCTGTTTCATCCTGCAGGTAGAACGCATCAAAGAACACGCCTGCTCCAGTAGTCACTGTCCCTTCCACGACTACGTCTGTACCATCCTCTTGTTTACGGACATCGGCAATAGTAGACACTTTCGTTTCGCGATGAGCTAACCAGTTGACTGCGTTTAACGAGAATTCGTCATTTCCTTTTGGTTCAAACGATTCATCCATTTGTTTGTCATTGAAGATGTTCATACCGGAAACGATGATTCGTCCTTCGGTGCCAATTTCTTCAGATGCAATTAACGGAATCGCTGAACCGCCTGTTTCATCGGAAACGGCATCATAGGTATAGCCGCCTTTGATATTTCCTTGATAGGTCGTCTCATTTCCTTTGGCAAGGATCGTTAACTTATCAGATCCAATTAACGGCTGGTTATTTGCACCAGCTAAGCTTGTACCGCTGTAGTAATCAATAAAGGATACACGGTCGGTAATTAAGTTCGAAACTAATCCCGGATGCACTCGGACGGCATATGGGCTGACCGTTGGATCGCTCCAGAAGTTCCCGCTCTTACTTAAGTCAAAGACGCCGTCATTACCCATGCGGATTTGTGATCCAATCTCGCCAAGAAGGGCATTGTTTAATGTAGGGTCTGTACTGTTATTGCTCTTACCCGCCATTAATAAGGAACCGCCATCTTTCACAAACTTCGCCACGGCCGCATTTTCAGCTGCAGTTAAGGCTGTTCTTGTGTGGGTAAGCACTAATACCTTCGTGTCCTTTAATACTTCGTCGGTCAGAGCTGCTTTATTTTCAGCTACAGTATAGCCTTCTTTTTGAAGCATAAGGGTAAAGGATTTTAAGTTATCCTTATACGTTCCGCTGTCACCTGATGTATTTTCATTGCCATGAGCAGCATCGATTAATACTTTCACGCCAAGCGGCTCTTTAATTGTTACGGGTAAAACGAACTTCGTATCCCCTAAATCGAGACCATCTAGTGAAGTAACTACCGCAATCATTTGGTGGTTACCAATCAACGGAGCCGCCCATGTGGCAGACGCAGTTGCGGAAGCCTTCGGTAGAATCGAAGAAATCGTATTGGTTCCAATCAAATTGTCTTGCTTTACTTCATCATAGAAGAAATCTACTTTTAGGTTTCTCACCGGTTGTGTCCCGTTGTTCGCAACAGTTGCTTTTAATGCTGCCGGGTTGCCGCCAATGATGACGCCGCCGTCTACATCCATGCTGTTAACTTTTACATCCACTGGTTCTTCTTTTGACCAGATTGGTGAAGAATAAATTCTCTCGCCGTCCATTTGGGTTACTTTTACAACAAACCATTGCTGGCCACCTGAAACTGTATAGGATGGCTTCCAAGAGAAGTCCTTCGTCATAGGTTCATAGGAATCTACTACCTTCCCGCCGTTTGTAATGAGTTCTACTTTTTGGATTCTATCATCTGATTTGTAGCTTGTTGGCAGGTAGCTATAATCTGTGTCGTTATGAGCTTCTGCTACTAAGTCGCTTCCCTTAATATCAAACTTTAGGGTTTTGCTGTCGACGGTTGAACCCATGTAATAGCCGTTGGCTAATACGTCTAACGTGAAGTTCGGATCCTCTTCCATGTACACGCGCATATTACGCATCGAGTGAAGCAGGGATTCCTGCGAAAGGTCGCTTGCCACGATGACCGTACGGGCATTGACCTGGCCCCATGTTCCTTCGTGGTTGTCTTCCCCGTACGTTGGTGCGACATGCCAGCCTAAGTCTAATGCTGAGAAAAATTTCCCTTCGGCATTGGCATAGCCGTAGTGGCCGGAACCATTCCCTACTTCTAACATCGTGAATAACTTATCTACATTCGCATCATAAGGCTTAAAGTTGTTAAATGCATTCGCCGACATATCCGGGTGGTTGAACTGACCCACGATATCGTCGTATGTCATCACCCATGCATAATACTGGCTTAAGTCTTGGTATTGCTTGCCGTTAATATTTCGGTCGATAAAGTTATCGGTACCGAAGATATTGGAGTGTCCCCATGTCGTTGAAGTCATCTCAAACGCTGGGAATACGACATAATCACTTTTTGTGTATTGTTTAGCTAGATCCTTTGTTAATTGCCAGTCCGATCCGCCTGAACGTTCCGGCACCGACTTCCCATCTGCCGTTGTACGTTCTACGGTGTCTGTACCCAATTTTTCAGGGTCGATATCATGTGAGTGGTCTGAGAAAGCAAACCAATCGTAATGATGTGCTTTACCTGCTTTTAGCGCCTCTTCAGGCGTACCTGCCGCATCATGGGAAATATTTGTGTGGTTATGCGTTGTCCCGCGGTAGTGATTGCCGCCTGTAAAACGAGGTACCACTTCAAAGGTCCATGTTTTTTCGGCTCGGTTGCCTTTTGTATCTTTTGCTGTCACCTTCACGATGTGTGTTCCAAGCGCAAGGTCTTGTTCAGGTGTATATTTTACCTGTGTTTTACTGATGGTTGCTGCTGGAGCGGTTAGCTCTTGGCTATCCAGCCACATTTGAACGGTTGATTCGTCGATGCCGCTTGGATCATCAATTAAGGCAGAAATCTCTGGTGTTGGGCTTTCTACTTTTGTTGTGTCCTGCGGTGTCAAACCGGTAATCGCTGGTCCTTCGGTATCCTCGATTAAGGTTACTGGATAGGGAACATCACTTGAACCGGACGTTTGAACCTGTGTACCTGCTTTTGCTTCAATATAATATTCAAATCCGTTTTGAGGCACATTGGCTGCCGCTAATGTTGCCGTATAGCGTCCGTCACCAGCATTCACCATTGGTAAGGCCGTATAGCTGGTCGTACCTGTTGCACGGTAGTAAACCGTTACATTGTCGGCACCGTCAGCATACGCTTCAAATTCTACATCCGCCTCTTTGTAAGCCTGTGTTAAAGCCGTATGCGTGACGCCTAGAATTGGTGCGATATCTTTCCCATTACGCGGGTAAACTTGATAACCAGTTGTGGCTGTTGAGCTGGAGGTGTATTGTCCTAATACCCCTGTCACCACATAGCTTTTTCCAGTCACAAGATCTTTATCTGGATTGATTCCGGTTGCACCCATGACCCGTAGCGTGGTGGCTTTATTGTTTTCATCCACAAAGGTCACGTTATAGTTGGCGCCTGAAGCAGCCACTGCTGAAACTTTACCTGACACTGTTACAAGGCTTCCTTCGATTGGTTCAGCCGTTGCATAGGTATTTAAATCTGCGATCGTTACGGTTTTGGCTGCCGGAATTGGATTTCCTTCGCTTATTTTTTCAATCGAAGTTGGTTCGAATTCGGTTAAGCCATTGTAAACTAGGACCTTACCTGTGATGCGGACCTTGTCCCCTTTAAGAATCTGGTAGCCTAAATCAAGTGATGTGTGGAAAATGTTAATGCCTGCTGTATCGTCTTGGATATAGAAGTTTTGCTTTTGTGTGCCAAGAATCTGATTGTCTACAGTTGCCACACCTTCAATGGTGAAATACTTATTGAGGTTGACCGGCTGACCTTTTGCATCAGAGGTGCGCACTTCGGCAATTTTTGTGACTGCCGTGGTGTCGGCTTTTGAAACAGAGACCGGCACGCTTTGCAGCATAATTCCTTTGGCCGAGCTTGTGATTTGGGTTACGTAGACGGTGTTAGGAGCATTGTCGATCCTAACAGTGAAGTCACCTGCTGTTCCACCTGTCACAGCCTGTGGGTTTAACTTTTGTGTTGCTGTTTCATCTGCGTACACATTGATGATGGCGTTTGCAGATGCTGCGCCTGTGCCGCCAATGAGTGTACCAATTCCGTCTGCTACCACGTAGCTTAGTTTGGATTGATTCACTTGTGCACTTGCGGCTGCTGCGTTGATTTGGATGGCTGCACTTTCATCAAGACCCTCTTGTGTGGAAGCTACATAAACAGAGGATAGTGTTTTAGTGAACGTGATTTCGAATGAGCCATCAGCAGCGGCAGTCGCTGTACCAAGCGCCGTTCCCTTGGCTGAGGTTTCATATACTTTTACGATGGAGTTTGGTTCTGCGGCTTCCGCATTTCCGATTACTTTTCCAGTCGTACCATCTTGCAGGAATTGGATATTCAATCCTTTTGGCTGTAAGCTGGTCACTGGGACCATTGGAGTTTCCGCTGGGCTTGCAGTGTTGCGTGGAACGGGTGCAGCAGTTGCGAAATCGGCTGCATTATCATCTGTGTCCCAAGCATTTCCTTTGCCAGTGACCGGGTCTACGTTTGCGTAAGGTCGGCGCTGTGCGCTTGTTGTGTTGGATGGAGCCTTGGTTCCTCCTGTGCCTTCAAAAGCATTTGCCCCGCCGAATCCAACAAAGTCAATCGTGCTGTCTGGTTTAGAGCCAGTTGCTGCGGTAGTCTTATCTTTGATTAATGCCACTTTTCCTGAAGTACCTGACATGTTAGTAGCGCCTGATGCATCTGGTGTCGGAAGATCGACACCGTTTGCGCCGCCGCCTTCTGAAATCAGATAATAGCTATGTGCCTGAATGATTCCGGCTAATGGGGTTACTGCCCATGTCGTTCCACTAGAAGATGCGTATTGCACTGACCAGCCGGTAAGATCCACTGGTTGATCTGTTGGGTTATATAATTCAATAAAGTCTTTATTATAGGGAGCTCCTGAATTTCCTCCCCCGCCATAAACTTGTGAAATGACTACATGATCAGCCTGCTCGGCATGAGCTTTGCCTATTAAACCACTCGGCAAAAAGGTACTGATCAATAGAAGTACTGCCATGAACGAACTCGTCCAGCGCTTAAACTTCTTGTTTTTCCCCCTCATTCATTCTCCACCCTTTAATTTATTTTTTTTAAAAGCAAATGTGCCCTATGTATCCCTTCTTCCTAATTTTTTCTAAATACACTATTATTCTACAAAATATTTTTTAGTATTTATATACTATTTACAATTTTTACAACAATTAATATGTTAGAAAATCTATCCAATTGTATACAACTACCTGTAAAATGTGATTATATGAAAGTGATTTCGTTTCATTCTATTATTATTCCACTATAGTTACAGGGGGCTTTTTCGTTTTATGTATTTTAGACGATTCATCTTCACTTTATTATCCCTATCCATCCTTGCGTTTATGACCTGTCCCAAACCGGCTGACGCCCATGCCTATAGTGCCAGCTACACCAAACTAACCGCGGACAGCCAACAGACAAAATTGGTTTTCACTCTTGATACGTTGTCTATTATTGAATTAATACCCTCTATTGATACAAACAAAAACTTTGTTCTTGAAAAATCGGAAATCAAAAAGAACAAGCATCATTTAGAAGAGTTAATCGAGGAAGGCTTGACCCTTGATAAAGGGAACGAGGAACAGACGCCTACCATTGAAAGCATGAAGCTCGTGAAAAAAGAAAATAAAGAATTTCTGTCGACCACGATGACCTTCCCAGCTTTTTCACCTGGCGATACGATTAACTATAATGATGGTTTTTACTATCATGATACGGCGACAAAATATGTCGACCTGATCACTGCTTCGATTAATGGGGAATCTAGTGAAGGAGTCTTACAGGGGAAAGAACGGACTTGGACCGTTTTAGTCACGGAAATTCAGCAGGAGCAAGGTCAGACCGCGCAGCCTGATACTCCTCAAACACAGCCAGAGAAGCCAGCGGCAGCGGCGAAACCACCTGTTGAAAAAACAAGTTGGTTTTCCTTTTTTAAGCTGGGCATGCTTCATATCTTAACAGGCTATGATCACTTACTGTTCCTGCTTGCCTTGCTGCTTCGGAAGCAAACCTTTAAACAGTATGCGGCGATCGTCACGTCCTTTACGATCGCGCATAGTATTTCGCTCAGCCTGGCTGTGTTAGGATGGGTCACCTTGCCCTCACGATTTGTCGAGGCGGCGATTGCGTTTAGTATTTGCTATGTGGCGGTGGAGAATATTTTTAGAAAAGAAATCCGCTATCGCTGGAGCATCACGTTCCTGTTTGGATTGATTCACGGTCTTGGGTTTGCGACTCTTTTAAAAGAGATGGCGATTTCGAAGAGTCATTTGGCGGTGGCATTAATCAATTTCAACCTCGGCATTGAAGCCGTTCAGCTGACGATTGTCTTGCTGCTGCTTCCGATGTTAGCCTACTTATATAAGTTGAGGAACTCCGGAAAAATCGTGGTCTATGGTTCGTATGCGATTGTGGCTTTAGGCGCGATTTGGCTGTTCCAGCGGATTTTTCAATAATGGAAAAAGGTAATTGGGAAAAATAAAAGAAGCGTTTTATGATTGACGACCGTCATCTGAAAAAAGGATTCAACAAGGTCGGCTATCGGCCTTATTGGCGACCGTTACCCGAA
>NZ_PGVE01000006.1 GCF_002860255.1 Neobacillus cucumis
ATATCTTCTGAACTGGATGAGTAATTAATAGGACGTAGGAATCCGTATCCTTCAGATTGAATAATTTCGAGGACGCCTTCCATGAAGAAAAAGCCTTCTTGTTGTAAAATGTACCCTATAAGATAGACACTTTGAAAAAAGTCTATCCTATAGGGTACTTTTGTTTATAATGAATAAAAAGATGTGGGAGCGGATGAATGTGACTGAACGATTGTTTACCTTAAAAGAACAAGCACGCTTGCAATGCAATCCTAACGTACAAGCTGTTAGTGATAAATCCATCACCTATACAGATGAGTTTAAACGTCATTTTATTTCGGAAAATGAAAAAGGAAAACTGCCGCGAGACATTTTTGAAGAGGCTGGATTAGATGCCGATTTAATAGGAGCAGTTCGGATTAAATCTGCAGGAAAGCGTTGGCGTGCCGCCTATAGAAAAAGCGGGGTGGAAGGCTTACAAGACACACGAAAAACCAATTCAGGCCGTCCATCAGAACGCGACTTGACATCCGAAGAAAAGATTGAACGTCTAGAAGCGAAAAACCGCTTATTACAGGCGGAAAATGAACTGTTAAAAAAGCTCGATCTACTCGAAAGGCAGATGATGAAAAAGAAATCACAATCCAAACGACGCTAAAATATGAACTAATTAATTTCACCATCCAAAAGTATAAATTAGCACGTTTGGTGAGCTACTTATGCGAACTTATGGAGGTATCGCGTTCGGGCTACTATAGGCACTTTGGAGAGAAATCTAAACAGAAACGTGCCGCTCGCGAACAGGCAGACGAAGTTGTAAAGGAAATCATTTTAAAGGCCTATCATTTTCGAGGACGAAAAAAAGGAGCACGCCAAATTAAAATGACACTCGAAAATCAGTACGGCATTACATATAACCTAAAACGCATTCGCCGGATTATGAAAAAATTCGATATCATCTGTCCCATCCGCAAAGCCAACCCAGCACGTCGTATGGCAAAGGCGACGAAAGAGCACCGCACATGTGAAAACACGTTACAACGTGAGTTTAAGCAAGGGGTGGCTGGAAAGGTATTATTGACCGACATCACCTATTTGACATATGGAAATGGCAAACGTGCTTACTTGTCAACGATTAAAGACGCCCAAACGAATGAAATTTTAGCCTATGAAGTTTCTTCTTCGTTAGGTTTGGAGATCGCAATGAATACGCTTCGCAAACTAAAGAAACATCGTCATTTAATGACAGATGCCTTTATACATTCAGATCAAGGATTTCATTATACAAACCCAAAGTATCAGGCAGCAGTGAAGAAAATGGGGTTAGGACAATCGATGTCACGCAGAGGGAACTGTTGGGATAATGCTCCACAGGAATCATTTTTCGGTCACTTCAAGGATGAAACCAATATAAAAGATTGTGAGACAATGGAAGAAGTTAGGCGGGAAATCAAGAGTTATATGACGTACTATAACCATTATCGCGGGCAGTGGAACTTGAAAAAGCTGCCGCCTGCAGAATACAGACGACAGCTTCAACAAGCAGCTTAGGCTTTTTTTATAATTGTCCTTTACAAAGGGT
>NZ_PGVE01000007.1 GCF_002860255.1 Neobacillus cucumis
GCAAAACAGCCGGATTATCATTATGATACCGGCTGTTTTGCTTGGTTATGAAAACTAACTTTGGTCTACTATATTATAGCTCCGACCGAAACGTTTTTCCTAGCTGAGTTCCAAGACCGTTTGAGTCAAGCATTTGTTGGCGGAATTTATTTCCACCTAAAACGTGTAAGCGGATTCATGAATTTGGGGTTCTTTCTTGTTGATCAATAGTCGTTTTTTAAAATCCTTTAAGTGCCTTTAAGGCTATGTATACCGGAATATTTCCCTTTCCCTTTAGATATTGAATATTATCCCTAGTGGCTTCACCAATTGTGCTTGTCACCCTCTCCACATAATGCCTTGGTGGGTTCGTTACCTCTTTGGACTCTGTCCATCTCTCAACCCGCCCAAACAACGTTTTCAAAGCCAGTTTGTCCAGGAATGCCACCAATCCGGTGATCATGGCACTTGCACCGTTTTCCACCCAGCTGCGGCCGTTTTTCAGCCGTTTTGCGAACACGCTCATCGTTCCTTCCGCACTCCCCATCGGCCGCATTCTTTCCGTATCGATCCCTTTTTCCTTCAGCCATTTACGATAGTCGCCTAAGGCCTCCGGATACTGTTCCAGCTGATGAATCAATTCCTCCAGCCGTTTCTCCTGCGCTTCTGTTTCGAGTGTTCCAACTGCACTATTCAGTTCTGTAATCAATTTTTCGCCGTTGTAGGAGGCAAGTGCCTTTTGCATTTCCCGGTAGCGGGGATGTTCACGAAACAGCCTTCGGATATCACGTGCCACATGGAAGCGGTCAATCGAAAAGAAGGCACGCCCGTTGAAGTGCTCCCGGCAAGCCGTTATCCACTTCGCCCCGTCGCCGTTTATCACAAGCCTGTGGACGGCTGGATCATATTCGAATGTGTCAATGAGAAAGTCCTCAAACGCTTCCCAAAAGGGCTCTTTCCCGCGATGGACGAAATGCCTTTTATCTTTAAGAGCGACTCGTTTTCCGTTGATCTCCCATCCTTGATGGACCGCTGCTATCTTTTCTTCCTTGCCCCTTTTCCCTTTCTCTTGCCTCTTCACGTATAACCCGTCCACCTCCACAAACAAAACAGGACGGTGTATAGGTTGGCGTTCTTTCGGGATGCTGGTTACCTTTAAAAGGTGCTGCCGGATGGCTTCATGGCTGATGACACGATAGCCAAGCAGAGTCTCAAGTGTGTTGGCTGCCTTGCGGTAAGAAGGGCCCGTAACGGCCAGCTCAATGGCTGCTTCCTCAATCAAGGGACTGAATCCGCCCGCACCCTCGAACTCCAAATAACGGTCAAGGAGATAGACATACTCGCCTGTCTGCCTGTCCCGATAATAATTCCTTTCTACCTCAATTTCCCCAAATAAGCTGACCAACTTCAGCACGCGCTTGTCTTGAAGACGATACTTCTTTACATCGCGTTCCTTTGCGATCTGTTCGTCCATTTCTGTCAGTACGCTGGTCATGACAGTCGAAAAGGTTTCCTGTAATTTCCTCCATACCAGTTGCTCAATCTGTTTTAAATTTGGATAATCCGTGGTATTCTTTTGCATGAGGGTCACTCCTTAGAATCGGGTTTTTGTCGACTATGATTCTAACAAGAGGAGACCCTCTTTTTCACGTTTTTTGCTTTTCCTACCGCGCGTTCGCTTGGTGGCCCTTCTCATCCAGCTAACGGCTACGCCATTATCTGGATGAGAAGGGAAATAATTCTCCTACAAACATTTTACTCATAC
>NZ_PGVE01000008.1 GCF_002860255.1 Neobacillus cucumis
GAGTAGGACGTTGCCAGGCACAAAAAGAGACAATCTTAAGTGATTGTCTTTTTTTGTATTCTTCAGTAACTACAGAGATCTTCCATTTACTAACGCCCTCTGTATAAACTAAACACCTCATCCCAATTCCATCGATCATAATAATTACTTGCCACATTAATAATTTTAATCCACTTAACATCAGTTTGATTCTCTAACAAAAATATAGAGGCTGAATATTTATTTGTTCTGATCCAAAGAAGCGTATCATCTATAAAACGCGGAGCAAAGTCACTTTCTTGTTCGGCAGGGAATGTTACCTGTTTTTGCTGGCCAGAAGTCATGTTAATTTGATAAATACAAGGCAATGGCCTATTAATTAAATCGGCCTTCGTGTCTTCCTTTGCGCGAGAAACATAAATAACCTCGTTATTTTTCCATGAAAGATCCCTATCTACATATCCGTTAGGGGTAACTAACTCTTTGTTTAGTGAAGGAAAATTAACAACCTCCACCTGTTTATTTAGATTGGCCTCCCTTCCAATTCCCTTAACATAACCAAGCGTATTTTTTGAAGGGGCCCATTGAAACCATTCAACCTCATTTAACATATCAGCAGTTCTTTGAAAAACTTGTCCATTTCTAGATAACAAACATAAGGTATTACTGTCAGCTGATAAAGAAGCAGTCGGAAGTAATAAAAAGCTTAGCCATTTTTGATCGTATGACCATTTAAATGGACTAGTACTGACATAGTATTCACCTTCATTAACTGGAACTGTATAGAATTGCCTGACTATCGGTTTGTTTGTTCGAAAGGTAATCTGTGATAGGATGAGATTGGATTGAAGCTGTTTACTTTCCTTTCGGGAAACTAGCAGACTGTGACCATCTGGAAGCCAAGAGAAGTTTTCAATATTTTCCGCTATTTCTGAAATTAAAAAGGGAATTGCGGGATCGAGAGTAAGCACGTATAATCTTTTATTAATTATAAAACTTATTCGATTATCTCTCGGAGACCATTGGAAGTTATTTTCCACATTGGATCTAACCTGAAAATGATTATTCATTTTAGAATTATATAACCAAAGTTCAAAGGTACCGTCTTTTTTCGTTCTTTTTAAATAGGCAATCCAGTTACCATCATGAGACCATTTAGGATAGCTTATCCGTCCCTCAAAGGTAACTTGCTGCTCTTTATCTCCAGTTTTAGTCCATAAATTATGATGGCGGATAAAGGCGGCTTTTAGCTCTTTAGATGTATTTTGAGCGTAAGCTGTGTGGCAGGTTGGGATAATAATAACAAAGAGTATGGAAAGTAGTAAATTTTTTATCAAAGAAAACCCTCCTTTGCTATTTAGTGTGTACAGAATAAACAGGATTAGAAAGAGGTATTGGTAATGAGCAAAAAGAAACTGCAGTTTGAGGTACAGGAAAATGAAAGTATTGAGGATTGCCTGAATAGGATAAAAGAGCAGGGGTATGCTCCCATTCGGCGCATGGAAAAACCAATCTTTCAAGAGGTGAAAAAGGACGGAGAAATGATTTACGAGCCAGTAGGGCGTCAAATCGTCTTTGAAGCAAAGTTAATTGAGTAAAACACGAACATTAAAGTAATATTTAAAAATAATGTTCGACATATTTATTGACATACTAAGGTGATGGTTGGTAAGATAAAGGTGTCGAATCAAACAACAGTTTTTACCCTCGTATATCCATGGGAATATGGCCCATAAGTTTCTACCCAATAACCGTAAATTATTGGACTATGAGGGAAAGTCAATATTGTTCGGAAATAAGGGCTTGTCCCTTTCTGTATTTTTCCATGCCCGGACAAATGGCTTTCTCTTCTTTTGAGGAAGCTATTTGTCCGGGCATTTTATTTGTCTTTAAAAGGGGGAACTAAGATGACCACACTAGTTGGTGTCATCATGGGGAGTAAATCGGATTGGGAAACAATGAAATATACATGTGAAGTGCTAGACCAGTTAGAGGTCGCTTATGAGAAAAAGGTAGTTTCCGCTCATCGTACACCAGATTTAATGTTCACATATGCAGAAGAAGCAAGAAACAGAGGACTAAAGGTTATTATCGCCGGAGCCGGCGGTGCAGCCCATCTTCCTGGGATGGTCGCAGCCAAGACCACCTTGCCAGTCATTGGGGTGCCTGTTCAAACTCAGGCATTAAAGGGCTTAGATTCCTTGCTATCGATTGTTCAAATGCCTGGGGGAGTTCCGGTTGCCACGGTAGCTATTGGTAAAGCAGGTGCAGTCAATGCAGGATTGTTAGCCGCACAAATTATCGCAACAGAAGACCAAGAACTTGCTGGAAGATTAGAAGCAAGAAGAGAAGCCACTAAACAAGAGGTACTGGAAAGTAGTGATCAACTTGGATAAGCAGACAATTTTACCAGGAGATACCATTGGAATCATTGGCGGCGGACAGCTTGGAAGGATGATGGCTTTAGCAGCAAAAGCACAAGGTTTTCGGATAGCGGTTTTAGAACCAACGCCGGATTCACCGTGTGGACAGGTTGCTGACGTGGAAGTAATCGGTGCCTACGACGACCGAGAGGCCATCAGCCGATTGGCTGAGGTTAGTGATGTAATTACTTATGAGTTTGAAAATATAGATGCTGATACATTAAGCTGGATTTGTGAACAAGCATATGTACCGCAGGGTCCAAAGCTGCTCACGATCACGCAGGATCGGATTAAGGAGAAAGCTGCTATCCAACAAGCCGGAGTGGAGGTGGCACCCTACGCAGTTATTAGCAGTAGGCAAGATTTATTTTTAAAAATAGATGAAATTGGTTATCCGGCAGTATTAAAGACTTCAAGAGGCGGCTATGATGGGAAGGGCCAGCTGGTCATTAGAAAAGAGCAGGATTTAGAAGTTGCTCAGCCCTTGTTGGAACACGGTGACTGTGTGTTAGAGAAATGGATTCCATTTGAAAAAGAAATTTCGGTGATTGTAACACGAAGCCTTGACGGGGAAACCGCCATTTTCCCGGTGGCTGAAAACATTCACAAAGAAAACATTTTGCATAAAACGATTGTGCCTGCACGAATTTCAGAAACTACCAAGGCAGATGCCATTCAAAAGGCAAAGAAAATTGCTGATTCACTGCAGTTAGTTGGAACGCTTGCAGTCGAGATGTTTGTGAACAATAATGGTACAATCTTTATTAATGAGCTGGCGCCACGTCCGCATAATTCAGGGCATTATACCATTGAGGCATGTGAGACGTCACAGTTCGAGCAGCATGTCCGCGCGATCTGTAATTGGCCTTTAGGACGCACCGAGTTGTTAAAACCGGCTGTTATGGTCAACCTATTAGGGGAGCATCTTGAAAACCTATTAGAAGAAATTCCGACTTTGGATAATTGGAAGATCCATCTATACGGTAAGAAGGAAGCTAAGGTTAAAAGGAAAATGGGTCATGTGACCATTTTACGTGAAAACGTGGAAATTGCTCTAAAAGAAATTGATAAAAGCAGCATCTGGGAAACTGCTAAAGAAAAGATCGGGGGATAATTGAATGATTGATCGTTACACAAGACCAGAAATGGGAGCTATTTGGACGGAGGAAAACCGCTTTAATGCTTGGCTGGAAGTGGAGATCCTTGCTTGTGAAGCATGGGCAGAGCTAGGAGAAATCCCGAAAGAAGACGTAAAGAAGCTCCGTGAAAATGCTTCTTTCAATATCGACAGAATTAAAGAAATTGAAGAGGAAACAAGACACGATGTCGTTGCTTTTACTCGTGCAGTATCTGAAACATTAGGGGAAGAACGTAAGTGGGTACATTACGGACTAACTTCAACAGACGTGGTGGATACCGCACTATCTTATCTTTTAAAACAAGCGAATGCAATCTTACTAAAAGACATCGAGAACTTTATTGAAATTTTGAAAAACAAAGCGATCGAGCACAAGTTAACCGTCATGATGGGCCGGACACATGGAGTTCACGCAGAACCGACTACTTTTGGTTTAAAAATGGCTTTATGGTATGAGGAAATGAAGCGTAACCTTGAGCGTTTTAAACAGGCAGCAGCAGGCGTGGAGTTTGGAAAGATTTCCGGTGCAGTCGGAACCTATGCAAACATCAACCCGTTTGTAGAGCAATATGTTTGTGAAAAATTAGGAACCAGCCCAGCGCCAATCTCAACACAAACCTTACAGCGTGACCGTCACGCACACTATATGTCTACGCTTGCGTTGATTGCGACTTCAATCGAAAAGTTTGCCGTCGAGGTCCGCGGTCTGCAAAAGAGTGAGACTCGTGAGGTAGAGGAGTTCTTTGCAAAGGGTCAAAAAGGTTCATCCGCCATGCCGCATAAACGGAATCCAATTGGTTCTGAGAACATGACAGGATTGGCACGTGTGATTCGTGGTTATATGATGACTGCTTATGAAAATGTGCCGCTATGGCATGAGCGTGATATTTCACATTCATCTGCCGAGCGGATTATCCTTCCGGATGCGACGATTGCATTGAACTATATGCTTAACCGCTTTGGTAACATTGTGAAAAACTTGACTGTATTCCCAGAAAATATGAAGCGTAACATGGATCGTACTTTAGGATTAATCTATTCTCAACGTGTCCTATTGGCTTTAATCGATAAGGGCTTATCACGTGAAGAAGCTTATGATACGGTACAGCCGAAAGCGATGGAAGCATGGGAAAAGCAAGTACCTTTCCGCAGCTTAATTGAAGCAGAAAATAAGATTACCGCATTGCTTTCAGCAGAAGAGATTGCGGATTGCTTTGACTATAACTACCATCTCCAGCATGTGGATACGATTTTTGACCGCTTAGGTTTGAACGAATAAGGAAAATTTGATAGGGAGGGTGCAAGTGAGCCCTTCCTATATACGGAAGATTCCCAATATTAAGAATAGGGGTGCGGAAGAATGAGCGAGATGCTTTACGAAGGCAAGGCGAAACGAATTTTCACAACGGACGATGAACAAATTGTACGGGTTCAATATAAAGATTCTGCAACTGCTTTTAATGGTCAAAAGAAAGCAACTATTAGTGGAAAAGGCCGTTTAAATAACGAGATTACTAGTTTGTTATTTTTAAAACTAAAAGAACAAGGCATTGACTCACACTTTATCAAGAGAATTTCAGAAACTGAACAGCTGGTGAAGAAAGTAACGATTATTCCTCTTGAAGTCGTTGTCCGTAATGTCGCAGCAGGAACACTTTCCAATCGTTTAGGAATCGAAGAAGGCAAAGAACTGTCAACTCCAATCGTTGAATTTTATCTTAAAGACGATGCCTTGGGCGACCCGCTAGTAACAGTTGATCACATTCTTGAATTAAAAGCAGCAACCGTTAAGGAACTTGAAATCCTAAAGAATAACGCACTTCAAATTAATACAATTTTATCAAGCTTTTTCAATGAGCTCGGGATTCGCTTAATCGACTTTAAGCTCGAGTTTGGCAAAGACCATGACGGGCAAATTTTACTTGCCGATGAGATTTCTCCAGATACCTGCAGACTGTGGGATAAAGAAACCAATGAAAAGCTCGATAAGGATGTATTCCGCCGGGATTTAGGAAGTTTAACAGAAGCCTATGAAACTATTTTAGCGAAATTGGGAGGACATCAGCATGTATAAAGTAAAGGTGTATGTAACATTAAGAGAGAGTGTATTAGATCCACAAGGAAAAGCCGTAACTCATTCCTTACATTCTTTAAACTATAAGCAAGTAACAGATGTCCGCATCGGGAAATTCATGGAGTTAACGATTGAAAAATCAGATCGTGACATTAATGAAGTCGTTAATGAAATTTGTACCAACCTATTAGCGAATCCGGTTATTGAAGATTACCGTTACGAGGTAGAGGAGTGTGTGACACAGTGAAATTTGCGGTAATCGTTTTTCCTGGATCGAATTGTGACGTTGATATGTTTCATGCCGTTAAGGATGAACTTGGTGAAGAAGTTGAATATATTTGGCACGATGCCGATAATCTAGACGAGTTTGACGCAATTTTGCTGCCAGGAGGTTTCTCTTTTGGTGACTACCTTCGCACTGGAGCGATTGCCCGTTTTAGCCGAGTAATGAAAGAGGTAGTAAAAGCAGCGGAAGCTGGGAAACCAGTCCTTGGCGTTTGTAATGGATTTCAGATTCTTCTTGAGGCAGGTCTGCTTCCAGGGGGGATGAGACGAAACGAGAGTCTATCGTTCATTTGTAAACCAGTAGAATTAAAGGTAGAAAACAATCAGACGATGTTTACAAACTCGTATGGCGAAGGGGAAAGTATCGTGATCCCTGTCGCACATGGAGAAGGAAACTATTATTGTGATGAAGAAACACTAGCGAAATTAAAAGCAAATAACCAAATCGTTTTTACCTATAATCAAAATCCGAACGGAAGT
The DNA here is from genome assembly GCF_002860255.1 of Neobacillus cucumis. Classification (GTDB taxonomy): domain Bacteria; phylum Bacillota; class Bacilli; order Bacillales; family Cytobacillaceae; genus Neobacillus; species Neobacillus cucumis_A. The sequence continues at coordinate 6,380 of NZ_PGVE01000008.1, forward strand.
CTTGCAGATATCGCAGGTATCACCAATGAAAAAGGCAATGTCCTAGGTATGATGCCGCATCCGGAAAGAGCGGTTGATGAATTATTGGGCGGCGCCGATGGTTTAAAAATGTTTCAATCGATTGTAAAAGCTTGGAGGGAAGCACATGTTGTCAACGCTTGAACCAAATCCTACTCAGATTAAAGCAGAAAAAGTATATCAGCAAATGGGTTTGACCGACGAAGAATTTGCACTGATTGAAAATATTCTTGGGCGCACACCTAACTATACTGAAACAGGTCTTTTTTCGGTAATGTGGTCTGAACATTGCAGCTACAAAAACTCAAAGCCTGTCTTGAAAAAGTTCCCTGTTACAGGTGAACGTGTTCTTCAAGGTCCTGGAGAAGGCGCTGGTATTGTCGATATCGGTGACGGGCAGGCGGTAGTTTTTAAAATCGAAAGTCATAACCACCCATCTGCCATTGAGCCATATCAAGGTGCGGCAACAGGTGTTGGCGGTATTATCCGCGATGTCTTCTCAATGGGAGCACGTCCAATCGCCATGTTGAACTCACTTCGTTTTGGTGAACTGGATTCTGACCGTGTACGTTACTTGTTCAAAGAGGTCGTAGCAGGGATTGCTGGTTATGGTAACTGTATTGGTATTCCGACGGTTGGCGGCGAAATTGGATTTGATCCATGCTATGAAGGAAATCCACTAGTAAACGCAATGTGCGTAGGGTTAATTGACCATAAGGATATCAAAAAAGGCCAGGCGCATGGTGAAGGCAATACGGTTATGTATGTTGGAGCAAAAACAGGACGCGACGGAATTCATGGTGCCACTTTTGCTTCTGAAGAATTAACAGAACAATCAAGTGAAGACCGGCCAGCGGTTCAGGTTGGCGATCCATTCATGGAGAAGCTTCTGTTAGAAGCATGCTTAGAATTGATTCATTCTGATGCCCTTGTTGGTATTCAAGATATGGGTGCTGCGGGTCTTATCAGTTCATCTGCTGAAATGGCAAGTAAAGCTGGAATGGGACTTGAGATGAATTTGGACTTAGTTCCACAGCGGGAAACAGGCATGACCGCTTATGAAATGATGTTGTCGGAATCTCAAGAGCGTATGCTGATTGTAGTTAAAAAGGGCAGAGAGCAAGAAATCGTTGATCTTTTTGAAAAGTACGGACTCGAAGCGGTAGGTATTGGAAGGGTTACTAGCGATAAACAGGTTCGCCTTTTCCATAAAGGAGGAATCGTGGCAGATGTTCCAGCTGATGCTCTAGCGGAAGATGCACCGGTTTACCACAAGCCATCTAAAGAACCAAGCTACTTTGCTGAATTCCAAGCGATGGAAAATGAAGCTCCTCAAGTGGACGATTTGAAAGAAACATTAGTTAGTCTTTTAAGCCAGCCAACGGTTGCTAGTAAAGAATGGGTTTATGAGCAGTATGATTACATGGTGCGTACAAATACTGTTGTTGCTCCAGGATCTGATGCAGCGGTAGTAAGAATTCGCGGTACACGTAAAGCATTAGCGATGACTACCGATTGTAATGCGCGTTATGTTTATTTAGATCCTGAAGTGGGCGGAAAAATTGCCGTAGCGGAAGCAGCCCGTAATATTGTATGTTCCGGAGCAGAACCGCTTGCGATTACGGATAACTTGAACTTTGGTAACCCAGAAAAACCGGAAGTATTTTGGCAGATTGAAAAAGCAGCTGACGGTATGAGTGAAGCCTGCCGCGTGTTAGAGACACCAGTTATTGGCGGAAACGTATCTTTATATAACGAAACAAGCGGAACCGCGATCTATCCAACACCAGTCGTTGGGATGGTTGGTTTAGTAACAGATCTTGACCATATCACCACACAGAACTTTAAAGAAAACGGTGACCTTATTTATCTAGTTGGGGAAACAAAGGATGAATTTGGCGGCAGTGAGCTGCAAAAACTTCTGAACGGACGTGTATTTGGTAAGGCTCCTGAACTAGATGTAACAGTTGAAAAAGAAAGACAAAATCAAGTGCTTGCGGCAATCCGTGCAGGATTGGTTCAATCTGCTCATGACCTATCTGAAGGTGGCCTAGGTGTGGCATTAGCAGAAAGTCTATTCGCAAATGAAAAGCTTGGAGCAGAAGTTAACATTGCAGGAAACCCGGTTTCGGCCCTTTTCAGTGAGACTCAATCACGTTTCCTATTAACTGTAAAGCCTGAACATAAGGCTGAATTTGAAAGATTAGTAGAAGCAGTGCAGATTGGTACTGTCACTGAAACATCTAAGTTGGAAATCAAAAATCATGATGCATCTGTACTTGAAGCTTCCGTATCAGAAATGAAAGCTGCTTGGAAAGGAGCTATCCCATGCTGCCTGAAATAAAGGGATTAAACGAAGAGTGCGGGATCTTTGGTGTCTTTGGACACCAGGATGCTGCACAGTTAACCTATTACGGACTTCATAGCCTGCAGCACCGCGGTCAGGAAGGGACTGGGATCGTCGTTTCAGATGGTAAAACCCTTAAAGGGGTAAAAGGTGAAGGTCTGGTAGCAGAGATCTTTACAGCAGATGCCATGAAGGAATTAACAGGCAGTGCGGCGATTGGTCATGTTCGTTATGCTACAGCTGGAGGCGGAGGCTACGAGAACGTTCAGCCGTTATTGTTCCATTCACAAAAGGGGAGTCTCGCGCTTGCTCATAATGGCAATCTTGTGAATGCAAATTATTTAAAATATCAGCTTGAAGCGCAGGGAAGTATTTTCCAAACAAGTTCCGATACAGAGGTTTTGGCTCATCTTATTAGAAGAAGCGGCTTTCCTCAATTAAAGGATCAAGTGAAAAACTCTTTATCTATGCTAAAGGGTGCATATGCGTATTTAATCATGACAGAAACAGAGCTTATGGTAGCTCTTGACCCGCATGGTTTACGTCCATTGTCCCTTGGCTGCCTTGGTGATGCTTACGTTGTCGCATCAGAAACTTGTGCCTTTGATGTTGTCGGTGCCGAATATATCCGTGATATTATGCCAGGCGAACTAGTAATCATTAATGAAAATGGTATAACATCTGAGCGGTTTGCTATCAGTACCACAAAAGCCATTTGTACGATGGAATATATTTATTTCTCAAGACCTGATAGTAATATTCAAGGAATCAATGTTCATACAGCCCGTAAAAATATGGGGAAACAATTAGCTGTAGAAGCACCAATCGAAGCAGATGTCGTGACCGGGGTTCCTGATTCTAGTATTTCAGCAGCGATCGGTTATGCAGAAGCAACTGGAATTCCTTACGAAATGGGCTTAATTAAAAATAAATATGTTGGCAGAACTTTTATTCAGCCGTCACAAACACTTCGGGAGCAAGGGGTAAAGATGAAGCTGTCAGCGGTCCGCGGCGTTGTGGAAGGAAAACGCGTTGTCATGGTCGATGACTCGATTGTACGCGGCACGACGAGCAGACGAATTGTCAACCTGTTGAAGGAAGCAGGAGCAACAGAAGTACACGTTGTAATCAGTTCACCACCGATTAAAAATCCTTGTTTTTATGGAATTGATACCTCAACAAAAGAGGAATTAATTGCCTCTGATAAAAATGTGGAGCAAATTAGAGAAGCGATTGGTGCGGATTCATTAACCTTCATTAGTGTTGATGGGATGATGAAAGCACTCGGCCAGGAAGGGACAAATGGCTATTGCCTAGGTTGCTTCACCGGTAATTATCCAACAGAGATTTATCCTGATACATTACAATACTATTATCAAAAATAAGGTGGGGAGACTCTTGGCTAAAGCATATAAAGAAGCTGGCGTAAATATTGAAGCGGGCTATGAGGCTGTTTCACGAATGAAAAAACATGTCCAAAGAACAGCTCGTGCCGGTATCATTGGCGGATTGGGCGGTTTTGGCGGTATGTTTGATCTATCATCACTGCAATTAAAGGAGCCTGTTTTGGTGTCAGGCACCGATGGAGTCGGCACGAAGCTGATGATAGCGTTTTGGATGGATAAACATGATACGATTGGTATTGATGCAGTGGCAATGTGTGTAAATGATATCGTTGTTCAAGGGGCAGAGCCACTGTTCTTTTTAGATTATATTGCCTGTGGTAAAGCGGAGCCGGAGAAAATCGAGGCAATCGTAAAAGGGATTGCTGACGGCTGTGAGCAGGCTGGTTGTGCTCTAATTGGCGGGGAAACAGCTGAAATGCCAGGATTATACAGCCAAAACGAGTACGACCTTGCTGGTTTTACTGTCGGCGCTTGTGAAAAATCACAGTTAATTACAGGGGAAAACATTCAGGCTGGAGATGTGCTGATTGGTTTGGCTTCGAGCGGTATTCACAGCAACGGTTATTCTTTAGTCCGAAAGGTGTTTAATAACTGGTCCTTACTCGATTTCGTTGACGAACTCGGCTGCACATTAGGTGAAGAGTTGTTAAAACCTACTAAAATATATGTTAAACCGATTCTGTCAGCATTGAAAAAGTTCCCATTAAAAGGAATGGCTCACATTACCGGCGGTGGCTTCATCGAAAATATTCCTCGGATGTTGCCTGAAGGCCTTGGAGCAAAGTTAGATGAAAAAAGCTGGCCAATTCCTCCCGTGTTCCAATTAATCTCCTCTCATGGTCAAATTGACTATCAGGAGATGTATAATATTTTTAACATGGGTATAGGGATGGTTATTGCGGTAGATCGTGAAATGGCAGCTGATGTGCTCCAGCATTTCGAACAATGCGGTGAAAAAGCCTATCAAATAGGTGTGGTAACGGATCAAGAAGGTATTGAGATTAAGGGACAAGGTGGACGGCTATGAAGAAAATAGCTGTATTTGCCTCCGGGAACGGCAGTAATTTTCAAGCCATTATCGATGTGGTGAAGTCAGGAGAACTGACTGCGGAAATTTCCCTTTTAGTATGCGATCAACCGGATGCTTATGCCATTGATAGAGCCAACGCTGCAAGAATTCCGAGTTTTGTATTTAAAGCGAAGGAATACTCTAGTAAAGCAGAATATGAGCAAGCCATCTTATCAGAATTAAAGAGATATGATGTGGAGTTCATTGTTCTAGCCGGATACATGCGGTTGGTTGGTCCAACCTTACTAGGTGCCTATCAAGGCAAGATTGTAAATATTCATCCATCACTTCTTCCTGCTTTTCCTGGCAAAGATGCCATCGGTCAAGCGCTTGCTGCAAAGGCAAAGTGGAGTGGAGTGACGATTCACTATGTGGATGAGGGGATGGATACAGGTCCCATTATTGTTCAAGAACGTGTAAAATTGGAAGAAGACGAAACAAGAGACAGTCTTCAACATAAAATCCAGCAAATCGAACACAAACTATATCCAGAAATACTTCAAATGCTATTCACACAAGGAGATGTAATCAATGACACAAAAGCGCGCGCTTATTAGTGTATCTGATAAAAATGGAATTACTGACTTTGCGAGAGAACTAGTCAGCCTAGGGTTTGAACTGATCTCGACAGGCGGTACCAAAAAGGCCCTTCAAGAGCAGGGAATCCCTGTGCTTAGTGTTAGCGATGTAACAGGTTTTCCGGAAATTTTAGAAGGACGTGTCAAAACGTTAAATCCATTTATCCACGGCGGCTTACTTTCTAAACATGATAATCCAGATCATTTAAAACAGTTAGAAGAGCATGGAATTCAGCCTATTCAAGTAGTTTGCGTGAACCTTTATCCATTCCAGCAAACCATCGCAAAGCCAGATGTGACGGTAGCAGATGCAATTGAGAATATTGATATCGGCGGTCCATCCATGCTTCGCGCTTCAGCCAAAAACCATCAATATTTAACGGTTGTTGTGGATCCAGCTGATTATGCGACTGTTATTGAAGAGTTAAAAGCAGAAGGCTCTACTACACTTGAAACAAGAAGAAAGCTTGCGGCGAAGGTTTTCCGTCATACAGCTGCATATGATGCGTTAATTGCTGAATACATGACAAATCTTGCCCAAGAAGAAAACCCAGAAACTTTAACGGTTACTTATGAACGAAAACAAACGCTTCGTTATGGTGAAAATCCGCATCAAAAGGCTGCTTTTTATAAAAAGCCGCTTGGTTCTACCTTCTCGATTGCCAATGCTGTTCAACTGCATGGAAAAGAACTTTCTTACAACAATATCAACGATGCCGACGCTGCTTTGCAAATCGTAAAAGAATTCTCTGAACCTGCTGCAGTTGCAGTTAAGCATATGAATCCATGTGGTGTCGGAACTGGTAATAATGTGTTTGAAGCTTTCACGAAAGCATTTGAGGCAGATCCAGTCTCTATTTTTGGCGGAATTATTGCATTTAACCGTGAAGTGGATGCTGAGACTGCAAGCAAGCTTCATGAAATTTTCTTAGAGATTATTATTGCCCCAGCTTACTCGGAGGAAGCATTAGCGATTTTAACAGGTAAAAAGAATCTGCGTCTATTAACGATTCCGTTTAACGATGTGAAGAAGCATGAGTTGAAAATGACAACGATTGAAGGCGGATTGCTTGTTCAAGAGCAGGACCGATATACATTAGAAGATGCAGCTATCACTGTTCCAACAAAGAGACAACCAACGGAAGAAGAATGGGAAGCTCTAAAACTTGGATGGAAAGTGGTTAAGCATGTAAAATCTAATGCTATTGTTGTTGCTAGCAAAGACATGACACTTGGCGTTGGCGCAGGACAAATGAACCGTGTCGGTTCGGCAGAAATCGCTCTAAAGCAAGCTGGTGATAAAGCAGAAGGAGCCGCCCTTGCATCTGATGCTTTCTTCCCAATGGATGATACCGTTGAAGCGGCAGCAAAAGCAGGAATTACGGCGATTATTCAACCAGGCGGCTCCATTCGTGATGCTGACTCAATTAAAAAAGCAGACGAATACGGAATTGCCATGGTGTTTACGGGCGTTAGACACTTTAAACATTAGACTTTGTTAAAGTCATTGTTGATTTTGTAAGGATGTTGATTGGAGCGGAAGGCGCTCGACTCCTGCGGGAGTACGGGGCAGGGGAGACCCCACAGGCGCTAAGCGCCGAGGAGGCTCCCCGGCACGCCCGCGGAAAGCGAGCGACTGTAGCGGAAATCAACTTCTAAGTTTAACACAGTCACACATAAGATGAGGTGTAATGGATGAAGGTACTAATCATTGGCCGCGGCGGACGAGAACATGCCATCTGCCGAAAGGTCAGCGAAAGCACATTGGTTGAAAAGGTATTTGTCGCTCCAGGAAATGCTGGAATGGTAGATGTATCAGAACGAATTGCCATTGAAGAATCACAGCATGAAGAGCTTATTGCTTTTGCAAAGGAGCAAGGTGTCGGATTAACAATCATCGGACCGGAAGTTCCTTTACTTGAAGGACTATCTGATAAATTTGAAGCAGCAGGATTGGCTGTGTTTGGACCTCGGAAAGCAGCAGCTGAGATTGAGGGCAGCAAGTCGTTTGCAAAAGAATTAATGGAAAAATATCAGATCCCAACGTCTGATTATGCGGTTTTTACTTCAGTTGAAGAGGCTCGTAACTATATCCTTGAAAAAGGAGCCCCAATTGTTATTAAGGCAGATGGGCTAGCAGCAGGAAAAGGTGTTACGGTTGCGATGACTTTAGAGGAAGCTCTGGCGAGTGTGGAAGAGATGCTCGTTGGTGCCAAATTTGGGGACGCTTCTTCCAGTGTCGTGATTGAAGAGTTTTTAAGCGGCGAGGAATTTTCGCTGATGGCGTTTGTGAATGGGGAAGTGGTGATTCCGCTAGAGATCGCTCAGGATCATAAACGTGCTTATGATGGAGACCAAGGTCCGAATACTGGTGGAATGGGTGCATACTCTCCGGTTCCACAGATTGGTGAGGACACCGTGGCGACAGCTGTTGAGACGGTCTTGCTCCCGGCGGCTAGCGCAATGGTCCAAGAGGGACGGAGTTTCTGTGGGATTTTATACGCTGGCTTGATGAAAACAGCAGAAGGTCCAAAGGTCATTGAGTTTAATGCTCGATTTGGCGACCCTGAAACCCAGGTTATTTTACCAAGATTAAAATCAGACTTGGTTCAAGTCATTTTAGACCTTTTAAAGGGTGAATGTCCTGAGCTTGAGTGGGATTCGCAGGCAATGGTCGGTGTGGTTGTTGCTGCAAAAGGGTATCCTGAGGTTTATGAAAAGGGTGCTGTTCTTAAGGGCTTGGCTGATATTTCGAAGGCTGCTTATACGTTCCATGCCGGTACGGTTCAGAATGAATCTGGTGAATTCTTGACTGCAGGAGGCCGGGTGCTGCTTGTTGGCGGGAAGGCTGAGACTCTTGCTGACGCACAGGCGAAGGTGTATAAGGAGTTAGAGAAGTTAAACTGCGATGGCGTTTTCTATCGTAAAGATATTGGCGCAAAAGCTATTGTGACATCTGTTCGTTAATTATTAATAGATGAGGGAAATGACCGTATGAGAAATTCAAGCGGTCATTTTTTTTATTAACCCAAAGAGAAAAAAGAGCCCATCAAAGATCAACAACCGACCTCACTAGAGCTCTATCCCAAAAATTAAGTTGGATTATAAGGCATCATCGAATCCCCATCCACAGCGAGCCCTTCCATATCATTGGCTGTATCCGTCGCATTCTGATGCTCTTTAACCATATCTGACCACCGTTCGCATAAAGCCGTCACCGGACAATAGCGGACAATTCCCTCAGCGACCTTCATCGCACCACAGAAGGCTGCCAATAAATAAGAATCTCTCCAGGGACGCTTGACCATCTTTGAGGTACTCCAAGCTACAATGGTTAACCCAAAAGTAATACGAATCATGGCATTCAATATTCCTATATTAGGTGTAATTTTCAATGTGCTCACTCCTTCACAATTTTTTTACAATTTTTATCAATACTTTACTGCTTTAAAAAGTAAAATATGTTAAGATAGGTCTAAAGCATTTTGTAAGGGCTTTCTTTATTGGTAAATCAACTTATTATTATTATATAGATAGTTTTTTAAGGGAGGGACATGGTATGCTGGAACAACGCTACCGCTGGAAAAATAAACACTTACGCATGCATGTATCCGTTTTAGAAGGGAAAACATCCCCAACGATATTATTAAAAAATGCTTTATATTTAAATCAGACCTTTCGCCAATGGATGAGAGCGAATATCTGGATTTATGACGACCGCATTGTTTATGTTGGTGATAACTTGCCTTCTTATATCGAAGACTGTGAAATCATTGATTGTACCAATGAAATCATTGTGCCAGGATACATCGAGCCGCATGCACATCCGTTTCAATTATATAATCCCCTGACATTAGCCGCCTATGCATCCCAATTTGGTACGACGACGTTAATTAATGACAATATGGCGTTAATTTTACACTTGAAAAAAAGGGAAGCGTTTTCATTATTAAGGGATCTTAGATCTATCCCATCAACCATGTATTGGTGGAGCCGTTTTGATTCCCAGACAGAATTATTGAATGAAGAAGAGATATTTTCACATAGTAATGTAAAAGCATGGCTTGAGCACGATGCCGTCCTTCAAGGAGGAGAATTAACTGGCTGGCCAAAACTGCTTGATGGCGATGATATGATGCTTCATTGGATTCAAGAGGCAAAACGGATGCGCAAGCAAATTGAAGGTCATTTTCCAGGTGCTTCTGAGAAAACATTAGCAAAAATGATGTTGTTAGGTGCAGATAGTGACCATGAAGCCATGACTGGGGAAGAGGTCTACAGCAGGCTTGTGCAAGGATACATGGTTTCATTACGCTACTCATCCATCCGTCCTGACCTGCCCCAGATTTTAGATGATATGAAGCGGTTAGGGATTGAGGCATATGACCGGCTTATGTTTAATACGGATGGTTCTTCGTCGACTTTTTACGAGCAAGGAATTACCGATCAAATGATTAGGATTGCTATTGAAAAAGGCGTACCAATTATAGATGCCTATAATATGGCTACAGTAAATATTGCCCGTTACTATAATATTGAACATCTCCATGGAGCTATTGCAACAGGCCGTATTGCAAACCTTAACTTCTTATCAAGCATTGAAAATCCGACACCAGTTTCCGTTTTAGCCAAAGGAAAATGGGTGAAGCGAAACGGTGTCAAAGTGGATGGAATGTACGGAGAAATGAGCTGGGATGAATATGGATTGAAGCCAATGGAACTGGATTGGCAGTTATCCCTTGATGACCTTCAATTTTCCATGCCGTTTGGGATTAAGATGGAGAACTCCGTCATTACAAAACCATATTCCATCTCAATTGATGCCTCAGCAGACCAACTGCCAAAAGAGTTAGATGAATGCTATTTTATGTTGGTTGACCGTTATGGAAAGTGGAGAATCAACACCTTGCTAAAGGGATTTGCAACAAATCTCTCAGCTTTGGCCAGTTCTTATTCTAATACTGGAGATATCATATTAATTGGGAAGAACAGGTTTGATATGGTAAACGCCTTTAATAGAATGAAAGAATTGGGCGGCGGAATTGTCATGATGGAAGATTCCCAAGTGGTGTGTGAAGTTCCTCTCAACCTAAGCGGAATCATGTCAGATGTTCCTATTGAAAAATTAATAGAACAAGAGAAAATATTATTAAAAGAATTGAGAGAACGAGGATATAAATTTTCAGATCCGATTTACAGCCTAGCCTTTTTCTCTGCTACACATTTACCATACATTCGCATCACGCAGCAAGGAATGTATGATGTTATGAACAAATCAGTATTCTTTCCATCAATAATGCGTTAAACTGTAAGTAACTAAAGAGTTAAAGCGTGAAAGTGTTTTGTAAAATGGATAAAATAGGGGTGTTCAATAAATGAAAAAATGGGCTGTTGCCGTGACAGCTATCTTTTTACTACTTACAGGGTGCAATAATAAGGAAACTGTCAAAAGACCTGTTAAGGAAGAAAAGCCAGATACAAAACATGAGAATAAACCAGAAGACGTGGCAAAAGCCGACCCTTATTTTTATCCATTAACAGGTATTGGCACTGACACAAAACCTGATGACCGAGCGGTTGCCGTTATGATAAATAACCATCCAAAGGCCAGGCCACAATCGGGTTTAAATAAGGCTGACATTATTTATGAAGTGTTAGCTGAAGGGGATATTACCCGCTTCCTTGCTGTTTTTCAAAGTGAAAAGCCGGCCAATATCGGTCCTGTAAGAAGTGCGCGCGATTATTATATCCAGATCGCCAAAGGGTTTAATGCACTTTATATTGCTCATGGCTGGAGCGAAAAAGCAAAAAAGATGCTGCAAGACAATTATGTAGATAACTTAAATGGAATTGTCTATGACGGAACTCTTTTTAAGCGATCGAGCGCCCGAAAAGCACCACATAACTCTTATATCACGTATGAAAATATTTTAAAAGGTGCTAAACAAAAAGGCTACTCCATGAAAGGCAGCCCGCCAAGTTTTAAGTTTTTATCTGAAGAAGAAAGAAAAACAATTACAGGCAACAATGCTTCCACAGTAAAAATTACTTACTCAAGAGGCGGAATTTCCGATTCTATAGTCCAATATGATAGTACACTTGGCAAGTATAAGCGTTTTTCAGAGGGAGAACAGACGGTAGATTTAGAAACGAAAGAACCGATATTGTTAGATAATCTTTTTATTATTGAAACACCCCACAAAGTTATTGATTCCGTTGGACATAAGGATATTGACCTTCAATCAGGGGGCAAAGGCTACTTGATGCAAATGGGGAAGGTCATGGAAGTAGAGTGGGCAAATCGAAATGGCAGAATCGTCCCTGTTAAAAGCGGGGAAGAGGTTCCTTTTGTTCAAGGCAAAACCTGGGTAAATGTTGTACCATCACTTCAAAAAAATGTAATATTCAATACAAATTAAAGGAGCTGCAAATATGCAAATCAACAAATTGCGAGGAAAAGAACTGGATCAATTATTTAAGTCAGTTCTTTCCTTACAAGATCTCGAAGAATGCTATCGCTTTTTTGATGATTTATGCACGATTAATGAAATCCAATCATTAGCTCAGCGTTTAGATGTAGCACGAATGCTGCGCGAAGGAAACACTTATCATAAAATTGAAACGGAAACAGGAGCAAGTACAGCGACGATTTCAAGGGTAAAGCGCTGTTTGAACTTTGGAAACGATACGTATGAAATGGTCCTTGAGCGTATTAAGGCAGAAAAGAAAACGGAAGAAGAGTAACTAGAAACCGAAGATAAAATCTTCGGTTTTTCTTTTTGCATAGGCTTTCAATAAAGTTGGATATGATTTCTATGTATTGTTTTATTGTTTTCTTTTTTTATTACAAACGGCTAATGCTATAATGGTGTAATGGAAAGATGAATGGGAGGATTCCATTGATGTATGATATTCGCGAGTGGCGCCATGTGTTTAAACTCGATCCTAATAAAGAAATAACCGATGAACAATTAGAGAGAATCTGCGAATCAGGAACGGATGCAGTGATTGTAGGGGGAACAGACGGAGTGACACTTGAAAATGTCCTCGATTTAATGGCAAGAATCCGCCGCTTTACTGTTCCATGTGTTCTGGAAGTGTCTAGTATAGAGAGTGTCACACCTGGATTTGACCTTTATTTTATCCCGACCATTTTAAACAGTAGAGATCCTAAGTGGATTACAGGGCTGCATCACCAGGCAGTGAAAGAATTTGGAGAAGTTATGGACTGGAACGAATTCTTTATGGAAGGCTACTGTATTCTTAACGAAGATTGTAAGGCAGCAAAGTTAACGAACGTTGATGCCTGTTTAACGACTGAAGATGTTAAGGCATACGCGATGATGGCTGAAAAAATGTTTCAGCTCCCAATCTTCTATCTTGAATATAGTGGGAAATATGGGGATCCTGCAGTAGCAGCAGAAGTGAAAAGGGTCTTGGAAAAAACAATCCTTTTCTACGGAGGAGGGATTTCCTCTTTTGAACAAGCATCCGAAATGGCCAAGCATGCCGATGTAATTGTCGTTGGGAACGTAATATATGAGGATTTTCAAAAGGCCCTTGAAACAGTAAAAGCTGTTCGGTAGAAATTTGCTTCTCAATAATAAAAACGTTAGAATTAAAATAAGAACAAATGTTTGTAATGGTGGTGGAATAAGTGCAATTTTTAACAGATAAGCTTCTAAACGGGCTAAATCCGGAGCAGCAAAGTGCTGTTAAGGCAACTGACGGTCCACTTCTTCTTATGGCTGGTGCCGGAAGTGGAAAAACAAGAGTTTTAACGCATCGAATTGCGTATTTAATAGTGGAAAAACGTGTTAACCCATATAATATTTTAGCAATTACTTTTACGAATAAAGCAGCAAGAGAAATGAAGGAACGTATCAGTAAAATGATGGGAGGAGCAGCAGAGGAAATATGGATTTCCACCTTCCACTCGATGTGTGTAAGGATCTTACGCCGCGATATCGACCGGATGGGCTATAACCGAAACTTTACGATTCTTGATACAACCGACCAACAATCGGTCATTAAATCCATCCTTAAAGATAAAAATCTTGATCCAAAAAAATATGATCCACGTGCTATCTTAGGCTCGATCAGTTCTGCAAAAAATGAACTAATCGGTCCAGAAGAATATGAGAAGAGTGCTGGCGGTTATTTTGAACAAACGGTAAGCGAGGTTTATAAAGAGTATCAAAAGCGGCTTAGAAAAAATCAGGCCCTTGACTTTGACGACTTAATCATGATGACCATTCAATTATTTCAGCGCGTGCCAGAAGTTCTAGTCTATTACCAGCGCAAGTTTCAGTATATTCATGTGGATGAGTATCAGGATACAAACCGAGCACAGTACATGCTGGTAAAAATGCTAGCGAGCCGTTTCCAAAATCTTTGTGTGGTCGGTGACTCCGATCAGTCCATTTATAGATGGCGCGGTGCCGATATTGCCAATATTCTATCCTTCGAAAAAGACTATCCGAACGCAACCGTCATTCTTCTAGAGCAGAATTACCGCTCGACCAAACGGATTCTCCTTGCGGCAAATAAGGTAATTGAAAATAACCTAAACCGTAAAAAGAAAAACCTATGGACAGAAAACCCAGAAGGGAACAAGCTAGTCTATTACCGAGCAGACAGTGAGCAGGGGGAAGCCCAGTTTGTTGCTGGGAAGATTAAGGAATTGACCCGTGATCAATACAAACAATCCGACATTGCGATTCTTTATCGGACCAATGCACAGTCCCGTGTGATGGAGGAAGTGCTTTTAAAATCAAATATCGATTATTCAATTGTCGGCGGAATCAAGTTCTATGACAGAAAAGAAATTAAGGACATGCTTGCTTATTTACGTTTGATTTCTAACCCGGATGATGATATCAGTTTGACAAGGGTTATCAATGTTCCTAAACGTGGAATTGGTTCGAGTTCGTTAGATAAAATCGCTAACTTCGCCGCCATGCATGATATTTCTTTATATCAAGCATTAGAATCAGTCGAATTGCTTGGCTTAAGCCCTAAAATTACGAAAGCGGCAGCCCAGTTTCGTGATTTAATTCGTAATTATACAAATATGCAGGAATTCTTGTCCGTCACAGAATTAGTAGAAGAAGTTCTGGATAAATCAGGGTACAAGGAAATGCTGAAGGCAGAAAAATCGATTGAGGCTCAAAGCCGTCTCGAAAACCTTGAGGAACTTTTATCGGTAACGAAAAACTTTGAGGATTCAAGTGAGGATAAAAGCCTTGTAGCTTTCTTAACTGATTTGGCTCTCGTGGCAGACATTGATTCTCTTGATGAAGATGGAGAAAAGTCTGACGCTATTACCCTAATGACATTACACTCCGCAAAAGGGTTGGAATTCCCAGTTGTCTTCTTAATTGGAATGGAAGAAGGCGTATTCCCTCATAGCCGTTCTTTAATGGAAGAAGCCGAAATGGAGGAAGAACGCCGTTTAGCTTATGTTGGTATCACAAGAGCAGAGCAGACTCTTTTTATAACCAATGCGCAAATGAGAACCTTGTTTGGTAGGACCAGTATGAACCCAGCTTCAAGATTTATTTCGGAAATTCCTCAGGATTTAATCGAAGGCGTTGAAACGGAAAAACGAACCAGCAGTTCTTTTGGTTCAAGCGGAAGATCTTTTGGATCATCAGGAACTTCTTTTGGCTCGACAAGAAGTACATTTACAACACCGGCTACACCAAGAAAGCCTGTTATGCGTCCTGTTTCCGCAGGAGCATCTGGAGGAGAAGACATCGGCTGGAAGGTAGGCGATAAAGCCGAACATGGTAAATGGGGTACTGGAACGGTTGTAAGTGTAAAAGGACAGGGTGAGGGAGTAGAGCTTGATATCGCCTTCCCAAGTCCAGTAGGAATAAAACGCTTATTAGCTAAATTTGCACCTATTAAGAAGGCATAATAGCTGTCTTGGACAGTGTTAGATTACCTTTATGAAAGGGCTGGATATATGGATTTACAAACAGCTGCAACAAAAATTGAGGAACTAAGAAGCCTTTTAAATCTATATGGCTACGAATATTATGTGCTGGACAAACCTTCTGTACCGGATGCTGAATATGACAAGCTCATGCACGAGTTGTTGGAGCTGGAAGATAAGTTCCCGGAACTAAAAACACCTGATTCACCGTCCGTTCGTGTGGGCGGACCGGTGCTTGATGTTTTTGAAAAGGTGGAGCATCGTACACCGATGTTAAGCTTAGGAAATGCCTTTAATGAAGAAGATTTAAGGGATTTTGACCGCAGGGTCCGTCAATCAGCAGGCGATAATATTTCATATGTTGCTGAGTTAAAAATTGATGGACTTGCCGTTTCATTACGTTATGAAAACGGACTATTTGTTCAAGGAGCAACCCGCGGGGACGGTACGATTGGGGAAGATATCACGGCCAATCTGAAGACCATCAATGCTATTCCGCTCAGGCTTCGGGAAGATGTTTCTATTGAGGTGCGCGGTGAGGCATACATGCCAAAGCGTTCATTTGAAGCGTTGAACAAGCTGAGGGAAGAACGAGGTGAAGAGCTGTTTGCAAACCCAAGAAATGCGGCGGCTGGTTCTTTAAGGCAGCTTGACCCCAAAATCGCAGCTTCAAGAAAACTAGACGTGTTTTTATATGGAATAGGAAATCCAGCAGAAATCGGTGTGGAAGCTCATAGTGAGGGACTGGATTATCTAGATCATCTTGGCTTTAAAACAAATAAAGAGCGGAGAAGATGTGCCGCCATTGAGGATGTCATTGAATTTGTTAACAGCTGGGTGGATAAGCGGCCGCATCTTCCATATGAAATTGATGGAATTGTTATTAAAGTAGATTCGCTTACTCAGCAGGCGGACCTTGGTACAACAGCAAAGAGTCCACGTTGGGCTATTGCCTATAAGTTCCCGGCTGAAGAAGTTGTGACCACCCTTTTAGAGATTGAGTTAAGCGTAGGCAGAACCGGAGTCATTACACCGACGGCCATTCTTGAACCTGTTAAGGTAGCCGGAACAACGGTACAGCGTGCCTCCTTGCATAACGAGGACTTAATCCGTGAAAAGGATATAAAAATCGGCGATAAAGTGGTTGTAAAAAAAGCGGGAGATATTATCCCAGAAGTGGTTAATGTTTTAGCTGACCAACGAACAGGGGATGAAGTGGATTTCCTTATGCCGACACATTGCCCTGAATGTGATAGTGATTTGGTCCGTCTTGAAGGGGAAGTCGCACTAAGATGTATCAATCCTAAATGTCCAGCACAGATTCGTGAAGGACTGATCCATTTTGTTTCCCGTGATGCCATGAACATTGAAGGGCTTGGGGAAAAGGTAATCAGTCAGCTTTTTGCTGAAAAGTTAATCAGCGATGTGGCAGATATTTATAAACTAACGCGTGAGCAGCTCCTTGCTCTTGAGAGAATGGGTGAGAAGTCTGTTTCAAACCTATTAAAAGCGATTGAAACTTCTAAAGGTAATTCTCTTGAAAAACTATTATTTGGCCTGGGCATCCGTCTTGTTGGAGCAAAAGCGGCAAAAACACTTGCCCAACAATTTGTAACCATGGAAAAATTAGCTCAGGCTACAAAAGAGGAGTTAGTCAGCATCAATGAAATTGGCGCTAAAATGGCTGATTCTATCGTCACGTTTTTTGAGCAGGAAGAAGCTGGTGAGCTGATTAATGAATTAGCGGCAGCTGGTGTAAATATGGAATACAAAGGAGCAAGGCCGGTATCTCCTGAAGAATCTGATAGTATCTTTGCCGGAAAAACAGTTGTCCTTACAGGAAAAATGGAGCAATTATCACGGAATGAAGCAAAAGAAAAAATTGAAGCCCTTGGCGGTAATGTCGCCGGAAGTGTTAGTAAAAAGACACATCTCGTCATCGCTGGTGAAGATGCAGGTTCTAAGTTAACAAAAGCACAAGAGCTTGGTATCGAAGTGTGGGACGAGGAGAGGCTTTTAGAAGAATTAAATAAATAAGAGGTGGATCGACGTGAGGAAAATCTCATTGCTCGCTCTCTCCCTGGTCTTTTTGCTAAGTGCTTGTGCACCTAACTTTCAAAAGCAAAATGAAACAGTTCAAACAAAGGAGAAGGCAAAAGGGAAGGCGATAATTCCCAAATATAATATCTCGAATAATTATTACCGGACCATTCTCCCTTTTGAACCGGGAGAAGCACGTGGTTTGGTCGTTAATAATATTAATACCCGATATGACTTAAATGAGTTTGAAATGGGCTTAATGAGAATTGCCCAAAACAGTTTTGATACAGATAAATATTACTTTCAAGAAGGCCAGCAGCTTAAAGCAAAGACCATTAAACAGTGGCTAAACCGTCAGTATACGGCTGCCCAGCTTAAGGAAAATAAAATGAAAGCTGATGAAAATATTGGTCTTAACCCGGTCAATACAAGTCCAACGGGCAGTGCCCCTTCAAGCCCGATCTATCTTGCTCATATCTTGGAACATGACTACCTGACCAAAGACGATAAGGGGAATGTGTCTCTTGCAGGTATTACGATCGGTTTGGCATTAAATTCAATTTACTACTATAAAATAAAAGCTGATGGCGACACATTTGAGAAAAAGATTCCGTTTACTGAAATGGAGAATCAAGGTAAAAAGATGGCAGCGGAAGTGGTTAAACGTATCCGATCCATGAAAAATTTGGGTAATATCCCAATCACGATTGCTTTATTTGAACAGCAAAGTAAAACATCGGTTGTTCCTGGAAACTTTTTTACTTATACTACCGTTGACCAAGGAAGTACAGAATTAAATAATTGGGAAAAAGTGGATGAAAAATATTATTTATTCCCGTCTACAGATGCGGAAAATGACCATCGTGATGATACAATTGCTTTCCTAAACTTTAAACAAGATGTAGAAGAATACTTTCCTAATTATAACGGTGTGATTGGCAAAGCTTTTTATGTTGGTGACCAGCTGCAGGACTTGAATATTACCATTCCAATTCAATTCTATGGAAAAACCGAAGGCATAGGTTTTACCCAATATGTGACGGGGCTTGTGATGGAGCATTTCCCTAAATATCTTTCTGTGTCTGTAAGTGTAACGTCTGTAGATGGACCAGAAGCACTAATTGTTAAAAAGGCAGATGCAACAGAACCATTTGTCTATATCTATCAGTAAGACCTGGCATTTTGCTGGGTCTTTTTTTAAGTGTGCCAGGCATGGCAACTATCTAGGTGGTGAAAGTCCACTGTGGGGGTACACATCGACCAACCGCTAAGGAAGCGCAAGGTACTTACCGTGAGGTAAGGGC
>NZ_PGVE01000009.1 GCF_002860255.1 Neobacillus cucumis
TCGTGGATGGGTTTGCACAAGCCAATATCTTGCTTTTAATAATGAAGGAACTTGAAAAGCATAAACCCGAAGAATTTAAGAATGATCCAATAGATGAGCTGGTTCATACATTTATTCCACATGTAGAGGTAGTTACAACACCTGATTTAGAAGAGGTAATTGCCCAAGTTCTTGCAGGACAGACTGCTTTAGTTGTAGAACAAGGAAGTAAAGTGGTACTGATTGATTCACGGGAGTACCCGATCCGCTCTCCACAGGAACCTGATATTGAGCGTGTGGTTCGTGGCCCGCGTGATGGTTTTGTCGAGACGATTGTTTTTAACCTTGCCTTAATTCGCCGTCGGGTACGAGATCGATCGTTGGTAATGGAATATGTACAGGTTGGTAAACGTTCTAAGACAGACGTAGCTTTAGTATACATAGACAGTATTGCCGATATGGAAAATGTGAAATGGCTGAGAGAAAAACTTGAGGACATTTCAATTGATGGAGTTTCTATGGGTGAAAAAACCATAGAAGAATTTGTTTTTGGCAGAAACTATAACCCCTATCCGTTAGTTAGGTACACGGAAAGAGCTGATACCAGTTCTGTTCATTTAATGGAGGGGCATATTCTTATTGTTGTTGATGGTTCGCCAAGTGTTATGATCTGTCCCGCTACTTTTTGGCATCATCTCCAGCATGCGGAGGAATACCGTCAAAAGCCCTTGGTAGGAGCCTTTTTACGGTTTGCCCGATTTATTGCGGTTACCGCATCCTTATTTCTATTACCCTTATGGTATACCTATGCAACCAATGAACAGCTTCTCTCGGAACGATGGAAATTTATAGGGGTTAAAGATCACGGGGAACTTGCACTCATTTGGCAATTTCTTATCGCGGAAATAGGAATTGAAATTTTGCGGATGGCTGCCATACACACCCCTAATGCCCTTGCTACCGCCCTTGGTATCGTCTCTGCAATCATTATTGGAGATGTAGCGGTCCAAGTAGGGATTTTTACTCATGAGGTAGTTCTATATGTTGCAGTTTCAGCTATTGGAACCTTTGCTACACCTAGTTATGAATTAAGCCTTGCAAATCGTATTTTTCGTGTTTTCTTATTAATTATGGTTGCAATACTTCAAGTCCCAGGATTATTAATAGGAATAACATTATGGATATTGTTATTAGTTACAACGAGGACGATGAATATCCCTTATCTATATCCATTTATCCCGTTTAATCCATTGGATTTCAAATTAGTCCTTCTACGTTCTCCTGTTCCATATAGTAATATGCGAGGGCATATGCTAAACCCACAGGATCGAACTAGACAGGAAGATGAGTAAGCCTATCAGACCTATCGTATCTGATAGGCTTTTTCCTTTGATAGGCAAAAGCTATGCCTAATTATGATTTAACTCCTATTAATATAAATGCAACCCCAAGTAGTATCCAAACAATTTTCATAACTGATATATTACCGACAATTCCTACTAATCCTATTGTAGTAGTTAGTATTAATATAATAGGACCAACAAGAGCGAGTGATGAATTAATCATTAAGGCCTTCTCAACTGAATTAAATCTTAACATTAAAATAGCTGCAAATATCTCGATACTGCCAGATAATAATCGTAAAAAGGCCATCCCCAAGACTGCTTTTTCTAAGATTATAAACATAGCTACCTCCCGAAAATATCCATTTCAACACATTATATGTTAATAATTCCGAGAGAAGGACAAGTTTTTTCAAAGGGAGGCTGTTAAATTAATTTAAACCCGCTAATTAAAATCATTATGGCCATGAGTGTTCTCAAAGGTTTTTCGGGGAATTTTGATGATAGGGTACTTCCTAAGATAACACCTGGTAT
>NZ_PGVE01000010.1 GCF_002860255.1 Neobacillus cucumis
AGGCAAGTAGACCACTGGAACTTCCCCAATGGTCCCTCTCAGAACCGGACGTGAACCTCTCAGCTCATCCGGCTCCCATTATTCAGCCGTTGGCTTAATACCTAACTCCCAATGTTTAAAGAGATTGGGAATCTGTTTTGCAATTCTACCTAAGAAATATTCTGCTCTTTTCTTGTGACGGGCTAACCTTTTGTATTTCTTCCTTGCCCACATTATTAAGGCTTTGTTGATGTGCCTTAATGTTGAGTACATTTCAGATTTGTAGAACTTACCATAGTAATTAATCCACCCAATAATCTGAGAGTTAAACATATTTGAGAGGTCTGAAAGGTCCTTTTCCGCTTTTAACTGCAGTCTCCAGTCCCTTACTTTTTGCCGAATTGATTTCTTTGATTTATTACTAATCGCAGGTGTAAAGTTAATAAAGTGGTTTCCCCATCTGTTTTTGGAACGTCTTGGTCTAAACGTGTATCCTAGAAAATCGAACGAGATATTTTCATGATTTTCTTTCCGATCTGCATCCTTACAATATACAATTCGAGTTTTGGTTGGATGTAGTTCAAGCTTGCATTCTTTCATCCTTTTGTTTAGTGATTGTAGCACTTTTGTTGCCTCATCTTCTGAGTTACAATGGATGACTGCGTCATCTGCATATCTCGCAAAAGGATTATTTGGATGGTTAATAATCATCCACTTATCAAATGTGTAATGAAGAAATAGATTTGCTAGAACTGGACTTATAACTCCACCTTGCGGTGTGCCGGAAGTCCGTTCTACTGCACCTTCTTTTGTTTGGAAAGGTGCTTTTAGCCACCTATTAATATATAGTTTTACCCATTTATTACTTGTGTGCTTTTCCACCGCTCTCATTAGTAAACCGTGGTCAATGTTATCGAATAGTCCTTTAATATCGAATTCTAGAACCCAGTTGTATTTCCAACACCTTTTGCGGGTTATCTCTAACGCTTGAATTGCACTTTTGTTAGGTCTATAACCGTACGAATCCTTATGGAAGAAAGGTTCCACCGAGGGTTCAAAGTACATTTTCACGACCATTTGTGCGATTCTATCTTCAACCGTTGGAATTCCCAGTGTCCTAGTTCCTCCACCTTTCTTCGGTATCTCTACTGCTTTTACTGCAGGAGGAAAGTAACTTCCTGAGGACATTCTGTTCCATAGTTTATAGAGATTATCCTTTAAGTTCAGTTCGAATGCTTCAATTGACTCTTCGTCAATACCGGCTGACCCTTTGTTTGCTTTTACTCTTAGAAAGGCATCATAAACCACCTTTTTAGATATAGCATATGGCTTTGTTTTATTCATAAGTTCCTCCCATTAAGATGGTTGACTTGCTCATAAAACTGAATAACATAACCCCTTTGCTCCACCTCCGTTAGGAGGTTTCATTACTACTAAGGGTTATTCCGCCCCTATACATGGCATTGGTACTCTGATTCTTGTGGTGCTTCCACTTGAATTTCTCCCTTAACATCCATGTCGTAGGTTCCCACGTTCCACGCTCAAGCCTGTATTAAGTTCACGCCGCCTTTATACCGGTCACCGAACGGACAGTAAACAGGTTTCTTCCGAACTGATCCTGAGTTAACGACTCCCCCTCAGTTTTGATGACATCCCTACGCTTTCGATACTTCTTCAGCGGTTCAATGGTTTTCGTCTCCTTAATACGTACCTGACAGAGTCTTGCTCTGCCTTTTCCCTAACGCTCAATACCATAGCTTTTGACTACAGCACCTTAGGGTGATTTGCAATCTCTACCTGTATAGCGATTACGAGAGGCCTACTCTCATCTTGAGTGCAGCAAAACTAGTTGATTGTGCCTTCAGGCACACAACTCGCAAGTTTTCGTGGCACACAATCA
>NZ_PGVE01000011.1 GCF_002860255.1 Neobacillus cucumis
GAAGCCTTTTATTTACAATTTCTATACGTGAATCAGACCTTTAGCAAATTCTTTTGCTGCATGGCGCGCATTTATTTTTCCTTGTTCGAGAAGTTCTGGTACTTTCTTCGGATTTAAATCAAAACCTTCTGCCACCACTGTATCCATTACATCTATTCCTAAAAAACGAAGAGCGATTTTTAAGTAACGGTCACCAGATTCCAATTCTTGCATGGGAGTACCTATATATTGACCACCTCGTGTTTGAATATGAATGGCCTTTTTATTTGATAAGAGCCCTTTAGGACCATTTGCGGTGTGGGCAAATGTTTTTCCTGAAATAAATAAATTATCAATATAGGCTTTTAAAACAGCAGGTGAGTTTAAATTCCACATTGGTGAGACAAAAACATAATAATCATAAGTTATGAAATCATCTGCTAGGGCATGCATTTTTGTAATTTTCTCTCTTTCCGATGGAGAAAGTTGGTCAAGGGTATAACCATAACCAGCTAACTTTCCTCTTGCTGAAACCAGATCAGCATCCATTTGTGGAAATTCGCAGGAAAACAAATCTACTCTATTTATCTCTACATCTGCCCGTTCTTCTTGAAAGGATTCTAAAAACGCCTCCCCAATTTTAAGTCCCTTTGATTTTTCAAGACCTTTAGGGTTGGCTGTTATATATAATAATTTCTCCATTAAGTCACAACCTTCATGGTTAGTATGATTCATCAACTTAATTATAGAAAAAATACTTTTGATCAATATTGAACAATTAGTGAATTTCATGAACATTAGGTGAAATTATTGGGGGATTTTTACGCTTAAACGCTTTCAAAAAATATATTGACTCCTATTTTAGAGAATGATAAGATAAGGATACATTAATTAATTAGTTTATTAAACTAATTAAAATATCTCGAGATAAAAACTATTTTTTAGAGTCAATTGAAAAGGGTTTCAAGAGAGTATAACTAAAACATAAAAAGAATTTTGGAGGGGAAAAAAATGGGTCAAGCAGCAAAAAAAGTAGAGACAAATCCAACTGCCGAGTTCAGAAAGTTTGGGATGAAAGATAAGCTTGGTTATATGTTTGGGGATTTTGGGAACGATTTTTTCTTTATTCTTGTAAGCGCATTTCTAATGGTTTTTTATACAGATGTTTTTCACCTTAATCCGGCCGCTGTCGGTGGGCTCTTTTTAATAGCACGGTTATGGGATGCAGTAGCTGATGTCACTTGGGGACGCTTTATTGATACAAGAAAGGCTGGAAAAAATGGTAAGTTTAAACCATGGATTTTAAGAATGTCTTTCCCACTAGTCATCTCAGGTGTTTTAATGTTCGTACATCTTCCAGGAATGTCAAATGGATTTTATACAGTATGGGCATATATCACATATATCTTATGGGGAACATTGTATAGTACTGTAAATATTCCTTATGGTTCGATGGCTTCCGTTATTACTGGTAACCCTGTTGAACGTACAACATTATCAAGCTTTAGAACATTAGGGGCTAACTTAGCCGGTTTAATAATTAACGTAGTCGGTCCAATGATCTTGTTTGTTGATAATAAAGCAGATGCAAATCATTTCTTTTTAGGTGCAATATTATTTGGAATCCTTTCACTAGCTTGTTATATTGCTTGCTATAAAATGTCAACAGAGCGTATTGTATTGGAAGAAACAGATAAACAAAAAGTGAATTTCGGAACAACATTTAAAGGTTTAGTGAAGAATAAGCCACTAATTTGGATATTGGTTGCTTCATTGAGTTTCATGATAGTATTCATGCTAATTGGGGCAGTAAATGTATATTTATTTAAAGATTACTTTGGTAATGCACATGCTTTAAGTATGGTTGGCCTACTCCAATCAGTTGCTGTATTTATTGCTATGCCGTTTATTAAGCCTTTAGTTGCTAAGTTTGGTAAAAAGGAAGTCGCTTCAGCTGGAATTTTATTAGCTGCCATTGTATATGGTGTTCTTTACTTCCTGCCTAACTTAACATCAACGCAATTTATTGGAATCTTATCAATTGCAATGCTTGGTTATGGAATCTTTAACTTGGTTGTTTGGGCTTTCGTAACAGATGTTATTGACTATCATGAATATTTAACAGGTTTACGTGAAGATGGAACCGTTTACTCTATCTATTCATTTGCCCGTAAGGTTGGACAGGCTGTTGCCGGTGGTCTTGGCGGAGCAGCAATAGCTGCAGTAGGTTATAACTCAACTGTCCAAGAACAAACACAAAATACATTAAATGGAATTCATACTTTAGGCACCTTGGTTCCAGCCATTGTATTTGTGGTCATTTTCTTAATTCTTACCTTCTTGTATCCGTTAAATAAAAAACGTACATTACAACTTGCGATTGATTTAGCTGAAAAAAGAAACGCAAGTAAATAATTGAATTACTAAAGAGGCCAGTGAATAACTGGCTTCTTTTTTTAAATTTAAATTTAAAAAAAGCCTGCCAAAGAGGCAGGCTAAGAGATTCATTTAAAATTGATTGACTGCGCTTTCATTGTTTATGCTTTCCTCAGTGCGAGATAAGTTTAAAATAGGGACATCTAAGAAATTTTTGATGGCAAGTCCACAAGCACCTAATATTGATGATTCTCTCCCAATTGTTGATAAAGACAATTGACGGTAATGACTTATAGAGGATTGCAGCTGTTCTCTAATTTTTTCAAGAGAATTCGGATACATTCTAAGTAATTCACTGTCGAGTACAAGTACATCAGGATTGTACATATTAATCATGTTATTTAATCCTATGGCAAGATAATAAAGAAATTGTTCCACTATCTCACAAACCTCTTCATCACCTTCATTTAGCCATTTTTGGATTTGTTCGTATCTCAAAGGTTTAATCTTTCTAGTTTCAGATAGATATTCGAATACACTGGATTCAGAAGAGTACTTTTCCCAACATCCCTTATTTCCGCAGTTACAAGGTTTACCACCTGGAACAACAATCATATGCCCAGCTTCACCGGCATATCCGTCATGACCTCGAAAAAATTCATTATTCATCATCATTCCTAGTCCAATTCCTGAGTACAGAGTCGCACATAATAGATTGTCTGTTTCGTGATGAACAAATACTCTTTCAGCAAAGGCAGAAAGATTTGCATTGTTTTCAATGTGGATTGGCACGTGAATTACTTTTTCCAAATCCCCTTTTAAATCCACATCACTCCAGTGAAGGCGGGGTACATAGTGGATGGTTTCATCTTTTCCAACTAGCCCATGAATAGCAATAACAATTCCTACAATTCCGTATCGGGTATCATTATACTCAGATAAATATGTTTGAATCTGATCGCTCAATATTGTTTGGATTACTAGATAATCCGTTGTATCCATTTCAATTGTCGAAGATGCAACAGGGTGTCCAAGAAGATTGGAAATAGTAAAAGAAATATGACCATAATCTAAATCAATACCTAGAGCGTAGCCAGCTAGTCCATTTAATGACAACATAATTGGTTTTCTGCCGACAGTGTAGTGTTCTAGCTGCGTTTCAATTATTAAGCCATCCTCTAACAGGTCAGCTACTTGTGCGGAGATTGTTGCTCTCGTTAAGTCAGTAACCTTTGAAAGATCAGCCCTAGAAATCATTCCTTCCTTAACTATTTCTCTGATAATGAGCGAACGATTAATTTTCTTTATATATGCGGCGTCACCGGTAACCATTTATATCCTCCATTTCGAGCATTCCTTTGTGATAATCCCATTATATCAGTTATATTGCTAAAACGTCGTTAATATTCTATTAATTCCTAAATAGTTAATTGACTAAACATATTAAACGTGTTAAATTGATAGTGTAATTAATTTGTTTAATAAACAAATTAAAAATAAGCATCTTTATAACGAATATATTATTAATTTAGTAAGGGCTTTCAGTTGATTGAATACAACCCAAAAGTTAAGGGGGAATAAATGATGGAAAAATTTATGGACCAACACTTTCTATTAAATTCAGATACAGCAATTAACCTTTTTGAAAACGCTGCCGTTAAAGCGCCGATTTTTGATTTCCACTGTCATTTGGATCCAAAGGAAGTTTGGGAAAACAAATCCTACGAAAATATGACTCAAATTTGGCTTGGAGGAGACCACTATAAATGGAGAACAATGCGCATGCATGGCATTGCAGAACGATATATAACAGGTGATGCCAGTGATTGGGAAAAGTTTGCCGCATGGGCTGAAACAGTACCACATTTAATAGGAAATCCGGTTTATCATTGGACACATTTAGAATTAAAAATGTTTTTTGGGATTGATAAGATATTAAGTCCTGAAACCGCAAAGGAAATCTGGGATGAATGTAATGAAAAATTACAAAGACCGGAATTTAGTGCAAGAGCTTTAATTGAGAGATCTAACGTGAAATTTATAGGGACAACAGATGATCCAACATCTACCTTGGAATATCATCAATTGCTGAAGAAGGATGAGTCTTTTCAAACAACCATTGCACCGACCTTCCGTCCTGATGGTGCACTCTGTATAGAACGCTTCACTTTCTTCAACTGGATTGAACAATTAGCAAACGTATCTGAAATAAAGATTGATTCTTTAGATACATTCCTTAAAGCATTGAAACAGCGAGTTGACTATTTCCATGAAAATGGGGGTCGTGCTTCTGACCATGATATTCAAAGTATGAAGTATGTAGAAAATACAAAGCAAGAGATTGAAATGATTTTCACTAAACGGTTAAGCGGAGTGGTATTAACAGAACCTGAATTAAATGCATATAGAATCTTTCTTCTCAAAGAATTAGGAAAAATGTACGCTGAAAAGCAATGGGTTATGCAGCTTCATATGGGGGCAATGAGGAACAATAACACAAGAATGAAAAATCAGCTTGGTGCAGATACAGGATTTGACTCTGTTGGTGAAGCTAATTTAGCTGTAGGATTATCCCGCTTCCTTGATTCGTTAGATAATGAAATGGCTTTACCAAGAACGGTTTTATTTAACTTAAACCAAAAAGATAATGTGGTTCTAGCTGGGATGATGGGCAACTACTACGAAGAAGGTATTCCAGGAAAGGTGCAGCTAGGATCTGGTTGGTGGTTCCTTGACCATATCGATGGGATGGAAAGGCAAATGAAAGACTTTGCAAATGTTGGTGTATTAAGCCACTTCATTGGTATGTTAACAGATTCCCGTAGTTTCTTATCCTATGCTCGTCATGATTACTTCCGCCGAATCCTATGTAATTTACTTGGCGAATGGGTTGAAAAGGGTTTAGCGCCAAATAATATGAAGCAGATGGAAAAAATGGTTCGTGATATTTGCTACGATAATGCACAACGCTTTTTTATGCAACGGTAAATTTTATAAGAAATGTTAAGGGCTGCTTCAACTTCAAAAAGATGACCATCACAAAAGGAGTGTTGAACATGTTATATCCAATTGTTACAGAAACCCGCGGTATTATAGATCTAAATGGAATATGGAATTTTAAACTAGATTCTGGTGACGGTTTTTCAGATAATTGGCAAAATACTAAATTAACTGGTACAATTTCAATGGCAGTACCATCTTCTTTCAATGACATTGGTGTGACAGCAGCGATTAGAGACCATGTTGGCTGGGTCTGGTATGAACGGGAATTTACAGTTCCCTCCCTTCTTACTTCTGAACGTATTGTTTTACGATTTGGTTCCGCAACACATATAGCAAAAGTCTACGTAAACGGACAACTAGCTGTAGAGCATAAAGGTGGTTTCTTACCATTCGAAGCAGAAGTTAATAGCTTTTTAAAGCCTGGTAAAAACCGATTAACAGTCGCAGTTAATAATATTGTTGATGATTCAACATTACCGGTTGGATTTTTTTCCGAAAAGGATATACCAGGAGTTGGGACAGTAAAACGAAACTCTCCTAATTTTGACTTTTTTAACTATGCAGGTTTGCAGCGTCCAGTTAAAATTTATACAACTCCACGCACCTACATTCAAGATGTAACGATCGTAACAGATATTGATGGAACGGTTAATTATTCAGTAGAGGCGGCCGGGGAGTCCCAAGTTAAGATAAGCGTAGTAGATGAGTCAGGCAGTGTTGTAGGTGAAGCCGATGGAATGTCTGGTTCAATTTTGATTCCAAATGTAAAACTTTGGGAACCGCTGAATGCGTACTTATACACACTTCATATAAAATTAACCAAGGATGGAAACACTATTGATGTTTACGAACAGCCATTTGGAGTTAGAACTGTAGAGGTAAAAGATGGTAAGTTTTTTATAAATAATAAGCCATTTTACTTTAAAGGTTTCGGTAAGCATGAAGATTCACCTATTCACGGCAGAGGATTTGATGAGGCAGCTAACGTGATTGATTTTAACCTAATGAAATGGATTGGTGCAAACTCATTCCGTACCGCTCACTATCCTTATTCAGAAGAGTTAATGCGTCTTGCAGATAGGGAAGGATTTGTCGTAATCGATGAAGTGCCGGCTGTTGGCCTGCATTTGAACTTTATGGTTATGTTAAATGGGGGTACAGCCCAAAGAAACACTTGGAAGGAAATAAAAACCTTTGCGCATCATGAAGAAGTCATTAAAGAGCTTATTGCCCGCGATAAAAACCACCCTTCCGTTGTCATGTGGAATGTGGCTAACGAGCCTGCTTCAGAAGAAGAGGGAGCCTATGAGTACTTTAAGCCTTTAGTGGAACTTGCAAAAGAGCTTGATCCACAAAAACGTCCTGTCACTTTAGTAACTCATTTAGGTTCAACTCCGGACAAAGATAAAGTTGCTGAATTACTAGATATCCTTACCTTTAACCGCTATTATGGCTGGTATGTGGATGGTGGTGATCTTGTGGCAGCCAAGGCAAAGTTACGTGCAGAACTGAACGGGTGGTTAGAGCGCTGTCCAGACAAACCTTTTATGATGACAGAGTATGGTGCCGATACAGTTGCAGGCCTGCATGATGTTGAACCAGTCATGTTTACTGAAGAATACCAAGTAGAATTTTATCGTGCAAATCATGAAGTTTTTGACGAATTTAATCAATTTGTCGGGGAGCAAGTGTGGAATTTTGCTGACTTCCAAACAAGCCAGGGAATCATCCGTGTTCAAGGAAACAAAAAAGGAATCTTTACCCGTGAGCGTAAACCAAAATATGCAGCTCATGAATTACGTCGCCGCTGGACACAAATTCCTGATTTTAATTACAAAAAATAAAGCACATATATTGTCAATAAGGAAAGAATATGGTTATCTATAAAGATAAATGTAGAAAGAGGGATTAGTATGTCAAAACAACAAATTGGTGTTATTGGTCTTGCGGTAATGGGAAAAAACCTAGCATTGAATATTGAAAGCCGTGGATATTCCGTTGCTGTTTATAACCGCTCTTATGATAAGACTGAAGCTTTTTTGAAGAATGAAGCAGAAGGTAAAAATTTTGTTGGTGCGCAAACAGTTGAAGAATTTGTTAATTCCCTAGAAAAGCCCCGCAAAATTTTATTAATGGTTAAAGCCGGAACAGCTACTGATGCAACCATTGAATCATTAAAGCCATATCTTGAAGAGGGGGACATCCTAATTGACGGTGGAAATACCTTCTTCCAAGATACAATTAGACGTAATAAAGAATTAGAAACAGCAGGTTTCCATTTCATTGGGACAGGTGTCTCCGGTGGGGAAGAAGGTGCGTTAAAAGGCCCATCTATCATGCCTGGCGGTAAAAAAGAAGCATACGATCTTGTTAAGCCAATCTTAGAAGCTATTTCAGCTAAAGTACAAGGTGATCCATGCTGTACGTATATTGGTCCTAACGGTGCCGGTCATTATGTGAAAATGGTTCATAATGGAATTGAGTATGGAGATATGCAATTAATCTCAGAAGCCTATTTTATTATGAAAAATGTCCTAGGCTTAAACGCAGAAGAACTTCATAGCGTTTTTGCTGAGTGGAATAAAGGGGAACTAGACAGCTACTTAATAGAAATTACTGCAGATATCTTTACTAAGGTAGACGAAGATACAGGTAAACCAATGGTAGATGTAATCCTTGATACTGCTGGTCAAAAAGGAACTGGTAAGTGGACAAGCCAAAATGCTTTAGATTTAGGTGTACCACTTCCAATTATCACTGAATCTGTATTTGCCCGCTTCATCTCAGCAATGAAAGAAGAGCGTGTGAAAGCCAGCAAAGTTTTAAATGGACCTGAAGTGAAACCATTTGAAGGAAGTAAAGAAGAGTTAATCGAAGCTGTGCGTAAAGCTTTATATATGAGTAAGATTTGTTCTTATGCTCAAGGGTTTGCTCAAATGCGTGTAGCCTCTGAAGAATACGATTGGAACTTACGCTATGGTGATATCGCAATGATTTTCCGCGGCGGCTGTATCATTCGTGCGCAATTCTTACAGAAGATTAAAGATGCATATGACCGTGACGCTGAATTAGCAAATCTTTTATTAGACCCATATTTCAAAGATATTGTTGAAAACTATCAGCAAGCGTTACGTCAAGTTATTGCTGTTGCGATTGAAAGAGGAATTCCAGTACCGTCTTTTGCAAGTGCAATTGCGTACTATGACAGCTATCGTACTGAAACTTTGCCAGCGAACCTATTACAAGCACAACGCGATTACTTTGGTGCACACACATACCAACGTGTTGATAAAGAAGGCGTATTCCACACTAACTGGATGGAATAAAAATAAAGCTGCCCTAAAAGTGATGTTTCACTAGTGGGGCAGCTTTTTTCTGCTTTGGGACTCCAAT
This sequence comes from Neobacillus cucumis, assembly GCF_002860255.1. Taxonomy (GTDB): domain Bacteria; phylum Bacillota; class Bacilli; order Bacillales; family Cytobacillaceae; genus Neobacillus; species Neobacillus cucumis_A. The sequence continues at coordinate 8,752 of NZ_PGVE01000011.1, forward strand.
GGATTTTGTTCAATAGGGCTCTCCTTCTCCAGTAAAAGCATAAAGATTTCTCCTTGCTATTAATGGAAATATCGCATATATATTGACGTATTTTAACCAAAATGTTATTATACATATAATTAATTTGTTCAATAAACAAATTAATTATGAAGATACAACAAAAATATTTTTAATAAGGAACATTTGAAAGGGATTACAGTATACACTTACTTATTAAAGGCACCCTGATACATTGAATAGATTTCAAAGAGGCAAACTTAAATATAGAAAAGGAGTGAAATAGATCATGGGTATTCTTCAAGAATTATTAAATGATATTCCTGTTCCAAAAATGGCAAAAGTAAAAGTGAATTTTGAAAACAATAAAATTGATGATCTTGGGACAGAATTAAAGAAAAAATTAAGCCAAGAAAAAATACAACAAAAAGTTAAGCCGGGGATGGAAATTGCCATAGCTGTTGGAAGCAGAGGACTTGACCGGATTGTGGAATTAACTGCTGTAACTGTACAATTCTTAAAAGACTTAGGTGCAAAACCATTTATTGTGCCAAGTATGGGAAGTCATGGCGGTGCAACTGCGGAAGGTCAACGTGAGGTGTTAGCGCATCTCGGAGTGACTGAAGAAAGTGCCGGCTGTGAAATCCGATCTTCGATGGAGGTAGTTAAAGTAGGAGAATTACCGAATGGATTGCCTGTTTATGTCGATAAGTTTGCTTCTGAAGCGGACGGCATAGTAGTAATTAATCGGGTGAAACCGCATACCGCTTTCCGTGGACCTGTCGAAAGTGGAATCATGAAAATGATTAGTATAGGCCTTGGAAAGCAAAAGGGGGCAGAAGCCTGTCACCAAATGGGTTTCAAGTATATGGCCGAAAATGTACCAGCTATGGCCAAAATCATTATGGAAAGAACACCCGTATTATTTGGAGTAGCAACAATCGAAAATGCCTTTGATAAAGTAGCAGTGCTCGAAGTACTTACTCCTGAGGAAATTGTGGAAAAAGAACCTGCGCTGCAAAAGCAAGCAAAGGAGTTATTGCCTAAGCTTTTCTTTGATCAGTTGGATGTCCTGTTGATTGATGAGATTGGTAAAAATATTAGTGGGGATGGCATGGATCCCAACATTACCGGACGCTATCCAACCCCCTATGCATCAGGAGGACCTGATGTAAACAAAATGGTCGTGCTTGACGTAACCGTTCAATCAGAGGGAAATGCAAATGGAGTAGGAACTGCAGATTTTACTACCCAGCGGCTGGTAGATAAGATGGATAAAGAAGGCACTTATGCAAATGGTTTGACTTCAACCGTTTGTGCCCCAACAAAAATTGCTACTACTTTGCCGAACGATAAAATGGCCATTCAAGCAGCCGTTAAGACTTGCAATATCTTAGATTTTACAAAAGTTAAATTAGTAAGGATCAAAAATACATTAGAACTTAGTCAAATAGAAGTGTCAGAGCCATTGCTTCCATATATTTCTCAGCATCCAAATATGGAGCAAATTTCGGAGCCATATGAATTTCCGTTTGATAGGGAAGGAAATTTATTTTAATTAAAGCAAAGAGGAGAGAGAAAGAGATGACAACTTTATTTGATTTAACCGGGAAGACAGCGGTTGCAATTGGGGGAAATGGTGTTTTAGGATCTGCAATGGCCAAAGGCTTAGCAGAACATGGAGCGAGAGTAGCGATTGTCGGTCGTAATTTGGAAAAAGCAGAAGAGGTTGTTAAGGAAATCACAGCAGGTGGTGGCGAAGCAAAAGCATTTCAAGCGGATGTTAGTTCCCGAGATTCATTAATTCGGGCTGCAGAAGAAATTGACCAATGGTCTGGAGGCTGTGACATCCTCTTAAATGCACCGGGGACGAATAGTTCGACACCATTCCTTGAACTAGAAATGGATGAATACGATAAAATTATGGAGATTAACCTAAAAGGAATTGTGTTAGCTTGTCAGATTTTTGCTAAGAGAATGATTGACCAGAATAGAAAAGGCAGCATTATTAATATTTCTTCCGTATCATCGACCACTCCGCTATCACGGGTATTTACTTATTCTGTTTCAAAAGCAGGACTTAATAGTGTTACACAATATTTAGCTCGAGAGTTTGCACCAAATGGCATTCGAGTTAACGCTATAATTCCAGGATTCTTCCCGGCTGAACAAAACAGAAAGATTTTAGATGAAGAAAGAATTGAAAATATTATGAGACATACGCCAATGAATCGATTTGGAGAAGCTGAGGAACTTCAAGGCGCTACTGTATGGCTTGCATCCGAAAAGGCATCAAGCTTTGTTACTGGTGCACTAATCAGGGTAGATGGCGGATTTGGAAGTATGACTATTTAAGTGATGGTCAACATAAAAAAGCTGTTTAATAAATATGTTAAAAAATAATGGCTGAAATTAAGAAAATGGGGGAGTTGGGGAAATGCTGGCAGAAAAGTATAAAAAATTACAATCTATTCTCCGTGAAATGAAATCTGTAGTTGTGGCATTCTCTGGAGGGGTTGATAGTACGTTTTTGTTAAAAGCCGCAGTTGATACTTTAGGTACAGAACAGGTACTGGCAGTTACAGCAGATTCTGAAAGCTACCCCTCAAGTGAATTGGAAGAGGCAAGGAAACTTGCAAATATCATTGGTGCAAAACACCAAGTGATTGAAACATCCGAACTAGCAATCCCAGGATATGCAGAAAATAACAAGAATCGATGCTATTTTTGTAAAAGCAGCTTATTTGATCACCTGATACCTGTCATGGAGAAAAAAGGCTTTCAAAATGTCATTTACGGAGTGATTGCGGATGATTTGAATGAATTCCGACCTGGAATGAAGGCAGCTAAGGAAAAAGGGATTCGTGGGCCCCTTCAAGAAGCGGAGTTGTTCAAAGAAGAAATTAGAGAACTTTCAAAAAGATTTGACTTACCAACATGGAATAAACCATCTTTAGCTTGTCTCTCTTCTAGAATAGCCTATGGTGAGTTTATCACAAAAGAGAAGTTAACTAAGGTTGAAAAAGCTGAGGATTATTTAAAATCACTTCATGTACGGCAAGTGCGTGTAAGGACACACCAGGATATTGCAAGGATTGAGGTAGAGCCAAATGATATGCCAGTTATTTTGGAAAATCATCAATTGATTGTAAAACAATTGCAAAACTATGGATATAAATATATAACTCTTGATTTAGTAGGTTATCAGAGCGGCAGTATGAACAAAGCTTTATCTCAATAATATGTAAATGAAATTGAAACTTGAAAATAGAAAAAGGCTTTGGTGGATTCCAAAGCCTTTTCTATTAACCTAGTTATCATAGAAAAAGGAAGAGGAATCATATGTCAAGTGAATTTGTTATAGGGCTTGATATTGGAACAACAAGTGTAAAAGCTTGTGTATTTACCCTAGACGGAAAATTAGTTGCCGAAGTAGAGAGAATGAACACTTCATTTTACCCAAAGCAGGGCTGGGTGGAGCAAGATCCCATTGAAGTTGAGCAAGCTGCTGTTCAGGCAATAAGGGAAGTCATAACAAAAGCAGCGATTGGAAAGAATCAGTTAGTTTCTATTGGTTTCTCTGCCGCTATGCACTCAATAATTTGTATTGATGAAAAGGGAGAACCGAATTCGCCAGCACTCATTTGGGCAGATGGAAGAGGTTATGAACAAGCAGAAAATATAATGAAAACTAGAGGGGAAGAGGTTTATTCCAAAACCGGTACTCCGATTCATCCAATGACGCCCTTTGTAAAACTAGTCTGGATGAACGAAACAAACTATGAACCCTATAAAAGAGCCCAATACTTTATGTCTATCAAGGAATACCTGCTTCAATGCTGGTTTGGTCAGAGGGTAATTGATTATTCCATGGCATCAGCAACAGGATTATTTAACCCGGCAACACACCAATGGGAACCGGAATTATTGGAACTCGCGGGTATCAGGGAACAGCAGCTTTCAGAAGTTGTCCCTCCAACGAAAATATTAACTGGTATTCGTCAAGAAAAAGCGGAAGATATGGGAATTAATTCAGAAATGCCGTTTGTTGTTGGAGCAGCTGATGGTCAATTGGCGAACCTTGGTATAGGTGCCATTCTTCCTGGAGAAGTGGCAGTATCTGTTGGTACAAGTGGTGCCATTAGGCAAGTTACTCAAGGAGTGAGAATTAGTAAAAAGTTAGAAACTTTTTGTTATTCTTTTACAGAAGATACTTCGATTATCGGAGGACCCAGCAACAATGGCGGAGTTGCCTTACAATGGCTGAAGGACTTTTTAGAAGACAAAAGAAGCTTTTCTGAGTTTCTTTCCGATGCTGAAAAGGTTGCTCCTGGAGCGGATGGAATCATCTTTCTACCATATTTAAATGGTGAAAGAGCCCCTATTTGGAATCAGAGGGCTAAAGGGAATTTCTATGGAGTTTCGATTACTCATAAAAAGGAACATTTTATACGAGCCGTGCTTGAAGGGATTACCTTTAATCTGTATCAAATAGGAAAAGCCCTGGAAAGGTTAGCAGGAGAGCCGTTGAGGATCTATGTTAATGGCGGCTTAGCAAGGTCTCCATTATTTCTGCAGATGATGGCGGATATTTTTGATACAGAAATTTATGTATCAGAAAGCCACCATAGTGCCGCCTGGGGTGCTGCATGGACAGCCCTTGTTGCGATTCATAAAGTAGAATCTTTTGAAGATATTAAAAAGAATATACCGATGGGGAAAGCAACATTACCTAATAAGGAAAATAGTGATATCTATAAGAGGATTTATCAGAATTATATCGAATTAGCATGTGAAATGAAAAAGTATTTTAGATAGAAAATTAGGGGGAAAGCGAATGCTTGATGAAATCTTAAAACAAGTTCAAATAGGAACCCTTAGCATATCAGAGGCTAAAGAAAAACTAGCGACCTTTGAAAATTTAGGCTTTGCAAAGGTGGACCATCATCGAAAAAAACGCCAAGGTTTTGCAGAGGTCGTTTATGGAGAGGGGAAAACTGCTGAACAAATCGTTTCCATAGTTCTAGCTTTAAGAGCACGAAATAATGAAATACTAGTCACAAGAGTTTCAAAAGAGAAAGCCGGAGTCATTCTGAACGCTTGTCCGGAGTTTACTTACAATGAAACCGCACAGATTATTTTTTGGAAAGATGAAGTGGAGTCTAAAAAAAATAAAGAGGGATATATTGCTGTGATTGCTGCAGGTACCTCGGATTTAAGAGTGGCCGAAGAGGCAGCAGTTACTGCTGAAGTACTAGGAAGCTCCGTTCATCGTATATATGATGTAGGGGTTGCTGGAATCCACCGGCTTTTGAACCACGCTGAAGAAATTCAACAGGCAACTGTTTCTATTGTGGTGGCGGGAATGGAGGGAGCACTCCCAAGCGTGGTTGGCGGTCTTGTCTCTCATCCTGTTATTGCCGTACCAACGAGCATTGGATATGGAGCTAATTTTCATGGCTTGTCAGCACTGTTAACGATGCTAAATTCATGTGCTTCGGGAATTAGCGTTGTCAATATTGATAATGGATTTGGCGGCGGCTATAATGCCGTTTTAATTCATCAACTTGCACAAAAAGGGGAAGCCTTAAAAAATGAAGACACTTTACTTTGATTGTTTTTCAGGAATTAGCGGGGATATGGTTCTTGGTGCACTAATAGATGCGGGGGCAGATCCGATACTTTTAGAGGCTGAATTAAAAAAGCTTCAGTTGGAAGATGAATATGAATTGAAATGGAAAAAGATTGTCAAAAACGGTATAACAAGTACAAAATTTGATGTGGTATTATTAAAAAATACTAGCCAGTCTGAGTTTTCCCATAAAAACGACGGTGAGCATAAACACGACCATGTTGAACATCATCATGAGCATAGTCAC
>NZ_PGVE01000012.1 GCF_002860255.1 Neobacillus cucumis
AGTAGGACGTTGCCAGGCAAGAAAAAACAGCCTAAAAAGGTTGTTTTTTTGTCTAAGACTATGTTTTAAATAAAAATGTACTAATCATTTAATCCCTTTCCATTGAGAATTTGCTGCATATATTTTTCAACCCTTGCCTCTCGAGTTCTGGATTGTTTGGGACCCGAAAAATAAAGAATGTATGCTCTTTGCCTTCCAGGCGTCAATGCTTCAAAAGCAGTTTTCAAGGAAGGGATCTCATCTAATTTTTTTTGAAATTCCTCAGGTATTATGTACTCAGTATTCTTTTTAAACTTAACTTCCAAACCTGCTTTTTCCACTTCAATGGCTTCATAAATATAACCTTTCAAAATGGTTTCCATTGCAACTATTTCTTGAACATTGGTGAACCGAATCTGGCGCGCTGCCTGTACATTCTCCGTTTGTTGAATTAGAATCCTATGGGTATCTTTTAACAAAGCACCTTTATGAAACAGAAGTGCACAATATTCTTTAAATCCATGTATTAAAACTACGTTTTTTTTCTCAAAGGTGTAACAAGGATGCATCCACTTAAATTCTTCGGTCAACTCACAGTCAAGAACGATATTTCTCAGCTTCTCATATTCTTCTTTCCACTTTTTAGCTTTACTTAAAAATTCATCAACCTTAGGATTCATTCTACTATCTGTCATCAAAAAACACCTCACTCGCTTAAATTTTACTATAAATATTTTTATTATACCAATAGTATTCCGTTGGATTGTTAACTTTTGCTAATTTATAGTTGACAATTTTATTTTTAACCTATTATTCTTAATTTATATTAATTTTTGAATGGATGGTGAAAATATGAACAGATGGAGTGAATTAGCACAATCGGTGATCAAAGGGGCAGAACTTTCTAAAGAAGAAGCTTTATGTATACTAAATGTACCAGATATAAAATTACTAGAGCTGTTACAAGGAGCTTACTTAATCCGGCATCACTATTATGGTAATAAAGTAAAGTTAAATATGATTATGAATACTAAATCTGGTTTGTGTCCTGAAAATTGTGGGTATTGTTCTCAATCAAGTGTTTCTACAGCACCAATCAAAAAATATCGAATGATGGATAAGGGTACAATTTTAAAGGGAGCAGAACAAGCTTATCATCTAAATGTTGGTACATATTGTATAGTGGCAAGCGGCAGAGGTCCAAGTAATAATGAAGTGGACCAAGTGGTGTCGGCAGTAAAGGAAATTAAGGATAAGTATAATTTAAAAGTTTGTGCTTGCCTAGGTATACTAAAACCGGAGCAAGCAGTAAAGTTAAAGGAAGCTGGTGTTGATCGCTACAATCATAATCTAAATACCTCAGAAAATCACCACGAAAATATCACCACTTCTCATTCTTATCAAGACAGAGTCAATACGGTTGAACTAATTAAGGAAGCAGGAATTTCTCCTTGCTCTGGTGTAATCGTCGGAATGAAGGAAACAAAAGAAGATCTTGTAGAAATGGCCTTTAGTTTAAAAGCCATTGATGCTGATTCTATTCCTGTCAATTTCCTGCATGCAATAGACGGAACACCTCTGGAGGGTACAAAGGAGTTAAATCCACGTTATTGTTTAAAAGTACTAGCGCTCATGCGATTTGTAAATCCAACCAAGGAAATTCGCATATCTGGAGGTCGTGAGGTTAATTTACGAAGCCTTCAGCCTCTAGGTTTGTATGCTGCAAATTCCATTTTTGTTGGGGATTACTTAACTACTTCTGGGCAAGAGAGCACGGCAGACCATCAGATGTTAGAGGATTTAGGATTTGAAATCGATTTTGTATCAGAAACTGTTCAAGCATAAGCAAAAACTACTTATTTTCCATTACCCAAAAGACAATCCATGATGATTGTCTTTTTTTGACTGCTCGGAATCATGATAGTATGTTTTAATTCTATGTGGTTATATAATGGAGCTAGTTACTTTCAGAAGAAACAACTACCGAGAGGAATTACAGAATGAATACCCTATTATCTTTTTTACACATCCTGCTTATAAGTTTTTTAGAAATGTTGTATTTAGTGGGTGTAATTATAGTTATTGGTTTGATCTTAGGAGCACTTGAACGCATTTCAAATTCATATTTAATCAGAGCCTTTGGACCAAAAGGAGTAATGGTGACAGCTTGGATAGGAACACCCATTCATGAAATCGGACATCTTCTTCAATGTTTTATTTGGGGACATCGGGTTTCGAGGGTCAAACTATTGCAATTCAACCATCCGGCCGGCATTCTAGGGTATGTAGAGCACCACTATAATCCCAATAGTATATACCAGCAAATTGGTAACTTTTTCATTGGGCTTGGCCCGATATTTAGTGGCATCGGCTCATTGATATTAGGTATGTATCTACTTGTGCCGCAATCTTACTATACTTTTAAAACCCAAGTGGAAAATAGGATTAAATTAGAGCAGCTCGATCTGACCGTTCTTAAAACGATAGTTGAATCTGCTTCTGTTATTTGTAAAAGTCTTTTTACATTTGAAAATTTAATCAATCCACTTTTTTGGTTATTTTTAATCATTGCCTTTAGTATTTCTTCACATATTGCTCTAAGTAGAGCGGATATTAAAGGATCAGCCAGAGGGTTAACTATGATTTTTTTCGCTATATTCTTGTTTAATATTCTGGCTAACGTGCTAAATTGGGATACTTATCAAACGGTTGTAAAACTTGCTGGCTATAATGCCTATCTCCTTGCTTTTTCAAGTATTGCTATACTGTTTTCATTTTTGACTCTAATTATTAGTGTTGTTCTTTTTAACATAAAAAGGCAATTTATAAATTAGAATTACAGTCGAAAAAACAGATCACGAACTAATTGATGATTATTTTTTTTAAAGGACAGCAAAATAAGAGAGGGGGAAATGTCTAAACGAAGGAGGATAAATTTATGTCAAAGGATAAGCAAACACCTTCACCAGAGGTTGACCAAAAGAAACTTTTAAATGATAAAGTGGAAAAAGCACGCCAAAACAATTTTGAGGATGATCATGTTCGAAGAGTAACTCCAAATGGTGCCCAAGGCCAATAAAACATGTACTTAAGTTGAAGCAGAATGTCATTTTCATTGATATTCTGCTTTTTTATGGCAGAGAAAATATAGAATGGTTCCTATACATAATCGGTAAACTAAACCTTGTTGACTTTTCTAAAAAGAAGGGGAATTAGAGGACGGAAAATAAAAAGTCTCAGTGATGGCTGCTTTTGGTTATTGTAAGGAAGATCCAAAACGTCCTAAGACACGAAAAGAACTTAACAAAATAGTTAGATGGGTCAAATAGGAGGGTTATTAATGAATTCAAAATATGCACCATTTTTCGAGTCGTTTACATTTCCTAGCGGAGTAGAAGTTAAGAACCGTATTGTTATGGCACCGATGACAAATTTTTCATCCAATCCTGATGGAACGGTCACGGATGCAGAGGTCAAATATTACGCAAGACGTTCAGGCGGAGTGGGGATGGTGGTTACCGCATGTACCTACGTAACAGCTAATGGAAAAGGGTTTCAAGGAGAATTTGGCGGTGACCGTGATGAGCTAATCCCTAGTTTGCAGCAGTTAGCTTCTGGTATCAAAGAACAAGGGGCGAAAGCTGTTTTACAAATCTTTCATGGCGGAAGAGAATGTCCGCCTGAATTAGTGCCAAACGGCGAAATAGTAAGTGCAAGTGCGGTTCCTTCTGAAGGAAAAGGGAAAACAGTTCCGAGAGAATTAACGGATCAGGAAATTGAGGCGATTATCCGTGATTTTGGTGAGACAACTCGCCGTGCGATTGAAGCTGGTTATGATGGAGTCGAAATTCATGGGGCCAATGGCTACTTAATTCAGCAATTTTTCTCCCCTCATTCCAACAGACGTGAGGATAGGTGGGGAGGAAGTATTGAAAAGCGGCTTACGTTCCCATTAGCGGTAGTAGATGAAGTAAAAAAGGCGGTGGCGGAACATGCCAAGGGTCCTTTTATCATTGGGTATCGTTTTTCACCAGAGGAACCAGAAACGCCAGGTATTACGATGGCGGATACATTAGTTTTGATTGATGCACTTGCAGGGAAAAATCTAGATTATCTCCATGTGTCTTTACAGGAATTCTGGTCTAAACCAAGACGTGGGGTTGAGGACTCTCGGGCAAGAATTGAAATCATACAAGAACGCGTTGGTGACAAAGTACCAATAATCGGTGTGGGTTCTCTTTACACCGCTGATGATGTACTTAAAGCTATCCACACGGGTGTACCATTCATTGCTATGGGACGTGAATTGATTATTGATCCTGATTGGGTTCAAAAGGTAAAAGAAGGCCGTGAAGATGAAATTATAACTAAAATTGATAAAAGTAAACAACAGCAGCTAGTGGTACCAGATCCACTTTGGCAGGCGATCATTCACTCGCCGGGCTGGTTCCCGGGGGTAGAGTAAACAAAGCATCCCATTTTTGGGATGCTTTTAAAAATTTCATCGTTAAGAGTATTGATTACCTTTATCTGTTGTTTCATTATCATTACTATCAATCATTTGTCTAACGTCCTGTGCAATTTTATCAAACGTTTGATTAACTCTATTCATAATGTCATCATTGTTTGTTGTACCAACGTTTGGATTTTCCTTTTTTTCCATTTTTTCACCTCCATTTTTATCGTTTGTCAAAATTCCATCATTTATTACAAAGTTATAAGTACTACTTTCAAGTTGATAAAAGGAATTTTTAAAGAAATGGTAGAATAGTAAGGAAAAGATAGAGAAAGAAAAACATTTGCAGGGAGAGGTTAGTATGTATCAAGAGGGTCTTATTGAGGTAACAGGAGGAAGAGTGTGGTATCAAAAATTTGATGAACATGGAAAGGGAACACCTGTCATTGTATTACATGGCGGACCTGGATCCTCTTGTTTTTCGTTACAGGGATTGAAAGAACTCGCTGTTGATCGTCCCGTTATTTTATATGATCAATTAGGATGTGGACGTTCTGATCGGCCAACAGATAAGAGTTTATGGAAAATTGAAAGATTTGTTGAGGAATTAGGCCAAGTTCGCGACGCACTCCACCTTGATGAGGTACATATCCTTGGGCATTCCTGGGGAACGACACTTGCTGCTGCCTACGCATTAACAAATCCGAAAGGGATAAAAAGCATTATCTTCTCTAGTCCATGTCTTAGTGCACCATTATGGGAACAAGATCAAAAGCGGAACCTCAAAATGCTTCCACTCAATATACAAGAGACGATAAAACGCTGTGAAGTAAATGGGACCACCGATTCTGAAGAGTTTGAAGCAGCGATCGAGGTGTTTAGTAAGCATTTTGTCAACCGCATGGAAGAGAAACCTAAGTGGCTTGAACAAAGGCCAGCAGAATATCGTAATTCTGAAATTTACAATATTATGTGGGGGCCTTCCGAATTTACTATCCTTGGTAATTTGAAGGAATTTGACTGTACTCAACAGTTAAAGAGTATTACTTGCCCAACTTTGTATACATGCGGTCGATATGATGAAGCAACACCTGAAACGACTGAGTATTATAGTCGTCTCACACCCAACTCTAAATTTCATGTATTTGAAAAAAGTGCCCATATGGCCTATATTGAGGAAACAGAAGAGTATATAAACGTAATGGGTCAATTTTTAAATTCAGTCGAACGTATTTAATAGGATCTTTAGCAGCTTGAGAATGCAAGCTGTTGTTTTATTATCGATAAAAAAATTTGAAATATAAAGGCGAATATTAGAGGATAAAGTTGTTTTTTAGCGAATATACTCCTTTAGAACTATATTTTTTTATAAAACTATGAGGGTAAAAAATGAAAAGAACAGGCCAATTCATTCTGGTTTCAATATCTATCCTTTTTACGCTTTATCAAAAGCTTACCGGTCAACATGATTTCTTCAACATAGACTTTTTCATTTTTACAACGATCGCTTGGATTGTTGGATGGCAATATGATAAAGCCCGTTTCTTTGAAAAAAAAGCTCGTGCGAGTGAGGAGAGCTATAAGAAGCTAATCGATTCTCTGCCTCAACCAGTCTATATCACGGAAGATCATCGCTTACTCTATGCCAATCATGCGGCTGTTAGTTTGGCAGGGTATGACAAGAAGGAAGAAATTATTGGAAAGTACATATTTGATTTTATTGTTCCAGAGTACAAAGACCGGTTATTGGAAAGATTTAAACTAATCAAAAAAGAAAAAAGCCCTGTCAATACCATTGAGTATAAAGCAAGAAGGGTTGATGGATCGACGTTTTTTTTCGAAGTAACCTCCCTATATATTGATTTTGGTGATAAAGAGGCAATTTTATCGATTGGGAAAGATATTACGGATAGAAAAGAACAAACAGAGCGTCTTCTTCAGAAATCTGAAAAGCTGGCCCTTTTGGGTCAAATGGCTGCAGGAATTGCTCATGAAATCCGCAATCCGCTCACTTCCATTAGAGGGTTTATCCAACTATTTAAGGCTAACCAACAAAAAGACGAATACTTTGATATTGTCCTATCAGAACTTGACCGTATCAACTCCATTGTTGGTGAATTTCTTGTCCTTGCAAAACCATCGGCTGCTGTTTATACAGAACGGGATATAAAAGTGTTAATCAATGATGTAGTGATTTTAATTGGAACTCAAACCATTTTAAATAATATAGAAATTTCTCTAGAGTTTGATAATGATCTTCCAATGGTCAGCTGTGAAGAGAATCAATTAAAACAGGTTTTTCTTAATCTTTTTAAAAATGCAATTGAAGCCATGCCTCATGGTGGAAATATTGATGTAAAAGTAAGAAAAAAGCGAGAAGGACAAATTTCGATTCGGATAAGTGATGAGGGTGTTGGGATTCCAAATGAAAGAATTACTACACTAGGGGAACCGTTTTACACCACAAAGGAGAAAGGAACAGGACTTGGTCTGATGACTTGCTATAAAATTATCGAAAGTCATCAAGGGATCTTAAATATTCAAAGTAAGATAAATGAAGGGACAACAATCGAGATTATCTTGCCCTCCATCTCACAAACATTATTAAAGATTGACCCAATCCAAGTTTAGAAAATTGTAATGGAAAATCATATGAAAATATCTAGTCAACCGATTAATAAAATAATCTGATTAGGCCTCAACCATTATGTTGAGGCTATTAAATTTTAAGGATTTTTTTCTAATTTAAAACATATTTTGCTATAATGGTAGATGCGCCAATTTTTTATTTGTTAAAAAAAGGTAGAAAATAGGGGGATTTTATGAATAGAAATAAATATGTTTTTTGGGGACTAGTGATTACAACCCTCATTTCAGCGCTGGATGCAAATATTATGCAAACAGCAAGCCCCACCATTGTGAAGCAGCTTGGTGGAATGGAGTTATTTGCTTGGGTTTTCTCCGTTTATATGCTGGCGAGTACGATAACTGTGCCGCTTTATGGGAAGCTTTCGGATATGTACGGCCGAAAGAAACTTTTAATGATTTCGGTCGGTTTATTTACCATTGGGTCTATCCTTTGCGGTATGGCTAATTCTATGGTTATGCTGATTGTTTTTAGAGGTATTCAGGGCCTTGGTGCTGGTGGAATGATTCCACTATCTATGATTATTGTAGGTGATTTATTTACGATTGAAAGACGCGGGAAAATACAAGCTGTTTTTAGCAGTATATGGGCAATTTCTTCCGTGGTTGGTCCTATCTTAGGCTCTTTTTTTGTTGAAACTTTAACATGGAGATGGATTTTCTTTATTAATATTCCGATTGGGATTGCCACGGTTCTGTGCTTGATTCCTTACAAGGAAAGCACAGAATTTAGGAAAACGCATATCGACTATAAGGGGTTCTTTTTATTTGGGATTTCCATTTCTCTTTTACTATTGGCCACGAATGTTAGGAATCCACTTTGGTACCTTGTAATAGGGTTAGTTGGTATGCTAGTTTTTGTTTTGGTAGAGAGAAAAGAGAAACAGCCATTTCTTCCAGTTTCCCTTTTTAAAAATAAGGGAATCCTTCGCACCAATCTTTTTATGTTATTTTACTGTTTATCCTTTTTCGGTACTTCGAATTTCATTCCGTTGTTTTTACAAGAAGGCAATCATATGAGTATTTATAAAAGCGGATTGATTCTCTTAAGTATTGCGGTCGGCTGGATGTTTGGGAGTACGCCGGCAGGGAAGTGGATTATTCGGTTTGGTTACAAATTGTTATTTATTATTGGGAGCTTTATGACGGCTATCTCGGGTCTAATGCTTTATTTATTCATTAATGATATTTCGTATTTAGTATTGTTCTTAATATTAGCAGTGCAGGGGGTAGCGTTTGGTTTATTGTTTGCGGTCGGTACAATTGCGTCGCAAGAGTTTGCTGAAGCACATATTAAGGGAATGTCGACGTCTCTTCAGATTTTTCTGCGAAATATCGGGACCTCAGTTGGTGTTACCATTATGGGTTTGATTATTAACCATGCTGTTAGTATCAGTGTTGGTATGAAAAATGTGTTTTTGTATGCCTTTGTTCTTAGCTTGGTGACAGTGGGGATTAGTTTTATCATTCCTGCTAAGACTACTGTGAAAGTAAGTGAAAAGTAAATAGGTTTCATTTGAATGGTTCGGTTACGTGATTGTGACCGAACCATTCATTTTTTTGCCAATTAACAGATAGATTCAAAGAGAGTTAAATCTAACACGATAATTCTGTAATTGTCGGCTATTCCCAATGTAAGCGCTTTAAAGTTAACAAAATAGTTAAAATAGTCAAAAAACATTGACAGATTTTTTTTTCGGTGGTAACCTTATCTAAAATCTTACATACGAATTGATGACGAGAAGAGTAGGGTAAGTTCTTTGTTCATAGAGAGTCGACAGTTGGTGGGAGTCGATAACAGGACTATCTGAAGATCATCTCCGAGATGTATAGCTGAACCATTAGTAAGCTATACCGGAATGTCCACCGTTACCTTGGAACACGTACAATTGTTTGTACGGTGATCGAGAGCCGCTAGCCACAAAATTAGGCAGCGGAAGTAGGGTGGTATCGCGAGTTCACTCGTCCCTATAACCAGGGGGCGGGTTTTTTGTTGTCCAAAAACAAATATGTACTAAAATACAGGAGGAAGTAAAGTATGAGTCAACAAGTAGATAAAAAAGCATTTAATGTGGAGGACATCATCATTGCCAGTCATACCATCAAGGATGTGATTTCACCGACTCCACTTCAATACAACCACTTATTATCAGAAAGATATGGCTGTCATGTCTACTTAAAGAGAGAAGATATGCAAAGTGTTCGTTCTTTTAAAATCCGCGGAGCCTATAACAGGATTAAAAAACTAAATGAGGATGAACTTAAGAACGGGATCATCTGCGCTAGTGCTGGTAACCATGCACAAGGTGTTGCTTATTCCTGCCACTTGCTAAAGATTAACGGAAAAATCTTTATGCCAAGTACTACACCAAAACAAAAGGTTAACCAAGTAAAATTCTGGGGCAAAGACAGTGTAGAAATTGTCCTAGTCGGTGATACATTTGATGATGCTTACGAAAAGGCAAGAGAGTGCAGCGTAGAAGAAAACCGTACCTTTATCCATCCTTTCGATGATTTCGATGTTATTGCAGGCCAAGGGACGGTAGCAGTTGAGCTGCTCACAGACTGTCCGGAAAAAATTGATTATCTATTCGCAGCCATTGGCGGCGGTGGTCTTGTGGCCGGATGCGGCACTTACATGAAACATTTTTCACCTCAGACTCAATTAATCGGGGTTGAGCCACAAGGTGCACCTGGGATGAAGGAATCCATCTTGAAGGGTGAGGTTACTTCATTAAAGGAAATCGATCCATTCGTTGATGGAGCAGCTGTTAAAACGGTAGGGTCTAAAACCTTCGAAATCTGTAAAGAACTTGTTGACGATATCGTGGTTGTCCCAGAAGGGAAAGTTTGTACGACTCTATTATCGCTTTATAATGAAAATGCCATTGTTGTCGAACCTACAGGAGCACTTTCAGTAGCAGCTTTAGACACCTACGCTGAACAAATTAAGGGTAAAACCGTGGTCTGCGTTGTCAGCGGCGGGAACAATGATATTGGCAGGATGCAGGAAATCAAAGAACGGTCAAAGCTCTATGAAGGCCTTCAGCATTACTTCATTGTTCAATTTCCACAGCGTCCAGGTGCCTTACGCGAATTCCTATTTGATGTGTTAGGACCAAATGATGATATCAGCCATTTTGAATACACCAAGAAAAATAATCGCGAAACCGGTCCAGCCTTAGTAGGAATTGAATTAAAGGATAAAGAAGATTACTATCCACTAATTGAACGAATCAAGGCAAAAGGATTTTTACACAGGGAAGTCAATAAAGACAGCACATTATTCCAAATGCTAGTCTAATTTTGAAAGACCATTCATTCGCTGGATGGTCTTTTTTAGGTTTTTAGATGCAAGGATACTTAACAAATGGAACATTTAATGTATAATATTATTTGTGCATGAAGACAGCTATGTTTTCTAGTCAGTATAAATTGTATGAACTTCAAAATAGTTATAGTGAAAAAGTGCTTTTTTCATTATAAGCATTTTGTAAGATTCAATTGGAAAGAGAGTGTTCAGAATGGGACGTAAATGGAACAATATTAAAGAAAAAAAGGCTTCTAAGGATGCCAATACGAGCCGAATATACGCAAAATTTGGCGTTGAAATTTATGTAGCAGCACGTAGTGGTGAACCAAATCCAGAGTCGAACCAAGCGTTAAAATTTGTCCTAGAACGTGCTAAGACTTACAATGTGCCAAGGCATATCATTGACCGTGCTATTGATAAAGCTAAAGGTGGTTCTGAAGAAAGCTATACAGAACTTCGTTATGAGGGCTTCGGACCTAACGGATCAATGGTCATTGTTGATGCCCTAACAAATAACGTTAACCGTACTGCTGCAGACGTTCGTGCTGCTTTTGGAAAAAACGGCGGGAACATGGGTGTGAGCGGTTCTGTTGCTTATATGTTTGACGCAACTGCTGTTATCGGGGTTGAAGGAAAATCTTCTGATGATGTACTTGAACTTTTAATGGAAGCAGATGTAGATGTCCGTGACATCATAGAAGAAGAGGATGAGCAAGTGATTGTTTATGCTGAGCCAGATCAATTCCACGCTGTACAGGAAGCCTTCAAGCAAGCTGGGATTACTGAATTTACTGTAGCAGAATTAACAATGCTACCACAAAACGAAATTACCCTTGATGGTGACTCATTAGCGAAATTCGAAAAAATGATCGATGTATTAGAAGATTTAGAAGATGTTCAGCGAGTTTACCATAATGTAGATCTTGGTGAATAGATTCAACATTTTGGCATTGATAGCAGATTAATTAGCAGACATTGACTACTTACACAAGAAACTGTCATTTACAGTGCAAATCGATAAACTCACTTTTGTATGAGATATTCAAACAAAAGTGGGTTTTTTTATTAAAGAAAAATAAAAAACCAGATATCATATAGACATCCGGTCTTTCTGCAGCCAATACTTCTTTTCTACCTAGCATTAGAAAAATAGTTATTTAATATCAAAATTATTTAACTGATTAAAAGTAGATTTAATTTTACCGTTGTCAGAGGAAAGTTGTTTAATCTTAGTACTAAGAATTCTTTGTGTCGACAGACGTTCAGCAAGCGCTGGGAAAACATATCCTACATAATCATCAACGATTTTACAATGTGGATTGTTTGGTAAGTGTATAGTGAAACGACATGAAACGGTTACTACTATTTCATCTAGACTCTCATATGGCGGGGAAATTGATATGATTTTGAATTTATCTCTAAACTTATTTTTTATGCTTTTTATTCTATATGTCGTTTCTTTTTTGTAATCTTGGATTTGTACTGGTTTGTAAATAAAATCAATTATACCTTCAGCTTTGACCATGTTGCACCTCACGACGATTCTTCAATCATTATATCATTTTTTTTAATAATACTTGTCAAAAAAAAGACCTTTGATCAAATAATCAAAGGCAAAATAGGTGCTTAGTGGTCTAGGCTAAGCCCAATGGGAGGTCTAAACTTCGAAGAAGCCGTATGTTATTATTTTAATAATGTAAATGGAGGAAAGGATGATACATATGTCATTAGAGAGTGTAAAAAAACATTTCGAACAGTGGAATCGCCAGCAGGATGTAATGGAATTTGAAACATCCAGTGCAACGGTGGACCAAGCAGCAGAAACAATTGGTGTAAGTCCCGCACGAATAGCCAAGACCTTATCTTTTCGGGGCTCTGAGGAAAAGGCTATTTTGATTGTTGCCGCTGGAGATGCAAAGATTGATAATAAGAAATTTCGTCAATATTTTGGCTATAAAGCTCGTATGCTGTCCCCTGATGAGGTGCTTGAGCAAACAGGGCATGCCATCGGCGGAGTTTGTCCGTTTGGTTTAAAAAATGACCTTGAAGTTTACCTAGATGTCTCTATGCAGCGATTCGAAACGGTCTTCCCAGCATGCGGAAGCACAAACTCTGCTATTGAGTTAACGAAGGAAGAGTTATGTCAGTATTCTTTTGCCAAGGAATGGGTTGATGTTTGTAAAGGATGGGGAGAGAACGAAGAGACGCTAGATGCCAATCAACAAGTAGAGGTTTAAAAAGTCTATCTAAAATGAGTTTTTATTAATATTTAACCTTAGTGATTAATATACTTACAGTGTTTTTATTTTGAATTTTTCAATTAGGATCATCATAGGAAGAAGGAATCGTGTGATGAAATTCAAAATATACCGCTGTAATTGCCGGAAAACCTGGTCAATCCAAAACAGAAAGTCGAAAGTCAATGCGGGTACACTTCTCCTAAATGCCAGTTGGAAGGCTGAATTAAAGCCGGAACGGAAGAGTAATCCAAAAGGATTCGTTACGACAAATGGAGATACAGGGATTATTTTCAATCCAGATAGTCAATTGGTGGAGCAATTTATCAAGGTAAAGAAGTTAATTTATGACAAAAACAAGGTTGATTTCAATGTGAAACAAGGCGAATGTCTATACTTTGCCGAAGATGGTACTTGTTATATTCTAAAAAAAGGCCACAAGTGAAGGCTTATTTCGAAATAAGGAAGGGCTTTGAAAAAAATCCAAGCCCTTGTTTTACTTTAACTTTCTCTTCACCAATTCCCCCGCATCACTACTGCTGATAACCCAGGATGTGCGACAGCTCTATTACAAAAATCCACAAATAATTGTGAGTTTTGGCATTTTTTATCTGGGAGTGATTGGTTTCACCGAAATAGCAGGGGAGTAACTGGTTATCACACAGCCCTCTAAGTGAGTTTGTGTTAATAATCCTAAATCCAGGGCAGCCTTAATTTTCGTATCATCTGGTCTTCTTATAACTTCAATAAGATCGTTCATTTGCAATTCTTCCAGTCTTTTAACTGTTTCTTTTTCCTTATATTTCTCTGTTTTCCGAATTTGTCTTTGGAGCTTAAACCCGCTAACCGAAATTTCCCCTTTTTGCCGGGTACCAACTAAGTTATTAAAATAGCTTTGAAATGCATCTTTTAATTGATTCATTTCAAGTTCAATTTCTTTTTTCGTTTTATTAAGTTCGTAATACCTAAGCAACATCTCGCCTGTTATATGAGTGTCATTGTTGTTTATCATGCTCCTGCCTCCCATACGAACGTATATTCTATAATATGTCATGACTGCAAAGAATATTACCCTTTCAGCCAATCATACAAGATCCTAAAAGGTAAGTACGGAAAACAAGATTAACACTAAGCGAAGCTGCTAATTGGTGACAGGCACCATTTACAGCAAAAATTATTTGCTTTCTTGTCTCTAGTCTGGCAAGCTTATTAATGAAATCTTTTATAGAAAGAGCTTATAGGTGATTAACATGATTGAAGTAAAAACATCAAAACTTAGTGATGGGGAATTGAATAGAGGGGTCTTTGCTACCTGTGATATCTCTAAAGGGGAGCTGATTCATCAAGCGCCAGTTATTCCCTATCCGAATGCAGAACACGTGCATATAGAAAAAACGTTATTGGCCGATTATGCATTTGAATACGGAAAGAATCATACTGCACTACTTTTGGGATATGGAATGTTATTCAACCATTCCTACCAGCCCAATGCTACTTATGAAATCAACTTTCCAAACCACACATTTGATTTTTATGCGTACCGGGATATTAAAGCAGGGGAAGAAATCCTGATTAACTACAATGGTGATGTGGATGATGATGAACCACTTTGGTTTGATAAAGAGAAGGAAGACTCAGATAAAAAATAATCATTTTTTATTGAGCGGAATTTACTTTAATATTCAAGAAAAGCAAGGGGCAATGTAGTTTTCCTGAATTCAATTAAAGGTATCCGATTAGAAAACAATCAAGCTGTCTACTGCTGACAATCCCTAGTAGTTTGAGAAAACTAAGACATCTGCCTATGCCTTTTTATCGTTTGAACATATTCTAGACTGAAACCTAAATAAAGGAGAGATGCTCGAAATGATGGGATCAGGTGGATTTCCAGGTATGGGCGGCGGTATGAGTATGGGAGGATACCCAGGAATGGGTGGAATGGGAACAGGCGGTATGGGTGGTTATGGAGGATTCCCAGGGCATGGCTGGCATCATGGCTGGGGGGGAGGATTCCCAGGGCACGGCTGGCATCACGGCTGGGGTGATGGCATGGGGGGATTTCCTGGGCACGGCGGTATGAGCGGAATGCCTGGAATGGGCGGAATGCCTAGTATGGGCGGAATGCCTGGAATGGGCGGAATGCCTGGAATGGGCGGAATGCCTGGAATGGGCGGAATGCCTGGAATGGGCGGAATGCCTGGAATGGGTGGAATGCCTGGAATGGGTGGAATGCCTGGGATGGGCGGAATGCCTGGAATGGGCGGAATGCCTGGTACGAGTGGTATGCCTGGAATGGGCGGAATGCCTGGTACCGGCGGAATGCCTGGTACGAGTGGTATGCCTGGTATGAGCGGTATGCCTAGTACGAGCGGTTTACCTACTTTGAGTGGTATGTAATTACTTTACACATAAAAAGGAATGTCTTAAAAAAGCCTTGTTTCATCCTAACGGGTTCCGTTAACTATCGCAAACATTAAAAATGTAATGTAAAATGACCTTCAAATTATATGGTAATTTGGGGGTCTGTTTTTGTTGATTTAAAGGGATTTCGATAATTATTTTGGGAGAATTTGTAGTGCAATTTGTATATTAAATATGTGGATACAATAGCCAGTGTACCGCAGCAAAATACACAACATTTTTACTTACAAATGGATATACAGAAAACATTGTTTTTTTAATTTAAGGGAAGGCACTGTTATAACTGAATGTTGACTTCACTGTGTATAAAAAATAAACGGTAAAATTCCGGCTAAATTGGGAAATACCCATATTTCCTTAAAAATA
The DNA here is from genome assembly GCF_002860255.1 of Neobacillus cucumis. Lineage (GTDB taxonomy): Bacteria > Bacillota > Bacilli > Bacillales > Cytobacillaceae > Neobacillus > Neobacillus cucumis_A. The sequence continues at coordinate 15,419 of NZ_PGVE01000012.1, forward strand.
AGGGGAGTTTTTCCGTTTATATTTTCCAAATCTATGAATTTTGTGTTATTTAGAGCAGTTAATCGGAATATCTCCGCTTAGATCCGCTTCTTAAGCTTCCCCTATGTACATTAGCAGGAAAATCTCCGCCTATGAATTCTCATACCTTCACGAAATCGATACAGAGAAGGCGGATATGGTTTGCAAACTTCGTCATTCGCAATCCGAAGAATTAGCAATTAAAAGCAAAATAGCAAGGGTATAAACCCTTGCTATTTCTAATGTTTTTTAATCTCTCTAGCCTTACAAATTTTCTTACATTTTATAATGCTAAAAGGATTCCATTTTGGATTGCATTTTCCTGTGCAAATGGACGTTTTGAAATAGGAAACGAAACCCGTTAGTTTTAGCCCAAGGTTTTTTTCCAGTTTATTTATTGAGTTTTGGGAACATTAAGCTGCCAGGAAACACTGAATAGATCCCGGACCTAGCCAAACCTTCACTGATCGGCAGCATCACTAGATAACTTGCATTATAGGATAGTCAGACGGGTAATGAAAGAATTGCCTCACTGCCAGGGATATACCTCTCGCAATATTAGTAGCCATTGTATAAATTAGATGCAGGCTCGTATATAATAGAGAGCTTCCTAAGACCGCATCATTCGTATGAACCACGCCCATGACACTACAATCACCAATGGGAGGCAGGTTTTGTCCAAGACCTAATCCCGGTTGCAGCGGACCGCGGCGTAAAACGATGGAATTAACAAAATCGAGTGAGCCTAACACACTATCAATAGAAATCACAAAACTATTCTTAGGAAAAGAAAATCTAGAAATTTCAGGTACGATGGTAGTTGCATCCATTGGGTATTCCAGGTTTCCCATTACCGTTAAATGATCAGGAAAGGAATTACGCAAGAGAGTTCCAACAAATGGTCCCAAGCTGTCACCACTTATGACATTTGAACCAATTCCGACTACATAAATACGCTTGGTTCCTTCAGGGATAAGTGAATATAGGGTGTTACGAATAAATAGAGGTGCTAGTCGATCATTGAATGGAATTACTTTTTCAAAATACTTTGATTCGCCTTTATTATACTGTTTATTTCTCATTACTGTAACACCTCACAAAGATGGCTTTCCACATCAATATTCTTCATCCTTACAATATAATCCTTCCTAGAAAAATAAAAATCTATTAATAGGAAAATATTGTTATAATATATATAGTAAACACACAAGGGGGACATACTATGTTAATCCAAAAAGCTACTTTACATGAACTTGAGCCATTAGCAGAGTTATTTGACTTGTACAGGTTGTTTTACAAGCAGGAATCGAATTTAGAGGGCGCTAAACAATTTTTAAAGGAAAGAATCAGTAACGATGAATCCGTTGCATTTATTGCCTTAGACGGAGATCAGCCGTTGGGGTTTGTTCAACTTTATCCATCGTTTTCTAGTGTAAGCATGAAACGTTCTTGGGTTTTAAATGATTTGTACGTGAAAAAGGAAGCCAGGGGACGAGGTGTTGGCGAGAAATTAATGAAAACGGCCATTGAATTTGTTAAAGATAAGAAAGCTAAGGGTCTATTTTTAGAAACAGCAGAAGATAACTATAACGCCCAAAGGCTCTATGAAAAACTAGGTTTTGAAAAAGAATCCAATTATTTCTATTACTATTCAATCTAAACGGAAACCTAAACCACTAAAACCCCCAAATCCAAAAAGGAAAAAGGGGGTTTTAGTGCTGCTATTTATAGAATACTATTTTTCACAGTTGAACTGTCCATCAAATCATTATCGAGCAAGAATGAAATAGGGATAAGCATTGGGGCAATATCGCCATTTTGTTCACCATAGCCTTGATTTCGTTTGTAGGAAATAAATATATCGGTCATTTGATTGGGTCCCATGTTGAGGACGGATCCATGGTCCAATACATTAACTTTTATACCGCCGAGATTGACGTTCATGGGTGCGAAAATCAACCGTATTCCCCCTTATATCAAACTGTTTTTGGCGGTATTGCTGTCGGTTACGTCAGTATCTACAACATACGATATCGGGATGTTAACAGGGGATAAGTCACCATTTTGTTCTCCAACCCCCTGATTTCTTTTATAAGAGAGCAACTGATCAACAAATTGGTTTGGCCCTAGATTTACATAGGAGGAATTATCCACTGTATTTACTTTGAAGCCTATAAAATTAATAGCCATTGGGGCGATATTCAAGTAAATCACTCCTTTTCACAAGCTGGTGTTTCATTCTAAAGGACAGTTTACTTTCATACTCGTTGAATCAATTACATCATCGTCCTGTATTAAATGAATCGGAATAACTGTTCCGGTTTCATCGGCAATTTGTTGGCCAAAACCTTGATTCTTTTTTCCGACAACATTTACTCCTTTTAAAAAGGCTGATCCTAAAGAAATGCCACTTTTGTGATCCGGACTATTAATCTTCACATCTCCAATATTTACATTTGTTGGGATAAAAAACATACTTTATCCTCCCTCCTAAGGAAACCCATTACTGTATCTTTAAATATATTCGTAAAAAGGGGGAGTAAGAACAATTTGTTAAAAGACAAAAAAAAGAAAGTGGGTCTGCCACTTTCGAAAGAAGGAAAACTTTTATGGGTTAGTACAGCATATGTTGGTGCTTGTACGTGCATGTAGTGAACATGTCCATTTTAAAAAAATATTTTCAAAAAATAGGCTTTAGCAAATTTGTTGTATAAGCTCAATTGAATTATTTTTAGGCGAATTGACCAAGCTGGAAACCTCATAGGTGTCCATCAATTTTTCATCAAAAGGAACAAGCAAGGATTTCAACAAATTTATATCTGCCATTTCTGGGTTAAGCCACGTGGACTCATCTTCACGTGTTAAGATAACCGGCATACGATCATGAATATCTTTCATTAATTCATTCGGTTGCGTTGTAATCACCGAACAAGAATAAAGCATTTTTCCGTCTGGGGATTTATATCCTTCCCAGAGCCCGGCCATAGCAAATAATTCATTGGATTTTAACTTAATCCGCATAGGGGTTTTTGCTTTATCGCTATGACGTTTCCATTCATAAAAACTGTCGGCGATGACTAAACAACGTTTTTTCTTAAAGGCATTACGGAAACTTGGTTTCTCCGTAATGGTTTCGGCTCTGGCATTAATCATTTTGTTACCAATTGAAATGTCATTTGCCCACGGAGGCACAAGGCCCCATTTTAAAAAGCCCATTCGGTTGGATGTTCCATTATTGATTACAGCAAGAACCAACTGTGAGGGGGCAATATTATAACTTGGAGCGTACATTTCTTCATCTAAAAAGGATTGGATATCGAAACGGTCCATAATTTCATCAATGGTTGCTGATAATGTGAAACGGCCGCACATTCTATCACCTCGTGGTTCATGTTACGTCCATTGTAACAAATTGTTTGTTCCAAATTCAAAATCTAACGCATTCGAATTTTTTTCACTCGGTCCAGTAATAATCCATCCGTTTGAGGGTTCTCACCAATCACAAAGTCGGTCATATAGTAAGAAAGATATTGTCCATAGTTGTTATTTGTATTTAATAAAAGCTCGTCCACATAATACACTCCATTAGGTATTGAATCATTAAGTAATACGGCCATGGCAGCATATACCCCGCAGGCAGCCTGAAAATAGGTGGCGTTGGTTTTATATCTGGTAAATATGAAATCATTAGATAACACATGATACATATATCTCTCTTTATCCGGATAAACGAGAAGTACTCCTACTAAATCCTCTCCATCAAGGAGTGAATCAAGAGGGTCCAATACTTTCTTCTGTAAATCCCATATTTTATCTGAATCATCCAGGTGATTTCGAATCAATTCTGTGGTGTGATCATTTATTTTATAAATGAATCCTCCTTCCATATCAAACTGCTTACAGAGGGTATAAACTTCTTCATGCGGCATTAAACAGCCATGAAACTGCTTGTCCCCTAATGTGACCTTGAATTCTAACTCATACACATGTTCAAAAAAATAGAGGGGGCTCTTATTTTTCATAAACATCGGATAACTAAGGATAGCTTCATCTAAGAAACATTCAGGAGACCAACTTGAATAAACTACATTTTCTTTGGCTTTTTTTAAATCTTTATAAAAAGAAGTATCATGTTCAACTATAAAACAGGCCAGAGGCTTTTCATCAGGATATGATTTCATTAACTGAATGGCCATCCACTGGACAACTCCTGGGTTCATTCCGGAACAGACAATCGCTTTTACGTTCGAATAATCATCTTTATATTTTTCAAAATAGCGAAGCCGTTCTATTAAGGGGAATCCTTCATATTCGTCTTCATGGTCATCAATATAGTTATTTTCAAGTGCTGTATTGACATAATAAACACCAAGTTGATTACAGCAATCCAACATTTCAACAGTATCAGCACAAGAAACATCTAGAACAATCGAAGTATTTGATTTTTTTAAATGGTTTCGGAATGCAATGGTGTCCTTTAGGTCTAATTGATGGAGTTGGATTTGGTTCAATAGATTGGGGCAGATGTTTCGGTAATAGTCTAGTGGTCTCTGTTTGTAATCGATTAAGTGGAAGGCACAATCATAAATCTTTTGATAGATAGGATCCTTCTGATCTGTTATCGCTTTATTTAAGATCGAGAGAAGGGATTTTGCCACACCGCCTGAACTTCCCAAGATGGTAATAACAAGTTTACTTTGGTTCATCTCATCACCTCCCATTTTTAAGATTCATAATAGAATATGCAAAGCTAATGGGGGAGGGTTGGACAACCAAACCAAAATTTCGCATGAAAAAAGGAGCCTCGAAAGGCCCCTAAATTGAATTATCTTCTTGCGAAATCAACAAAACGAAATTTATCAGGACGGTGCCTCGATTCTGTATATTGAAACAGAGCAGCATCATCTAAATAGACATAGTTTTTAATCACCACCACATTATGAAAGCCTTCAAGATCAAGGAGTGAACGATCTTCAGGGGTTGGTTCGACCACGACTATTTCCTTTTTTGCAAAGCTGATGGTCAGCTTTAGTTCATTTTCAATATACTCATAAATGGAATCAGCACAGATTTCTTCCGTTAGGGAAGGAACTTTACTGCTAGATAAATAATCTTTATCTAAAATAATTTTCTCTCCGCCCATTTCCCTCGTACGGACTACCTTCCAAACAAGTTCTTTACTTCCCAGCTGTAACTGCTGGCGAATATATCCATCCGGTTTGATTAAAGATAGTTCATTAACACTGGTCTTTGGTTTACTGCCCATTTTACTGGCAAGCTCCTTAAAACTAACCAATCCGCTGACAGGAAAGTCAAACTTACTGATGTCGATGACTATAGAACCTTTTCCTCTAACTTTTTGAATATAGCCGTTTTGTGAGAGCAGATTTAATGCCTTTCTAATCGTTTCCCTCGAGGTTTCATATTGATCTTTCAACTCATTTTCAGAGGGCAGAAGGGTTTGTGCAGGAATTTCTCCATTTTTAATTTGCTCGACTATTGCTTCATAAATAGTTAGGTACTTGTTTGTCATAATGACATCTCCGATCATTTTTTCAAGTGATACGCAATGGACTCATATGGACGCAGCACGATTTCCTCGGCTGGTTGTGCAGGAGAGTCCTCATAATTAGAGATTAACATCTCACATTGATAGTCATCAACATTTAAGTGAGAGGGAAGAGGAAGTCTCTTTTCTTTACTGTAAAAATTGCTTATAACAACTAATTTTTCTGAACCGCAGTTTCTAATAAATGCAAAAATCTCTGGATCTTGTGCTAATATCCATTCGAAGTCACCTTCAGTAATCACATCAACCTCTTTACGTAATTGAATAAGCTTTTGATAATGATAAAAGATGGAATCTGCGTCTTCAAGCGCAGTTTCGGCATTTATTTCTTTATAATTTGCAGATGTAGCAATCCATGGAGTCCCACAAGTAAACCCGGCGTTCACACTAGGATCCCACTGTACTGGTGTTCTAGAATTGTCACGTGATTTTTGCTTCAAGATTTCAATAATTTCTTGTTCGTTCATGCCTCTATTTTTCAAAATTTGGAACATATTTAATGACTCGACATCACGATACTCGTCTATTGAGTTGAAATTTGGATTGGTCATACCAAACTCTTCGCCTTGATAAATATAAGGAGTTCCCTGCATAAGATGCAGCGTTGTAGCCAGCATTTTTGCTGATTCCTTATGGTAATTTACTTCATCACCGAAGCGTGAAACGGCTCTTGGCTGGTCGTGATTACACCAGAAGAGGGCATTCCATCCTCCGCCTTCGTTCATTTCGACTTGCCAATTTGATAGGATTTCTTTCAATGCTTGAAAATCAAAATCCGCTTTTGTCCATTTGTCCCCATTTGGATAATCCACTTTTAGGTGATGGAAGCTGAAGGTCATATTTAATTCCTCTTGGTCGGGATTCGTATAACGAATACAATTATCGATGGATGTAGAGGACATTTCTCCAACCGTCATAATATCGTATTTCGAAAATACTTGTTCATTCATTTCATGTAAAAATTCGTGTATTCTGGGACCATCCGTATAAAATTTACGGCCGTCACTGTCATCCTGAGGGAATTGCTGGTCTTTAGAGATTAAATTGATGACATCCAAACGGAAACCATCAACGCCTTTTTTTAACCAAAAGTGCATCATCTCATATAGTGCCTCACGTAATTTTTCATTTTCCCAGTTTAAATCCGCTTGTGTCACATCAAATAAATGAAGATAGTACTGACCAGTTATTTCATCATATGCCCACGCTGATCCGCCGAATTTTGATTCCCAATTGGTTGGCGGCTCTCCATTTTTCCCATCTTTCCAGATATAAAAATCACGGTAAGGATTATCCCTCGACGATCTCGCTTGCTTAAACCATTCATGCTCAGTTGAAGTATGGTTAATTACGATATCCATAATAATCTTCATACCGCGCTTATGGGCTTCTGCAACCAATAAATCAAAATCTTCCATTGTTCCGTAATCTTCGTGAATAGAGTAGTAATCACTAATATCATAACCGTTATCCCGCTGTGGAGACTTATAGATTGGCGTTAACCAAAGGACGTCCACACCAAGCTTTTTCAAATAATCTAGCTTTTTGATAATACCTTGAAGATCTCCTGTCCCATTTCCAGTCGTATCATTAAAGCTCTTAGGATATATCTGATATACGACTGCTTTTTTCCACCATTCTGTTGCCATGAAAAAAACACCTGCCTAGTTAATTGATTAGTCTAATGTGGAAAAGGAGGGAGATGGTCTCCCTCCTAGATGGAGTGATAATTATTTGCTTAACTTTGACTTATTCAAACCAGTTTTTGCAAAGATTGAAGTTAGGATGAATGGAACTACAATGGCAATTACCATACATACTGCAAACACAGCCATATGTTTTGGCTGGATGGAAAGGATACCAGGTATACCTCCAACACCGATTGAGTTTGCCATTACACCGCTTGCAACCGATACAACACCTGCAATCATGGAACCAATCATCGCAGCTAGGAATGGGAAGCCATATTTTAAGTTAATACCAAACATTGCTGGTTCTGTTACACCAAGATAACAAGAAATGGTTGCTGGTATAGATACTTGTTTTTCTTCTTCATTTTTACGGTTAATAAAGATCATCGCAAGAACGGCTGAACCTTGAGCAATGTTTGATAGAGCGATCATTGGCCATAGGTTTGTTCCGCCAAATTGGCTTACTAATTGAAGGTCAATCGCATTTGTCATATGGTGTAAACCAGTGATAACTAGTGGAGCGTATGCGAAACCAAATACAGCCGCAAATAACCAGCCGAAGGATGAAGTTAAGCTAGAATAAACCACGTGAGAGATTCCAGCGCCAATCTTCCAGCCGATAGGGCCTAAAATCGTGTGTGCAATTAATACAGTTGGAACTAATGCTAAAAAAGGAACTACAATCATTGAGATAGAGTTTGGAACGATTTTACGCAATCTTGTTTCTAAGAAACCTAATACTAATCCAGCTAAAATGGCCGGAATAACTTGTGCTTGATAACCAATCATTTTAATGTGGGCAAATCCAAAATCCCATGTTGGAATTTCCTTTGCTCCTGCTACTGCATAAGCATTTAATAATTGCGGAGAAACCAGCGTGATACCAAGAACAATACCAAGAATTTGAGAAGCACCCATTTTCTTTGCTACAGACCAGGTGATTCCGACTGGAAGGAAGTGAAAGATCGCTTCACCAATCAGCCATAAGAAGGAGTGAACACCTGCCCAAAATTGAGAAACTTCAATAATGGTCTTCGTTCCATTATCTAATAATTTAATGTCACCGATTACATTTCGGAAACCAAGAATTAAACCTCCGACTACTAGGGCAGGGATTAATGGAGTGAAAATTTCAGCTAAATGGCCCATCATTCGTTGAATCCAGTTTTGATTTTGCTTAGCAGCTTTTTTGGCTTCCTCTTTTGAAGTTCCATCAACGCCAGCAATTTGTACAAATTCATTATAGAAACTAGGGACTTCATTACCGATGATCACTTGGAATTGACCTGCTTGGGTAAATGTACCTTTTACAAGTTTGATGGATTCAATTTCTTTTACGTTTGCTTTACTTGGATCATTTAAAACAAAACGCATCCTTGTTACACAGTGGGTAACGGCTGCAATATTTTCTTTACCGCCAATGTGTTTAAGTAACTCTTTCGAAGGATCTGTATACTTCGTCATTTCTCTTCCCCCTAAAAATGGCATAGGACCATTTTTCTTTTTATTAATTTAACCTAATACATACAGAATTTGTGTACGGTTTCAAAAGTCAAACCATCTTGTATATACAAGTTTTGTCTACGGTTTCATTTTATCTTGTATATACATGTATGTCAACAAATAAAAGTTAAGTTTTTTAAAATAATATTAATGTCTTAAATGCTTTTTTATTATGGAGGTTTAATGAGTAAAACATGCTCTTTAGACCTATTTATATAATTCAGAACAAATAGATGGGGGACTTTTATAATATTTTAATATAAGTCTTAAGAATTACTTTCCCACTTTACAGTAATAAACCATTGATTGAAGATTCCGAAAATGGTAAAATGAACTTGTTTAAATTCTTCTGAGTTTAGACCTCCTAATTGTGAGAGCTTAGCCTAGACCACTAAGTTCTCGGTTTGGCCTTTGATTATTTCAAAGGTCCTTTTTTTGTGTGCCTAGCTAAACTCAATAATCGTTTGTTACTATAGACTAAGATAAATGGCATATCTAAAATCACATAAGTAAGGGGACTTTGACATTGGAATTTATGACGTTTGATGAATGGGATGACCAATTATGGGATCAGATAAGTCCTATTTATTACCAGGCATTTGCCGATAAAGGAGCAAAACCTGAAAAAATAATCCGCAATATGTTTCGTAAACAGCTTTGTTTTTTACACATCGGGCTTGTCGATGGAAAGGTTGCAGCTATGGCATTAACAGGAAAATTGAAAAAAGTAGATTCCTTACTGATTGATTATTTGGCAGTGGAGCAAACCTATAGAGGGAGTGGTTTGGGTCTTCAGATGATCAAGTGCATTGAGGAGTGGGCTGTGACTTCTGGAAGCTATAATCATTTGATCATAGAAGTAGAGGCGGAAGAAACTACGGAGAACCTTGCAAGGATTGCCTTCTGGAAAAAATGCGGTTTTACCTTAACAGATTACATTCACCAATATATCTGGGTACCAGAGCCTTATCAGGCTATGTATAAAAATTTACAACTTGAAGAGGAAATATCCAGTGATGGAAGGACTCTTTTTAACTATATTGGAAAATTTCATAAGAAATCTTTTCTATTCTAAAAATCTGCTTTTCCACTTAGGAGAGGGGAGCCAACAACTTTCGTTTTTTCCAAACCACTTATACCGGTTTACAGCGATGAAATTATAGATGGGATCCCTTACTAAAGGGGGAACGACTAATAGAATTGATAGCCACTTCCAAGGTCCATTTAAATTCTTACAGACTTTGAGAGCAGCAGTTGATCGTAGAGATAATTTATCACCTTCAATTAAAACAAAGCTGTTAACATCCTTCTTTATACCGTGTTTCTCTAACAATGATTGACCTGTTTTCCCTTGAAGTGAGGTAAACTTAAAAATCCCTTTAGGATCTCTTTTTAAAATAAATTGAACACTGCTATTGCAGAGATTACATTCTCCGTCAAATAAAATAATCCCCTTCATTGCTACACCAACTTTAATTTGAGTTATTACTAACATAACATATCACTTAATTGTTATCATAGTTACTTTTTATTGAAAGTATTTCTTGCCGTTTGCTGTTTTCCTAATTATAGTCAAAATAACCAGGAATAAAATGACAAGTTTATTATTTTAATAGATTAGGTACTTACCTAATAATTTTTATAAACATGAAACGTAAAGCGCATTAATTTCGTATAAATAGGTATAGAGATAAAAAGGGGATGGCTAAGTGGAGGTTAATCAAGGGCTTGATATGTTCACAATCATGGAATTCATTTTTCCAGTATTTTTTATTTTAATTGCAGGTATTATTCTTTTTATCATACTTAGAGGAGTAAAAGAGTGGAGTAATAATAATAAACAACCACGGCTTAATGTATACGCAACGGTTATAGGAAAAAGAACTAGCGTAAGTAGAGGAGGAGAAGACCATTCTTCTAGTACTTGGTACTATGCAACCTTTCAATTTGAAAGCGGTGATCGTACGGAATTCGCTGTCAGCGGAAGAGATTTTGGGCTTTTGGCAGAAGGAGATGTCGGTGAATTAGTGTTCCAAGGTACTAGATACCATGGCTTTACAAGAAAACAAACTGGGGCATGAACCTGCCAAACCAGCCGCTCCAACTCGGCTGGTTTCAGTTTTTTATTTTAAGGGTACACCCCATATGGACAGTGTCCACGAATGGTGCCTGACACCAATTTATATATTTTTGTTTGAACAGTTCAATTTGAATAGGAGGGGAGTATGTGAATAAGTGGATTAAAAAATCTCCCTATTTATTGTTTTTATTGGTGATTCCTCTTTTGGCCAGTATTTATAATTTATTAAATAACCGCCCGACTAAAGCGATGGATATCTCAACAGAGTTTGATCAATCAATCCCGTTTTTACCCCTGTTTATCATTCCATATATTCTTTGGTATGGCTACATTTTTTGTTATTTAATTTACTTCTGTTTTAAAGACACGGTGGTTTATCTCAAAACCTTGCTGTTAATAGCAGTGGCTGAGATCATTTGTTTTGTGGTTTATTTCTTTTTTCAAACAACCGTACCGAGACCCACACTTACTGGTGATAGTTTGCTTATCGATCTTGTGAAATGGATTTACACAAATGACCGGCCCTATAATTGTTTCCCAAGTATACATGTCCTAACTACATTTGCAGTAATGTTAGCTTCTTTACACATCAAAAATAAACATATTTTAAACAACTTCTTTATTCATACCTGTGGAACTTTAATTATTATCTCAACCCTTTTTGTCAAACAGCATGTCATTTTTGATATGATAGGCTCGATGTTTCTTGTTACATTTCTATACGGAATTTCCTTTGAACTTTTTTCCTTCCGATGGAGTGGAAAGTCGGAAACTATTTATCAAAAATCCAATCACCCCTAAAATTTCTGCAATTTAAAAGAGTGCCGAATAGACACTCTTTCCTTATTTCTTCATAAAAAACGCAAAAAGCTTGTTTAAAAATCGCCCAGAAAAAACTGATTATGTCATATGAATTGTTTTAATATGCTGGAAGTTGATATAAATTGGATCTTCTTTAGCACCAATCAATTCAACAAAGTTATTTTTAATGGATTGAATCTTGCCGATCACATTTTCGTTCTCACCGATATTAAACACAATTAACTCACCGATCAACTTTTCAATCTGCACCTCAAATGATCGGGCAAACGTAAGGCTGCTGGGGCTTACCGGAAGACTTGCATTACTTAGTCCATACGGTCTTTGATTATTTGTGTATGGTATTAACCATTTTAGATGATTTAAAGAAATAAACATGGTTTTATAAATCGGAGAGTAAAAGACAAAATAATTATTCATAATGCTAATAATATATCCATGTAGAGCTTGATTGCTTGTTACATAAATTTCTGTAAAAATTCCTTTTGCCGCCGTAAGTGTTTTCCGCAACGAGATTTCTTCGTTATGATTATAAATGGGTGTTGGCTCGTCATTAAAGGTAATTTCGTCTATTTCATATTGTTTTAAGAACTGCCAATTCTGAATATGAATGGTCGGAATATAAAGGTAGTCATTCCCGTTAAAAATAACCCATAAATCACTACCGACATCTACTAAAAGTCCATATATATATTTTTTTCCTGAGATTTCAAGTTTAATATACTTGCCGATATTTTCTTTCATTTTCAAGGAATTACTCACATCCTTTCCAAGGAATTTTCAGATACAAATAGAGAAGGGCTGATTTTTCAATTCAGTAAGAAGCTAATTTGATCTGCCCAGCTCATATTTGTAAGGGGACATCTGCCCAAAAGCTTGTCTAATAAGGGAGAATGTATACTTCATCATTCTTTTTTAGGAAAGATTAGAATCTAAATGTTCGAGTATTCTTACTTGGCCAGCCCGTAAATGGGAAATTTCTTTCTTTATCACGGGGAACAGGTTCACCAGTAAAACGGAAGGCTCTTGTTTCTTGATCTTTTTGTTTCCAAACCTTTTTCGTATCATTAGTATATTTCTCTTTGGAGACCATTTCAGTTTTCTTATTTGCTGCCGTTTGTGAAACAATAGGTTTTGTGGTGGATGTGGTTTCTTGAGGTTTTTCCTGTTTCTTTTCTTTTTTAGGTGTGGAATGGGTAGATGTTTGCTTATTCTCTTTATTAGACTTGATTTCAGTTGTTTTCATCTCGTCATTTTTCTTTTCTATTTCTTTATTCACCATTTCAATTTTAGGTTTTTTCATTTCTTTTTTAGACGTCTGCATGGATTCATTTTCATCTTGCTGTTTCATATCTTTTGAAAAATGCATATCATGTGTTTCTTTCACGGTTGATTCGGTTTTAATTGGCTGTGACCATACCATTATAGTGTTGGGCTCAGTGACTTCAGAAGATTCAATTTCAACCGGTTTCTCGGACTTTTCGTGGTTCATTTGTGATTTAGTTTTCTTTTCAGGAAATACACTTGTAACAATTTCTGCCGTGTATTCTTTAGGCTCATGACAAGGTATTTCTTTTACTTTTTCATCTTTTGAACGAGAGGTTTCCTTTTCTTTTTTCGTATCTTTTGATTCATTAGACTCTTTTGATTCGTTCTTCTGATTATCAGCCTTGTTTTTATTTTCTGTTTTTTCCTCTTTCTTTTGTTTTGGTTCTTCTTTAATAAAACCTTTTAAAATATTGGAAACATGTGTTATTTTGATTAAAATTCGCTCTTCCCCATTAATTAACGTTACAAAATCTTCATCTATTTCACTTAGTACACCGTAAAAGCTTTGTTTATTTACACTTAAAATAGTTACCCATGCGTATTGGAATGAGTGTAAAAGTTCGATTAAGCTCTGTGTCTTTTTAAATTCAACCGTTGGTTCCTCTGGCTTAAATTGCTTTGTATTTTTAGTAATCGCATTGATTTTATCGATGTTATAATAAAAAATATATTTATTTTCTGTTTCCAAAACAACATGGTCTGTTTCAACACCAATTAATTTTCCTTTAAAAATATCTCCACCAACATATAGATTTACATGAAAGCCTACAAGTAAATCCAATGCAGCTGAAAATTTATCTAACCCCATCTTTAAGCCTCCTAAAGAGATAATTTGTCGCTTCTCTTTTTGGAGAAGCGACGTAATAGTTACTTTTACTCGTTATCTTCGTCTTTATCATCTTTTTGATTATTATCATTTTCCTCGTTATTTTTATTTGAACCGCCGTCATCATTTTTATGTTTTTCAACCATTAAGCCGTAGCTGATGTTACGAATGTGTTTCATGGAAAAACGGACGACTTCATCCTTTACGATGAGAGAAGCATAATGCTTGTTGGAGTCACTAAGTACACCTTCTAAGGACTCCGCACCACCGCTGCGATTAATTCTTACCCATTGGAATCGAATACTTTCAAGGAGTTTATGAAAGTTTTCCGCTGTTTTGTAATCTAATTTTTCAGGAATCTTCAATCCTAATTTCATAGCGTCTTTAGAACTTTCTGTAATACTTCTGACATGGTTCGTCTTATAGTAGACCACACCATCACTTTCTGTTAAGAGGACAAAATAGTCTTCAAAAACAGCAAGTAATTTTCCTATTCTAGATTCTGGGCCGCCACGATCCACCCGAATTACTTTACCCACATGCATATTCATAAGTTCTCTATCCATAAAAGTTTTTTCCTCCCTTAATTAAATAAACATTTACACTGCATCTATATGTATCACGGTATGATGTTGTACTAATAAAGAGGCCCTTTTTCGTATTTTTGGCAAAAAATAGGCAAAAAAAAGTATATGATATCTAACCATATACTTGTTCATTCTGAAGTTTAATTAGTTGTTCCTTTAAAAAGCTATTTCGTTTTTGAATAAAATGGCAGATAACATCCTTTTCCTCATCAAGCGCTTCACTGGTTCTATTTAGAAAAGGGTCTAAATGGATATACGGCTTCAACCATTCGAACAGATCACTAACAATGTCAGCTTGAGTTTCAACAGTAAACTCGTTATCTAAGATGGAGGATAAAATGTCCATATACTTCTTTTTAAAATGACCAAAATGCAGCAGTCTGCCGGTTAGGGTATTATACCCAGTAATTGGTACGAAATCATATTCAAGCAGTTTTCCGTGTAGGTCTCTTCCCCAGGTCCCGTCATAGTCCCATGGTGTTATTTCAAAAGTATTGGTTTCACTATTCAAGTAGAGTGCATAATTATGGATAAACCCATCAAAATTTTGTGTGCAAACTACCCCTGCAAGCCAGGTTAGATACTGTTCTACATTTAGCACCTTTTCAATTTTTTCTTCAAATTCGTCATTTTTAAGTGTGTTGGTCATAATAATTAATTCTTCTAAAGATGCCAGGTTATCTTCCTCACCGTATTTTAGTGTATATCCTTCAAGCAAATCTGTTTTTAATTTCCTTTTTGGAGACAGTAGGGAGAAGTTTGCATAATAGTTGGTCGCATAGATAATGGAGCCTTCCGGTAAATTTCTTTTTTGTAAAAGATGTTGATCGAAGGATTCTAACTCAAGATAAATCCCTTTGCAAAATCCATTTATATAGAGAAGGACGTGTTTGGAATGAGGGGCAATCACTCCAATTTGATCAAAGAAATCTAGGGAAAGTTTATTACGGCTAAGTGAAATATCATTGTATTCCGCATTTAAATGGATTTCATGAGCTCCATTAACGCTATACGGTTTTTGAAAAACAATATGATACGACTTCTTTTTTTTCTTTCTAATCACATTTCCACGATAAGCTAAGCCTATAGAATATTGATTGTTGCCTATTTTAAGGACGGCTGGAACATGTTCATCCATCCAAATATCTTTATTAAGCTGATTCAGCATCTTGGGATTAATAATAATTTCATATTTTTGCAATTTAAAAACCCCTATTTAAATACATATTTTTTAGAATAGTATGCTTTTTTAATAATATTGGTGCAGTTTATGGGCAAGTTGGTTATTTATAAAAAAATAAACATTTGTCTATTTCATTCCAAGCCCTACTCCCATAAATTAACAATGAGTATAAAATCATTAGAAAGTGGTGGAAGGAATAAATGAGTATGGTCATGGAAGAACTATTAACTAGAGCACAAGAAAACGGGGTAATAGAATTTTTAATCAATAACCCTGTTGAATTCAAAAAAGGCCCTAAAGGTCCAAAAGGTCCTAAGGGCACTAAAGGCAGCAAAGGTTCTAAAGGCAGCAAGGGTACTAAGGGCTCAAAAGGCAGCCACGGTTCTAAAGGCTCCAAAGGTTCTAAAGGCTCAAAGGGCAGCCACGGTTCTAAGGGCTCTAAAGGTTCTAAGGGCTCAAAAGGCACTCATGGTACTAAAGGTTCCAAAGGAACTAAAGGCAGCCATGGATCTACAGGCAGCTGGGGTTCACACGGCAGCTGGGGTTCAACAGGCAGCTGGGGTTCAACAGGCAGCAAGTGCTCAAAAGGCAGCAAGGGCTCAAAAGGCAGCAAGGGCTCAAAAGGCAGCAAGGGCTCAAAAGGCAGCAAGGGTTCAAAAGGCAGCAAGGGCTCAAAAGGCAGCAAAGGCTCAAGAGGCAGCAAGGGCTCAAAAGGCAGCAAAGGCTCAAAAGGCAGCAAGGGCTCAAAAGGCAGTCATGGTTCTAAAGGTGGCCCTAAAGGTCCAAAAGGTAAAGGTCCAAAAGGCAAAAAATAATAGAGTATTTAAGCTGGTACTTAAAATAGTACCGGCTTTATTTTTTTGAATAGTTCCTTATTTAATCAATAATCCATCATATTTCATCAAAGACATCTGCCTATATAATGAAACATAGACAAAAATCTATTTACATTTAAAAATATTTTTCTAGATATATGCTGATTTGTTTTCAATCCGAGATATTCGTTTAGAACAAGCCTTCATTTTGGACGTACTATATGGCAAAGGACAAGAAAGAATAAACGGAAAATCAATAGAAGGAAACTAAATGAAGGGAGTAAATTCATTTTTATGTATCATCAAATGACGGTGATCGTTACTATATTTTCATTTATACTCACAATGGTTATGATCTTTATCCGTCCCAAAAATATGAACGAAGCTATACCATCCTCCATAGGTGCTGTGCTTGTTTTTTTAAGCGGCAGTGTATCAATGGGGGACTTGCTTGACATCAGTTCAAAGGTAACTGGGGCTGCAATTACCATTATAGCTACTATCGTAATGGCAATTGTACTTGAGAGCATTGGCTTTTTCAGCTGGACCGCTGCTTTAATGCTTAAAATATCAAAGGGTTCTGGTTACCGATTATATTGGAATACCTTACTGTTATGCTTTTTAATGACATTATTCTTTAACAATGATGGGAGTATCCTGATTACCACACCTATCCTCATTTTGATTTTAAACAATTTAAAGTTAAAGAACTCACAAAAAATCCCATTTCTCTTAAGCGGTGCTTTAATTGCTACTGCTTCAAGTGCCCCCATTGGTGTAAGTAATATTGTAAATCTTATTGCTTTGAAAATAATTGGAATGGATCTATATCTTCAAACAGAAATGATGTTTGTTCCTGGAGTCCTCGGTCTATTGTTTTTATCCTATTTGCTGTTCCTCGTTTTTAAAAATAATATCCCAAACCAAATACGCTTCCATTCATACACCATTCCATTGCAAAAAAACCGTCCATTTCACCCCTTGCAACAAAATGCAGAGAGCCTGTTTGACCAACAAAAGAAACTCATGATAAAAATGCTCATCTTTGTTTTCATCGTACGAATTAGCCTTTTTGTCGCATCTTTTATCGGGATATCTGTATCCTTGGTGGCTGTATGCGGTTCAGTGCTCTTATTGATTTGGAGATGGGTTTATCTAAAAGTAAATCCAAAAGACGTAGTTAAAAAAATTCCATGGCACATTTTAATCTTTGCCTTTAGCATGTACGTCATCATTTTTGGATTAAACAATATAGGATTAACGGCTTATTTAATAGAAAATCTAAAACCTCTTGTAAATGACAGCTTATTCCATGCCAGTTTAACCATGGGTACCATTACGGCATTTTTAGCAAATATTTTTAACAATCACCCAGCCTTAATGGTTTCTACATTGGCGTTAACCGAAATGGGACTAGATCCTCTTTTAATGAAGACAGTTTATTTAGCAAATATCATTGGAAGTGACATTGGGTCGTTAATATTACCGATTGGAACCCTTGCAACACTAATATGGCTGCATATATTAAAGAAAAGCAAAATTAAAATTACCTGGATGGAGTATATAAAGGTAACATTAATCGTTATCCCGCCAACGTTAGTTTTCACTTTAATCAGTTTATACCTCTGGCTATTACTCTTTTTTGTAAATTAATGATATTCAATTACGTTTGACAAAGTTTGATAAATTCAGATTCGCTTTTGACTTTAAGTGTAGAAAACACTAACACTTTTTTCTTTAATGAATACTTATTAAATGGAATAATATTTAGTTCGGCTTAAAAGGATGTGAAGGGGATGTGGCAAACTTCCCAATAAACCAACATGAATTTCCACAACGGATACAAAGTATCTATAATCAGATCATTCAAGCCAGTAATCATTTACTGGAACACCACGATTTGCAGGAAGATGCCTTGATGTGTCGTGACAATTTGCTAGCATATTTAGCATTAAGAGAACAAAACTTTCTTGGAATACAGCAACAATTGCAGGATAGGGGTCTTGCGAATTTAAAACAATCACATACTCACATTTTATATACATTGGAAAAAATCCTATCCCACTTAAATGCAACCCCACTATCCCAAGATACTTTAATGGTTCCAACACCAGCCATTTCAAAAGAAATCTTATCAAATCGCACGGGAGATTTGTTTGGACATGAACACACCAATCAAACTGCATTAATGGTAACCATTGATTCAAAAATTTTGAGCAATTCAACCCAGATGGAGGAACTTTTATTAAATGGGATGAATGTTGCTAGGATTAATTGCGCTCATGATGATGAAGAATTATGGCAGCAATTAATTGATTTTCTGAAGGAAACGGAAGAAAAGCTAAAGTTGGAAGGTAAGTATCCTCAAAAAAAGACATGCAAAATTTATATGGATCTAGCTGGCCCTAAGGTGCGTATTGGTACACTTCCAGCTGAACCCATCATGGTTATAAAAGGGGATTCATTACGATTATATTTAAACCCTGATATGCCAGGACATTCCTTAATGGACGATATCCCCGCTGGTGTCCCAGTAACCCTTGAAAAGGCCTTTCGAAATGTACGTTTGGGTGATTCGATTTTTATTGAGGATGGAAAAATCCATGGAGTGGTAACAGATATTACCTATGAATATATAGAAATTGAAATTCTTTCACCTGCGGCAAAACAGCTGCGGATAAAAGAAGGGAAGGGATTAAATTTACCTGATTCCCTTCTTAGCTTAAATCTCCCAGCTCTAACTGAAAAGGACTTGGCGGACTTACCGTTTATTACCAAAAACGCTGATATTGTAGGGATTTCCTTTGTCCATTCCCCACTGGATTTAAAAAAATTACGTACTGAATTAGAAATACTTAATCGACCCGATATAGGAGTGGTTGCTAAAATTGAAACAAAAGATGCGGTCCACAATCTTGCAAGAATCCTATTAGAAGGTTTCCATTTTAAAAGATTCGGAATTATGCTTGCAAGAGGAGACTTAGCCGTTGAGGTTGGGCCTGAAAACTTATCCTTTGTGCAGGATGAAATTTTAACTATTTGTGCGGCGGCCTATACGCCAGTCATATGGGCAACAGGAGTTTTAGAGAAGCTTACCAAAAAAGGCATACCATCAAGAGCGGAATTAACCGATGCGGTTTATGGGACACGTGCCAATTGTATCATGCTTAATAAAGGCGGTTATCTCGTTGATGCCTTGAAAATGTTAAGTAAATTAATAAATGTCAGCGAAGCAGAGACACTACCACAGAAAAAGCAAAGGCCCCTTACCAGTCAATATGGGATTTTCGACACTCCTATTTAAGGAAGTTAATAAGGAAACGTACTAATGGCGTGTTACTTTAACACGCCATTTTCATTTAACTATTTTTTAGGAACCCTTTTTTATAATACATTTCCATGATATCGTCTGGAACCATACTGCCCCCCGTTGCCCAAATAACATGGGTAGTTTTTTTCTCATTTAAGTCATTTTTTTGTAAAAATTTATTCCCTTTTTGCCAAAGTTTAACTGGACCGATCATTCCAGCTAAGGCAGAAGGTTCTAATTTTATATTCTCTGAATCAACCAAATCCTTTAAAAGCTTAAATAATTCCTCATCTTTAACTGTATAAGCCCCACTTAAAAGAGGCGCCATGATCCTGCCAACAAATCCAGATGGTCTTCCAACAGCAAGCCCATCGGCAACAGTGACATTATCAATCCCTATATCTTGTACGGAAATCTTTTCATGTAAACCTGTCATTAATCCGAGTAACATACAGGGGGAATGTGAGGGTTCCGCGAAAAAGCAGTGAACATCATCGTGAAAAATTTGCTTTAAACCAAACGTAACTCCCCCAGGAGCTCCGCCCACCCCGCATGTAAGATAGACAAACAATGGATGATTTTCATCCACTTTTATTCCCAATTCCTCCAATTGCCTCTTTAACCTTAATGCAGCGACAGCGTATCCAAGAAATAAATGTCGAGAGTTCTCATCATCAACAAAATAACAATGTGGATCTTTTTCAGCCTGAATTCGGCCTTCCTCAACTGCTTTACTATAATCCGCTTCATATTCAATTACCTGGACACCTATACTTCTAAGCAAAGCCTTTTTCCATTGTTTTGCATCTGCAGACATATGAACAGTGACTTTAAAACCTAATTTGGCACTAATAATACCGATACTTAAACCTAAATTACCGGTAGATCCAACAGCAATAGAGTATTGAGAAAAGAATCGTCGAAATTTTTCAGTGTCTAATATAGAATAGTCGTCGTCTTTGGTTAAAAGCTGTTGTTCTAGGACTAAATCTTCTGCATGCTTAAGGATCTCATAAATACCGCCTCTAGCTTTGATTGAACCGGAAATAGGCAGGTGGCTGTCACATTTCAACCATAAATCTCCTGAAAAAAGCTGCCCGTACCCGTCCGTTAATTTTTGTTTCATTGCAGAAATTTCTATCAATTTGGATTCAATCATTCCATTTGCTGCTTGCGTTTCAGGAAAGACCCGAGCTATGTAGGGAGCAAAGCGTTTCAATCGTTTCTCTGCATCCTTAATATCCTCAAGAGTTAGAGGAGCTGTTCTTAGAGCCTTTTGAGTCTTTTGGAGACTAGGATTAATCCAAAAAACTTCGTCATATAATTTCATCTTTTCTAATAGTCCGAGGGTTTGCGCATCAAGCAAACTTTCAATCTTAAATGGGTTCACGTGTGTCCCTCCAAAGAATTTTTGTTAGTTATAGTTTAACATTCATCGGTTGATGGATGAATGGATTTATGGGTTATAAAAGTTATACGCGAACATTTTCAAAAAAGTATGAACAATCAACAATACTTGGATTTTAGTGTAAGTACAGGTAAAATTAAAGGTATGATATTTTTACTATTAAATTATGAAGATTGGGGCAAGACCAATGATTGCAAAAACAGAAGAGGATTTTAACGGTTTAAAAGAAATCGGCAGAATCGTGGCATCTATAAGAGAGGAACTAGTCAAAAGAGCTGTACCAGGTGTTACCACTAAAGAACTGGACGAAATCGCTGCTCAGCTTTTTGAAAAAGAGGGAGCCGTTTCCGCTCCTAAGGGGGAGTACGATTTTCCAGGCTTTACTTGTATTAGTGTGAATGAAGAAGTTGCTCACGGAATTCCTAGTGATCGTGTGATCCAGGAAGGGGACTTAGTGAATATCGATGTTTCTGGTTCCAAAAATGGATATTTTGCTGATACCGGTGTTTCCATTGTTGTAGGAAAGGGGGAAGAAATCCTTACAAAAATTTGTGAGGTTGCAAAGGAAGCCTTTGAAGCAGGGCTAAAGAAGGCAAAACCTGGTTCTAGAATCTCAGGAATGGGCAAAGTTGTTCACCAAGTTGCTAGGCAGCATGGATTAACGGTGATTAAAAACCTTACAGGTCACGGGATCGGCCGGACCATTCACGAAGAACCTGAATATATCTATAATTACAATGAAACCTCTGACCATGGGTTGTTAAAAGAAGGGATGGTCATTGCCTTTGAACCGTTTGTCTCAACATTAGATGAGGAAGTATACGAACTTGAAGATGGCTGGACATTTGTCACCGAACAAAGCTTTGTTGCACAATATGAACATACCTTAATCGTTACAAAAGACGGCCCAATTATTTTAACCAAATAATACATTGCCACCCAATTGGGTATCAATAAAGGTGAAGGGGGATAACTGCCTCTTCACTTTTTTATTGACTAATTTTAATGAATCGATTACTATTATCTCATATTCAAGATATTTTATTTCGAATTAATGGGTAGAGAATTCCATTAGAATAATACTATTGTTATTACCGTATTTAATTATGTAGTTTGAAAGGAGAATATAGATGAAACACATTTTTCAAAAGGGGAAAACACCTGCAAAACCAACTTTGCTTTTACTCCATGGTACAGGGGGAAATGAATTAGATTTACTGCCATTAGCAGGAATGATTGATGATGAAGCATCCGTACTAAGTGTACGTGGGAATGTATTAGAGAATGGCATGCCCCGCTTTTTCCGAAGATTAGCAGAAGGAGTTTTTGATGAAGAGGATCTTGTGCTCCGAACTAACGAACTGAACCAGTTTCTCGATGAGGCATCACAAAAATATGAATTTGACCGCGACAATATTATTGCAATCGGGTACTCTAATGGGGCAAATATTGCTGCTAGCTTATTATTTCATTATAAAAACGCTTTAAAGGGCGCAATCCTTCATCATCCTATGGTGCCTAGAAAAGGAATCGAACTGCCTGATTTAACAGGAAAAAGCGTCTTTATAGCCGCAGGTACGAATGATCCAATTTGTTCACCATTAGAATCAAAAGAATTACAATCTTTACTTCAACAAGCGAACGCATCTGCAGAACTTCACTGGGAAAACCGAGGACATCAATTAACCAGAGAAGAGGTAGAAGCAGCTGCCCAGTGGTATAAGGAAATAGTCGGTTAAGGGAGGGTTTTTAAATGGAATTATTAGGATTACATCATGTATCTATCTTGACAGGCAAAGCTGAGAAAAATTATGAATTCTTCACCAAAATTTTGGGAATGAGATTAGTTAAAAAAACCGTTAATCAAGATAATACAGAGTCCTATCATCTTTTCTATGCGGATGCTGAGGGAAACCCCGGAACAGAAGTAACATTTTTTGATATCCCCGGACTAGGCCATTCATACAGGGGAACAACAGATATTTCAACGGTTTCTTTAAGGGTTAAAACAACGGATTCACTCTTCTTTTGGGAAAAGCGGTTTGAACAGTTTGGAATCAATTACGATCCTATTCAGAAAAGAGCTGGGCGTGATACCTTAGCCTTTCGTGACTTTGAAGGAACTCGTTTAATTCTAACTGCTGATAACGGGGAAAGTGGTGTCAAAGCAGGTATTCCTTGGAAACGCGAGGACATACCTCTTGAACATTCGATTATTGGATTAGGTCCTGTGACACTTACTGTCAGTATCGCAGAACCAACGATCGGCATTCTAACAGAAGTAATGGGATTTCGATATGTAGGTTCCTATCCTTCTCTCGAAGGAGATCACCCAGATATTCAGGTTTATGCAACAGGTGAAGGTGGAAGTGGAGCGGAAGTCCATATCGAGCCAAGACCTGATTTGCCTCGTGCGCGGATTGGACGTGGCGGCGTCCATCATGTGGCCTTCCGTGTACCAAATGAGGAGGAGTACAATCAATGGGCCCAGCGGTTAAAGCAATATCGGATCGCTAGCTCAGGTAAGGTAGAAAGATATTATTTTAAAGCGTTATATTTTAGAGAGCCAAATGGTATTCTCTTTGAACTTTCAACAGATACTCCAGGTTTCGCGATGGATGAACCAATGGAAACAATGGGGCAAAAACTGGCGCTGCCTCCATTTTTAGAACCAAAACGAAGCGAGATTGAAGCAAGGTTACGACCATTAGAATTAATTTAATTTGGTTTATATCTTAAAAACAGATGATTAAAATTCATCTGTTTTTTTGTATTAATTGGTTAAATTAACTAAGACTAAACCAAAAGGGGTGAAGTTATATGAAATGTCCGCAATGTGTCTACACAAATCCAGATGGAGTGAAATTCTGTTTAAGCTGCGGTGAAAAGTTTGTCAAAAACAACACACAAGAAGACGATAACAGCCTTTTTTATGAGTTTGCCCATTATGTGGATATGGTTCCGAGGGTTGAGCGCTCCATTGAACCCAAATTTCAAAACATCTTTTCTCGTGTTTTCAAAAATCACAGTGAGCTAGAAGCTGAGCGACTTTTCATCGTTGGAACGGCACTTACCACACCCAAAATTACAGAAGTAAAAGAAACATGGCCTAAACCTTGGCTTTTTGCAAGGGTGTTTATCTTTGCACTTCTTGCTTTCACAGGTTTGTACATAGGCGTTGACTATTTTAAGAATGTAAACTTTATACCTGGCCTTATCATTGTTGGTGCCTTTGCTGTTCCGTTGACAACGTTAATATTCTTCTGGGAAATGAACGCTCCGCAAAATATTGCCTTTTATCGAATTATTTATATCGTGTTTATTGGCGGAATCCTTTCCATGTTAGTAGCCTTAGTGTTTTTCAATATTTTAAGGCATAATATCAACCCCATTACGATCGGGATTGTTGAAGAGCTCGCCAAAGCTATAACTGTTATCACTTTCGTTCGTTACCGTAAATACAGGTATATTCTAAATGGACTTCTTATAGGAGCTGCTGTCGGAGCAGGGTTTGCAGCTTTTGAAACAGCGGGTTATGCATTAAGAGCACTGATGTCAGGCGATGCCCAAAATTTATATATAACCATTCTATGGCGCGGTGTTTTAGCTCCGGGAGGCCATGTCGCCTGGGCTGCTTTAACAGGGGCAGCATTCTGCAGGGTCCAAGGGGACCAACCATTTAGAATCGGCATGTTAGTGAAATTCAAATTCCTGCGCGTTTTTATGCTGGTAATTTTGATGCATGCTCTATGGGATACTCCGATACTCGGAATGTTTCCGTTAGGACAGATCTTCTTGACGATTTCTTCATGGGTAGTCGTTTTCCTGCTGATTCGTGCCGGACTTAAAGAAATTGGCAATAAGAAATTATTTGCCAATTATGGACCAAGTAATTAATACAAGCAATGGATGGGGGCTATTATCGTTGTGGTGTCCATTTTATTGGTTGAATATCTGAAGCTGCATTTTAACATTTTGAAAACTAATAAAAAAAAGTCTCCGATGAAATTTCAACATACACCGGAGGCTTGTCCTATCTAAAATAAACCTGCTTCTCTTGCTGCTTCAATACTATTTCTAGCAAATTCAAATGGATCGCCAACATTTTCCCAATGCATGTACATTAAGCGTGGCTCATCAAATAGCCAATGGTTGTGGACAGCAGTAACGGTTATACCTCTTCTTCTTAAAGCAGAAAGAAACGGATTAATTTCTCTTTGAAGGATAACTGTCTCACCAAGGTTAAGAGTTCTTCCATTTCTATTATTTTCAAAGGAAAGGGCAAATGGCAGGGAAAGTGGAGAACGAGTGCGACGGTTTAATATAGTAGCTTTAATATTGCGAAGGCGTTGGACAACGCAAACAGGCGTCGCAACCACAACCATTCCACCAATAATATCTGCAAGTTCCTGGCATGTTGTTGCATTCACACCAGCCACATTTCCGCTTGAAGTATTTGTATTACTTCTAGTCATGTTCATCATAGTTCCCATTACATTCGAATCGGATTCGTTATTATCCCCAAAATCCATTTGATCGTTATCTAGATAGTTGCTGAGCAATCGTATATCCAATTAGGTATGACGCAGCAGATGTGTTTCCATCAACAGTAAAAGGTATAATCGATGCATCGGCCACTAGCAAATTATTAACTCCATAAACTCTTGCAAAATGGTCGACCACTCCTCCTTGATTAAGAGGGGCCATGCGAAGGGCACTTTGTTGATGATGATTATGACCAAAGTTTTCTTTTATAAATTCTTCAAGTTTATCATCATTACATATCGTTTCTATTGATGGCTCTACAAGACTATAAGATGGGTCTACTTTTGCTAGCTTTATTGCTATCTTCTTAATATATGTTTTATATATAGCTTTAACAGATTCTAAATCCTCGTTATTATCAAGAAATCCTTCATCTGCTAATACAATTTTTAAAGGATCCTTGCTTTGCAGTTGGATTGTTCCTCTGCTTTTTGGTTGTAAATATAATATTGCTATAATAAATTTACCCTCAGAAACGAACCCTATCAGTTGGACACCACGACGTTGTCCTTGATTTTCATCAAGTGGATGGGGCAAAAAGGCACCTCCCGTATAAAGGGAAAATGGGTGTTTGCTTAGTTCAGAAATGTCTTTTTGATTCATAGAGAAAACAGCAGTATTTAAGGTATGATTGGTTAAAAATCGACCGACATTGGGATTATCAAAAATCACCGGTATACCTACTTTACCAAGCTCCTCAGCAGGGCCAATCCCTGATACCATTAATAGTTGAGTGCTATTTATTCCTGCAGAAATGATGACCTTTTTACGGGCAAATACTCGTTCCATTTTTCCTTCCATTAAAACTTCTACTCCAACCGCCGTATTCCCCTCAAAAAGGATTCGAAGAGCAGTGGATTCATAAAGCACTCTTAATTGCCGTCCGTTCACACCAAATCCATCCGAAGTCATAATATCCTGTGAAAAAAAGGCTGTGGAAGAACTCTCCCGGTGACCATTCTTTTTCTGAAATAGTTGCCAGCGAGTAAACGGTCCAAGGGGAGTTCTTGGGTCATTATAATCAAGGATTCGCTTAAAGCCTGTAGCTTGTTCCATTGCTTTGACGAATTTCTTTGATACCTTAGGTGGACTATCTGGAGTTTGTCTTATATTTAATCGACCTTTAACACCATGATATTCTGGTCCATTTGTGTCACCATGAAAATCTTCGAGCATTTTAAAGGTTTCAATAGCTTCATGAGGGGACCACATAGGACCTAAAAGTCTTTCCCATTCTTTTAACACAGCAGGAGTAGGTCTAACATATTGCTCTCCATTAATGGAAGAGCCTCCCCCAGAAAGGCGTCCGGTTGTCCATTCAAAAGAGCGTTCATCTAATGCTTCTTGTGGAACACCTTCTCCTTGCCAAAAGTATTGTGGAAAGAATTTTTCTTCCAATTCTGGTGCATACCTAGAGTCTTTAATAGGTAAATCATTATCATTATTTTGCCCGGCTTCTATGACTAGAACCGACGTTTTTTTATCATCGGTCAGAGTTTTAGCAATTACGGCACCCGCAGGACCAGTCCCGACAATAATATAGTCAAAGGATTTTTTTGATTCACTGGTAGACATTTTATCATTCTCCTTTACTTCGTTTATTTATTCTATGAATAAGCGGTAGGGGGGATTAGGTAAAAATAATAGGTAAAAAATTAAATTTAACTAAATCGTTCAAAAAATTGACATTGACAATCATTCTCAATAGAAATACAATCGATCTATACGGGATTGAAATTCATTATCATTTAAAATAATAGGTACAACAGGGGGATCACATGGGTAAACAGCTGCTTTTAAAAGTTTCTATCATTCTATTAATCATAGGATTGATCATACATAAGCCTGTCTTCGCTGCTGAAAGTTCCAGTACAGAATTAAAAACTGCCGAGACAGCTATAGATCAAGCATTAAACGCTGCTTCAAATGGGAATCTTTCTGAAGCTCAGAAACAATATGATCTATTTAATAAAACTTGGCGTGAAATTGAAGAAGGAATAAAGGCTGATTCAGCAACTGCTTATCGTGACATCGAGTCAAATATGGGTAAAGTGGTCTATGCCTTTACCGTAAATAAGCCGGAGCAAGTAATCCAGTCCTTACAAGGATTAAAGACCGTAAATGAAAAATTTATTAATGGAGGATATCCAAAGGAAGAGGGATTTAAGGAAAAAGATATA
Organism: Neobacillus cucumis; assembly: GCF_002860255.1. GTDB lineage: Bacteria > Bacillota > Bacilli > Bacillales > Cytobacillaceae > Neobacillus > Neobacillus cucumis_A. The sequence continues at coordinate 43,282 of NZ_PGVE01000012.1, forward strand.
TCCTTGGATGATTTTATCTTAATTCTTCAAAAAACGAAAAAAGAGATTAAAGAAAATAATCGACAAGAAGCCCTTGAGGGTATTAAGGAAGCAAGCGACAGCTGGTTGAGTGTTGAAGGAACAGTAGTTGCACAATCTGCTTCTGTATATAGTGATTCCGAAAGAGATTTGGTTGCTGTTCAAGCCATGCTGAGTAACAATCCTCCAAATTATCAACAGGCAGATAAAACGATTGATAATATGGTTAAATACCTGACTCCCCTTGCTGCTAAATCAGAGTACACTATGTGGGATGCGGCTATGATTTTAATTCGTGAAGGATTAGAAGCACTGCTAGTTGTGATTGCTTTAATGTCCTTTGTAAAAAAATCCGGAGAGTCCAGAGGACGAGGTTGGATTTGGACTGGTGTATTAGCAGGACTAGGGGTAAGTATCATCCTTGCCGTGATTGTAAAGTTTGTCATTTCCTCTGGAGCTTTTGGAAATAATAATGCCCTTATAGGTGGCTGGACAGGGGTATTTGCTGCTGTCATGTTATTATATATGAGCTATTGGCTTCATAGTCAGTCTAATATCGCTGATTGGAACAGGTATATCCGGGAAAAAAGTCAAACCGCATTAACTACTGGCAAACTTGTATCCCTAGGAATACTTGCGTTCCTTGCCGTATTCCGCGAAGGAACAGAAACTGTTTTGTTTTATATTGGTATGGCCAGTCAAATAAAACTTCAATCTTTATTATTCGGTTTTCTAATTGGAGCAGCCATTCTGGGAGTACTTGCTTATTTAATGGTTTTTGTTGGCTTGAAACTGCCACTGCGTCCGTTTTTTATGGTTTCAAGTATTATTGTATTCTATCTCTGCATTAAGTTTACTGGAATGGGGATTCACAGCCTGCAGTTAGCTGGTTTAATCCCAACTTCTAACGCAGAAGCTATTCCAAGTATAGGATTTTTTGCACTATACCCTTCATGGGAAAGTACAATTCCACAAATCGCTTTGGTTTTCGCAGCAATTATTATTATTTTATATAAAAATATTAAAAATAAAAAACTTATTACAGCTAACAATAACTTATAAAGAAAGCGGGAAATAGACATGAAAAAAATTACATCTTTTGTTTTATCAATCGGTCTTGGGGGTACTTTATTACTTGCTGGATGTGGTTCAACGGATAGTAAGGTGAGTGATGGAGTAAATACGATGCTAGACACGACGGAACAGTTATCAAAGGCAATTGATAGTGGGGACCAAGCAAAGGTAAAAGAGGTTGGACCTAAATTAGAGGATCAATGGTCCTCATTTGAAGACGATGTAAAAAAAGATAACAAGGAACTGTATGAAAAAATTGAAACCTATCTTGACCCAACTATTGCTGGTTCAGAAGCGGAAACTCTTGATAAAGAGGCATTAGCTGGATTAAATAATAAACTTACTGATGCTTTATCAGAATTAAAAGAGACTACTAAATAGTTTTTATAAAACACCGAATCTTGTCATGATTCGGTGTTTTGCGTCGAGCAAACTTTTGTAAATTTAATCGCTGAGAAATGTTTTCATTTGCCTATTATTACACTACAATGTAGTGAGTAAGGGGATTTGGTTTAAAAATATAAGATAGAATTTAGGAGAGAAAAAATGAAAAAACTATTATTTCTATTAATCTGCACATTATTGTTCATTCCGACAATCGTAAGTGCTCATACGGAACTAACCGGTTCTAATCCAGCAAACGGTACAATTGTTAAGGAAGATTTAAAAGAAATCGTTCTTACATATGAAGGGAAAATTGAATCGTTAAGTACAATGAAATTACTAAAAGAAGGACAAGAAATCTCTTTTGTCAGCGTTACACCAAAAGAGAATCAGTTAATTGGAACACTTTCCTCCCCATTAGAAAACGGTGACTATACTGTTCAATGGAACATTGCTGGTGAAGATGGCCATCCTTTATCTGGTGAAATTTTATTTCAAGTTAATAAAATAGCCGCTGCACCAAATACTACTACCAAGCAGTCTGAAACGAAATCCAAACAAGAAGAATCAAAAAAAGAGACACCAAAACCAAAACAATCCAGCAATGAACAATCTCAATCTTCAAGTCTTAAAACGGTGATCACCCTGGCGATTGTGATCATTTTACTTATCGGAGCGTTTCTATTATTTAGAAGGAAGCGTTAGTCATGGGATATGTCATACCTTTTTTTGAGTTTGGAAATTATTTTTTATACTCTATTTTAGTAGGACATATTGCTTTGCAATTTGTCCCTGAAGACAGAAAGCCAAAAAGCAAGATTGCAAAACCGTTTTTGTTGCTATCGACACTCGGAATCATTATTTTTACGTTGGGTCCAATTCTACAAACCATTTACTATTTTAAAGATGGTGTAGGTCTAGGTTTAGCTATTCGGACTGTATTCATAGATTTCCAAGTGGGAAAGGCTTGGATTTTCATTGGATTTTTGGCTACATTCTTATGGATGGCACTTCAATTAAATGCCTCAAAATATTTACAGGCATTATTAATATTATTAATGATATTAGGTGTAGGGTATTCAAGCCATGTGGCGTCACTTTCTTTTTGGACTGGCTTGATTTCACACAGCCTTCATTTTCTTTTAGTTACATTATGGACAGGTATCTTAATACATGTTGCTTGGTTATCAAAAGAGAACACCGATTGGGGAAAATTTTTACGTTGGTTTACACCGTTGGCATTAGTCAGCCTAATCATCATATTCATAAGCGGCTTTATTCTTATGGTTTTTATGGTAGAACCTAAGGATTATGTAAAGGCATGGGTATTGCCATATGGGCAGATGCTGTTGCTTAAGCATATTAGTATTTTACCGGTTTTAGTTTTCGCTATTATCAATGGTATTTTGGTAAGGAAAACCATCCTTATACACTCTTTTAATCCCCTTCCTTGGATAAGGGGAGAAAGTATTTTTTTATTCATTATTTTTTATATAACTGCTGTCATGGGTACATTATCACCACCACATGAAATTGAATTTACGCTTAAATCCGAAGGTCCATCCAGATGGGTTGAGTGGTTATTAGGAAAAAACATCACCACTACTTTGAATACTCATTTCCTTACGAATTTCCAATCAGTATTGCTGATTGTGATTTCCATTCATTTTTTAATCATGATTTTGATAAGTTTTAAAAAAGTAAAACCATTATTAGGTGTATTTATGGGGCTATGCTTTATTGTAGTATTATATATAGGAATGATGTTTTCTTTATACATTTAATACAGAAGGAGCAGCAATTAGTTTTATTGCTGCTTTTTTTATTTTTAAAAAAATTTATTCCCTCTTAAACAATATCCTATTATACTTGTCCACACCATCCCTTTAGTATTCGAATCTAATACAAATAGGGGGTGATCATTATGAATCCTGAAGATCCAATTTCTCTTGGAGCTCATTGTATTCTTCAAACCAGAAGAAATGGCTTTTTTTTAGTAGCGGAAATTGAAGCAGAAGCAGGAAATGTTGATATCGAGGAATATGTGTTCATACGTATCTCCAGAAGAGAAGCTAATGCTTTATTAAATGCAGGAGCGATGCGTTGCCAAGTAACAAATCAAATTCCAACATCTGATAATTTAGATGTGACTTTCGTATGTGTATTGATTTTAAATGGTGAGGCATTTGCTTTGTTTGATGTAGAGAACAATACAGATGATGCTGTTCTTGTCACAATCTCTGTAGCTGAGGCACGTCGTTTAATCCGCAGAGGTGCAAGACAATGCACAGTGATTAATAGACGTATCTTTTAATAGAGTATAAAGGAAAAAGGTCTTCCCAAATGGGAAAGACCTTTTTTCGTACATTCCTTTACATATTTTCCTTAACATTCACCATATAGGTTTCCTGTGTTACATTTCCTTTTCGTTTTAATTTATTCCAACCAACGGTTACTCCTTTTATTGCAGAGAAAATAGATTTGATCACCACATACGTCATAAGCTGCTTATACAAGATCCGTTGTAAAAACAAGGAAACCAGTGGTTTAGGGCTTTCCTTCTCCAACCGAAACGCATAAAGGGAAGTAACGAAATCAAGCAGGTAAAATAGGATAAAGCCAATTACTGCTTTTCCCGGATGCCCGTTAAATAGGGCAATAATAAACAATAGGTCTGCAATAGGCGATATTGTTTGATAGATATACTGGAAGATCCACATGTTTGGAAGACCCACAAAACCCAATGAGTTATGTTTTTTATTAAATAAGGCCTCTCGATGTTTCCATAAGCATTGTAATGTACCATAAACCCATCGGTACCTCTGTTTTGACAGACTTTTTATATCTTCAGGCACTTCTGTAAAGGCGAAAGCTTTTTCCTCAAATTCAATCTTTTTTCCTTGGCGTAAAAGAGTGAGAGTAATATCGGTATCCTCCGCCAGTGTATCCTCTTGAAAGTATCCTGCTTCTTCTACATCTGTCTTTCTCCATGCACCAATTGCACCCGGTACCACTGTAATGCAATTGAGAGCGGCGAAAGCTCTTCTTTCAAGGTTAAAGCCTGTCACATATTCGATATGCTGCCAGTTTGTAAGGAGGTTCCCCTTATTGCCGACTTTCACATTTCCAGAAACTGCAGCCACCTTATTATTTCTAAAATGGTTAACTAGCAAAGAGATGGCATTCTCCGCAATGAGTGTATCAGCATCAAGAGCAACAACGATTTTTCCTTTTGCTTCTTTAAAACCAAGATTCACTGCGGAAGACTTTCCGCCATTTGCTTTTTTAATTAATCGAACGAAGGGATGTTTTTCATAAGTGTTTTGAACAACCATAGCCGTATCGTCCTTTGAACCATCGTCAATAACCAGTACTTCAAAAGAAGGATAGTCACTGGAAAGAATAGAATCAACCGTTTTGCAAATTACTTTTTCCTCGTTATAGGCAGCAATCACAACACTAACAAAAGGTGTAAACGCAGGGTCAATCACAGTCTCTTTATACTCTTTTACCTGTTTTCTAGAAAGGAAGATAAAGATCAAAAGACGCAAGATTCCTAGGATAATTGCTGAGTAGAAAAGGATGGTTAATCCATAACTCCAACCCTGCATGAGCTTAAAAATAGCTTTATCATAGACCAAATAAGGGTTGTCCTGCTTGGCAGAAGGCATTATTTGTCCATTTGTTTTTCCAACCAGATTGCCAATGGTTGTAAAGGTATAGCCACGCTTCTTAAGTTCTTTTATTATGATCGGCAAAGCCTTTACCGTGTTAGAACGGTCACCTCCTGAATCGTGGAACAAAATCACATTTCCCTTTGGCAGCTGTTCTAATACCCGCTTTACAATTTGATTACTAGAAGGTCTTTGCCAGTCGTCCGTGTCAATTAATTCACCTACCATGGTATATCCCATATCTTGTGCACGCATGATAGGAAGCAGTTCGCTTTTTGTGCTCGGTTCCGCATCGGCCACATACGGCGGACGGAAAAGGGTCATGGAACGTCCAGTAATTTCTTCAAATAACCTTTGATTAGCATTTAACTCCAGTTTTGTTTGCCATGGTGCGGTAGATGCCACATCAGGATGGGTAAAGGTATGGCTGCCGACTTCATGACCCTCATTAATCATTCTTTTAATTAAACTTGGATGCTGAACGGCATTCTCTCCAACAATAAAGAAAGATCCTTTTATATGATACTTGTCCAAAATGTCCAATATTTGCGGGGTATAGATAGAATCCGGTCCATCGTCAAAAGTAAGGACGATTTCTTTCTTTTTTGGTTTTCCATAACGAACCACTTCAAAGGGCTTAGGTAATTTACTATAGGATTCATTTTGAATCAGGCCTTGTGAATCCATTTGAATGGCCCTTTTACCTTTTTCTGATTGAGATACAACTGTTAAAATTTCACCTGCACCTGAATAGTGAACAGGATCCGGACTTATGATCGTTTTAAGGGCATTAGATGGTTGATCCATTGCCTTTGGTTTATTCATATACTTCCAAATAGAAGGGTCTTCAGAACCTAGACGCCAGACCGCGATTCCTCTTGAACCACTAGCTATGGCAGTCTTCATTTGATTATAAAATGTTGCAGCATCTAAAAACCAAACAATGTGGTTTTTTCCGTTTATTTTATATCGCAAATAAGGGTTGCCTACTTGTTTATTCCACTGGATTTTGAGATTGGTACCTATTCCGAGATTCATAATATCTCCGAAGGTAACCGTTTTAGCAGCTTCCTTGCCGTTTTCTTCCCAGTCATAACCATAACTTCCCAAACTCACAATTAATTTTTCAGAAGGAATATTGAGCTGCTTTAGGCTCTCTTTGACCCAATCTAAAGGTGCGACTGGTCCAGGTTTACTCAAGGAATTATGCTGGTCATATAACATGACAAACATCCGGTCTACATCTTTTGCTAAAGAAGTATAATCAAAAGTGGTGTTATTTGGCGGGACATCAATCGAAACCAAGAGACCATGTTGATGAAATTGCTTTGAAACTTTATTTATAAATTTAGTTAAATTCGCTTTATCATTTGGATTGATATTCTCAAAGTCTATATTGATACCTGCAAAGTCATTTGTTCTCACATAAGTCAGCATATTTTTAATAAAAGAATCTTCTGCACCGGGAGTAGTAAACAACCGATGAAGAGTTTCTGCATCCCATTTATTATTAATAAAGTTATTAACAACTGGGAGGATTTTGATTTGGTGCGCTTTTGCCTCTTTAATAATAGACGGATCTGTGCTGGCATTAAAGGTTAGGTCAGTAGTAAGCTGCAGCCACTCCGGCACTAGGGTTGTAATAGAATTAATATTATTTTTAAAAGAAGTTTTACTGTTCTCATCCCAATTGACGTAAAAACCGTAGACTTCTTGTTTACTAGTTATTTTGTTTTCTAGACCCTCATTTTTTTGAATAAGAGGGGATGGATACGTTTTTTGCAGCTGTGATGCAAGCTGTTCCTCAGTGAAACTTTGATTAATTGGTTCAATCCTGCTCGTTGCTTTGCTGTTATTTAATTGAAGGCTAGGAAACACTGGATCAGTGTTTAGACTTTCAATAAAAATAAATGATACTAATACAATTAATAGAGTAAAGCCTGCAGTCATACGTTTAAAAATCGACCAGCGTCTTTTAGCAGGATCAAGAAAAACATGATCTTGATTACGATCCATTTTTTTAAGCCCTAAATTGTAAAACCAATGAAAGATAAAATAACATACTAGCCCAATGAATCCACCCAAGACTGGTGTTAAATTATATCCTTCTAATAAAGGTAAATGAACTAAAGGTAAATCTCGAATGTTAGGAATAAAAAGAGTGATTAACATTCCAAGGAATATGGCGATTAGATTAAGACGGAACAAAAGTGAAAGAACAAGTAATAATGGAATTCTAACACTATATATGGGCAAAAAGGCCAGGAAAAATCCTAGTGAACTCGCAATGGCACCTCTATTACCAGTGACAGGTGCAAAAAAGGATCGAACAACCCACCTAAAAATTCGATGCACAATATTCCTCCTTATATGTGTGGCGTTGTGATGTATTGTTAAATTTTAGAATATAAGTTTATCCCTAATTTAAAGGTTACATTTTCTAAGTTTTTTCGACAAAAAAAGACTACCAACAAAAGGTTAGGTAGTCATTAATGGATTTTGGGGGTAGGTTGAAATGTTTTTTTCATTACTTAATGGTACTTGTGTCAATTCTTGGTTTTTATACACTTTATTAACACAAAAAAACTAGAAGTATACCCCCATAAACAATTAAGGATTTGGCGAAATTTGTATTACAATCCTGAATAAAAAGACAAAAGGGGAAAAATATGAACAAAAGAGCCATTGGAGCCCTAACCATGGTATTGGTAGGTTCCGTTACGTTTTCTCTCACCAACAATTTGTTAGCTGATCAATCTATTAAACAACTAACTCAACCAAATAATCTGCCTATTTCCGATGAACAAAAAACAGCTGTTCAGATCGACTCAACAGAAAAAAATATAAATCAATCATCAAAAACAGCAGATGAAATAACTACTGCAAAAAATACAGTAGTAGAACAAAAACCTGTAACAGAAACAAACACCGTGAAAACCACGGTACTAAATAAGCCAGTTACGCAACAAGCAAAGAGTAAAAACACTGCGACTCAAATTCAAAAGAATACCACAACTGTAATTGTTACATCATCTTCAAGTAAACCGACAGCATCCGTAGCTACAACCACGCAAAATCAGAAAACAACTGCACCTATGACACAAAGTACGAAACCAACTACTACAGGTGCCACCAGCACGAAGACAACTACAACGACTGCATCGACAACCTCGCCAACAACTACAGCGACAACGAATCATGGACAACAAGTCTCACAAGATGCAAAAGCAAAAGCTGCGATCAATAAAGCTCAAAAAGTAACCCCCGGTAAGAAAAAGTAAATTTTTTAAAAGGATCGCCTTAATAAGGGGATCTTTTTTTACCTCAGTATAAAAAGGAAATAAAAGCCTATAATAACTGTATATAATTATTTAAGGATGATCTCCCATGATATACATTTATAATGATTACGGCGGTACACATACTACTTCTATGGCAGCAGCCTATCATTTAAAACAATTACCTCAATCTGAAAGAAAACTGACTACAGACGAAATATTGAATATAAACTATTTTAATAAGCTGACAAAAGAACAATTCGGAAGGCTAATATATCATGGTAAAGATGAAGAGGGGAACTTAGTTTATACGATTGGACGGAAAAGGGATAAACTTGTAGTACCTGCATTGAAAGAAATGGCTTTAATGCTGCAAGAAAAATTTCATTTTAAAGAAAAAATTATTTTCTCTAATACCTCACCAACCGTTCCATTGACTATGTCTCTTGGGGGATTTTTTTCGAGAGGTTTGAAGATAGATTTTATTGGTGTACCGTTGTTAGTAAATGGGGCCAAACAATGTTGTGATAATATTTATAGGTTAGTTGAAAACACCAAACACATTGCCCATACCTATAACGAAAATGTTATTATCCTACAAAATGAAATGTACAAGGACTAATAAGTAAAGACCGCTATCATCTAGCGGTCTTTACTTATTCCTTTACTTTTGCTATAGTCCCAATACTTAAGGGTATCCGTTTGTCCAGTTGGTTCACTTTTTAAAATATGACCGTCTTTATCTTTGAAAACTTCATATTCCTCGTACGTTTCTAGGATAAAACCATCTTTCTTTTCTCGTTTGACGAGTCTCTCTTCGGTATCCGGTACATCCGTTGATGGTTCCACCGCAGCTGGCAGTGCTTGAACAGGTTGCTCGTTCGAATAGGCATAGTCTTTATTTAAGAATGAGTAGGGTGAATCAAGATAAGCCGAAAAGCCTAAGAGAATCACAACGAAAAAAACACTGAAATAGGTTTTTCTTTTCATGTCCATGCTCCTCATTTCTACCAGAATCCTCAAACCCATTTTATGCATGTCCAAGAAACATATGCCTTAAAATTAGCGATTGGATAGTTTAACAAGATTTACCTGAGGACGGAAGAGAAGAAATAAAACAAAAGCGGCAATCGTTATAACAGCACCAGAAATATAAGGAAGGCCTATGGTTATCGAATATAACCAACCCCCCAGTGTCGGGCCAATAATCCTGCCTAATGAATCAAACGAAGATAATAAGCCAGTTGAGTGCCCATGACCAGCTGAAGAAGTCTTTGTCAGTAAAGACGAGACACTTGGACGGATTACACCATTCCCTAAACCAAAAATGGTTAAAAAGATCGCAGCCGTTGTAAAACTATGTACAAGCAAAATTAATCCAAACCCAATGGCCGAGACGATCATACCGCCTTGAATAACGGAATTCTCACCATATTTTTTTGTTAATCTGCCAACCAACCCACCTTGAACCAGGGCACTGCCGAAGCCCATTATCATAAAAATAATCCCTAGCTGGATTGAATCTAAACCGGCTTTTTTAGCTGCAAAATAAGCAAACGTTGCTTCAAGACCAGACAGCGAGAGAGAAATTAAAAACTGCACGAAAAACAGGATAGAGGTGGCACCATTAAGCGCTTTCCAGAAAGGTGGTCTTTTTTGAACCGTTTCGCTTCCTTTTTGTTTTGATTCCTTCAATAAAATGAATACAAGGATTAACGTAATAAAAGAAGACCCACTTGCCAGATAAAAGGGCATATTTAAGCTAATTTTCGAAAAAATCCCACCTATTGCCGGACCAAAAACAAAGCCAAGTCCTGTTGCCGCTCCTACAATCCCCATCCCTTTTCCTCGGTTTTCCTCCGTGGTAATGTCAGCCACATAAGCCATAGCGGTAGGCATATTGGCTGAAGATAAAATTCCTCCTATGATTCTTGCCACAAACAACATCCATAATTGAGTGGAGATGGCCTGAATAAAAAAGGAGAGAGCAAGACCGGCAATACCGAGCATCATCACTGGCTTTCTCCCGATCCGGTCTGATACTTGCCCCCAAATCGGAGCGAAAATCAGCTGCATAAGTGAGTATACGGACATTAACAAGCCGAGTTCGGTTGGACTTGCACCAATTTCCTTTGCATAAAAAGGTAAAACCGGAATAATGATTCCAAAACCAACCATTACTAAAAACATAACAAGAAACAAGATAGGTAAAGCCTTCTTTGTTTCCATCATTCTCACCCCCCTAATTAAGGATAAAGGAAATAGATGTTTTAAAACAAGCATTTATATCCCATTATTTCCTTGCTTGGAAATCGTATGCAGCGAAAAAAAAAACACATCTTAACGCGAAGATGTGTTTTGTCTTATTTAACTACTTTTCTTGTACTTTCAGAAGCAAAATCTGCAATCAGAACAAGAATCATATAACATAGGAGCAGCAAGGTAATTTGTGTGTAATTGAAATAACTCATGGCGAGCTTAAAGTCCATACCCAAACCACCAGCTCCAACAAATCCAACCACTATGGTTGTTCTCATGATGACTTCCCAGCGATAAAGAATATAAGTAAGAAATCTAGGTAAAACCATTGGCAGGATCCCATAAAAGAAAGACTCCATTTTGGAGGCCCCTGCTGTGGCCAAATTCCGAATGGGACGCGAATCCATGTCTTCAATTACTTCAGCCCACAGCTTACCCAATATTCCGAAGTTATGCAGAGCAAGAGCAATGGCTCCTGGTAAAAGACCCGGTTTAAAAATAAAGATAATCATCATGGCCCAAACTAGTTCAGGAACGGCCCTAGAAAAAATATAAGCAAGTCGTACAAAAGCAAATAATGGCCAATTATACCATTTTTTCATTCCAGTTAACTTTCCATTAGCGATGTTGCGTGCCGCAGGAATCACCGTTAAGAAAGCTGTTACTGTTGCGAATCCAATCGCCATAATACTCATTTCCAGCGTTTCTAGCGTGAGTTTCAATGCATCTGACCAGCTTTTAGTATCGAGGAAGGCAGGGTGGTCAATGCCAATCCCTATTAGTCCGCCGAAAAACCTTTTCGCGGCTTCGATATTTCTATCCGAAAAGAGCTCAAAAAATTGGGCATTGTCACCGATATTAATATAAACCCATGAGCCAATAATCAGTACTAGCGTAAAAAAGACAGATCTCCATCCAGAGCTAAAACCACGCTGTTTCTTTCTCTCGGTTAAGGTCCGGCGGACATAATTGCTCCATAAATCCACAAAGATAACAAGTCCGATGAGAAAAAATACAAACGCCCAAACCCGGTCATATTTTAAATCCTGTAAAGATAGTTGAATTTGATAACCTAACCCTCCAAGACCAATAAAGCTCATGATTGCCGAAGAACGGATGGCACATTCAAATCGATACATGGTGTAACTGATCATATCTGCCCAAACTAAAGGGAGGTAGCCATAAATAAGTGTTTGCCTCTTAGATGCTCCTGATGTTATTAATGCTTTAATCGGTTCTTCAGATACATCATTAAGCATATCCGCAAAAATCCGGCCCAAAATTCCACCATAGGGAATCGCGAGAGCAAATATTGCTGCGAAAGGGGAAAGTCCAACTGCCGCAACAAAAAGCCATGCCCAAATGAGTTCATGTATGGAACGAGTAAACCCTAAAATCCCTCTAAAAAACACTTTTGACACCAATTTAGAGATTTTTGAGGAAGTCAATACTCCTGAAGCAAGGATCCCAACCACAAAAGCATAAAGGAGGGCGAGCGACATCCCAGCAACGGCATACGCTAATGTAATCCATGAAGATTCCAGACCCAGAAGGAGAACATCAGGGGAGAGGTCAGGATGAAAAAGGCCTTCAAATATTTGTATCAGAGTTGGAATTCCGCCGGAGTGAAATAAATCCGCATTCCATTTAATAGAAAAGAGACTCCATACAAAAATAGCAATCAAGAGAAGTGAGAGTAAAAAGCGATTATGCAATCGAAAAAAGCGGGCTAATTTCATACCATACCACCGCTTTTGATTTGGTATAATTCAGCAAGAAGGTCATCCGTTACTTGCGCCGTCGGTAAGTCAAAGAATATCTCACCGTTTTTCATTGCAATGATCCTTGTAAAATACTTTCTCGCATATTCAACGGAGTGGAGACTGGTTATTAAGGTTTGCTTTTCCTCGGTTATTAATTTCGTTAGCATGGTTAAAATATCATCAGCTCTTGCGGGATCTAGAGAAGCAACTGGCTCGTCAGCTAAAATAATTTCCGGATTTTGAACCATTAACCTTGCCATGGCTACACGCTGCTGCTCACCTCCTGATAAATGGGAGGTAATTTCATAAGCTTTTTCATGAAGTCCAACACGTTCCAACGCTTTCATCGCTAGCTCTTTCTCATGAGGAACCAATAAAGAGAAAAGTGATTTTAAGGTACCCCATTCAGCAAGTTTTCCAGCAAGGACATTATGAATTACAGCAAGCGGTCCAATTAAATCAAATTGCTGGCGAATAACGCCAACTTTTTTTGCTAAGACTTTTCCTTTTTTATAACCAATAAGGGGCTGCCCATCGATTAGAAGGTCCCCCTCTGAAATTGGCACAAGCCCAATAATAGAATTAAGCAGAGTGGTTTTACCCGCTCCGCTTGGTCCAATCAAGGCCACTAATTCACCTTGTTTTATGGTAAAAGAAAGGGAAGATAAGGCTATCTTCCTCTCAAAGTGTTTTGTTAAATTTTTGGCTTCAATCATATTTTTTGAAGACATTTCTATAACACCTACTACTTAATGATGTTTAATTCTTTTGCTACCTTTTGGATCTTTTTGTAATTATCATTTTTTGTTTCGATAAATTTATCTGTTTGGAAGAAGTCAGTAATCTCTTTTTGATTTGTTGTAATTGAGAGAATCGCATCTTCTACCTTTTTCTTAGCGCCGTCTCCGAAGACATCATCAACATTGCTATTGATCGTCCAGTTATAGTCAAAGAAAGCAGGAGTAGTATAGAATACCTTCACTTTATTGGAATCTACTTTTCCTTCTTTTACAGCAGCTTCCCAAACGGCTTCGTTTAAGGCGCCGGCTTTGAACGCACCAGATTCTACTAATTTATAGGTAGTATCATGTGAGCCAGAGAAGTTTGGTTTTCCATCAAAGTCCTTATTAGGGTCGATTCCAGCTTCTGTTAGGAAATAACGTGGCATTAAATGTCCTGAAGTCGAGCTTTCGCTTCCAAAAGTAAAGGATTTACCTTTTAAATCCTCCAGCTTTGTAATTCCTGAATTCGGTTGAGTAATGAATACAGAGTGGAATTCAGCATCTCTAGGTCTTTGCGCGAAGCTTTCAGCACCTGGTACAAGGTTAACCGCTTGGACACTAGTTAAACCGCCGAACCATGCCATATGAATTTCTCCACGTTGGAATCCTGTTACAAGTGCAGCATAGTCAACAGATGGAACAAATTCTACCTTCATCCCAGTTTTTTCACTAAGATATTTTGCTACTGCCGTCATCCCTTTATCAAGATCGGCCGCATTTTGGTCAGGTATCGCACCAATTTTGAAAACTTCCTTTGTATTAGTCGTTTCTTTTTTTGATTCGCTAGCTTTATCATCTTGTTGGCTGACGCATGCAGCTAGTGAAAAGACGAGCATAGCTAATAATAACACAGATAACCATTTCTTCATAAATTTCCGCACCTCATAGTAATAATATTCTTATGCCTATTTCAGTATAAAGAAAGTCATTAATCGAATAAATTCATTTAATCTATTTATTCTATAATAACTAATAGATTATATAGATAGATAAACCAAAAATTATTTTTATTATCTAACTTTATAAATTAAAACCTCTGCTTTTAGGCAGAGGTCGAGTAATACTATCTTAAACTGTCATTTGTGACCATTCTTCGACATTACAAACTTTTGTTACCCAATCTTCGTAGAAATCAGGTTCGTGGCATACTAACACAACAGTTCCTTTATTCTGCAAGTAATGAAAAGAAACATCATTAAATAAAGTTCGATCTCCAAATGTGTGGGATAAATTTTCAACAGTTAATCTAATTTTTCATTAGGATTGATGAAGACGTTTAAACATGCTATACAACTTGTACATATAATAGAAAAAAGGAGGGAAGGAGTGTTTGTATGGCGGCATACAATCAAGATGGAATTACCATCGGCACCATTTCAGGGGGAATTGTAAACTTTGGCGGCGCGGTCACAATTGCTCCGATATCTATCACAAAGACAATCTCAGGATCAGGTTCAGGTAATCAGGGAGAATCCACTACAACAAGCAGTGGAAGTAATTCTTTAAGTGAAATTGATTTATCTGGAATTCTAAATACAATCAGACGGAGTTAAACATAACCCCGTCTGATTTTTTTAGTTTTTAAGTGCTTTTATGCATTAATTGATTGGCTCTGTTCTTTTTTCTTAAGATGAGAAACTTATTTAAGATAAGTAAGTAGTGGATTTATCACTTGAGTCCTTGCAATTTATGTTGATAAATGCTAAGATTAAGAAGAATTATTTTTGTTCGGTGTAAAGGATAGTATAAGATTAAACTTTTCGTCTTGATGATCACTGAGTGCAAGGATAGTACCATATTGTGTGCGAAGCACACAGCAGGAGGAAACACAATGGAAAATGGTAAAGTAAAATGGTTTAATGCAGAAAAAGGTTTCGGATTCATCGAGCGCGAAGGCGGAGACGATGTATTCGTTCACTTCTCAGCAATCCAAGGCGAAGGTTTCAAATCTTTAGATGAAGGTCAAGCTGTTACTTTTGACGTTGAACAAGGTCAACGTGGACCACAAGCTTCTAACGTTCGTAAAGCTTAATATGCCATCAAATTAAAACGGACTCTATTTTAGAGTCTGTTTTTTTATTTAGGATCTGTTATTATTCATTGTTGATTTTCTTGTAGGTATGAGAATTCATAGGCGAAGAATTTCCGGCTAATGTTATAGAGGAAGCTTAAGAAGCAGATATAAGCGTAGATATTCCGATTAACTACTCTAAATAAAACAAAATCCAAAGATTTCGATAATATAAACGAAAAAACTTCCTTTATTTTTAAGGAAATATGGATATTTCCCAACTTAAACGGAATTTTACCGTTTATTTTTCAAACACAATGAAATCAGCATTCAGTTACAACAGAGCTATTAATTAAATAAACAAAAGAAAAACCCCACTCACAAAATGAGTAGGGCACATGAAAACAAAAAGTAAATCAAATGGTAGACCAATTGTAACATACATTATGTAAATAACCTAATTTTTTTGATAAGATAGCACAAATTCTTGGGAATTTGTAGATTAACAATTTAAAACCTCTGTGAATTATTAAGTATTTAAAAGGTATATGGCTTGGAAATATATTTGAATTATGGAAAAGCACCCAAAGTACAAAATTGTTTCATACTGGCATGGCTTTTTGACTTAAAAAAGAGGTATGGTGAAAATCACCATACCTTATATTGATGTTATGCCACACTCTGTTTGGTATTAGTCGTTGTCTGTTCCTTTGGTTTCGCGACATGAAAGATAATATTTAATAAAATCGCTGTTAAACTTCCGGCAACAATTCCGTTGTTGGTTAGAATTTTAACACTTTCTGGCAGGGCATCAAATAAATTAGGTACTGCTGTAACCCCAAGACCGACTGCAACCGAGCAGGCAATAATTAAAAGGTTTTCTTGAGAAGAAAAATCTACTTTACTTAGCATTTTAATTCCAGAGGCAATTACCATTCCGAACATTGCAACCATTGCACCGCCAAGGACGGATGTTGGGATGACCGTTGTTAATGCAGCAATTTTAGGAACAAATCCAAGGAAAATTAAGATTCCCGCCATTGTGAAAATTACATTCTTCGACTTAACTCCGGAAAACTGAACTAATCCAACATTTTGTGAGTAAGTAGTATAAGGGAAAGAGTTAAAAAGAGCGCCAATTACACTTGCAAGGCCTTCCGCGCGATATCCTTTTACCAAATCCTGCTCAGTTAATTTCCTGCCTGTAATATCACTTAAGGCAAAATATACACCAGATGATTCTATCAAACTAACAATCGCTACTAATGTCATTGTAATAATTGGTGCTAGTTCAAACGTTGGTACAGCAAAGTGTAATGGAGTAACCATATGGAACCATGATGCTTCACCAACTGCAGAAAAGTTTACCTTTCCTAAAAGGGCAGCGGCAAGGGTACCCGCAATCAATCCAAGTAAAATAGAGATCGAACGAATGAAGCCTTTAAAGAATCGATAGAGAACGATGATAAACAATAACGTACCAAAAGCAAGGCAAAGATTTGTGACTGAACCAAAATCAGGGCTTCCTTGGCCACCTGCAACGTTATTCATTGCAACAGGAATAAGGGTGAGTCCAATGATTGTTACGACAGAACCCGTTACAACAGGCGGGAAGAAGCGGACAAGCTTTCCAAAAAATGATGCAATTAGTATAACTATTATTCCTGATATTAATATCGAACCATAGATCGCTGACAAGCCATACTGTCCGCCGATGGCAATGATTGGTCCAACTGCTGTAAATGTACAACCGAGAACAATCGGAAGACCTATGCCAAAATAACGATTTTGCCATACCTGAAGCAGGGTAGCGATCCCGCTTGTTAAAATATCAAGCGATACTAAATAAGCTAATTGTTTACTAGAAAAATGAAGGGCTCCACCGATAATTAGCGGGACGATGACAGCACCAGCGTACATTGCTAATACGTGTTGAATTCCTAAAGAAGCTGTTTTCCATGGACTTTGTTTCATTAGACTAATTCCTCCACTTTATCATTGATAAATTGAACTTCTCCGTTTGTTAGGGAAGCAATCCTTGCTAATGATTCCACCCTTAACCCAAGTTCCTTTAGTTTTTCTGTTCCCTTTTGAAAAGACTTTTCAATCACAATACCGATTCCCATCACCTGAGCACCGCTTTGCTGGACAATCTCAACTAATCCAAGAGCGGCTTGTCCATTTGCGAGGAAATCATCAATAATTAGGACGCGATCGTTTGAATCCAGATACTTTTTAGCGATTGATATTTCGTTTGTTTCATTTTTTGTAAACGAATGGACAGATGCAGTTAATAAGTCATCTGTAAGAGTTAAAGATTTTCTTTTTCTTGCGAAAACAACAGGAATGTTCATATATAATCCAGCCATGATCGCAGGAGCGATACCTGAAGATTCAATCGTCACGATTTTTGTTATTCCTTCATTGACAAATCGTGCCGCAAACTCTTTTCCAATTTCATTCATAAGTGAAGGGTCAATTTGATGGTTGAGAAACGAATCTACTTTTAATACCTGATCAGAAAGTACCCTTCCTTCCGAAATAATTTTTTCCTCTAGTAATCTCATAGTAAAAGATCCCCCTTGAAAAATAAAAAAAGCCCAATGTTCATTGCCCACACATTAGTTGAGTGAGGCAATGAACATTGGGCTTTTCCGTTTCCATAATAAATAGAAAAAGCACTTAGGCAAATACATTACCCACTCATAGTCAGATTGTTAACGGCAATCTGGTAGAAACTTGCGGGCCATATCCCCGCGATTATATGAGCGAAAACTATATTCTTTATGAATCATATTATAGCACGATAATAGAGGAAATCAATCCTTTTTCAGTAAAAAACGAACATTCATTAAATAATTTTTCTTATTATTCGTCAATTATAACCACTTTAGGGCATTTATCACCATAAGTAAAACAATGATTGAATAGTCATTCATTTTCGATTACTATAAAATTACAGATGTTTAGTCAGAAAATTCTAACGCTAAGGAGGGGCTTTTTTGAAAAAGACAATTCCTGAAAGCTGGTGGAGTCAGCTGCGATTACCAGTTATTTCTGCACCGATGTTTTTAGTCTCCGGGACGGAGCTTGTTAAAACGTGCTGTTTAAATGGTGTAATTGGCTCATTTCCTGCACCAAACGCGAGACCCATCGAGGTTTTAGACCAATGGATGGAACAGTTAAATAATGAGCTTCGAGAGGCTAGAGAAAAAGACCCTGATAGGAAGATTGCTCCATGGGCAATGAACATGGTAGTACATAGTTCATACAGCCGCCTGCAGGATGAACTAGATTTAATAAAGAAGTATAAGCCGCAATTAGTGATTACCTCCTTAGGAAGTCCGAAGCATGTGGTCGAAATCGTTCATGAATATGGTGGACTTGTTTTTTCAGATGTAAGCGATTTGAAATTTGCAAAAAAGGCTGCGGAAGCGGGGGCCGACGGTCTAATTCTTGTAGCAAGCGGCGCAGGCGGGCATGCCGGTCAAATCAATAGTTTTGCCTTTGTTGATATGGTGCGTTCATTTTGGGATGGCATTATCATTCTTGCCGGTTCCATTTCAACTGGTAAAGGAATCTTAGCCGCTCAAGCCGCAGGTGCCGACCTTGCCTATATGGGGACGCGTTTTATCGCGGCAACTGAAAGTATGGCAAATGATGATTACAGAAGCATGCTCGTGGATGCAACGCAGGAGGATTTAATCCTAACGGATGCTTTCTCCGGGGTGAGGGCAAATATGCTTATTCCTAGTATCAAAAAAGCTGGACTTGATCCTGATAAATTGGTAAAGAAAGATCAAGTGAACTTCGATCATATGCAAAAGGATTCGAACGCCAAGGCTTGGAAGGATATTTGGTCTGCTGGTCATGGGGTGGGGGTCATTGACCGGATTGAATCCGCTGCCGATATTATCAACCGCTTAGAAATAGAATATAAAGAAGCACTTCAAAAGATTAATAGCTTTGCAGGCAAAATAACCAATGTGGGTGTTAAATAGGAAAACCTACTAAAAAAAGGAACCGAATGATTATACGGTTCCTTTTTTCTGCTTCTTCTTATGAGGATCCTTTTTTGGTACGATATTCACCATTTTATAACCCGGTTTTACCTTCACCTTTTTTTTGCCATTTTCTGTGGTGACCTGATACAAAGTGTATTTACGCGGTTCAATCTCTAATTGATCAATTTTTTCGATGGTTTCTTTCCGAAAGTGTTTATGTATCTTTTTTATTTGTTTTTCTGGTTTTTCACCGTAAAAGAAATCATAAGCATAAATAAAAATATAGATAAACACTGCACCGATAAGAAGGTAATAAAGGGATGAAGATATGACTGACAAGATAGACATCCTTTCTATGAAGCCGGTGTACATTATATAAAGGTATTATAACGAAAAAGTTGTAAATTAGAAATGATTTCATTCAACTATAGGAATAAGATATTGTAGGCAATATCCTTAGTACCAATAAAAGTTAGATAAAATTGTCCATTTGCAGTGAACAAAAATATAAATATATGATAAAGTATACATTAGAAAGCCCTTACATACCAACATTTCAACTGATTCTCTATGTCCATTCCATGAGGACAATTGTTTTTTTTCTTCAACTCATAAGGGGGAATATTTTATGTCCAGCACGATTTTAGAATCCTTTTTAAAGGTAAATCTCGAAGAATTAAAGGAAAAAGGATTGTACAATGTCATCGATCCACTTGAGGGGCCAAATGGACCCATTATTCGTATCAATGGTAAGGAATTAATTAATCTGTCTTCTAACAATTATTTAGGTTTAGCAACAGATAAAAGATTAAAAGAAGCGGCCAGGGACGCGATTGATAAATACGGAGTCGGAGCAGGGGCTGTTCGTACCATTAACGGAACGCTAAAACTACATGACGAGCTAGAAAAGAAATTGGCTGAATTTAAGCATACGGAGGCAGCTATTGCTTACCAATCAGGGTTCAATTGTAATATGGCGGCTATTTCCGCTGTCATGGATGGAAATGATGCCATACTTTCAGATGAATTAAATCACGCCTCCATTATTGATGGCTGCAGGCTCTCAAAGGCGAAAATCATCCGATTTAAGCACTCCGATATGGAAGATTTACGTGCTAGAGCCCAAGAAGCCAAAGAATCTGGCCTGTATAACAAAATCATGGTGATTACGGACGGCGTTTTTTCAATGGACGGTGATATTGCGCGATTACCGGAGATTGTTAAGATTGCTGAAGAATTTGATTTAATCACCTATGTAGATGATGCTCATGGATCCGGTGTCCTTGGGGAAGGTGCAGGAACCGTTAAGCATTTCGGGCTCTCAGATAAAATTGATTTTCAAATCGGTACCTTATCGAAAGCAATTGGCGTTGTGGGCGGTTATGTAGCCGGCAAGAAAAATCTGATTGACTGGTTAAAGGTACGGAGCCGCCCGTTTCTTTTTTCCACCTCATTAACTCCAGCAGATGTGGCTGCAAGTAAACGGTCGATTGAAATTCTGATGGAGAGCTCTGACCTTAACAAGAAACTATGGGAAAATGGGCATTACCTTAAAAAGGAATTAAAACATTTAGGGTTTAATATCGGCCATAGTGAGACTCCTATTACACCATGTATAATCGGAGACGAAGGCCTTACACAGCAATTCAGTAAACGCCTTAATGAAGAAGGAGTTTATGCAAAGGCAATTGTGTTCCCAACCGTACCACAAGGGACTGGACGTGTCCGAAATATGCCAACAGCCGCCCATACGAAAGAAATGCTTGATCAAGCGATTGCCATCTATAAAAAAGTCGGCAAGGAAATGGGCGTCATTTAAATGTTCATATAGACACTCTGTACAATCAGGGAGCGTATCCATAAATATAAACAGAGATCAGCATTAGTGAAGAGGACGGAGAAACCACAATGAAGCGAATTTTAATCACAGGTGCATTAGGGCAGATTGGATCGGAGCTAACATTAAAGTTAAGAGAGGTCTACGGAGAGAATCAGGTCATTGCTACAGATATAAAAAAGGATAATAGTGAAGCGGCTCAGAGTGGTCCTTTTGAAACGGTTGATGTGACTGATTTCAACAGGATGATGGAGACAGCCAAAAAGTATAAGGTTGATACGATTATGCATTTAGCTGCCATACTTTCTGCTACAGCTGAAGCGAAACCTGTCTTTGCATGGCATTTGAATATGGGCGGGCTGATGAATGCTCTTGAAACTGCGAGGGAACTCAAGGCCCAATTTTTCACCCCTAGCTCAATTGGCGCTTTCGGGCCGTCAACACCTAAAAACCATACTCCACAGGATACAATTATGCGCCCAACAACAATGTATGGGGTCAATAAAGTGGCCGGAGAATTGCTTGCCGACTATTATTTTTATAAATATGGAGTTGATACGCGCGGATTACGTTTCCCCGGCTTAATCTCAAATGTTTGCCTTCCAGGCGGAGGGACAACGGACTATGCTGTTGAAATCTTTTATGAAGCAGTTAAAAACGGAAAATACACTTCTTATATTGATAAAGGGACCTATCTGGACATGATGTACATGCCGGATGCCTTGAACGCCATCATCGATTTGATGGAAGCGGATACATTAAAGTTCAAACATCGCAATTCCTTTAATGTCACAGCAATGAGTGTAGCTCCCGAAGATATTGCGGCTAGTATCGCTAGGTACATCCCTGGTTTTGAGATTTCATATAATGTAGATCCCGTTCGGCAGAGTATTGCCGACAGCTGGCCCAATGCGATAGATGCTAGTGCAGCTATGGAAGAATGGGGCTTTACGTGGGCATATGATTTAGATCGAATGACGAAGGATATGATAGAGAACATCAAAAAGAAAAAGTAATTAGAAAAGAAACAGCGAAGCAAACGCTCCGCTGTTTATCTTTTAACATAAATTAGCTTTTCTTGTTTCTCTGTCACGCTGCCTACTATAGCCGCTTGAGCAATTCCTCTAGCATGCAGCTGTTCTACATAACTTTTAGCTTCCTCTTCACTGATTGAAACAAGCAAACCGCCTGAAGTAATGGCATCACATAAAACAAGCTGCTCCTCAGTAGAAATATCCTCATAAACCGTATCATCACTAATCCATTTATGATTAGATTTTGACCCACCAGGCACAACGCCTTTTTCAGCTAACTCAACAGCTCCGTCAAGTATTGGAACTTGACTAAAAGATAGCTCAAAGCTTACATCACTACCACGCGCCATTTCACTTCCATGCCCCAGCAATCCGAAGCCGGTCACATCAGTGACTGAGTGCGGGTGATAATTGCTTAAAACTTCTGCAGCCGTTTTATTGAGCATAGCCATGGTTTCAGTAACCAGCTGCTCTTGCTCAGCAGTTACAGCACTTCGTTTAATACCTGTTGTCAGAATACCAACCCCAATCGGTTTGGTTAATACTAACACATCACCCGGTTTGGCGCCGACATTCTTCCATACCTTATCCGGATGAACAATACCCGTGACAGACAAACCAAACTTTGGCTCTTGATCATCAATTGAATGACCGCCTACTGTTATCGCCCCAGCTTCTTTTACTTTATCAGCCGCCCCACGAAGTATTTCAGATAGCATTTCAGCCCCAAGCTTTTTAATAGGAAAGCCGACAATATTCATAACCGTTTTTGGTTGACCGCCCATGGCATACACATCACTTAACGCATTAGCTGCGGTAATTTGCCCAAACATATAAGGGTCGTCGACTATCGGAGTAAAGTAGTCTACTGTTTGTATCAGAGCAATGGAGTCTGTTAATTTATATACCCCAGCATCATCGGATGTATCAAGCCCTACAATTAATTCAGGGACAGGTTCTTGTTTCGGTAATTGACGCAAAACTTGCGCCAGGTCCTCAGGACCAATTTTGCAGCCTCAACCAGCTTTTGTTGAAAAAGAGGTTAAGCGAATTTTTTCTTGTTCACTCAACATGTCCACCTCCATTATCATAGTATACCTCTTTCCGTGCAAATCCGCACGAATCATGCAGAACATTTGCAGAATGAAAGGGGATACGATAAAATATTTCTACTATCCTGATATAGGAAACTCGAAAAATAGGGGGGTGAGGGTGTGAAAAACTACCATGTTGTTGTAGAATTTTGTATGCAATGAAACTACGCACCAAAAGCCGCGAGTTTCGCGGAAGAGTTATTAACCCATTTCAATCGGGACATCACTAAATTAGAATTGATTCCTAGTTCAGGCGGCGTTTTTGAAGTCGCTGTTAATGGGGAGAAAATCTATTCCAAGCAAGAAACAGGGGAATTCCCTGAAACAGAAGAAATGATTGATATTATCAAGACCAAATAACAAAAGCCCTCAAAAAACGAGGGCCTTTTTCAATTACATAATTATATTATGTTAACCTGTCGTGAAAAAAATTCACCTTAAAACTAAGGTAAAGTAATATATCTATTTTTCCCTGACCCTTTTTTCGTTTTAGAGATAAAAACCTCTAATACCCCATTAGTAAAAGAAGCGGTTATATCCTGTTCTTTGATATAAAACGGAAACTCTATTGAACGTGACCGTTTATGATGTGTTCGGGAAGGGGGGTGTTTTATTGCCGTAATCGTTAGTTTCTTTTCTTCGATAAATACTCGTATATCAGATATCTCATAATCATTTAATATCGCTTCAACAATCCACTCATGATCGGTCTCGAACAGGTCAATTTGAAACTGTGTTTGGTCGTAATAGGATGTTAGAGGATCTAGAAAATAGGTTTCCAGCCACTTTTCTACTAAGGCAAAGTCAAAAGCTTGATTTTGTGGATGTTTTTTCTTCATTATAAATCCCCCTTGCTCGTTCATTTTATTCTCACCGGTCTTAAAATGTGAACCGGTTATGATATAATAGGAAAAGAAATTTTGCCGCCGGACACGCTCCGAAAAAGCGAAGGCGGGAGCCTTAATTGCACGCGTATCAAAGGAAAAGTCAAAACAGCCTATGGTTAGGTTAAAGAAGGAGTTTTTTATTGTGAAAGAATGGTTACGTTCGTTACCGGCCATCCATGAGCTGCAAAACCATGAAAGTTTTCTTAAACTTCATTATGCCAGTCAACTTGATTATTCACAGCTGACAAAACATCTAAAAGAAGTACTCGATCAAATTAGACATTCTATTTTAAAAGGAAATTATCAAGGTGCCATCCCTGGTACAAATAAATTTATTATTGATCTATTTCAATCACTTGACGAGAACATTCAAAAACAATATTCCTATACATTAGAAAGAGTGATTAATGCGACAGGGACCATCTTACATACGAACCTTGGCAGGGCGAGACTTAGTGAGAAAGCCATCACTCATGTTGTAGAAACCGCTCGAAATTACTCCAATCTTGAATATAAGCTAACTGAAGGGGAGCGGGGCTCACGCCATTCACATGTCGAAGCACTTTTACGAGAAATTACAGGCGCAGAAGCGGCAATGGTCGTCAACAACAACGCTTCTGCTGTATATCTAATATTAAGAGCACTTGCTAAAGATCGAGAAGTCATCGTTTCCCGTGGACAGCTTGTTGAAATTGGCGGTTCCTTCCGCATCTCATCGATTATGGAAGAAAGCGGTGCCATTCTTAAAGAAGTGGGTACGACAAATAAAACTCATCTTTATGATTATGAAAAAGCATTGTCTAAAGAAACCTCCATCATCATGAAAGTTCACACCAGTAATTTCAAGGTAATTGGTTTTACAAAATCCGTGGAAACGGACGAACTCGTACAGTTAGCCAAACAGCAAGAGGGGGTCATCTTTTATGAGGATCTTGGCAGCGGTGCTCTGTATGACTTTAGAAAACATGGTATTGGTGAAGAGCCAGTTGTAAAAGAAATCATCGATCTGGGGGCAGATGTTGTTACGTTTAGTGGTGATAAGCTCCTGGGAGGACCTCAAGCAGGGATTATCGCTGGAAAGAAAGCAATTATTGATGAATTGAAAAAACACCAATTGGCAAGAGTGGTACGGGTAGATAAAATGACATTGGCCGCTCTTGAAGGAACCTTGATTGATTATGCCCTTGGGGAAACTGCAATGAAAAATATTCCAACAATTCGTGATTTATTAGTTTCTATTCATCAATTAGACGAAAGAGCACAATTATTCGTTACAAAATTATTACAAAAAACGAGTCATTTTCAAGCCGCTATTTTTCAAGATTCCAGTCAAGTAGGCGGGGGAACGATGCCGGATATATTCCTCCCTGCCATGGTTATTGCCCTAAAGCATAAGTCTTTAACAGCAGAGCAAATTGGCAGGAGATTACGAACAGAAACGAAACCTGCGATTGTTGCCCGTATTCAAAAAGAAGAATTTATTATTGACCTTAGAACGGTGTCCTTGGAAGAAGAAGAAATTTTGATAGATGCATTAGTTAATATTCATTAGTTAATATTCATCTTTAATACTCCATCAAAACGGACGCGCTCATTTTTTATAAAAAAGCGCGTCCGTATTTTATTTACATATCATGTCCAGCATTGTGATTGTTACGTGAATGATTACGGTTCTTAACTTTCTTAGAACCACTCATCGGTAACGGCTGGCCTGATTGTTTTGGAGCATTTCTACGCATATCTTTTCCATCATTTTTGTTTACCATATTTCATCCCTCCTATCTATTAGGATGCAGTCAATATGACTTTTTATGCTGAATAAAATTTATTGTTCTGTGCAATTTAACGGTATATAAAATGAAGGAGTGAATTTGAGACATGCAAAAATATCCTTACAACAAGGACAAACAACAAGCATTCCAAGCAGCACAGCAGGGATATGAAAATGCTCAAGGACTGTATGAGACGATTGTAAGTGACAGCGCCAGCTACGGTCATCAGCTGAAGCATTTAAAGGATGAAGTAAACGAAGCCTACCAGCAGATTGAAAATGCCTTAGAGGTAGCTTCCGAACACCAGAGAGCTCAATTAGAACGTTTTCAACAAGACCTTCAATCAATGGTGGCCGAAGTTAATCAAGAAGACTAAAAAAGCAGGAGGAGATCCTCCTGCTTTTTTGCCGCGCCTAGGATAAAATGAACTACTTTTTTTCTCTAAATCAAAGGCGCTTCCGCTATTTGTATTTACTGATTTTTTTTCCGTTTCTTATTGTTCATTCTTTCCTTTGCAGTTAATTCTTGCTCACTTGCCAACTCTTCATTAAATCCTGCTCCAACCCCTTGACCTTTTGCTGCATTCATACCTGGGATTACATGATTAGACTTACGTTTTGCCATTCCAATCACCTCCTGTCATTTAATATTTCCTCCTTCACTTAAATAATGACAAAATAAAAGTTTTTTGCGATAATAATAACGAAAGTGTATTTTTCTAAAATTCTAAATTCACTTGTGTATAGTTGAGATTTAACAAAATATTCTGAACAAAATACATAAAAATCAATAAGAAAAACTTATCAATCACAATAACTTTCTTGTTATTTACTTATGTAATAGGTTGTATTAAGATAAGAATTGTGAGAAAAGTGAAGATGAATGAGAAAATTCAAACTTTCAAAACTTTTTCCTAAATTTATTAAGTATGACAACGAACAGGGGGAATTACACATGGTAAAAAACGATGTATTTAACGCCCGTTCTTCCTTCGAGGCTAACGGTAAACGTTACCACTACTACCGTTTAAGCGCATTGGAAGAAGCAGGTATCGGCAATGTAACTAAATTGCCTTACTCTGTAAAAGTATTACTTGAATCTGTACTTCGCCAATATGATGGCCGCGTAATCGCAAAAGAGCATGTTGAAAACTTAGCAAAATGGGGAACTGCTGAGCTAAAAGAAGTGGACGTTCCATTTAAGCCAGCGCGTGTTATCCTTCAAGACTTTACTGGTGTACCAGCGGTTGTTGACCTTGCTTCCTTAAGAAAAGCAATGGCTGACCTTGGTGGGGATCCAGATAAAATTAATCCAGAAAAGACAGTCGATCTTGTTATCGACCACTCCGTTCAAGTTGATGCCTACGGTTCATCTGATTCATTAAGAATCAACATGGACTACGAATTCGAACGTAACGCTGAACGTTACCAATTCTTAAGCTGGGCACAAAAATCATTTAACAACTATCGTGCAGTACCACCTGCAACAGGGATTGTTCACCAAGTAAACCTTGAATACTTGGCTGATGTGGTTCACGTTGCAGAGGTGGATGGAGAATTAGAAACATATCCTGATACTTTAGTAGGAACTGACTCTCATACAACTATGATCAACGGTCTTGGCGTACTAGGCTGGGGTGTTGGCGGTATTGAAGCAGAAGCTGGAATGCTTGGACAGCCTTCTTACTTCCCAGTACCAGAGGTTATCGGTGTTAAATTAACTGGAGAGCTTCCAAATGGTGCAACAGCTACTGACCTTGCTTTAAAAGTAACTCAAGTATTACGTAAACATGGTGTGGTTGGTAAATTCGTTGAGTATTTCGGACCTGGTGTGTCTTCATTACCACTAGCTGACCGTGCAACTATTGCTAACATGGCACCTGAATACGGTGCAACTTGCGGATTCTTCGCTATTGACGATGAGTCACTTGCTTACATGCGCTTAACTGGCCGTGACGAAGAGCAAATTAAAGTTGTAGAAGAATACTGCAAAGCAAACGGTTTATTCTTTGATCCTTCATTTGAACCTGTGTATACAGATGTCATTGAAATCGATCTTGCGGAAATCGAAGCCAATCTTTCTGGACCAAAACGTCCACAAGATTTAATTCCTCTTTCAAAAATGAAAGGTGAATTCGTAAAAGCAGTTTCAGCTCCACAAGGAAACCAAGGCTTCGGCTTACAAGCGGATGAGCTTGAAAAGTCTGCAGTGGTTAAATTTAATAATGGCGATGAAGCCACTATTAAAACTGGTGCAGTTGCCATCGCTTCTATTACAAGTTGTACAAATACATCTAACCCATATGTTCTAGTTGGTGCAGGACTTGTTGCGAAAAAAGCCGTTGAATTAGGAATGGAAGTTCCTAAATTCGTTAAAACTTCTTTAGCACCAGGTTCAAAGGTTGTAACAGGTTACCTTCGTGACTCTGGCTTACTACCATTCCTTGAACAAATTGGCTTTAACCTTGTAGGTTATGGTTGTACAACATGTATCGGTAACTCCGGTCCATTAAAAGAAGAAATTGAAAAAACAATTGCGGAAAACGATCTTTTAGTTACCTCTGTTCTTTCAGGTAACCGTAACTTCGAAGGACGTATTCACCCGCTTGTAAAAGCTAACTACCTTGCTTCACCACCATTAGTTGTTGCTTACGCCCTTGCTGGTACTGTAAACATCGACTTTGCTACTGAAGCAATCGGTAAAGATAAAGATGGTAACGATGTATTCTTTAAGGATATTTGGCCATCAACTGCTGAAGTAAACGATGTTGTAAAACGCACCGTTACACCAGAATTATTCCGTAAAGAATACGAGAATGTGTTCGGTGATAACGAGCGCTGGAACCAAATCAAAACAAGCAATGAACCATTATATACATGGGATGAAAATTCTACTTACATTGCTAACCCGCCATTCTTTGAAGGCTTATCACCTGAACCAGGCACAGTAGAACCTTTGACAGGTCTTCGTATTGTTGGTAAGTTCGGTGATTCAGTTACAACTGATCACATCTCACCTGCAGGAGCGATCGGCAAAAATACTCCAGCTGGTAAGTATTTATTAGAAAAAGGCGTTGAGCCTCGTGACTTTAACTCTTATGGTTCCCGCCGTGGTAACCATGAAGTAATGATGCGCGGAACATTCGCAAACATCCGGATTCGTAACCAAATTGCACCAGGTACAGAAGGCGGCTTCACAACTTACTGGCCAACTGGCGAAGTTACATCTATCTATGATGCTTGCATGCAGTACAAAGCAGATGGTACTGGACTAATGGTTCTTGCTGGTAAGGACTACGGAATGGGCTCTTCACGTGACTGGGCTGCAAAAGGTACAAACCTTCTTGGTATTAAAACGGTTCTTGCTGAAAGCTTTGAGCGTATCCACCGTTCAAACCTAGTGTTAATGGGCGTACTTCCACTTCAATTCAAAGATGGTGACAGTGCTGAACAACTAGGTTTAACCGGTAAAGAAACGTTCGAAGTTCAAGTAGATGAAAATGTAAAGCCTCGTGATCTTGTAAAAGTGACAGCTACTGACGAAGCTGGCAACA
The DNA here is from genome assembly GCF_002860255.1 of Neobacillus cucumis. GTDB lineage: Bacteria > Bacillota > Bacilli > Bacillales > Cytobacillaceae > Neobacillus > Neobacillus cucumis_A. The sequence continues at coordinate 72,706 of NZ_PGVE01000012.1, forward strand.
AGAAAGAATTTGAAGTTCTTGTACGCTTTGACTCTGAAGTTGAAATTGATTACTACCGTCACGGTGGAATCCTGCAAATGGTTCTTCGTGAAAAATTACAAGGTTAATTAGAAAGCGAAAGCGCCTAGGCACTGTAGCTAAACTATTTTCTAAGTAATATACTTAACACCATGTCTATAAGGCATGGTGTTTTTTTATGTAAATGATTGACAACTTTAGCTCTTTTTAAATAAAATAGAACTATCAAACGTAAAGGAATGAACAAAGGGCGCATGAAGTTATAATCTTATTTTTCAGCACATTATTCGAATAACGAAAATGTAGAACCTGAAGAATTGGATTAGTCTGTCCTTTTTTATGTCCTGATCGTTTATACCTAATACTGCACAAAACCTATATAGGTTTATTTGCTGCTGAATTTTATTAGTATTTAAACATTAGAAGACATAAAAACTCTCTTTCAGGTTCAAAATGAAGGGAGTTTTTTTATGCATACAAATAAAAAAATCGTACTAAAAGTTAAAAATTTAAATAAAAGCTTTCAACTTAGGAAAATCCTTGAAAATATTCAATTTGAGATAAAAAATGGCGATAGAGTTGGCCTTGTTGGTTGTAATGGCTCTGGGAAAACAACCCTTGCTAAACTTCTGCTTGGCAAACTAAATCCTGATCATGGGACCATTGAGTTGACTAATCAGATAAAAATTGGCTACTTATCACAGTCGATTGATTATGAGAATAGTGAATTCAGCTCCGATTTTGGAGAGGAGTTATACCAATTTACCAAAGAGTTAGGACTTAATAAAGCATATGAGTGGAATGATCAGAGGATGTTGCATTTAAGCGGCGGAGAAAAACTGAAACTTGCGCTATCTAACATTTGGTCATCAAAGCCTGATTTTTTAATACTCGATGAACCAACCAATCATTTAGATTTTAAAGGAATCAACTGGCTGGTGGAGGAATTGAAAAAATTTGAGGGACCTGTATTAATCATTTCACATGACCGCCATTTCCTAGACCAAACGGTAAATCAGATTTTTGAATTAGAAACTAGCAAAATACATTTTTACAATGGTAACTATAGTGATTATCTATTAGAAAAACAAAGAAGAATCGAAAATCAACAGCATGCCTATCAGGTACAACAGCGACAGATTGAAACAGTGGAATCACAAATGCAGCAATTAAAATCTTGGTCTGAAAAAGCCCACCGGGATTCAACCAAAAAAAGCCCAGGTCCTTCGAAAAGACAATTTGGTATTAAGGAATATCATCGGGCAAAAGCCAAAAAACGTGACAGCCAAATAAAATCAAAAATGAAACGCTTGGAAAATGAATTGTCCAAACATAGAATAGAAAAGCCAAGGGAAGAGAGCACCGTTAAATTTCAATTTGATACAAGTGGAAAAAGAGGAAAACGTATTATAGAGGCAAAGAATCTGAGAATGGTGTTAGGGAATCGTACTCTTTTTAAAGGAACGCAGTTTTATATTAATCATGGTGAGCGGATTGGCCTATTAGGTGATAACGGCTGTGGGAAAACCACTTTAATCAAAATGATTTTAGGGGAAGAGACTCGCTATGAGGGTGACATCTGGAAAAGTGATTCGCTCAAAGCAGCTTATCTCAGTCAAGATGTGAACGATTTACCTGCAAACAAAACAGCTCTTGAAGTTCTAGGATTTACCAGCAGACAAGACATCCTTAGAGCAAGAACATTACTAGCAAACTTAGGCCTGAAGGAACAACATATCATGAAACCGATTGACACATTAAGCCTCGGGGAACGTACAAGAGTTAAATTAACTGATTTATTGATGAAAGAATACGATGTTCTTATTCTCGATGAACCAACCAATCATTTAGACCTGCAAAGCAGAGAGCAGCTTGAAAAGACATTATCTGAGTTTACAGGAACAATCATCACTGTTTCACATGATTATTATTTTCTAAATAAACTTTGTGACCGCATCCTCGTCTTTGAAAACCAACAGGTCAAACGGGTTGAAAAGACACCAGAAGAATTTTTGAATCAGAATATAAAGCCTGTAAATAATAGAGAAGAAGCATTACTTATTATTGAAAATAAGATTGCACAAATTTTAGGACAATTATCAATGTTGGATCCTAAGGATCCCAAATATTCTGCTTTAGACCAAGAATTTAACCAGCTGTTGAAAGAAAAAAGAAATCTTAATAGTTAAGATCTACGTTACTGCTTTTAAAAGACCATCAAATTTTTGATGGTCTTTTCATTTCTGGGACTTTAAATGTAATTTTCTGTTCATCTGCTGTTCAAAAAACAAATTTATGCTATAGATATCAATAAGATTAGAGGAGTGTTAAGGATGATAATTGCTTGGAAAGAGATGAAAAAAATAAGGTTAGATTTATCATTTTAGGTTCAATCGTTTTTTTGATAAGTTTTTTAACATTTATTATTTCAGGATTGGCTAGTGGTTTATCACAGGATAATGCCGCATTAATTAAAGATATGCCAAATGGATATTTTTATATAAATAAAGAAGCAGATCATACACCTAGCCTTTCAAAAATTGCTAAAAATCTGCAGGACTCCATAGTAAGTAAACGAAAAGGTGCTGTAGCATTTTCCATGCAAATGGGATATCTGAAAATCGGATTTATTGGGGCTACGGCTTCAGGTATTCAAATTAAAAAAGTTGAACCATTACATGCTATACAGCAAGGAGAAGCTTAACATGAGCATATTTAAAATTGAAGAACTCAGGAAAACATTTACTAATGGTGAAGTAAGAGAAGACATACTAAAAGGAATTAACCTTTCCCTTGAAGAAGGGGAAATTACAGCATTAGTTGGAGCATCAGGTTCCGGTAAAAGTACTCTCCTGTCTATTGCAGCAGGACTTCAATCGGCATCAGAAGGGCAAGTGATATTTGAGGAAAAAAATTTACTGGACATGAGCCCAACACAAGTCCGAAAAATCCGAGCAAGTAGTTTTGGGTTTGTATTTCAATTTGCCCATCTCATTCCTTTTCTTACCGTAGAAGAACAGCTAATGCTTATGCTTGATGTATCTGAATCTAAATTAAATAAAAAGCAACAAAAGATTGAAGTAAATAAAACATTACTATTAGTAGATATGGCCCATCGAAAAGATGCGTATCCTTCCCTCTTATCAGGAGGGGAGAAACAGAGGGTTGCCATTGCCCGTGCCATCATCCATAAACCTAAGGTTTTCTTTGCAGATGAACCAACTGCAAGTTTAGATTCCAAAAGGTCAAAAGATATTATGTCATTAATCTTAAAATTAACTAAAACGTTCAATATAGCTACTCTAATTGTTACTCATGATGCAAGTGTTTACCAGGAATCAATTAATTGAGCAGATTTGGGGAGGAGATTTTGGAGGAGATGAACGCACAGTTGACGTCCATGTGAAAAGATTAAGGGATCGCTTTTCCATATTGACAGATGATTTTCGGATAAAAACCATTCGTGGGGTTGGATACCTTCTAGAGGTCCAGCGGAAATGAGATCACTATATGGGAAATTTATTGTTACGACCATTGGAATCATGTTATTTAGTTTTATATTCTCTTTTATTATTTCCAATACCTATTATCAATATCAATTAAAGCCATATAATGACCAAAAAATCACAAAAATCGCACTAAATATTGCTGTATATGTTGAAGGGCATCCTGCAAATAACCTAACCGAGTATTTAGAAAGCATTTCTGCTGTTGGGTACCAAATATATTTAGTTGATCAGCAAGGGAATGGAACTTTTTTTGGCGAAGCATTTAGGAATAGGAGTATACCTGATTCAACGACCAAGCATGTCTTAAATGGGGACCTTTTTCATGGTATTCTTCATTTTCCTAAAGAAACTTTTGTAACAGGTTTTTTTGCCAATGAATTAAGGAATACGGTTGGCGTCCCTTTGAATCACAATGGACAAAGCTTTGCCCTTTTTATCCGGCCAGATATTAATCTCCTATTCGGTGAAATGCACATTTTATTTGGATGGATTATAGGCCTATCAATCGCTTTAAGTATTGTGATGGTAGTCATTAGTGCAAAATATTTAGTGAAACCCATTTCTGATTTAACTCGGGCAACAAAGTCCCTTTCTAATGGGATTTTTAATGTAAAACTTGATATTAATCGTCATGATGAGTTAGAACAACTATCAAATAGTTTTTTACGAATGGCACATAAATTAGAGCAAATAGATGAAGTGAGAAAAGAATTTATTTCAAATATTTCTCATGATATCCAGTCGCCTCTGTCAAGTATCAAAGGATACACGAACCTTTTAGAAAACAAAACATTAAGTAATGAAGAAAGATCGCAATTTATTTCGATTATTAAGGGAGAAATTACACGCCTATCTACGTTAACAAAACAATTATTACTTCTTGCATTATTAGACCGAAATGAGGACTTACTCAAGGAAAAGTCAATTAATCTGGGTCAGCAGTTAAAAGAATTAGTACGAAATTTTCAATGGGCAATAAGTGAGAAAGACCTTATGCTTAGTTACTCACTGCCAGATATTGAAATGAATGGTGATCCTTCATTATTAAATACGGTATGGGATAACCTTTTATCCAATGCCATCAAATATAATTATCCAAATGGAAGTATTGAAATATCCATAGAGAAAAACGAGGAGTCTGTCTTTGTAACCTTTACTGATACAGGAATCGGCTTAAAGAGCACCGAATTAGATAGGATGTTTGATCGTTTTTACCGCGCTGATATTGCACGAACCAGATCCGTTGAAGGGACTGGTCTTGGATTATCAATTGTTGAAACGATTATCCGTATGCATGATGGTACTATCCATGTAAGTAGTAAGGAGAAAGAAGGCACAACATTTAACGTCGTATTACCTGTTGGAGAGGGAAAGTAAATACGATATTGTTTTTTCATGTGATCAAATAGAATGTTTGGAACATATATTTAAAATTTTAATTAAATTTGTCACAGCTTTGGCATATAGTAATTTTGTTTCAACTGAGTTTATAGTGTAAAATCATTATAGCAGAAGATGATACAAAGGAGGTTCCCGGATGATTAAAAAGGTAATTGCTGCTGTAGTACTGGTAAGTTTACTGACTGTTGCTATTGTCCAAGCGATGGATAAGAAGACTGATGCGCCGAAGACCGCGACAGAAGCATCGGCAGCAAAAGAAGGACTTTCAATTGGAGCAACTGCACCTGATTTTACACTCAAAACGTTAACCGGAGACACCGTTAAACTTTCGGACTTAAGAGGGAAAAAAGTGATGCTTAATTTTTGGGCAACATGGTGCCCGCCTTGTAAAGCAGAAATGCCCGAAATGGAACAGTTTTCTAAACAATTGGGGAATGATACGGTTATTTTAGCTGTTAATATCGATCCTCAATTAGATGTGCAGGGATTTGTAAACGAAAATAAAATAACCTTTCCAATCCTTCTAGATGCAGAGGACAAGGTAAATGAAGCGTACCAAATTTTATCCATCCCTACGACATATTTCATAAACAGTAAAGGGATTATTCAAAGTAAATATACTGGCTCAATGAAATTGGATGTAATGAAAAAATATACCCAAGAATTAAATTAAAAAGAGGTTGGCTGCCCGCCAATGTCTTTTTTTTTATAAAATTAAATAATTTTCAAAAAGTTGTAATAATTGCAAGCGTTTCCGGGAATAATAACTGTTACAATAGTAAATAAGGAAGGTGATAATGATGAGAAAACCTAGAAAACGCTCATTTGCAGAACTTGTATTAGAAAATAAATCACAATTACTAAAAGATCGTGTTGCAATGGAAAAAATTGAACAGCGTTTAGAAGAAAAGCGCCTCGGCAAAGCTGAGTAATCACAATTGTTTCCAATCATGCTTCCCCTCCTTATGGGTAAAATGTTAATAAGGGGGGATTGAACATGAGTAATCCAAAAAAAGATTTTAAACATTTCTCACCAAGCCATTTGGGAACACAACCAAGGGGCTTTAGTGGTAATAATGGAAAAAAAATGAATGATACCTCTGGCAAACATGCACAGGTCATTCAAACTAAAGGTGAATAAATTATTGCATCGAAGACCCGCCAGTGGTTACTGAGCGGGTCTTATTGTTTTAACTTTCCATCGATTCTCCTGTGATAAAATCTGCTTTCCGTTACAAACTATTTCGAATGGTGCTAAAACGTTGGTATAAAAGGCTTTTGGGGTACAAAAGCTATTCATGTTATAGATATATCAACATTACTAAGGAGGCACAAAAATGAAGGATGTGTTAAGATATTCAGTGAAAAATTCACAAGAACAAAAACAGATCGTCCAGTATTTCAAGAAGTATTATCACTATTAGAAGAAGGTTATACATTAGTTGTTACTAAGCAGGATAGATTCGCACGTTCTACAGTTGATGGAATCCAAACCATCAAACTATTGGTTTGATAAAGGGGGAAAGGTACACATATTAAATATGGGGTTGGTAGAAAATACACCGACAGGAAGATTAATCTTCAATATAATGTCATCATTTGCGGAATTTGAGCGTGTTATGATTGTAGAAAGAACACAGGAAGGAAAAGCAATAGCAAAACAAAGGGAAGATTTTAGAGAAGGAAGACCGAACAAATTTAGTAAAAAACAGATAGAACATGCTTTAATATTACCGAATACTCATTCATATAAAGTGGAATCATTAACTGGAATCAGTAAGAGTACATTACTCAGAGCCAAAAAGAAACAGGAACAATAACAGATACCCAAACAAGGTATCTATTTTTTATTTGTAGTAGATAGGAAAACAGATCACAGAGAACAACCATGAGACGTCACAGGATAGATTTTAAAAGTGGAACGGGATATTTTATTAAGGGTCGAAACGGAACGGGAGCGATCCAAGAGCGAATGAAGGGGGTGCTTTACAGGTTCTAGATGGAATAAATTTTTAAAAAATTTTGCAATACATATATCCAGCAACTAAATTTATTTTATTTACGATACGAGAATTGTTTTGGCATTTAACTTAAAGGGTTTGTTAAAGCCGAATTATAGCCTCCTAAATTTTTAATTGTAGTGTGTTCTATGGAAGGAAAATTATGCCATATTCAATGGCAGTTTCTTCAAGTTATATATGCGGAATTATTATAATAAGGTACAAAAGATATTGAAAACAGTGATGGAGATTGTGAAGTATTCCACTAAAACTATCGGGGGCATTACTGGAACAACGATAATGCTTTTTCTTATTGAGGTAAAGCGCCTGTTAGTTTAAGAAGAACATGATTAATCAATCAAATGGTTCTCTTCAATTTTCTTTTCTTATTTGAATCTGTAATTAATATTAAAACTAAGATTCTTAGGCTTATTCCAAGTATAATTGCACTTACCCTCCTTACTCCCATTCCTACAAACCCACAAATTCACTTCAAACCAACAAAATACGTTATGATACCTAAATTCACAAGAACCAATGGAGAAATATATAATGATAAGCTTGATTGGTGTTAGAACATCAGTGTGACAAATCCCCGACGCAATAAGGCGAACTAAAACCTCACTTAGTTTAGGATCATCCATTGTAATTTCTGTGATTTGGAATGGTTCCCCTTCCCAAATGTAACTACTGACCTTTTCTGTTGAATCCTTACGAAACGATCTGTCCAGATTGTATTATAAGTTTCTAGAAGCTTTCTATCCTACTTAGTTATTTTATGCTTAATATGAATGTACAAAAAGAGAAAAGGAATATATAGATACACAAAGTAAAAAGCAATGTTTGAATACTTTTCATTCAATTGCTCTATTTGATTCCTCTCTTTGAGCACATTAGCTATAATAAAGAATAGGACCAGTACAATGAACAGACTTATACGTTGTTTCACATTTATTACTTTCTTAATAGCACGGCAAGCTGCCCATATTTTAACGCTGATATTGGGTAATATAAGAAGTAACCAAATCGAAACAACAATAAATTCGACTCTTTCTATTAGAGGAAATTTTGCAACTTTCATGTGAACTAACGTCGGCCATATCGTATTGGGTAGCTGCCCTTCACTAAAGTAGACAAATGTGATGAGTGCTACTATAAGATATAGAAAGACGCAAAGCAGAAGTCCAAAATGGGCCCATTTTTGTGATCTTTCTGGATTTTTTATGAATGGGTAGAACATGAATAAGGTCTCAAAGCCTAGATACTGAAACACCATAGCTTTCGATGATAATACTATTTCCTTAACAGAGTGATTAAAAAAGGGTAATAAATGATTGAGATTGGCAAATTCTAATGCAAAAAAATTAAGGGGCATCAGTATAACAAAAGGTATGATAGTTCCCCAGAAACACACTCCAGTAATCACGCGGAATCCACCGGATACAATGTAATAAACGAGGACTAGAAGAATGAAGCTTATTTGCCAGGTCTTCATTAAGGGAAACAGCCAAACTTGAACAACCTCAATATAAACAAGGAAAACAATTAAAGCCAATACAAGAAAGTAGAAGATTACAAAAATGTTGAACAGTCCGCCAATCCATTTTCCAAAGCAAAATTGGTGAACATGTATGATATCATTATTAGTAATTCCAACTATACGATAGATCATCCAAACTAGTATATGAATGCTTACACCAGATAAAATGATGGAAATCCATGCATCATAACCAGCATCCTTCGTTATATCTCTTTGAAAACCCATGATTCCTACGCCAATAATATTCGAGTAGATCAGAAAGAAAACGTAAAAAGGAGATATTAAATATTGTTCGTTGAGTATAGTTTTCACATAGTTCACCTCGGAAAAATGCAGACTTATTCTTCAATACCCGTATTTAGGATGCTAACATTTGTGTGTACAGTGGTTTTTAAATCAGGGTATATGTCCTTAAAACGTTGATAGTCCCAATTTCTTGATGTGGCTCTAACCTTGTCTCCCAATCCAAGTGGATCTACGTTGTATCCTTGTAACAACGAAATTAAACGTTGAACTTCTTCATTAAAGTGTTCATTTAAAATCTGTTCCATTTTTAGGCGATTTTTATTGGTGCTTAAATCAAACCAAGATGAGGAATTTTTAACCTCTGCATCGATGGTTAAATCGATCAATATACGTGGAATACTTTCGCTCTTGTCAACCGTATATTTAGCTTTGGCATCCAGACTTGTCAATAAAATATAACCAGCCTTGTTGTGAACCTTAATTTTTGTTTTATATTGTCCACTTTTTGAGCCATCATGTAATATTTTCATAATAAATGACTCCCTTAAATTAATATTATTTACAAACTTACCTTTCTTTAATAAGGCTAACCCGTCAATTTTGACTTGACCTTCCTCCAGGATTAAGTAAGGTAAAAATGGATCCTTCCCCTCAGCATAAAGATTTGTCAAAAATACGTGCAAATTTGTTTTTGGCAAATTGCCCTTTTCAATGTTCTGATTAATTTTATTACTTAAATGGAATGAAAGATTCACATCTTGACTTGATTTAAGTATTTTTTCAGCTGTGTTTTCGGCTATGCTCAACTGCATTCGACTCCCAACAATCGGGTCTTTGCTAAAATTAATTAAAACATCATCAATCCCTTGTTTTGCAAATTCCTTGCCGAACAATATAAAATCTAATTTTCCTATTTCAACGGGAAATGCAGATTTTGAATTCATTCTCGGAAGAATATCTTCATACGAATCAGACACGGTTCTAAAGCTTTTTAATTTGGGCATTCCTTTTTCCGCAAATGTAGGATAGATAACAATTCCTTTCACTTTGTCTTTTTCCATATCATATCCAAGGGTTTCTATAATCTGAACTTCATCAATGATCCTTTGATTTTCACACCCTGATAAGAAGAAAATTAGGATAAAAGTTAACAGAAAAAATGATTTCATACTTCACCTCTAATACCCTTTTCTGATCATTCATCAAAATCACTTTTCTTTTTTTTGTGATTATATGGATGGTATCTCCAAATTGATTTAGGACGTAAATAACTTGGCCTTTTGGCAGTTTCACTATAAGAGGAACGGATAATGCTGTCCTTCAAATCTTGAGGCCTAAAAGGATAAAATGGAACGGTATAGGGTGTTCCTAATGATTCTAACCGTGTAAGATGGACGATTAAAAAGGCAATCCCAATAACGATACCTAGTCCGCCCCAAATAGACGCGGCGATAATTAAAGGAAAACGTAAAAAACGTATCGTGTTCGACATTTTATAAATAGGGGTAGTAAAGGAAGCTAAGGCTGATAAGGCTACTATAATGAGTAAGACATTGCTTGTAAGTGACGCCTCAACTGAAGCTTGGCCAATAACAATACCGCCCACTATTCCCAATGTTTGTCCTACCTTAGTAGGTAACCGTACTCCAGCTTCACGTAAAAGTTCAATCGTGAATTCCAAAAAAACCACCTCAAATACCGGAGGAAACGGAACATTATGACGAGAATAACTAAGTGAACCGAATAAATCGTTTGGAATTACTTCGTAATGGTAGGTGATAACGGCTATATAAATAGATGTTCCAAAAATGGAGAAAAGGACACTGAATACCCGTATTAAACGAAAAAAAGATCCAAGAATCCATGGGAGAAAGTAATCTTCAGGTGAAATAAAATAATCAATGATCGTAGAAGGACCTGTAATGACATATGGCGACCCACTACAAAAAACAGCTACTTGTCCGTTAATAAGAGCTTGAACCGCCCTATCCAAACGTTCAGTTGGAAGAAGCAAAGGAAACGGTGTATGGGAATTATCTTCTATAAATTGATGCAGCAGAGCAGTATCAAAAATGACATCAAAATCAATATCTTGAAGCCGTTGGGTCATGGTATTAACATGCTGCTCATTCGTAATCCCATCAATATGAGCAATAATAACTCGAGTATTTGAAGTAGAACCAATGTTTACTTCCTTCGTAATTAGATCAGTTGTATTTAATTGTTGTCTTAATAAATGTATATTTACATCAATATTCTCAAGAAACCCAATTTGTGGCCCCACCACACTAAACTCATTTTCAACGCTATTTTGTTCACGCAATCCAGCTTTATCATTAGATAAGAGAATTAAAGCAACCCTTTGATCATTTTCCTTCATTTGAAGTATCGCATACCCTTTAAGTAACTTTGATTCAGCTTCGTTCCGATTGTCCGTTATTACAATATCTTCTATTGCGATGATTTTCTTTATGTCATCAATTTTCTCTAGCCTGTCTAGTACAAAAGGGGTCTCTCGGAAAATCAGTAAAATTTTCAGTTGGAGTTGTTGTTGATCGATCAGTGTATTGTAGTATGAAATGATTAAATGTCCCAATTCATCCGTAAGGGAAAATTGTTTAAAATCACTAGATTTTTTGGCCTTAGCAAACAGTTCTTCAATATCTTGTGAATTCTCAGTTACTGCTTGTTTGTCTTCTTTATCTCTAAGCTTTCGTCTTTTGAAGAACATCTAATCACCTCCCTATTAAAAAGGAATTCATATTCTTCTATATTATCTAAAGGCATCCCCATATTTATGTAAATCCGTTTTATAATAAGTGAAAACTTTATCCTCTCCAGTTTACATAATATAAATATAGCTTAGAGTAAGCAAAGGACCATGATCCTAATAGAAATAATCCCTGTAGGGGTAGGATAGGATAGCAAAACACAAATTTACAAAGTTAAAACTTTTTCAAAATAAAAAGAGCCAAGTGTAATTTTTATTATGCATTAAGTATCACCAGTTAAAAACTTCTGAGAAGATAAAATTTATTACTTCTATATACGAATTAACAACCAAGGAAAAAGTATTGATATGTTTTAAAGGGTATAATAACTTTAGTGTTATTGTTTAATAACACTAAAGTTCAATGTGGAGGGATGTTTTTGAATACTTCATTAAGAGTCATAATGACAGCCCTAATTAGAGTGTTGGTTAGAATATATTTCTTAATTGAAAAGATAAGCGTTAAGTTATCTTCATCACTGAGTATGCCAACTTTAACATAGGGGACAGGTATTCCTGATATAGTTCTTACCACATTGTTAAAAAAAGTGAGCACTTTGTGCTTGCTTTTTAAGTTTCTTTTATAACAAAACTGCTCCGTCAATAAAAAAGAATGCTGCCACAGCAACTCCTTGTTCAACAAAAGTCCACTTTTGCTGAACAAGAAAATTGTTTTTTTGCAAACTACCTTCAAGCTGCGAAATAGGATAATTATTCATGAATTAGTTTAGAAACAAATAAAATTTTTGTTATTGGTTAACCTACTTATAAAAAGTTAGGAGGGATAAAAAAATGGAACAGATCAATAACCAAGAAAAAATTAATGCTTCAGAATATGGTATCATCTGGTCGCAATATATTAATGATACTATGTCACGTTGTGTTCTTCGCTACTTGTTAAATGATGCTAAGGATGAAAACACTCGTGGTGTAATTCAATTTGCCTTAGAATTATCACAAACCCATATAGAAAAAGTGAAACAGTTTTTAACTGAAGAAAATTATCCTATTCCAATAGGGTTCACAGATGAAGATGTAACCGTAAATGCCCCTACTTTATTTACGGATACATTTAAGGTTGTTTATTTGCAAATTATGGCGATACACGGTTTGACGAGATATGCTGGTGCAACAAGCGTTTGTATTCGAGAAGATGTCAGAAAATATCTTATTGAATGTACTTCTCAAACGTTGGAATTATATGATAGGGTCACTACCGTCGCTTTATCTAAGGGAATTCTTAGTAAGCCGCCTACATTAAATAACAAACAAAAGATTGATTTTATTAGGAAACAAAACTATATAACTGGTTGGTTCGGAAAGCGAAGACCGATAAATGCAATCGAAATCAGTGGTGCACATCTGAATATGCAAAAAACTATGGTGAAAATGGTTTTAGAGTTAGGATTCAGTCAAGTATGCCAATCTAAAGAAGTACGAGAGTATTTCGAACGTGCTCGAAAACTTTGTAAAAGACACTTTCATATACTAGGTTTAATGTTAGAAGAGGAGAATCTCCATGAACCAAGGATATTTGAATCAGAAGTAACCGATTCAACCGTACCTCCCTTTTCTGATAAGCTTATGCTTTTCCATATAGCAACACTACTATCTGCCGCACTTGGTTATTATGGGGAGGCTTTATCAATGTGTCAAAGAAGAGACTTGTCCGCTGATTACGCTCGAATGAATATGGAAATTGCTTTAATCGCTGAAGATGGGATGAATATTTTAATAGAAAAGGGTTGGATGGAACAACCTCCTACTGCCGCTGACCACGAAAACTTGGCGAAGGATTAGAACAATGTGGATGCAAAATTGCGAATGTTAATTTTTGGGAAATATTCATTTTTAATTTAGAAAACAATTTTGAATATATAACTTTTCGTGTTATTTCTGTACATAAAACCCCGAAAATTGCTTGTTTTAGGTACAGATACATGCGCCTATTTTTATGAATCTATCACTCTAAAAGCCTATTAAATCAACGTTTAAAACTCCTTGAATAAGTATTTAGGTACAGAAACAAACTATATCTGTACCAAAAACACCTTTAGGAGGATTTTGACGATGACTTATAACAACAAACCAAATCCTGATGACCGCAGCGATAACGTTGAAAAACTTCAATCAATGATCCACAATACTATTGAAAATATGGAAGCTGCGGAAGAATCGCTTGCTTTTACGGATAGCGAAACACAAAAAGAACAAATCCACGCAAAAAATGAACGCAGACGTGAAAGCATTGCTTCTTTCCGCTCTGAAGTAAAAGATGAAGCCAAAAATCAAGGTTAATTAATGCCCCAAATCAAAGGACCTGTTCATATACGAAACGGGTCCTTTTTCCCCTAAAGAAAAAGCAGCCTTGCCAAAAGAGACACCGCACACAGCTTCTCATTGTTTGCCACTTAACTGGAAACCCTTCGGCGAGATTTCTTTAAGACCTCTCATTTTATATAGGAAACTTAGTATGGTAAGATAGTGAGTAAAACTTGCAACAAAAGAAATTTAAATAGAAGAGTGATGATTTTGAATCAATTGGAAACCAATCGTTTATCTTCCCAGGATCAAATTCAACAGTGGGAACATGAATTGAATGAAACAGGTATCATTTCAGAAGAAGCAAAGTTACTATCCGCGCTTCGTTATGAAACGAATCCTGTTATTTTATCAAAACTGTTAACATTTGGGGCTTTATCCAGACTCCATCATAATAAGGAGGACTCCATTGCCGGTGTTTGGCTGGAGAAGGCATTAAAATTAAATCCACTCAACCAAAGGGCTAAAGAATATACCGTGCAATCTGACTGGAAAAAGTTGAGAGAAGTACTAACGCCGCTAGCTTTTCCTTCCATGCGGGAAACCGATAATCGTACCGCTAAAAAGAAAACAGCAGAAGACTATATTGAAGTATGTCAAAACTTTTTATATGAGGCGGACGAGCAACAGCTTGAAGTGCAGAAAATGATTGATATTGCCTCCAAAATGGAGATGAAAGAGCTTCTTGAACGATATGAAAAACTTTCTGAATTGCTTTCCACTGCAATTGAGGAAACAGCCAGTTTGTTAAAAGCAGCCGAGGAGTATAACCAATCCATCACTGGTGTTTTTCATACCTCTACTTACTATGATGATTTGAAATTACACATGTCCAACTTAGACCAAATTAAACAAGAATGGGAACAGCAATTTGTTCAGGAAGAAACACCAAGATTTGAGTCTGAGAATGCATTGGATCAGCTGCAAAAAATGATTGGGATGGATTTAGTTAAGAAACGCGTGAATGATTTCTATCGGTTTTTAAAGTACCAAAAACAACGGAAAGAACTAGGCTTTCAGATTAAAGACGAGCTTAGTCTTAATATGATCTTAACAGGGAATCCTGGTACAGGGAAAACAACATTGGCAAGGTTATTGGCTAAAATTTATCATGAGCTCGGTGCTTTACCAAGAGAGGAAGTCATTGAAACAAATCGATCACAGCTAGTTGGTTCCTTTGTCGGACAAACGGAGGAAAATGTTCGTTCAGTCGTTGAACGCTCGATTGGGGGCGTTTTATTTATCGATGAAGCCTATAGCTTAAAACGTGAAGGTCAAACTGGGAACGATTATGGACAGGCTGCCATTGATACGCTCGTCTCTTTAATGACAAGCAATGAATACGGCGGGAAATTCGCTGTCATCTTAGCCGGATATCCAGATGAGATGCGTTCCTTTTTAAATGCTAATCCTGGATTACGAAGCAGGTTTCCACAGTCCAATTTTATTCACCTGCCTAATTACTCCAATGAAGAGTTAATTCAGATCGCTGAGGTCGTTGCTGCTGAAAACGACTATCTGCTTACAGAGGATTCGAAAAAAGAAATTGATCGTCGTCTCGAAAAGGAACGGGTCGATGATACCTTCGGGAACGCAAGAACCGTTCACAACATTGTCTTAGATGCTATTTTTAAAAAGGGTGCTGAAAGTCATGCAGTTAACGGTGACATAGTAGATATGATGCTGCTTGATAAAGAGGACTTTCAAACGGAGAAAGAGACGGTGACCGAAACACCGCAGGATCAGTTGAATCAATTAATCGGTTTAACCTCATTAAAAGTAGAGCTTAAAACGCTGATTTCCTTTGTTAAAATGCAGCAATTCAGAAGGAAGCAGGGACTGCCAACCGTACCGATTCAACTGCACGCCGTTTTTACAGGAAATCCAGGGACAGGAAAAACAACTGTGGCAAAAATCTACGCGGAGTTTTTAAAAGAATGCGGCATTTTAAAAAGGGGCCATCTCATTGTTGCAAGCCGGGCTGATTTTGTTGCTGGCTACGTTGGACAGACAGCCGGTAAAACAAAGCAAAAAATTAAGGAAGCTTTGGGCGGAGTTCTTTTCATTGATGAGGCTTATTCATTAATTAGTCAAACTGCAGGTGATTTTGGAAAGGAAGTTATTGATACACTGGTTGATGAAATGACCAAGCAAAATGAAAATTTAGTGGTCGTCTTAGCAGGCTACCCTAATGAAATGGACCAATTACTTGAAAGCAATCCAGGCCTACGCTCCCGCTTTAAAAAGTTTTTCCTATTCCCGGACTATGCAAATGAGGAATTACTTGAAATTATGTCAAATTACGCGGGAAAGTTTCAATATCAACTTACAGAGGATGCAAAGAGCTTACTGCTTGAAACATTGGAAACTGAGCACTTTTCAGGGAATGGCCGATTTGCTACCAATTTAGTAGATGAAATGATTCAGGCTCAAGCCTTACGTTTAATGGATGGTGACGAAGAAGAGGGTCTCTTAGAAAAAGCAACATATCTTGAAGTGGAAGATGTTAAAAAGGCATTAGAAAAGACTTCCACCTATTGATGAAGGAAAGGAACGTTTACCTGTGGAAAACTATTTTGTCTCGACAAGGGAAATTCAACTTTATTACGCAGACACAGATATGATGGGCGTAATTTATCATGCTAATTATTTAAAATTTTTCGAGCTTGGCCGGACTGGCTTTATCGAAGACATAGGCTATAGTTATCTTGCTATGGAAGAGTCTGGCTATTACGCACCAGTCTACGATATACAGATTACTTATAAAAAACCATTAAGGTATGGAGATCAAGCGTTTGTTAAGACATGGGTTTCCTTAAATGATGGAATTAAAACCATTTATTCCTATACCATTGTAAACGGTAATAATGAAGTATGTGCTGGAGGAACTTCGACCCACATCATTGTAAAGAAAGATAATTTTAAGCCAACTTCTTTTAAGCGGGCTTTTCCAGAATGGTTTTTGAAATACGAGGAAATTAAAAAAAAATAAGTTTCTTTGGAACTTCTGAATTGTCAACATGATTTGGGGTGATTACGTGGCCTTCGGAATTAAAAGAAATGAGCTAATCGAGTGGAAAAAGAAAATTGATCAAGGTGAAATTGCGTTTTTAACTCATTATTGGCTCGACGACCGCTTTCCAGAATGTAAGACGGTCACTAAGGTGGGGTGTCTAGACCTTGAAAAGTTGGCGGAATGGGGTAAAAGATACGGATTAAGGAAGGAATGGATTCATCACCGTAAGGATGGCTATTCTCATTTTGATCTCCTAGGTGAGCGGCAAACGGAAATTTTACAAAAAGAGGGCTTAACCGAGCATCTCTGGCAAAAAAAGAGTAGGCACACTTAAGAATGAATCTATAAGTGTGCCTAATCTTTGAGCCATTGATACATATGATGTTGAATTTCATTATATTTTGCTTTTGCATTTGCCAGCCCATAATTTTCTGCCTTATCTAACGGAACAATTCCGAAATGATGATTTTTCTGGTTTGATACATACGTTGGTGTGAAAACAGGGTTGGTCATTTCTAGCTTACTATTATTATTAGAGAACTGTTTGATGATATCAATTGTGGCCAATCCTCCAATATCCTTGTAATCCCCATGCTGGGCGGAAATAAAATTACCTAATGAATAGATAACAAAGGATTTCCTTCCATCCTTCGTTTTTATCCATTCCATGGGCTGCAGGACATGAGGATGGGAGCCAAAGATGATGTCTGCTCCTTCATTTGCAAGAAACTGTGCCAGATCCTTCTGGTCTTTTGTCGGGATGCGTTGATATTCTTTGCCCCAGTGCAGGCTCATTACCACTACGTCGGCGTTACTTTTTGCCCGATGAATCTCTTCTTTCATGGCATTTTTATCAATGATATTAACCAAAAAGTTTTTACCTTTTGGAATGTGGATTCCGTTTGTTCCATAGGTGTAGGATAAAAAGGCAATTCTTATCCCGTTTTTATTTATAATCCGTAATTTTTGATGGTCCGCCTCATCAATAAAACTGCCAACATGGGGTAAACCAATTTGCTCTAAATAGGCCGATTCTGAGCGGATTCCTTTTTCCCCTCGATCCAGAGAGTGATTATTAGCTGTTGAGACGATATCCACTCCTGTATGTACAAGCGCATCTGCTACTTGATGTGGACTGTTAAACATCGGATACCCGGAGAGGCCAAGTTCCGATCCTCCTAAAATACTTTCTTGGTTCGCCGTCAGGATATCCGGTTTTTCCAGCATGGATTTCACTGGTTCGAACATAGCGTCAAAATTATAACCGGCACCATTGAAAGCGTCCTGGTATACCGGGTTATGAATAAGTATATCCCCGATGGCTCCAATAGTTATTTTTACAGTAAGATGGTCTCTTTTAACATCAAATATAGGCCTCAATGAATGCTTTTGGACACGATAAATTTTAGTTTCCTGAATGGAAGACTGCTTTTGTTCAAAGATGAGAAAAACAGCTATGGCAATACTACAAAAAATGATTAAGATGGAAGGTAAAATCACCTTTTTTCGCATAAAATCTCCTTATTAACCAAACCAATGGAAATTATTTTTTATATTCCTTGATCATACTATATTATATTTAAGGATAATTTTAAAATTATTCATTGGAATTTACTAAAAATGATTAGAAAGGATTAGGACATGTTTAAGATTACAGAGAGTGCTTACCATAAATTAGCTGAAACCATTAAACTAGAGAAAAAAACAGAGGATGAACATTTGTTCCTGCGATTAACTATGGGAATTGGCTGAGGCGGTCCTAAACTTAATCTGTCTCTGGAAGAGCGGAAAATTAGCGGAGATCGTACCTACACATTTGACGACCTTATTATCATTATTCATGAAAAAGATATGGTTTACTTCGATCATACGAAACTGGATTTTGTTGAAGATGTATTAGGCAACAAACGATTTCAGCTGCTTCGTGTATAAGAAAAGCGTAAGAGCCTTGATCAGCCCCGACAAGCATAAGACGAGCCGGCCGAAAGGTTGTTCTTTAACCTTTTGGACGGATTGGCTGTAGACCATCGAGGGGCTAGGCGCTGTAGCTGGACAATTCTCAAAGTCGAAGATTTTTATACTTATCTCATATCAAAAAAATGGCTATAAAGAGACTAGCGTCCCTTTATAGCCATTTAATTTTTGGTTCTGTTTTATTCATAATTCTTTTAATATTTGCTCTGTGACGGTATATGACAAACGTTGCCATCAATACCACCACAATAAGTAACGGGATGTTCCAATTACTTGCCACCCCCGAAATAACCGCATACAAAACAGCTGTAACACCTGCAATCATAGAGGATAGCGATACATATTTGGTTATGTATAAACTAATAAAAAATACCGCTAAAACAGTCAAAAACATTAACGGTGCAGCTAGCAATAAAACGCCACCAGATGTTGCAACAGCTTTACCACCCCGAAAACCCGCAAAAATTGGATAGGTATGTCCTAAAATAGCAAAAACCCCAGCCAACAATGGATTCATATCAAGATGGAAGATTAAAGGCAGAGCAGCCGCTAGCGTTCCTTTCAGAATATCAGCGAGGGTTACCGCTAAGCCTGCTTTTACCCCGAGTGTTCGAAAGGTGTTCGTACCCCCTAAATTTCCACTGCCATGTTCACGGATATCGATTTTGTAGAATGTCTTCCCGACTATTAAGCCAGATGGAATAGAACCTAGCAAATAGGCAAGGATTAAGACCAAGATAATTTGAACCATTAACAATTTCTCCTTCAATAAAAGATCCAGTCCTTTTATTTTACCATGGAATTACGAAAAAGTACTATACCTTTCAAGATAAGTATATTTGAGAATAGAAATAATGTGGAAAACAATAGATAGTGTATTTATCCTGTGCTATTTTTCCTGTTTAAGGCTAAAGTTAGAACAATTATAGTCAAATTTATTACAAATCTATGGAGAATTTAGTAAAGGTTGATATAGAGATTGAATGGCGAAAAATGTGAACCTATAATAAAGAAAAATCAAGAAAACAGCCAAAAGAACCGACCGGTTGAAACCCTATATGGTCGGTTTTATTTTCTTACATAAATTAATTACTAACTTCGGAACGAGGTGAAGATCGAATGGCAAGAAGTGTTCTGCAATATCTTAAATACCAATATCCAGACATTAGAGTTTTATATGTGGAAGATGAAAAGTTTTCCCGCGAAAAACTGCTGCGGGTTCTTAATCGCCGCTTTGCTCACATTCATGTGGCAATAGATGGCGTAGAAGGATTACAACTCTATCAGAAATATAAACCAGATTTAATTATTGCTGATATAAAAATGAACCAAATGAGCGGTTTAGAAATGATTAAAAAAATCCGTACACAAAACGAAAAGGTCCAAGTGATTGTGACAACCGCTCATGAGGATAATGATTTTTTTGTCCAATCGATTGAAAACAATGTAAATCATTTTATTTTAAAACCGATTGACTTGGATTTACTGCTGCAAGCAATCCAAAAATCGGTTTACCAAATTCAGTTGGAAAAAGAACTAGAGAAACAAAAGATATTAACCCGTTCAATCTTAGATTTTCAAGATAACCTCATCTTCGTCATTGAGAATGGAGAAATCGTTGAGTGGAATCAAGCTTTTACAAATATAACAGGGATTGGGATACCCAAAAATAATCAAACAAGTTTTCAAAGTCAGTTTCTTTCCAGTTTTTTTGTTGAGGATCCACACTATTTTTATCCAAAAGATAAAGGTCGTTGGATGGAAGAATTTTTTGCAAATGAGAGAAAAGTGGCTAAAGTCCGTTGGAAGGGACCACTTGGTAACGATTATAACTACGTAATGAAAGCAGGACAGATCCCGGGCACGAAACAAACCCTATTTGTCCTAACAGATATAACAGATTTAGAAAAAGAAAGCCGGGAAAGGGAGCATTTAGCCATGCTCGATCCTTTAACGAGCAGTTATACCCGCCAAAAATTTAAGGAAATATTGGCCAGTGAAATGAGGCGAGCCGAACGTTTTGATCGAGCCTTTTCCCTTATTCTAATGGATATCGATAACTTTCATACTCTAAATGATCAATTTGGTCAAACAGCAGGAGATAAGGTGTTAATCACAGTTTCTACGATTGTCCAGCAGCGGATTCGCGAGTGTGATATGTTTGCCCGATGGGGCGGCGAGGAATTTATCCTGCTTATTCCTGAGACAGATGGAAAGAATGCCATGTTACTGGCGAATTCCATCCGTTCGATAATAGAAAAATATGAATTTCTTCATATTGGCAACGTTACCGCAAGCTTCGGGGTGACTGAATTTGCTCCAGGAAAAACAAAAAATGAACTGATTTCAGAAGCCGAGCAAGCCCTCGCTGATTCAAAAAACAATGGACGAAATCGTGTAACATTATACACCAAAGAACGTTAAGGGGGGCTGCACAATGATATTAGTATATATTACCTTAGCATTGGTGTTTGGTTACATTCTATTGATCATTGCCTTGTATGTCAAAAAGAGCCGCGGGCTCTTGAAGAAGCTGAAGGAAAGTGAACAAAGCTATCGAGATTTAGCAGAAAAGTACGAAGCAATTAATAAGAATTTAGAAAAAAAGATCCAAGAAGAGGTTGAAAAAAACAGACAAAAGGATCATCTCCTCATCCAGCATTCAAGGCTTGCTGCAATGGGCGAGATGATTGCAAGCATTGGTCATCAGTGGAGGCAGCCGTTAAACAGCTTATCTCTTATTATACAGGATGTACGTGAAGAGTTTGAGTTTGGTCAGCTTGATGAACTATATATTGACAACTTTACCAAGGAAAGTATGATTCAGATCAAGCACATGTCCCGTACCATCAATGATTTTCGGAAATTCTATAAACCCAATAACGAAAAGGCCCCTTTTTCCATTGGCAGTTCAATTGAGGATGCTTTGTCGATTTTTTCATCCAGCCTTAAATATTATGGGATTCAATTGGAATTTGAATACCGCGGAGAGTTAATGGCTTACGGTTTTCCTAACGAGTATAGTCAAGTGGTGTTGAATATTTTAAACAATGCCCGGGATGCCTTTGTACAAAAGGATATTAAAAATCGTACTATAAGGATTCAATTAAGTGAAACAAAAGAATTTGTTCAAGCAGAGTTGACCGATAATGCAGGTGGTATTGATCTCTCTCTGCTTGACAAAATTTTTGATCCTTATTTCACCACAAGACCGAATGGAACAGGATTAGGTCTTTACATGGCAAAAATGATTCTTGAAAATATGAATGGATTAGTGATGGCTGATAACTACGATAGTGGTGCCCGGTTTGTTCTTTCTGTCCCTAAGGTACAAGTGACTGTTCAGCCAGAATTAATCTCTGTTTCCTAAGATTAAGCTCCAGAAACACAAGGGAGCTTTTACGTTTTTTTCAAGGCGCCTGCACTTTTCCTTCTTGCAAGCGTTTTATTATGTTTTTTATATTCAAAAGGGGTAAAATATTATTAGCAAATCCAAGGAGTGGTAAATATGGCAATTGTAAATCCAAGCCGTGAAGAAATCGGTGCTATCTTAAATAAGGCCAAAAGAATTGCAGTTGTAGGATTAAGTGATAATCCTTTAAAGGCATCCTACCAAGTATCAAAGGTTATGCAAAATGCAGGATACGAAATCATTCCAGTTAATCCAACCGTTGATCAAGTTTTAGGGGTAAAAGCAGTTGCCTCGTTAAAGGATATTGAGGGGCATATAGATATTGTCAACGTGTTCCGCCGCTCCGAGCAATTACTTGACGTAGCGAAAGAATTTGATGAGATAGATGCCGATGTTTATTGGGCCCAGCTAGGACTTGCGAATGAAGAAGCTTATCAATTTTTAAAGGAAAAAGGATATACAGTCATTATGGACCGCTGCATTAAAATTGAATATGCGATAACAAGATAAAAAACTGCTATTTTTTAGCAGTTTTTTTCTTTTTCAACTCATAAAAATCGCTAAAATTGTTTTACAAAAATATGTTGTTTTTAATTACATATTTGCCAAATCCAAATAAATCGCTACAATAAAGCATAGACGCCACATGAAGTTGTGATAAAATAAGGGTGGCAAACATTAGTTCTATTGGATAATTTTAAAGGATAAATGATTCTTTTAAACGAATGTTAAACTAATAATTCTTAGAAGATGGCGGCGAACGCCATTATGTTTTTTTGGTATGAAAGGGGTATTTTAGTGGCAAGAAACCAGCAAGCATTTGATTACAATGATGATGCCATTCAGGTACTAGAAGGTCTTGAGGCGGTTCGAAAGCGTCCAGGTATGTACATTGGCAGCACCGATTCACGCGGTCTTCATCATCTTGTTTATGAGATCGTTGACAACTCAGTCGATGAAGCACTAGGTGGATTTGGAGATCAAATCATTGTAAAAATACACAAAGATAATTCCATAAGTGTTATGGATAAGGGTAGAGGAATGCCTACAGGTATGCATAAAATGGGTAAACCAACGCCTGAGGTTATTTTAACTGTGCTCCATGCCGGCGGTAAATTTGGTCAAGGCGGATACAAAACGAGCGGTGGTTTGCACGGTGTTGGTGCTTCAGTTGTAAATGCATTATCTGAATGGTTAACCGTAACTATTAAAAGAGACGGTTTCGTTTATGAACAACGTTTTGAAGAGGGAGGAAAACCGGTAACCACCCTTGAAAAAATTGGAAAAACCAATCAAACGGGTACAACTATCCACTTTAAACCGGATCCAACCATCTTTTCGACCACCACTTATAATCTCGAAACACTATCTGAGAGGCTTAGAGAATCCGCTTTCTTGTTAAAAGGACTAAAAATAGAGATTATTGATGACAGAAATGACATTCACGAAGTGTTCCACTATGAAAATGGAATTGAGGCTTTCGTTGAATACCTTAACGAGGATAAAGAAACGCTTCATCCAGTTGTCAGCTTTGAAGGTCATCATAATGGGATTGAAGTCGAATTCTCGTTCCAATTTAATGACGGCTATTCAGAAAATGTCTTATCCTTTGTTAATAACGTAAGAACTAGAGATGGCGGTACACACGAAGCCGGCGCAAAAACGGCCATGACAAGGGTGTTCAATGATTATGCCCGCAAGGTTGCCTTACTTAAGGAAAAGGAAAAAAATCTAGACGGTAACGATATACGTGAAGGATTATCGGCGGTTATTTCCGTAAGAATCCCGGAGGAACTGCTCCAATTCGAAGGACAAACCAAGGGAAAACTCGGAACAAGTGAAGCGAGATCAGCCGTTGATTCCGTGGTTTCTGAACATCTTTCCTACTTCCTAGAAGAAAATCCTGATATCAGCTCGTTATTAATCAAAAAATCAATAAAAGCGTTTCAGGCTCGTGAAGCAGCAAGAAAGGCCCGTGAAGATGCACGAAGCGGTAAAAAGAAGAAACGTGGTGAAACACTCCTATCTGGAAAGCTGACACCAGCGCAATCACGGAATCCGCAAAAGAATGAGCTTTACCTAGTTGAGGGTGATTCAGCGGGAGGTTCTGCCAAACAGGGCCGCGACCGACGCTTTCAGGCTGTCCTTCCACTCCGAGGTAAAGTTATCAATACTGAAAAAGCTAAGCTCTCTGATATCTTCAAGAACGAAGAAATCAATACGATTATTCATGCGATTGGCGGCGGCGTTGGCGCAGATTTTACCGTTGAAGATATCAACTATGACAAAATTGTGATTATGACAGATGCCGATACAGATGGCGCCCATATCCAAGTATTATTACTTACCTTCTTCTATCGCTACATGAAGCCTCTTGTCGAAGCAGGCAAAGTGTTTATTGCCCTGCCGCCTTTATACAAAGTAAGCAAGGGCTCAGGTAAAAAAGAAATCATCGAATATGCTTGGAACGAGGAAGAGCTTCAAGGAGCTATAAAAAAAGTGGGAAGAGGCTATATCATTCAGCGTTATAAGGGTCTTGGCGAAATGAATGCTGACCAATTATGGGAAACCACCATGGACCCAGAAACACGGACATTAATCCGCGTTAAAATCGATGATATTGCTAGAGCGGAACGCCGCGTAACGACACTAATGGGTGATAAGGTTGAACCACGCCGTAAATGGATTGAAAGCAATGTCGCATTTGGTTTAGAAGAAGATGATACCATTTTAGAAAATGAAAATATAACAGTCTCAGAGGAGGTTACTGAAGGATGAGTGCACTTGAAAAATTCCGGGACTTACCTCTAGAAGATGTAATTGGGGATCGTTTTGGTCGGTATAGTAAATATATTATCCAAGAACGTGCCTTGCCTGATGCGCGAGATGGGCTAAAACCTGTACAACGAAGAATCCTTTATGCGATGCATGTCGAAGGAAATACATTTGATAAAAACTTTCGTAAATCGGCTAAAACTGTCGGTAATGTAATTGGTAACTATCACCCCCATGGTGATTCTTCTGTTTACGAAGCCATGGTGAGGATGAGCCAGGATTGGAAAGTTAGAAACGTCCTTATTCAAATGCACGGGAACAATGGTAGTGTCGATGGCGACCCGCCAGCAGCGATGCGTTACACTGAAGCAAGATTATCCGCGATATCAGCGGAATTATTAAGAGATATTGAAAAAAATACAGTTGAATTCATCCCAAACTTTGATGATACATCTAAAGAACCAACTGTTTTACCAGCGATGTTCCCTAACCTACTCGTAAATGGGTCTACCGGGATTTCAGCCGGATATGCAACCGATATTCCACCCCATCATCTTGGAGAAATCATTGATGGTGTGATAATGAGAATGGATCAGCCAGATGTAACGATAGATGAGCTAATGACCGTGATTAAAGGCCCCGATTTCCCTACTGGTGGTATTATTCAAGGTCTTGAAGGCATAAAAAAAGCCTATGAAACTGGTAAAGGCAAAATCATTGTCCGTGGAAAAGCGGAAATCGAAGAGGTTCGCGGCGGGAAGCAGCAAATTGTTATCACGGAAATTCCATACGAAATTAATAAAGCCAATCTCGTAAAGAAGATGGATGAGTTCCGTCTTGACCGTAAAGTTGAGGGTATGTCTGAAGTACGCGATGAAACGGACCGAACAGGACTCAGAATCGTAATCGAGTTAAAAAAGGATGCCGATGCAGAAGGTGTCTTGAACTTTTTATATAAAAACAGTGACCTTCAAATAACCTATAACTTTAATATGGTTGCCATTTATAACAAACGCCCAAAACTTATGGGCATTCGAGAGTTATTAGATGCGTATATCGAACATCAAAAAGAAGTCGTTACGCGAAGAACCCAATATGATTTAAATAAAGCCAAAGAGCGCCAGCATATTGTTGAAGGTTTAATGAAGGCTTTATCCATTCTTGATGAAGTTATTGCTACGATCCGTGCATCTAAGGATAAACGTGATGCGAAAGATAACTTAATCGCTAAGTATGGATTTACTGAATTACAGGCAGAAGCCATTGTATCTTTACAGCTATATCGTTTAACCAACACTGATATTACAGCTTTACGTAATGAAGCCGAAGAATTAGCGAAAAAAGTAGAAGAACTGACTAGCATCTTAGCCAGTGAGAAGAAACTTTTTTCTGTTATAAAAAAAGAGCTTAAAGATGTGAAGAAGCGTTTTGCTGATGAGCGCCGCTCCAAAATTGAAGCGGAGATTGAAGAAATCAAAATCAATCTTGATGTTACTGTTCCAAGTGAAGATGTGATTGTAACAGTTACGAAAGAGGGTTATGTGAAACGGACAAGTCAACGTTCATTCGCTGCATCCGGCGGACAAGACCTGGCAATGAAAGAATCGGATCGTATTCTATCCCAACTAGATATGAATACAAAAGATGTTTTATTGCTCTTTACCAACAAAGGGAACTACTTATTCTGTCCTGTTCATGAGCTTCCGGATATCCGCTGGAAGGATCTTGGGCAGCATATTGCCAACATTATTCCAATTGATCGTGACGAAGATATTATTCATGCGATTGCTGTCAAAGATTTTGAACTAAATTCCTATCTTGTTTTTGTTACGAAAAATGGTATGGTTAAGAAAACAGAGTTGAAGGCTTACAAAGCTCAGCGCTACTCCAAACCGCTTGTAGCTGTAAATCTTAAGGATGATGATCAAGTTGTTGATGTCCATCTAACCGATGGTAATAAAGAACTCTTCTTAGTAACCAATATGGGTTATTCTTTATGGTTCCATGAGGAAGAGATTAGTATTGTCGGGCAGCGGGCTGCTGGTGTTAAGGGGATTAACTTAAAAGAAAACGATTATGTGATTGGCGGTAAGCTGATTTCACCAGACAGCAGTCAATCCATTGTTGTAGCTACACAGCGCGGTGCTTTAAAACGCATGAAATTAAAAGAGTTTGAGAAAACCTCCCGTGCGAAGCGTGGGGTGGTCATTCTAAGGGAACTAAAATCCAAGCCGCATCGCATCACAGGCTTTGCAGTTGCAAATGAACAAGATACCATTATTATTCAAACAGAAAAAGGATATACCGAAACAGTAAAAACTGGGGATATAAGCTTTAGTGACCGCTATTCAAACGGTTCGTTTATCCTTGATGAAGATGAAAACGGGAAAGTTACAACTGTTTGGAAAGTGGAAGCAGCCGAAACTGTAACAGAATAATCTTTTTAAAGGAACCTCTAGAAAATAAGAGGTTCCTTTTTTCATCTTTTTCCCAAAACTGGGCATAATAGCTAACAAAAGATTGTGGAGGGGAACTGGATGAAAAAAGAGATGCTTCTGGTCATTGTTTCGTTTTTTCTCATATCACTAACAATGATAACCGGTGTTTACGCGATTGAAGAAAATCACAAGGCGGTTACTATTTCTAAACAGGAAACAGATTTGACCGGCGATGGGCAAAATGAGACCATCATGTTAAAAGGGGTAGCTGATCAAGAGGATGAGTCCTACTTAAAAAGAATCTATATTGAAATATCAGCATCAAATGGCAGAACCTATAGCTTTCCATTGGAAAGTGGTTCTAAGGCATCACTGAAGCTAGTGGATTTAAACCATGATGGTTTGAAAGATCTATTTGCTAATGTATTAACCGGTGACAGCTCGGGTGATGTTATAAACTATTTGTATAGCTTAAAAAACTTCGTTCGAACAGACCTAACAGTTCCAGAGCCGTTAGAGATGGATGCTAAATTTAAGAATGGTTACAAAGCAGAAATAAAACTCCATAATACGGGTAAGTCTTATCAATTTGATTTAAAAAATAGAAAAGAATATTATAAAAAACTTGGTTTTTACTATCGAGGAAAGCTAAATGAACCAATGGAATTAACGGTAAACACCTATAACCATGTAGAGCCTATCCAAATCGATAACCAAAGAATAGGTTTAAAAGGTGAACAAAAAGTAACAGGGATTGCTAATGCAGATACCATCGCTTATGTGGAATCCATCTGGTACTACGATCGTGGTCAATGGAAGCTTTTTAAAGCAGAAGTTAAACCATCATAATTAAGTGATCTATAAAGAGAATTAAAACACAGGAGAGATCTTCTGTGTTTTTCTTTTGGTTAAAAATTGACGCAAACTGAACAGCGGAATATACTTAAGTTTATAAATAATTAAGTTACCTAACTATTAGGCAGGTAAATAAATTGAGGTGATTGAAAGTGGCTCATTTTGAGAGCGAAACCGCTCAAAAATTAATTAAGGCTTTTCAGCAATTCCGTAAAACTGGATGGCATGAAAAGAAAATAGGTGGATTTAACCCTAGCGAATTTAGAGTCCTTGCACTTATTCAACGGGCAAATGAAAACTGCATCGAGATGAAGGTTTCGGAAATAAGTCAAAAATTGAAGGTGACACCTCCAACCGTTACACAAATCATTAATGTTCTAGAAAAAGATGGTTTCATTGAGCGGACCATTAATCCAGAGGATCGGAGGGCTGTTAAAATCAGTCTGACTGAAGCAGGGCTCGAGGAAACAGAACGAGCAAGAAAGGCGTTTTCTGAAACTTTTCTTGGACTAATTGATTACTTAGGCGAAGAGGAAAGCAATCAGTTAGCGGAGTTGCTTTTTAGGGTTCATGAATATTTCAATCAAGTGGAGAACCAATAAATAAAAATTGAAAATGGAGAGGAAACACCTTGTTAAAATTAAGAAAATATCTTAAACCATTTCAAATACCCATATTTCTCGTCCTAGTCCTTGTCCTGTTACAATCCCTATCAGAATTGTATTTACCAACGCTCATGTCTGATATCGTAGATAAAGGGGTGGTTACAGGTGATACCGATTATATCTGGAAAATTGGCGGTTATATGCTGCTAGTCGCTGCTGGCGGTATGGTTTGTTCTATAGCAGCAAGTTTTTTCTCAGCAAAGGCAGCGTCCGGCTTCGGAAGGTTATTACGGAGCAAAATCTTCTCACACGTAGGAAATTTCTCCTTAAGTGAGTTTGATAAGCTTGGGACAGCCTCCCTTATCACAAGGACCACAAACGATATTACCCAGATACAGCAAGTAATGATCATGATGCTCCGAATGATGGCCATGGCTCCAATGATGTGCATTGGCGGAATTATTATGGCTTATTCAAAAGATGCCAAACTTACTCTGGTTCTTGCGGTTGCGATCCCACTTTTAATTGTAGCTATTGTCGTGATTGCTAGAAAAGGGATGCCATTGTTTAAAGCGATGCAAGTAAAGTTAGATAAACTCAATCGTGTTTTAAGAGAGAACTTAACAGGTATTCGGGTTATTCGTTCTTTTAACCGCGTGGAGCATGAGAAAAAAAGATTTGATGAAGCGAACTGGGATTTAACTCAAACGGCAATTAAGGTCAATAAAATTATGGCTGCGATGATGCCGGTCATGATGATTGTCTTAAACCTTACTACCGTTGCGATTATTTGGTTTGGAGGCCACCGGATCAGCAATGGGCATATGGAAGTGGGGGATATGATGGCATTTATTCAATATGCCATGCAAATCATGTTCTCGTTCATTATGTTATCCATGATGTTTGTTATGATTCCAAGAGCATCCGTTTCAGCTGTAAGAATAAATGAGGTATTAGATACAACAGCAGATATTAAAGATCCAGATGCCGTTAGAACAACAAATGGACAGAAAGGCCATGTGGAGTTTCGGGATGTTACTTTCAGCTATCCTGGTGCTGAAATGCCTGCCATTTCTAATATTTCTTTTTCCATGAATCCTGCCGAAGTCACAGCTATTATTGGAGGAACTGGCTCTGGTAAATCCACACTGATTAATTTAATCCCTCGATTTTATGATGTTGACAGTGGTCAAGTGCTCGTAGACGGAGTAGATGTCCAAGAGATGACACAAGAACAGCTTCGTCACAAAATTGGTTTTGTACCACAGCAGGCCGTTCTGTTTACTGGAACCATTGCAGAGAATATCCGCTATGGGAAAGAAGATGCCTCAGAAAAGGAAGTCCATCATGCGGCAGAAATTGCTCAGGCCAATGAATTTATCTCCTCTATGCCTGAAGGTTTTGATTCGATTATTGCGCAAGGGGGAACAAATGTTTCAGGCGGTCAAAAACAGCGCTTATCGATTGCCCGTGCACTAGTGAGAAAGCCTGAAATTTATATTTTTGATGATAGTTTTTCAGCGCTAGATTTTAAAACAGATGCAAAGCTTCGTGCGGCCCTAAAAGAAGAAACCGTTCATTCTACTGTTCTTATTGTGGCACAACGGGTGAGTACCATTATGGATGCGGATCGAATTATCGTTTTAGACGATGGAAAGATTTCCGGAATTGGTACGCATAAAGACCTTATGGAATCATGTTCTGTTTATCGTGAAATCGTGATGTCACAGCTGTCAGAGGAGGAGATTGCATGAGTAAGGATTCTATGAATCACGGGTCCGGACATGGGGCGGGAGCACAAAGACCGGGCCCAGGCGGGGGATTCGGACCTCGAGGAATGGGGATGCCTGTTCAAAAAGCAAAAGATTTTAAGGGAACACTTAAAAGACTTGTAATCTACCTAAAACCTTTTAAATTACAGCTGTTATTAGTATTAATTACAGCCATTTTCAGTACAGTCTTTTCGATTGTCAGCCCAAAAATCATGGGTAAAGCCACCACAAAGCTCTTTGAAGGCTTAATGATGATGTTTAAGGGTGTTCCAGGAGCAAAAATAGATTTTACCTATATCGGTCATATTATTATCCTACTAATAGGACTTTATATCTTAAGTGCCATATTTGCTTATTTACAAGGTTATTTAATGGCTGGTGTGGCTCAAAAGACCGTTTATAACCTAAGAACAGAAGTAGAGGAGAAGCTTAATCGTCTGCCGCTTAAATATTTTGACTCCCGGACACACGGGGAAATTCTAAGCAGAGCGGTCAACGATGTAGATAATATCAGTACCACACTTCAGCAAAGCTTAACTCAGCTGATTACATCTGTTGTTACCATCATTGGTGTTATCGTAATGATGCTGTCAATTAGCCCATTAATGACATTGATTGTGGTCGTCACACTACCACTGAGCTTCATTGCTACTGCAAGTATTGCGAAAAAGTCGCAGCAGTACTTTAAAGGACAGCAAAAATCCTTAGGCCAGTTGAACGGCCATGTGGAGGAAATGTATACGGGCCATAAAGTCATAAAAGTCTTTGGACATGAAAAGAAATCCATTGAACAGTTTGAAGAAATCAACGAAAAGCTCTACCAGTCAGGCTGGAAGGCACAATTTGTTTCAGGGATGATTCTGCCGCTTATGTCCTTTATCAATAATATCGGATATGTACTTGTTTCAGTGGCCGGTGGTATTTTGGTCACTAAAAAAGCGATAGAGATTGGCGACATCCAAGCCTTTATCCAATATGCACGTCAGTTTTCACAACCAATTGCCCAAACAGCACAAATTGCGAATGTTATTCAATCAACCATTGCCAGTGCGGAACGTGTTTTTGAAATCTTAGACGAAACAGAAGAGGTTCCAGAAGCAGTCGAGCCAAAAGAAATTCAAACGCCACAAGGCAATGTTAGCTTTGAACATGTTTCCTTTGGCTATAAAGATAATGAATTATTGATTGAAGATATGAATATCGATGTGAAATCAGGTCAAAAGGTTGCTATTGTCGGACCAACTGGGGCCGGAAAAACCACTCTAATTAATTTGTTAATGAGATTCTATGAACTGAACTCTGGCCGAATTTTAATTGACGGAATCGATACGAGGGACTTAAAAAGAGAGAAACTAAGAAGTTTATTTGGAATGGTACTTCAGGATACATGGCTTTTTAATAGTACGATTCGTGATAATATCGCCTACGGACGAGAAGGCGCAACAGAAATGGAAGTTGTGGCTGCTGCTAAAGCTGCTAATGCTGACCACTTTATCCGCACACTACCGGATGGATACGATACGATTTTAAATGAAGAAGCATCCAATATTTCGCAAGGTCAGAAACAATTGCTTACCATTGCACGGGCCATCTTAGCGGATCCTTCCATACTAATTCTTGATGAAGCAACCAGCAGCGTTGATACTCGTACCGAAGTCCAGATTCAAAAGGCCATGGACTATTTGATGAAGGGACGAACTAGTTTTGTGATTGCACACCGCTTATCAACGATTCGCGATGCCGATTTAATTTTGGTCATGAATAACGGTACCGTTATTGAAAAAGGGACTCACACAGAATTATTAGAACAGGGCGGATTCTATGCTGATTTATATAATAGTCAGTTTACCGGTCAGAAAAATGTAGGTTAATGTACGGCGCTTAGGGTTTTCCTAAGCGCTTTTTTGCAGGTTTTTCCATAAATGGCTTTTAAAGACATAAGGGAAGGGAGGAAGTATAATTTGGAAGCACACACAAGAGAAGTTCTTGAAGACAAAAAAGAGGTAATTTTAGTCGTACATGACCTCTAGAGAGGCTGTTGAAGACAAAAAGGAGGTTATTTTAACCCAGAATGTCCTCAAGTAGGGCTATTAAAGACAAAAAGGAAGGAATTTTAGATCAAAATGTCTTCAAGAGGGGCTATTGAAGACAAAAAGGAAGGAATTTTAGATCAAAATGTCCTCAAGAGGGACTATTGAAGACAAAAAGGAGGAAATCTTAGCCGGAGTTGTTATCAAGAAAAGTTTTTTGATCGTAAAAATTTATTTCGTCTCAATTTCTTAAGTATACTTAACAATTGAGACGATAAACATTTTTTGTTACATAATAATATTATGTAAACCGATAAAAATAAAAAACCGCCAGGAAAAAGGCAGTTTTTCTTATATCTACTCCATTTCTTCTTTTGGCATATCCATTTTATCTACAGCAATTTTTAAATCATCATTCTTTATATGTGTATAAATCATCGTAGTCTGTATCGATGAATGACCTAATTGACGTCTTAATTTCGGTACATCATTAATTTCTGCATGATATCTGGTAGCAAAGGAATGCCTCAATTTATGCACCGATAATGATGGTTTGCCAAATGCCGTAGCATATTTTTCAATTAGTTTTTCAACAGATCGTGCAGTAAGCCTTCGTGATTTTCCTTTAGGTCCCATCGGTGCGGAGATAAATAAGGCTTTATTGGTTTTATCCACTTTATACTTTGAAACTCTAACGGAAAGATATTCCTGAAGATCAGCCATCGCAACCTGGCTGAAGTAAACGAATTGTTCTTTATTTCCTTTTCTAATCACTCTGACACAGTATTTACTAAAATCAATATCATCTAATTCAATTCCAACTAATTCAGATAAACGGAGCCCTGATCCTAAAATCAAAGAAACAATCGCCGTATCACGCTCTTTATTCAACATATAAAAGTTATAAAGCTTCTTATTTTCTTTGTTTAATTCGCCGTAATCATTTGCAACAAATAAACGAAATTTTTCGTATTCGTCGCCAAGGAGAATTTTACCTTCCATTTTATTTGCTTTCGTTTCCATACTGTCTTTCACTTCATTGAATTCGATTTTAGCCATGACATTTCGATTAATATAAGGCTTTAAATCTGGTGTTTCAGCGATATTTTGCAGGTAATTGAATAAAGACTTTAAAGCCGATAATTTCCGATTTACCGTCAATTCCTTGTTTTCTAATTGATAATGTAGATAGTTTAGGAAGCTTTCAACCTCTAAAACTGTCATAAGTTCCAGGCGTTCTAACGGGATATCCTTAACTGATCCTTGAAAAATCTGCTCAGAAATCATCCAATTAAAAAAAATCTTGTAGTCATGACAGTAATTAAATAACGATGCAGTCGAAAGTTTCCGCAGCTTGTGATTTATATATTCTTCAACATACCAAGGGAGCTCGTTAAGTAAGCTTTGTAATTTTTTAAAATTAGTTTGTTTATCCTGATTTACCATAAAAACACCTCTCTTCTAAATTTTACCTCACCCACTTTATTACGTCAAATTTATATTTTACGTAATAATATATTTGTTAATATCTAACCCCTTTTCGTCCATAAAAAGCCCAAATTCTAAAATTTAGGGCCATTACTTCAGAAACGATTTTATATACATTTTGTGTCTTTTTAATAAAATTACTTCCTTTTGCTCATTCTATATTTGGAAAGATATCAAAATTAAAAAGGAGTTAATCTTATGCAAATGATGCAAAATAATCAGCCACCTATTCCTAATCCACCACGAGCCATTACTACAAAAGATATTTTGTATTTAAAGGATGCTATGTCATGGGAACTGCTAGCATTTAAGAAATTTCATGGAATGGCACAGCAAGTGCAAAATCCACAATTTAAGCAAGAACTCGATAAAGTCGGACGAATGCATCAAAATCATTATCAAAGAATCCTGTCACACCTTCAAATCGATAATAATGCAGCTTTAGCAAGCTTACCTAATACGCAGCTACAGTAATCTTAAAAAAATCGGAGGTTAAGTCATGCAAAATCAACAATTGCAACAAGGCCAAAACAAAAATCAAATTGCCAATCCGCAAACGGGTGAACTGCCAAAAGTTAAGACTCCAGAAATGAATGACCGTGACTTTATTAATGATGCACTTAGTACTTGCAAGTATTTAACAGACAGCTTAAATATTGCAGTTCGCGAAGCAAGTCATGATCAACTCCATCAAGAATTGCTGCAAATTCTAAATGAAACGCACCAAAGCAGCCGCCAACTATATAACTTAATGTTCCAGCATGGCTGGTATAAACTTGAGGCTGAAGAACAGCAAAAGATTGATCAGGCTTATCAGCAATTTAGCAATTATTCTTCGCAGTTCCCATACTAGACACGAAAGCCTAGGATACTAGGCTTTTTTACTTTCTTCCCCTCCCTTCTTTTTTCCTGCTATCGAGCCAAAGAAAATATAAATTTTCTAAATTTTAATTATATTCATAAAACTAACTTGACTTTTCGAAATTAAATACGTTATAAAATTTGTATACCCTTATAGGTTTATAAGAAATTTTCCTTTGGAAGCTCACTGTGTATTTTGGCGGATTTTATTCTCAAGAAGCCTAGCTTGTGTAAGAAAATTAAATAAAGCGAGGTAATATTATGTACAAAGCTTATTGTAGAACGTTTCAAGTAGTCATGAAAACGACCTCCTACCTCCTTCCTTGGAGAGAACCAGAAGTATTAGCAGGAGAAAATAGCTTAAGACAACTAGCCAAACTTATTAGTATGCAAGGAATGGAGAACGTTTTAATCGTGACCGATCAAGGAATTATCTCGGTTGGAATCATGAATGAGTTTCTAGAAGATTTACAAAGTGAAAATATTAATTACGTCATCTATGACAAAACCGTGCCGAATCCCACCATCGAAAATATTGAGGAAGCCTATCAAATGTATACAGAAAATAATTGTCAGGGCATCGTTGCATTTGGTGGTGGTTCACCGATGGATTGTGCAAAAGGTGTCGGCGCCCGGGTAGTAAAACCGAACAAAAAAATACCTGAAATGAAAGGTATATTAAAGGTATTAAAGAACCTCCCTCCCTTCTTTGCGATTCCAACCACAGCTGGAACAGGCAGTGAAGCCACTCTTGCTGCTGTCGTATCTAATAGCAAAACACATGAAAAATATGCCATAATGGATCCATCCCTCATCCCTCATTTTGCCGTATTAGATCCCTTGTTAACGGTCAAGCTCCCACCTCATATTACAGCAGCAACAGGTATGGATGCTTTGACACATGCTGTTGAGGCATACATTGGCAAAAGTAATTCAAAGGATACACTTAAGTACAGTATTGAAGCTGTAGAATTAATTTTTGAAAACCTTTATGAGTCGTATTCTAACGGGACTAATCTCACTGCCCGCTCCAATATGCAAAAAGCTGCTTACCTGGCTGGAATGGCTTTTACCCGGGCCTATGTTGGTTATGTACATGCGATTGCCCATACTCTTGGTGGATTTTATTCCGTTCCCCATGGCCTGGCGAATGCCATTATTCTGCCTTATGTCCTAGAGTATTACGGCGATTCCGTTCACAAGCCTTTAGCAGAGCTTGCTGAAGTAGTCGGAATTACCACACCAGGAGACCGTACCGAACAAAAGGCAGTGAAATTTATAGAAGCAATCAAAAATTTGAATGACAGAATGAATATCCCTAAAAAAGTAATTGGAATTCTTGAAGAGGATCTTCCGCTTATGGTCGAGCGGGCATTAAAAGAAGCAAATCCGCTTTACCCTGTTCCGCGAATCCTTTTTAAAGATGATCTCCTTCACCTTTATCAACGGATAAAGGAATAGGTGTCTTTCAAATCTTAAAATTAAAGGTGGCTGAACAATGGAGATTTATAGTTCTCTCATTACCAAGCAAAAATCATTTTTCAAAACAGAGCAAACGAAAAATGTTTCGTTCCGTCTTGAAGCACTGCAAAGATTACGAAATGCCATTAAAAATAATGAAAAATCACTAATGGAAGCCCTAAGAGCGGATTTAAATAAATCGGAGTTCGATGCATACACTTCAGAAATTGGTTTTGTTCTTGAAGAATTACGCTTTACGATAAAATATTTACGTTCATGGGCTGCACCCAAAAAAGTTAAAACACCGGTAACCCATATTGGATCAAACAGTTATATTTATCCGGAACCATATGGAGTGGCATTAATTATTGCACCATGGAACTATCCCTTTCAATTGGCAGTAGCACCGTTAATTGGTGCGATTGCTGCCGGAAATTGCGCGATTATCAAACCATCTGAATTAACCCCTAAGACTTCAGAAGTTTTAGAGAACCTAATCCATGAAATCTTTCCAGAGGAGTATATTGCGGTAGTCCAAGGCGGTGTAGAAACAAGTCAGGCCCTATTGAATGAACAGCTTGACTACATCTTTTTCACAGGGAGTGTACCTGTAGGAAAAATGATTATGGAAGCAGCTGCTAAACATTTAACTCCAGTAACCTTAGAATTAGGTGGAAAAAGTCCTTGTATTGTGCATAAGGATGCTAATCTCAAGCTAGCTGCCAAACGGATTGCCTGGGGGAAATTTACTAATGCAGGACAAACCTGTATCGCTCCGGATTATCTCTATGTTCATAAACATATTAAATATGAATTCCTGAAGCAATTCAAGGAAACAACTATTGAATTGTATGGACAGGAACCTTTAAAAAATCCGGACTTTACACGAATTGTAAGTGAAAGACACTTTAATCGGCTTTCTTCCTTTTTTGACAATGGGCAATTATTTATGGGTGGAAATACGAATAAGGAACGATTAACCATTGAGCCTACCGTTTTAACTGATATCACTTGGGATGATTCTATCATGAAAGATGAAATTTTTGGACCGCTCCTTCCTGTGTTAGAATATGACAACTTAACAGAGGTCGTTGAGGGAATCCATCATCATCCGAAACCGCTTGCCCTTTATATCTTTACGGAAGATAACAACATACAAGACGAAGTCTTAACTAAGGTTTCCTTCGGCGGCGGTTGTGTGAACGATACCGTCTATCACTTTGTTTCACCATATCTTCCATTTGGGGGTGTCGGTACAAGCGGGATCGGAGCTTACCATGGGAAAGGGAATTTTGACACCTTCTCTCACCAGAAAAGTGTCCTAAAACAAACGACGAAATTTGATATTCCGTTTCGTTATCCAAATGTGAAAAACGGACTCGAGAAAATAAAATTATTTATGA
Source organism: Neobacillus cucumis (assembly GCF_002860255.1). GTDB lineage: Bacteria > Bacillota > Bacilli > Bacillales > Cytobacillaceae > Neobacillus > Neobacillus cucumis_A. The sequence continues at coordinate 110,602 of NZ_PGVE01000012.1, forward strand.
AATAAAAAAAGGCCCGATCCTCCATTTTTGTGAGGTCGGGCCTTACTCATATAATCACTTTTAAATGAACTAAAATAATGGATTCTATAGATTTTCAAATATATTACCATTTTCTGTCTCTTGATTAAAGGTCAAAACCTCTTCAACGGGTTGATAAGATTCACCATAGAAGCGCTTGTCTTTATAAGTATGTATTAAGTTATATGTTTTTTTCATGGCTTCAAAAATCATTTCTTCCGACTCATGATTTGGAGCCCAGTAAAGAATTTCCATTTTATTAATTTCATTTGTTGCTAATGACCTTCTTGCATATCCAATTGACTCTGCGTGTTCAAAGCCTTCTCGCTTATAAAAACGAAGACGTTTTTCTGTATCGCTGTCTTCATATTTTACAGGCTCTACCTCCAAAATAATCGGTTTCCCCTTACCCTTCATTTTTTCCAATAGTTTGTGGCCCAGCCCCTGGCCACGGGCATCTTTAGAAACGAAAAGATAATCGATGAAGATAAAATTATCCAGCTCTACATACATTAGAACATGATTGGGACCCTCGTCCTTATGATATATTTCGGACCGTTCTTTAAGCAAAGTCTCCATATGCTCCTTTGATTTCATTTCTTCAATCGGAAAATACTGGTTTAATTTCTCGTACCAATGCATGGACATACTCCCTTTTAAAATTGATAATACATAGAAGAAGTATGTACTATTTGAAGGATTTAATACTGAAACTTCAAGTGATAAATACTAAAGCTCAAATTCCCATTCATCCTTAAGAATCAGATAAATAATAAGAATCATATCTTCTAATTCCCTTTCTGTTTTTCCTGCTGAATCAAGTCCTGTTTTAGGAAGCAAAATGTCAGCAATCTGTTTTGTCAGTTGATTTCTTTCCTTAAGCGGGAGTTGAGTAAATCGATTCGCATAAGTACTAACTAACTTCCAATCCTTTGATGTAAAAGACTTTAACGTCCATTCATCTAATAATAGATTATTTTGACTTAGTCCTCTAAGATTGATTTCTTTTTCAATTGGTGTAAGCTTCTTCTTTTTGGCCTTGCGTTCATGAACGACAATCGTACCGGCCACAAGATCGCCAAGCCGTTTATGTTTCGGATGGAAAAAGATCATAATAATACCAAGAAAATACGCAGTAGGGAGCGAATCAATCAAACGAATCAGGTTTCGAATAAAACTTGCTAGTAATGTAATGCTGTGCCCGTTTTCTTGAATCACTCTAATTCCTACGATCTTTTTGCCTAGGGTTCTTCCTCCCGAAAAGAATTCGAAGAAGAAAAAGTATCCCCAATTGATAATAAACAAACCGATGATCACAATCGCAACGGGAAAAGAGCTGTGCGAAAGAAAAACAGGCAGGGGTTCCATTCCAACCATAACAAAATAGAGCACCACAATGCTCAATATATTTACAAGCATGAGCAGCGCCTGATCAATAATAAACGCAGCCGCTCGGCTCCCTAACCCGGCGATTTGAAATTGAATGGCGACATATTCTGGAGTTTTTATATCTAAATAATCTTCCTTCATCTAATTTCCCCCTTGATCTTGTTGAATTTTCTTTGGTTTCTGTTTCTATTTTTCTACTATTTTTCTATAATAAGGGAAAGCATAAATTTTACATAGTTCCGTAAAAGAAGGTGTCAAAATGAATATCAAGCAATTTGTGAAAATGCACCGGGAAGAATGGAAACAATTAGAACAATTAGTCACTATTTTAAGCAAACAGAAAAGAGTCTATACAGGAGAGACCATAAACCAGTTCCACCGACTTTATCAAAAAGCAGCACAAAATCTTTCTTATAGTCAAACCTATTATCCAAATGAAGAAATTACCCCTTACTTAAATGGGCTTGTCTCAAAAGCACACAACCTATTATACAAAGACCAAGTTTCTAGCTTTAAACAGATCCGTTATTTCTTCAGCACCAAATTTATTGGTTTATTGTTAGAACAATGGAAGTTTGTTGTGGCAGCCATGATTTTGTTTTTAATTGGTGCGATTGGAAGCTTCCTTTCGGTAATGAATGATCCGCTGCATATATATTCGATTCTCCCAGCGGAAATAGCACAAGGTGTTGATCCAGAGAAATTAGGAAAAGGAGCAGGTACAGTAGATTCATCCCTGATGTCAGCGAGCATTATGACCAATAATATTAAAGTCGCCATCTTCGCCTTCGCTGGTGGAATTACCTTTGGACTTGTCACTGCTTATTTAATGGTTTCCAATGGAATCATTATTGGTGCCCTTGCTGCCCTTTTTTGGCATCACGGCAAATCCTATGATTTTTGGGCTTACATTGTTCCGCATGGAATGATCGAGCTTACAGCCATCTTTATCGCCGGAGGTGCCGGACTTTTAATGGGCTATAAGCTCTTTGTTCCAGGACAATACACAAGAGGCTGGCAATTAAAGCGTCATGCGAAACGGTCAGTTCAACTCCTTCTAGGTACCATTCCCTTGTTTGTCATTGCTGGTATCATTGAAGGCTTCATTACACCAGCTAAGATTTCATTAGAAACAAAATATTTCGTTGCCGTTTTCACTATAGTCGGCCTTATCTTGTATATGATTATCGGAAAACTAAAGTTCGCCAAATCACAGCCTATAGAAGATTTTGATTTATAATTTCAATATAACGGGAAACTGCTGTTACAGCCAATTTTTCCTCGCTGGCCTCTATCATTTGGAGGCCTCTTTTTTCCCATTTATTCTTTTCCCGTTTTTTTATTAATACTTGCTGCTGGGCAATACTTTTCACCATGGCTTGATGCACCGTATCAGGCTTTTCTTTTAGCCTGCTAACTAGTGTCTCGTCTTCCACCCCAATCATAAAGAACATATGACGCTGACGAAGACGTTGTAAATATACTAGAGCACTTTCTTCATGTAAGAAAGATGAAACATCGCTGAATAGTAAAAGCAGACTTCGTTTCTTTTGGACGGTTTCCAAATAACGTAAAACCGCACCATAATTTGATTCAGCGGGATTTACCTTTACATTGTAAATGGCTTGCAAAATAGTTTGTAAGTGTGCTAACCCCTTTGCAGGAGGAACATAGACATGAATCTTATTTGAAAAAGCAAGCATGGAAACATAGTCGCCTTTTTTTAATGCGGCCGCGGTAACTGTCATAGCTGCTTCTAACGCTCTTTCCAAACGGTTCCCCTTTGTTAGTTCAGCTCCCATCATCCGTCCGCAATCAATTAAAATGGTAATATATTTACCGTGCTCGGGTTCATAGTCATTTGTCATAATTTCTTGCAGCTTAGCCGTCTGCCTCCAATTGATCTTTCGGGGGTCATCCCCGACCACATAGTTGCGAATTTTTGCAAAATCTCCTACACCGCTTTTTTGCCTGCGGATTTTTAAACCTTCATACTTTAAAAAGGCTTGGGCATTTTCTAAGTATTGTTTTGTTTCTGTTAAATCGGGAATGACTTTTACGGTTTCAGCTAAATCAACGGTTGTTTGTTTTTCCCATAACCCCAAAAGGCTGCTGTACCGAAAATAAAGCTTTTGAACCAGATAATTCCCCCTAATATAAGCAGTTGTTTGATAGGTAATGACTGCAGCTGTATCCTTCGAAATATGTCCTTTTATCGGAAACGGCCTGTCAAAGGACTGTGGCAGGCCGTCTAAGATTCGGTAATGAAGAGCAGAGGCAGAGGAATTACTAACCTCAATTTCAATAGGGTAAGTTACACCTCTTTCCATTTCCTTTGGCAATGCCCTTTTAAACGAGAGCTGACGCTTGCTGGGGGAAAAAAGCAAGTCTAAGATACTGACACAGAATACAAATAGATTAAAGGTGATGACAAATGTCCATGAGAGTCCTAACAGAGAGCTTATGACGAATATGAGAGAAAGGATAAGGTAGACGAGTAACAGCCTTTTGGTCGGAAGGATCCCCTTATCTTGGAACAGGAACCGAGCCCACAAGCTCTTCAATGATTTGGTCAACGGTTGCTCCCTCCAATTCTATGTGCGGAGATAATTGAAGCCGATGTCTTAAAGCTGGTTTAGCAACCATTTTGATATCATCTGGTGTTACATAGTCTCTTCCTGAGAGATAGGCCCATGCTTGAGCTGCCTTACCAATCGAAATCCCGGCTCTCGTACTTGCTCCAAAGCGAATCGATTCCGACTCCCGTGTTCTTCTGACGATTTGAAGAATGTACCCAAGTACAGTCTCACTAAGGGTAACTTTTTCTATTTCTTTTCTTACCGCAATAAAAGTCTCCATATCCAGGATAGATGTAAGCTGGCTTTCTTCAAAGCTATTTTCAATCACCATTTTTAAAACATTTCTTTCTTCATCAAATGAGGGAAAATCAATATAAAGTTTAAATAAAAAGCGGTCCTGCTGAGCTTCTGGAAGAGGGTATGTACCTTCAAATTCTATCGGGTTTTGAGTAGCTACCACAAAAAACACATCCGGCAAATGGTAGGTTTCCCCTTGAATTGTTACTTGCTTTTCTTCCATCGCTTCTAACAAGGCTGCTTGTGTTTTGGCAGGGGTCCGATTAATTTCATCTGCTAATAAAATATTGGTGAATATAGGTCCTTTCAGTGTTTGGAAGCTGCTCTCTTTCATGTTATAAATTGTACTGCCCGTAATATCACTTGGCAAAAGATCAGGAGTAAATTGAATTCGGTTAAAGCTGCCGCCAAGGAGGCCTGCCAATGTCCGGACCATTTGCGTTTTACCGGTGCCTGGAACACCTTCCAAAAGGACATGTCCTCCTGAGAGAATTGCCGATAGAAGGAGCTTAAGATTTAGCCGCTGCCCTAAGATCCGTTCCTCATATTTTTCTAATAGGGATATGATTTCTGTTTTCATGATTCAACCTCGTTTCGTAATTCCTCTAGTTTTCTTGACCATAATAGGTATTCCTGTTGATTGATTTTGTCCTGATTTAATATGGCCGCTATCCCGCCTAGAAAAGTTTGAATTTCATTCGCAGGCATTTTCAGCCACTTCCTCTCAAAATAGGGGCTAAGATCTTGCCAGTCCTTACTATAAGGAATCTGCCATTGTTCTTGCAGTAATAGTTTGACATAATCCGCTTGAACTCGGAGTGAATCTTGATAACGCCTGCCTCTAAGATACCAGGCCGCAATCGCCTGGATTTTCTCATCACTATACCTGACCCACTCTTCTCGAGGGCTTAATAACGGCCCAAACCGTTTCCCCTTGTACCACAGCCAAAGTACTACTAGTAGTATTCCTTGTAAAATTAGAACAAGAAACCATTTTGGATAAACAGTTAAAATGGAGGATTCATTTTCCCCTCCATGTATATATTCATCAAACAAGATGGAATCCGCTTTTCCTTGTTTTAATAGAAGAAAACTTAATGGTAAATGGTCCTTTTTTAATAGCTTCTCATTGGTCATCCACTGAGGGGTAATTGCCATAATTAGTTGACCTTTACCATAGGCTCTTTTTGCAGCAATTGCACCAGACTGATCAGAAAGGAGAATATCATCGTTCTTCACAGTACGTATTCGAATGTCCGAATCAACTTCAGCTCGATACGTTTTACCGTTTTCATCCTTGACCTTCGTCCACTTATCACTTTGAGAAGAACCCCTTTGAATATAATCCGTCTCAATATTAAACATTCCCTTTGGATTGGTTTGCATAAGCAGAATGGTATTCCCTGCTTCCATAAAATTAATATATTGCTGCATCCATTTTTTTTCAGGTGTAAAAGCGGGACCCACCATTACAAGCAGTTGATTATGTTTCTCTTTAGGGAGTAAATCGGGCGAATGAATCCAGCTTTTCACCTCTTTTTCTTTTTTTAGGTATGTATATAATGCCTTAACACCTGTGGGAGAAGGAGAGACAGTGACATAACTTGGATAGATCTCTGGCTTTGGTTGATAAGCAAAATAGCTAACGGCTATAAATAACAATAAAAGTGCGATAAACCAAAGCAATCCTTGTTTTTTCGAATGAGTCTTCATTGATGCTGTTCCATCCCCCTTTCTCCCAACATGTTATGGATTTTTGTACGAAACGGTTGAAATTCTTCAGGACTCACGTAATGTTGACCGTAGGTAACATTTTCGAAAAACTGAGCCAGGTCATTAAATTGATCGGCTTTATGCTGGCTTACTTTCCTTAGTTCTTCGAAGTAATCCCAATTGGTTTTCCATATTCTCGCTTCAAGCCATTCCTTCTCGTGAAAAAAAAGCAGCATGGCAAGAAAAAGGTGGCGGGTAGAACCTGTAAGGTCCTCGCTGGCTTCCAATTTTTCCGCTTCCTCTAGGTGCCGCATGTATGTCCAATTCCTATCTTTTAGGGATTGAAGCGGTTTCTGTTTCCGCAGCAGCCGATTTCTTCGTGTATTCCGGATAAGAATAAAGGCTGTGACGGTTAACAGTAAAAGGATGACCACCATTACGGTGATCAAAATTACACTGGAAGCACTGCTAGCGGATTTAACCGAAGGGAATAGTTTTTCAAGCTGTGTGGCAATCCATTCTTTTGCCTTTTCCCACCATGTTTCGATTAACCCCTTCGACTGTTTGTAATAAATTTGGTATTCTTCTTTTTTTAATATCGTTTGAATATCATCTCTTGCTTTGTTTGCATTTAACATAACCATCACCTAACATATAGGTTTTCAGATCGATTGATAATCTTCTATCATTTCCTTTAAATCATCAGCATCATTTCTAGTCTTTAAATCAAGGTACATAATACCGTAACCAACAGAAAAAATCATTGTTGTAAATAAGGAGGCTAAGTTGGTTATAAGTCCTAATAAAACACTGTTGCCCAATAACGCGCCAAACGTCATTTGGACGGCAAAGCTAATGATGGAAACAATTAAATAAAAAACAATATATAATCCAAACAGTCCCCAGGTCCGTTTTCGTGACAGGCGCCAGCTTCTTAAAAATCCAGGTGATACCTTATCAAGGACAACGGAGCCAAAATAAAAGCTCCAGCGTGTGATTAACAAGCCCATGCCAATGGCGAAACCAATAAACAACAGTACTCCGACCAATATGCCTAAAACTGGATGGACAACCGCTGCCAAAGCACCGCCTGAAAAAGCAACAATTAAAATAGGGATTAGGATAATTCCTAAAAGCATAAGCCCAAACAAAATCGAACTGCCCAGCATCGGAAAAAATCGGCGAAATGCTTGCTTAACCACAGAGCTAACCGAAAACTCTTCCTCCTTACGGATATGATTAACAGCGAACAGGATGGCTGCCTCCGCAACTGGAAAAAGTAAGCCGCTTAATAAAGCAACGACAATTAAGCCGATATCCGCACCAAAGCCGCTTGAATCAATGGAACCGGAATTTTCGAAGCTTGAGAGTATTTGTTCATACCATTGCCCGCCTGTACCCATCTCCCTAAAAAAGCTTGTTCCGGTAGCCATTTGAATAATTGCTTGGAGCAAGTAGACCGGTCCCATAAAAATAATTAAAATCATGAAAAATTCCTTAAAGCGATTTTTACACAAACTAAAGGTGTGATCCAAAATTTCCCCAAAAGCTTTTGGTTTTTTAAACTTAGAATCCAAATTCTTTTCCCCCTATAATTTTTGTATATCAGATATATTTTAACAAAACTTTATAGTAAAATGCTGTAAATAATCACAAAAACTGGCCAGACTCAATAATTATGAGTCTGGCCTGCTTTTATGATTATTCTTCGGTTCCCTCTTCATTTCCTAAACGTGACTCTTTTACCAAATGAATAGCTTCTTCTCGATCAGCAACTTGTAGTTTGTTAAGAATATTGGTGACATAATTAGAGACTGTTTTCCCACTAATCTTTAGCTTCGCAGCTATACCTGAATTGATAGTCCCGTCTGCCATCAAATAGAGGACCTCCCGCTCCCGCTCCGTTAAATCAGGAAAAGCTTCTCGAGGTGCTGCCGGCCGGGCCATTGCAAAGTAATCGATCATTCTAGAAGCAATTCCTGGGCTAAAGATAGCACCGCCATTTGCTACGGCCCGGATTGCGTTTAACAAATCCTCTTTCTCCGCATCCTTTAACACATATCCTTTAGCACCAGCCCTCATAGCAGCGAAGACAGAATGATCATCCTGGAACATTGTCAAAATCAAAATTTGTGTAGTTGGGTTATACTTTATAATTTCCCTAGTTGCTTCAATTCCATTACATCCTGACATCCGAAGGTCCATCAAAATCACATCAGGAATAAGAGATTGCGCCATTTGAATAGCTATCTCTCCTGAAGTTGCTTCCCCAACTACTTCCAAGTCTGGTGTGGTCAAAAACAGGGTTTTTACACCGTGACGGAAAAGAGGGTGATCGTCAACTATTAAAATTCTAACCTTTTTCATGTTCTTCCCCCATTTAATCATTATTAACCGGCAAAAATACAGTGATTGCTGTTCCTCTATGTCCATTGGTCTCCAGTTGAAACCGTCCGCCTAATTCTGTAGCTCTTTCATTCATTGAACCAATCCCGATTCCTGAGTTCTTCTCTCTTTTTCTTACAGGATCAACACCAATTCCGTCATCTTCTATACATATCACTAATCCTTTTTCACCTGTATAGGAAAACGCAAAACTTATCAAACAATTCTTTGCTTTAGAATGGCGAATCAAATTTACAATTGCTTCCGTTGTTATTCGGTAAGCAGCAACCTCCACTGCAGCAGGTAAATCAGGCAGTTTGCCAGGGGTATTTAAAGTAAAGACTACCCTGTCGGTTTCTGCTGCACTTCGCTGAGTCGCACTAGCTGCTGACAAATCTTTTATCCGTTCATGAATGGACCCAATTAAGCCCATTTCGTCGAGAGTAGGTGGTCGCAAATCATATACTAAACCGCGGATTTCTGAAACAGTTTGGCGAATTGTTGTCCGTAATTCTCCGAGAATATCCTTAGTGGCGTAAGGATTACTATCTACTAATTCCTCTGCAGCTGCAGCCGTCAATGCTAATGCAGCAAGACGAGGAGCTAAGTCATCATGAAGATTGCTTCTTAACTTTCTCCGTTCCTCTTCTCTAGCATATACGATCGTCTCCCTCGATTCTTGCAAATCTTCAGCTAATAGTTTTAAATCTTTGGACACTTTGGCACTTTGAACGACGACACTGGCTTGTCGTATTAGCATATCGATGAATTTTTGATCGGAAGAAGTAAAGGACTCCCCAGGAGCGCGTCGTGACAACTTTATTTCCCCTATATCATCTCCCTGATAAACTAGACGGTACGACAGGTAATCATGACTAAAAATACCTTCTTCCGCTGTTACTACTGTTTCACCATTTTGATAAAGTGATAAAGATGCATAAGGAATTTTTAAGGAGTCTTTAATGGTTCTTACCACTAGCTGCAATACAGAATCCGGATCATTCGGTTGTTCTAATTCCTTTGCCATACGAAATAAAACCGTATAAGGCTCCTCGTTTTCTCCGAACATTCTTCTGTTAATAAATCGCTGAACCTTAGCTTTTACAGGTGCAAACAAGACAGCAACAATCCCTGTTGCAATAAGTGAACTAATCAGATTGTTGCTTGATTGAAACAACAAACCTGAATACCAAACCCCGATAACATAAACAATGACCGTACAAGCAGTCATAATTACGTATACCAGGGTTCGGTTGACAATGAAGTCAATATCCCATAAACGTTGTTTCATCATTGCCATCAAAATGGCTGCTGGAATAATCAGCATGGTGCTATGAATCCCTATTTCCATGTAAAACAGATGGTTTGGCATTGTCTGGATCTTTTTTTCCGTAACAATAAACAAAGCAGTTAAGCTAAATAGCCCAAGTAAGGCAATCACCACACCGTATACTACCCATTTGGCCTGCTGCTTTTCTACTGGAGTTAAGATATGTCTATATCGATAAATCTGAACAAACAACAAGCTGCCAATCCAGATAATAAACCAGCATCCAAATAACCATTTAGACATGTATTGTAAATCAACATAGGTCTTTGGAAAAATCATTCCCGGAATACGGAGAAGGATCACCATAAAACATAAGTATTTAGACCAGATAGGGGCGAACCGTCCATTGGGAAAGAGGAAAAAGAAAAGTATAAAGGCTGCCATTCCTCCCGCTTCAATGATCTGAACTAGGATACTTAATAAAGGATGAATGACCTTTAGCCCCCACATAATTGGAGTAAAGGTCCCTCCTAGAGAAATAAGCATGTAGCTTCCTAGGAGTCCAATTATGTCAGTCGATTTTTTCCACAAAATCACTAAACCAATAAGGATATAAACCAATCCAAAAACAATATATATTGTGTCGTAGGCAAAAGAATACTCTTCTGGTGTAATGCCATGGTCTTTCAGCCACTGATTCCCAGGGGCAGGGTTATAAAAGGCTTCACAGCTCAGAGTGATACAATTGTTTTTAATATATTGGTAGTATTGTGGGGCACTGACGATAAAAAGAATCACAGTAAGCAAACTTATTGTTATGACCGTCCTGCGCAGCAAGACAATCTTACTGTTAGAAAATAAAGGAGTCGTCGATACCATAAACTCTTCTCCCATCAATCAAGTGATAGGGAAATTGTACCAATAATCAGATTGTTCTGTAAATGTTATTTTTAGATTCCCGGTTTAGTTCCTACTCTTCGGGAAGAAGTGCCTCTACCGGCCGGGTAATGGTGGGATGATATGATTCAGGTGTAAACAAAAAACAAACAAAATGACACAGGAGGAATATCAATGATTACCGTTCCAAAAGGGTTTCTAAAGTTTAGCGGGTTCATGTTATTAATAGGGGGAATGATGGGGTTTACCGGGCAGCTAATTCATCTCGGTGATGTACCAGAAACGGTAAAAGATATCCCAGATTTTCTTAAGGGAGCTGTAAATATCCATGTTCTTTTAGCCTATGCATCGACATTGATCCTAATCGGTTTGCCAGCCCTATTTTTACGGCAGTCTGCTGGTTTAAAATGGTGGGGATGGATAGCCTTTCCTTTATTGTTTATAGGTTTAATGTTTGAAATTTTTCATGGTCCAGTACAAATTATCGCCTACCCAATCATCTTTGATTTTGTTCACACAGCGAAAGATTTGCAGCATGTTAGTAATCTATTAAACAGCATGGCTATTGATCGTTTCCCATTACAGCTTGCCATTTTTATTCCACTTATCCCAGGTATCTTTATTGGGCTTATTTTATTAGGAATCTCTGCTCTCCGTGCAAAGGTTTTACCTAAGGCACCCGCCATCTTTACATTAGTGGTTTTAGTTATTCAAATCATCGGCATGGTGGTCCCTGTTCATATTCACCTGCTAGAAATTTCTTTTGCTTATATTCACCTCATTTTTGTCTGGTTCGGGACGATATTAGCCTTTGAAAAAGCAACAACCTCTTCCGTTCAAGAGGGCAAAAAGCTTTCAATTTAACCACAAAAAAACCCGAGGCGTTGTTCATACCTCGGGTTTCCTCGTTTAGATTTGGGAGAACTCTTCGACGAGCTCCCCGAAACGTTTAAGGGCGTTTTGAATTGGGTCTGGTGTAGTTAAATCCACACCAGTCTTTTTCAGTAACTCAAGCGGATAGTCAGAGCTTCCACTCTTTAAAAATTCTAAATAAGAGTGGATGGTTTCTTGATCTCCTTCTAAAATCTTTGTCGCTAAATGGATGGCAGATGCAAAGCCTGTCGCGTATTTATACACATAGAACGGGCGATAGAAGTGTGGAATTCTGGACCAGCCGTATTTGACTTCCTCATCAAAAATGATTGTCTCTCCATTGTATTCTCTAAACAAAGTTTCATACGTTTGATTGAACACTTCCACGTTTAATGGAATGCCTCTCTCGGCCATGTCATGTGTCTTCATTTCAAACTCGGCAAACATGACTTGAGTGAAAAAAGTGCCCTTAAATTGATCGATAAAATGATTAAGCAGGTGTTTACGAACTTCAGGATCAGATTCGTTATTTAATAAATAGTTGATTAGGAGAACCTCATTTACAGTCGAAGCTACTTCTGCTACAAAAATACTGTAACCAGCCGTGATTTGCGGCTGATACTGTGAACTTAATTTGCTGTGGACTCCATGCCCGCATTCATGGACCAAGGTAAATAAACTATCTAAATCGTCCTGGTGATTTAATAGTATATAGGGATGTACACCATAGACACCCAAATTATAAGCACCAGATCGTTTACCTGGTGTTTCGCGGACATCAATATAGCACTTATCTTTAAACTCTTTTAAAATAGTAAGATAATCTTCCCCTAAAGGAGCGAGAGCTTTTAACATGGTTTCATACGCTTCTTCGTACGAAATGACTTGTTTTACCCCGCTGACAAGCGGAACACTCATATCATATTGACGAATTTCATCCAGTTTTAATTTCTCCTTGCGAATCCTTGTATACTGGTGAAGGGGACTAATATTGTCTTTTGTTGTTTGAATCAGATTTTCATATACCTCTCTTGGGACATTATCTCCAAACAGTGCTTTTTCAAGCGCCGATGGATAGTGGCGGATTTTAGCTAAGGTTACATTATTTTTGATAGCTGCTGAAAGGGTAGCGGCAATTGAATTTTTCAATTGAACATAAGGCTGGTAATAAGCCTTATAAGCTTCTCTCCGCTTTTCACGGTCCTCATCTTCAATTAATTTCGAATACATGCCTCGTGTTAATTCAATCCGGTCACCATTTTCATTGGTTACTTCTCCGAATTTAATATCTGCATTATTGATCATTCCAAAAGTATGACCAGGAACCGATAAAGCTTCTCCTAATTTGGATAGGATTTCTTCTTGCTCCTTGCTTAAAACATGCTCTTTATAACGGAAGGAATCAAGTAAATCTTCTTCAAAGTAGGTTAATCTTCCCTCTTCTTTGATATAACTCCTTAAGGTTTCTTCATCTAAGCTAAGTAAATATGGCATAAAGAAGGAAGTGGCCGCACTGACTTTTACACTAAGCTGCTTCGCCTTATCTAAGTAGGATTGCGGCAAGGTCTCTCTTGTATTCTCATCTACCATTAGCATGGCATAGGCGTAAACTTTGTTAAAATGGAAAGATAGTTCTTCTCTCTGTTTGAGGTATTCATATAGAGAATGACCATCATGAATGTTTCCGTCGAATTTCTTTAAGGAGACAGTGATTTCCTCAATTAACTGGTAATCATTCTCCCATTTCTCGATTTTAGGATAAATATCTGATAAATTCCATTTTTCATGAACGGGGACTTCGTTTCTGTTTGTATAGGTGGTCATGGACCTGCTCCCTTCAGGGTATTCTATTTTTCTTTAAAAAAGAAAATAACTCACAAGTATATTCCATATGTATCAATGAATTTCCTTTTTTATGTTATGAAAACGTATGGGAAAAGAAAAACAGGCCATAAACATGACCTGCTTACTCTTTTTATTAGTTATGGCTTAACGCCATTAATCTTTCATTTACTTCTTCTTCCGTTAATCCATGCTGAGCAACATAGCGGTTTCTTGGGTGAACCCGGCATTCATGCGAACAGCTTCGTAAGTGTTTGTGCTCATTTTCTTCTGAGCACAGGATTTTTTTGTTACATTCAGGGTTCGCACAGTTTACATATCGCTCACATGGTTCACCTGTGTAGTAATCCTTGCCGACCACGACATGCTCTTTGTGATTAACTGGAACACTAATGCGCTCATCGAACACATATAGCTGTCCGTCCCATAAATCTCCTTGAACTTCAGGGTCTTTTCCGTAAGTAACAATTCCGCCTTCAAGCTGTGATACATCTTCAAAGCCTTCCTGACGCAGCCAGCCGGAGAATTTTTCACAACGAATCCCGCCCGTACAATACGTAAGGATTTTTTTGCCTTCAAATTGCTCTTTATTTTCTCTAATCCATTCTGGAAGGTCGCGGAAGTTTAAAATATCTGGACGTACGGCGCCTCTGAAATGACCGAGATCAAATTCATAATCATTACGGGCATCGATCACAACTGTATCTTCTCTTTGCATTGCCTCAAAAAATTCTTTTGGCTTTAAATGATTACCTGTTAATACGTTAGGATCAATGTCGTCTTCCAAACGTAAAGTGACAAGCTCTTGTCGGAAACGGACCTTCATTTTTTTGAAAGCATGCTCAGATGCTTCATCAATTTTAAACCAAGTTCCTGTAAACAACGGATGCTCGTTCATGTATTTCATATAAGCGTCCGTCTGTTCTACAGTCCCTGACACCGTACCATTAATCCCCTCAGAAGCAATAATAATCCGACCCTTTAGTCCAAGATCATGGCAAAATTGACGGTGCTCATTTGCCACTTCCTCAGCATTCTCAATTGGTACATATTTATAATAAAGTAACACTCTATATTCTTGATTCATTATTAACCACCCTTAAATCTTTATATTAAAAATAATCTAGTTTTCATCATTAACCTTAATATTATATCAGAAACTGAGTATCCTTTCAAATCTATTTACCCAGGTAATTAATTGGTGCTTCATAAGGTGGATATTACCAGCCATACTTCTACACTATATCTGTTACAATTTTTATAGAATTTGAAGGAGGATACCATCCTATGAAAAAACGTAATCTCCTCCTTGCATTGGTAATCGTTCTTACCTTTCTTGGAGGAATCTATACAGGGATCCAATTTACATCATCCAAATCTGAGAACCAACCAGTTAAATTTAAAAAGGCTCCTCAATCAGCGATTAAGCCAGAGACTAAAGAGTTACCCAAAGTGGAAAAGAGAACTTCTAAAGTGCTCATCGGTTATATACAAGATTTCCGTGATCCAAATCAAGTGGATTACAGTAAATTAACTCATGTAATTTTCTCATTTGCCCACCCGACAAAGGATGGCGGTATCTTACTGAATGGTGATTCGGCGTTAAAAAACCTGCGAACAACTGTGGCAAACGCCAAAAAATCAAATACAAAAGTGATGTTAGCTGTCGGCGGCTGGTTTCATATGAACGGCGGAGAATCCTATCCCTATTTTAAAGCAGCCATCTCTAATCCAACATCCCGGACAAAGCTAGTGAACGGGCTTACTAGTTTAGCAGACCGTGAGAATCTCGATGGAATAGATATTGATTTCGAACATCCCCATTCAAAAGCGGATGCTGAAAATCTTGCCGCTTTTGCAAAGGAATTAAGCGCGCAGCTTCATCCGAAAAAGAAAGAAGTTTCTGTAGCTGTTTATTCTAAGATCCATGCCGTGACTCTCACTGAAGTCGGCTTCGTCCAATACGAACCATCCATGTTTCAAGACGTGGACCATGTTAATATTATGGCCTATGACGGACAATGGGACGATGGCTATCATGCAGCTAATCTATCACCGTATCCATTTACAGAGAAGATCGTCAACTATTGGTCCCGTTTGTTTGAAGAACAAAACATTTCAAAAGAAAAATTAGTGCTCGGGGTTCCTTTTTATGCCCAGCCAACAGATCCTAAAATTAAGCAGGTATCCTACGGTGCCATCATTAACCAAAGTCCCGCAAATGCGAATAGGGATACTGTTAATATGAACGGAACTACCTACTATTATAACGGTTCATCCACCATGAAAAAGAAAACCCAACTGGCAGTAGATCATGGGTTCGGTGGAATGATGTTATGGGAGCTCGGTCTTGATGCAAAAGGCACCTATAGTTTGACAAGTTCTATTTCTGAAACAATAGAAAATTCGGCTCATTCTCCTGTGAAATACTATACGGTCGTAAAGGCCCAATAAAACGAAAGGCTGTACGCTCCTTTTCGAGCGTGCAGCCTTTTTTAAGAATGAAAAATCCCCTCAGCTATCAATTGATAGGATTTCACTCTATCTGCTGGAGAGTGGGTAATCGTTACAACCATAATTTCATCAGCTTGATATAGTTTAGCGATTTCACTTAGCTTTTTAGCAACCTTCTTTGGGTTGCCAATAATCATATTTTCCATCATTTTCCTCGCAGTTTCTCGTTCTTTGTCATCTAGCTTATACTGCTTTGCTTCTAAAACGGATGGAACGCCGCCTTCCTCTCCCTTGCCTCGTTTGATTCTCCAAACAATTGAACTTAATGCCATTTCTTCCGCCTTTTCATCTGTCTCTGCGCATATGGCATTCACTGTTACAATCACTTCGGGCTTATCATTTTGTTTTCTAGGTTTAAAAGAAGTTAGATATTGTTGAATAATCTCTTCACCGTCGTTATCACTCATGAACTGTCCAAACGCGTAAGCCATTCCATTTTCTGCAGCTAAGATGGCACTTTTTTTACTGGTTCCGAGCAGCCATGGTGAAGGAGATACTGGTGGAACGGGAGATGCCGATAATTTTTTAAACTCATGATCAGGAGGAAAATCATTTTCCAAAAAGTGGAGGAGCTCTGTTACAGATTTTGGCATGTTCCACACCTGTTGTAAAAAGTTATCAGACAAGGCATTTGACGCCTCCGCTGACCCGCCTGGGGCCCTTCCAATCCCGATATCAATCCGGCCGGGAAAAAGCGTAGCAAGCATATTGTAGACTTCTGCTATTTTAAAAGGTTTATAATGCGGAAGTAAAACCGCTCCTGAACCAATTCTAATCCTTGAGGTGTTGGCACCGATATAACTTAACATCACTTCTGGCGCAGAGCAAGCAAGACCTGGCAAATCATGATGTTCGGCAATCCAATAACGGATATAACCGAATTTTTCTCCCATCTGGGCCAACTTCATCGATTCGTTCAGAGCTTCACGTGCGGTTTGATTAGATGAAATTGGAGCTTGGTCTAGGATACTTAGTTTCACGACTCCCATCTCCTTTAATCGTGTTTTTCAAGCAGACTAACCTTAAATTCCCCCACCTGATCCCTTTCGTATAAGTTGGTAATCGAAGTAGAATATTCTTGAATTGAAGCTTTGAACGCTAGATGTCTTTCTGGTATTTTCACATCGAAGGTACCTTTATAAAGCAAGGTGGTAATATCATGGTAATCCATACTTGTTACCATAAAAATCACAGTTATTTTATATAAATTATTTATTTTTTCTTCTTCGTAATGTTTTAATTTAATACAGGTATCATTTATAACCAATTCGGTCACCAAATTAATCGTCTCCTTAGTCATATCTACATAAAGAATAACACTAGGAAATTCCTCAATCAATCAATGGAACTTAGGTAAAAATCTCCATTGTAAATAGGTATCAGTATTCATCTGCAGCCACAAATTTGTCATAAAAAGTGGAAATTGTCGAATGTTTTTCCAATTTTTTAAAGGAGATTGTCGAAAAAGAGCGAATAAAATAAAGGATGGTAGGAAAAAAGGAGGAAGAATATGAAGAAATTTTTAACAGTATTAAGTGGAGTACTTGTTGCATTAACATTGTTTGTAACTTCTGGGAATTCTGCAAAAGCAGCAACGGATTGTGGTTGTGATGTATCACCGGTTTTTGGAGCT
Organism: Neobacillus cucumis; assembly: GCF_002860255.1. Lineage (GTDB taxonomy): Bacteria > Bacillota > Bacilli > Bacillales > Cytobacillaceae > Neobacillus > Neobacillus cucumis_A. The sequence goes on from NZ_PGVE01000012.1 coordinate 128,012, forward strand.
GAAAAAAATAAAATGGTTGCTGATTTAATAAGCAGCCAAGAGTTTAAAGACGCTAAACGTTCTATTAAAAATGAAGGATACAGCTGGAGAGGCGTTAAGAATATTGAGGTCATCATTAATCATTCGCATGGTGATGCAATTATGATTGGCGTACCATTTTATTCCTCCGATAGATCCATTGAAATGGCCGTTTTTATTAATGGAAAATTTATGGGTCATCAACCACTTGAAGAAAAATAAGATAAAGATCCCCAACAAAAATAAGTTGGGGATCTTTTTTTATCAACCAAACTGCCAAACACTATGACTCAGGTTGCCATACCGATAACTTCGATGAAGCAAAGTTGCCTTTTTCACATCATCTGCAGCGCCCATAGCATAGAAAATAGGGATAAAGTGCTCACTCCCATAACGAGGGACAGCGTACTCTGCATTTGGTGCAACTGAGTCATACTTAAATAGTGACTCTAAATCCCAATTAGCCAAATGAACAGCTAACCAATCATCAAACTCAAGTGCCCATTGATCTACTTCATTATCTGCCCATTTTACCGCTCTCAAGTTATGAACTGTTCCCCCGCTTCCAATCACTAAAACATCTTTAGCTCTTAAGTCTGATAAAGCCTTTCCAATCTTATATTGTTCGACTGGAGATAGTTTCGGATTGACAGACATCGCAATGACTGGAATATCAGCGTTCGGATAAAGTAAACGAAGTACGACCCAAGCACCATGATCTAATCCCCGTTCTGTTTCCATTTCAAACGGGATATCATTTTCCTTAAATAGGTCCTTTATTTCATCGGATACCTGTTGGTCTCCTTGAGCAGGGTATTGAATCTGATAAAGTTCATGAGGGAAACCTCCAAAATCATAAATTGTACTATAAGTATTAACATCACTTACTTTTTGAGCCCGTGATTCCCAATGGGCAGAAAATAAAACGATGGCCTTCGGACGCGGAAAGCTTTTACCTAATTCATTTAAAAATTGAGTATACTCATTATTCTCAATGGCTAGCAATGGTGCACCATGTGCAATAAACAAAGATGGCATCATTTGATTTTCCCCCTATTTTTCAAAAGGATTTTGATTCAGTCCTATTACCTTTATAAATCAACTGGTCAAGTGCGAACATTTTACTGCCATTTATTGCAATAACTACGGCTATTGCTAATAATGCTAAATCAAGTTCATAGCCAGCCATTTTTCCATTACCTAAAAAGCCTACAGCCAATTTCACTTTCAGTGTTGCACCTACCATGAGTAAAGCAAGTAACGCTGAAACTACTCTACTTCCTAAACCTAGGATTAATGCAATTCCGCCGACTATTTCAATGGATGCGACTACATAAGCTAAAAATCCTGGCAAGCCGATTGCAGTAAACCAACCAACGATATTTTCAATTCCTCCTTGGAATTTAACAAACCCATGAACAAAAAACGTTATTCCTAATATGACTCGTAAAATGAATGTGCTAGCCTCGTATTTTTTTATCATTTTCTTACCTCCAAAAATTTATTATTTCAATAATTGTTCAGTGATCCACGTAATAAAATCTTGCTGATTTTGTAATGAAACGGTATGCGGCACAGGATAGGTCCGAAAAGTTACATTTGCACCTAACTTTCGGAAGTACTCCTCATTAGCAACGCCCCATACATATGGAAGGATCTGGTCCATTTCTCCGTGTGAGATGAAAACCGCTAACTGATCAACAGGTTGAATGGTGTACTCATCCTTTACAAAAGCAGGAATATAACCGCTTAAAGCAACGATTCCTTTTATTCTTTTACCTAATTTCAATCCCAAGGTCATTGAAAGGATTGCCCCCTGGCTGAAGCCGAGTAAAAAGAGTTGATCCTCATTTAAAGGATATTGATTACATGCATAATCAATAAAACTGGTAAGTTTATCAACTCCCTCATCAAATACCTCGCGGTGCGGCTTCCCATACCCCTCAATTGTAAAAAAGGCATACCCTGGAGGCTGTGATAAATGACCACGGATACTGAAAATAAAAAATTGGTCTTGTAATCCTTCCACTAATGGCAGCATATTTTGTTCATTGCTGCCAATGCCATGCATGAGAAACAAAGCTGGATACGTTTTATCCGGATCCATCTTCGCAGGCAGGCGAAGCTCATAAATCATTGGTGCTGACATATTTTTCATCCCTTTCTCTAGTGTTTGAGTATTCTTTCTTAAAAATCAGCTAGATAATATTCAAATAGAATAAAAATATTCATATTAGAAAACAAATAGACAAAAAAATAATTTCTTTCATGTTTTCTATTATGAACTTTTGTTGTCTATAGGATAACAACTGATAGACTAGATTGTCAATCGTTTTTTTGTTAATATAAAACTATGTTCTATATTAGGAAACTTTAGAGGTGGATTATTTGGATATCGGCGCAAAGATTCGAGCTATACGGACTAGAAAAAAAATCACCATTGCTCAAATGTGTGAAGGTACAGGACTTTCTAAAGGTTTTATCAGTAATGTTGAAAACAATAATACTTCCCCGTCCATTAACACACTACAGACCATTGCAGTTTATTTGGACGTACCTCTTCCATACTTGCTTTTAGAAAAAAAGGAGCATATGCAGGTGGTACGAAAAGAGGAAAGAACGTTTTCTGCAATGAATAATTTAAAAGTGGAGCACATTTCTTCAAAAGGTGGATTATCGTTAAGAAGCGTGGAATTTCCATCAGGAGCATCTATTGGCGATGCCCATGCACATGAGGGGGTCGAGTGTCATTTAGTATTGGAAGGAAAAATACTTGCGGAACAAGGAGAAGATTCCTTTGTTTTGGAACGAGGAGATTCCTTTAGCTGGAATGCTAGTGTTCCCCATACGGTTAAAAATATTGGAACGGAAAAAGCAGTCGTATTAATTGCCGTTCATTCAGATACAAAAAATGGAGCACTATAATAAAAGAAAGAGGAACTCCCACATTAACGGGTTCCGTGTCCGATCGCAAAACGTCAATTTGCACAGGAAAATGCAAACCAATGTAGGACCATTTGTAAGGCTAGAGCGATTAAAAAACATTAGAAATAGCAAGGGTTTATACCCTTGTTATTTTTTCTTTTAATTGCTAATTCTTCGGATTACGAATGACGAAGTTTTGCATTACATTTTTAGTGTTTGCGATACTTAACGCAACCCGTTACCCATGAGAGGTGTCTTCTTAGTCTAGAAGTTTGTAGGAACGATCATTTCTTTATGGTTTTTTGTGTACGTGGCGCTCGGCGATTGCGATAGTCTGATGGAGTTATTTTCATTTGTTTTCGAAAAAAACGACTGAAGTGTGAGGCATCTTCAAATCCCGATTGTAAAGCTACTTCTAGAATGGATTTTTCCGGATGAATCTCTAACAAATATTTTGCACGGTTGAGCCGGCATGTCATTAAGTATTGCATGATAGTTAATCCTGTTACATCTTTAAAAATCCTGGACATATAATATTTACTTAAATTTAAGCTATCAGCGATACAGTTTAAAGAAGTGGGATTGCAAAAGTTCTTTTCCATCCAAGATATCATTCTTTTAACATGAGTATTTTTTTCAGATTCGATCGGAGCAATTTTAACGAGCTGCTGTTGGCTTATTTCATAGATTTTAAAAAGAAGTTGAACAACTAAATTGGATATTTCCCCCTCACGCAAACGACTTTCTACTGAATTTTCATCTTCATAGAAATTATTTACATCGATCAAGACAATTCTCCTAATTAACTCTTTAATTTCCATTAAGATCTCGCTGTCTACTCCACGAAATAAAGTATTACTTAGTTGGTTAAAGGGATTTAACAATTCAGGAACGTTTAAATTATATAAGATAGGCCGTAACCATTCAGATGAAAATTCAATTAGGCTTCGCTCATAAGGAATCCCAGGTTCTGGATATGCTCGATGTAATGTCAACCCATTCATGATAATGATATCATCTTTCTGTAAATCATAAATATGGTCACTAATCAAATATTTGCAGGTTCCGCCATGAAAATAATAGATTTCATACTTTTCATGTGAGTGAAAAGTAAAGTCTTCATAGGATTTTACCGTGTTCACCAATCGATACCTGGCAATTATTTTTTTATCATCCAACCGGCCTTCCTCCCTTACAAAAAATATTGTGAGCATTTAGCTGTTTTATTTCTATAAGTTACATAATTAATTCAACATAACTATGAAGTTCCCTTCATTAAAAAACAGAAAATGATTATAGTCGGATATTTATGGATTAAAGGTTTTTCACACGACCAATGAGAATTAGGGACATAGTTCTATAATAAAGAAAATAATTAGTACTTTTAACTTGTTGACGAGACAATCAAAACAAACGATAATGATAATCGTTATCAATGATAATAATTATCAATTAAACGGAGGTTTTAGTATGTTTCTTCAACTGTTAAAGGAAAACCGGTATGTTTCACTAATTCTAACCGCACTTCGAATTTATCTGGGATGGCAGTGGCTACAGGCTGGATTGGGTAAGATCACGAGTGGAGAATTTGATGCCAGTGGATTTATGTATGGTGCCGTAAAAAATATGACTGGGGAGCATCCATCGGTTCAACCTTGGTGGGGAAATTTTTTAAAAGATGTAGCTATACCCTATGTTGATTTCTTTAATGTCATTGTTCCATGGGGTGAATTTTTAGTAGGTCTAGGGTTACTTTTAGGTGTTTTTACTTCCTTTTCAGTACTTATGGGTCTAACGATGAATTTTGCTTATATGTTCTCAGGAACAACAAGTACAAATCCTCAGATGATCGTTTTAGGAATGTTCATTCTTGCAGCTGGATTCAATGCAGGAAAGATTGGATTGGATCGCTGGTTAAATCCGTTTCTTAAAAGTGTTTTATTTAAAGAAGGAAAACAAACACGAATTCCTCAGGATGCTTAACCAATTAAGGTAAAAATGTACATAAAATGAATAAAGACCATCAACACATGGTGTTGATGGTCTGATCAAAAATAATGATCTAACCAGCATAATTTTCATTTTCGTCTACTATCGATACAGCCTGAATGGTTGCATTTGTTTGCTGGCTCTGAACTTGGTTTTTAGCTTCTTCTATAGTGGCGGCATTTACATTTTTGTAAAAAACCATCCCGCCTAATTCATATTCAACAGAAAATGTCGGTAATTTTGTTTGATCCATCAAATATCCTCCTTTTATCGAGCGAGTACGAATGTCTTAACGTAAGGCAAACCTTTATTTTGTTCATTTCATAGCCGTCTAATTATTTCCATTTTTACATTTAATTATTTACTGCTCTGTCGAAAGCTCAACTGGTTTTGCCCTCTTTTTCTGCCTATTAGTCGATTCTTACATGGAATTGGTTTCATCTATTTAAAATCTTTGTTTAACAAGAACTATGCAACTTCATAAATCTAATTCTTAAAGAAAATAATTTCTTATATCGAATAGGAACAGTCTTGATTTCCCCCCCCAGAACCTACCTTTTAAATCGAATCATATGAATATAGAATACTTTTCGTTGGTAACGAATACGAACAGAATGAGAGGAGTTGAATAAATGGCTAAAAATGTATGGGGAAAGTTCTCGTCAGGATTTTTATCTGTAATTCTATTTTCGACCTTGCCCCTCCCTATGGCTCAAGCAGCAGACAATCCTCCTTGGGTAAGCCCCATCCAAGTATCTACCTTGGCTGGTGATGGGATCACTGTATCAGGAGATGTACAAATTTCTGTTTCGGCTGGGGATGACATAGGGCTTTCAAAGGTCGAATTTTACAGTGCCAATGGCGGATATTTAATCGGGAACAAGACATCCTCGCCTTATACCGTAAAATGGGCGACGGATCCTTGGGTTCCAGACGGTGAACAGGTTTTAAAAGTTATTGCCTACGACACTTCTGGACAAAAAGCCGGAACTTCCCGAACGGTGTATGTACAGAATGACAAAACGGTACCTTCCGCTCCCACTAATTTGCACACGACAGCCAAGACAAACAATAGCATCTCTCTCGCCTGGAGTGCGGCTACGGATAATGTAGGCGTGGTAAAGTATGAAATTTACAATGATCAAATTAGGATCGGAACCTCCACCAGCACGAGTGTTACTCTGAGCGACTTAACTCCCGGCACAACCTACCATTTATCGATAAAAGCCTTGGACCGGGCCGGAAACGTTTCTCAAGCAAGTAATAACATTATTGAAACAACCCAAGATTTTCCGCCAACAGTGAGTCCCTTAGGGGTAGCTCCGTTGGATTATGACGGAGAATCGGTAGCAGGTAATGTGAAGCTTTCAATCAACGCAACAGATGACACCGGTATTTCAAAGGTCGAATTCTACAGTGCAAACGGCGGGTATCTAATTGGCACAAAGACATCTGAACCATATACGATTAATTGGGCAACCGATCCCTGGGTCCCTGACGGTGAGCAGGTGGTAAAGGCGATTGCCTATGATAAAGCTGGTCAAAAAACAGAATCGTCCCGTCCCGTTTACATTCAGAATGATAAAATTTCACCTTCAACCCCGGCTAATTTCCATGTGACAGCAAAAACGGATCAAACCATTTCCTTGGCATGGGATAGCTCAACAGACAATATAGGTGTGATAGAGTATGAGATTTACAACGGATTGGTTCGCATTGGGACTTCTACAACCAATAGTGTTACGTTAAAAGATCTAAATCCCGGTAAAGCTTTTAATCTATCAGTAAAAGCAAGAGACAGGGCGTGGAATTTTTCTTCAGCAAGCATTACGGTCCGAGTAACAACAGAGACATCGAAAGATACGATCCCTCCATTCGCTCCAGCCAATTTACAGGTAACTTCCGTTACGGATACGACCGTTAAGTTGGAATGGGATGCAGCAAAGGATAATTACGATAACATCAGCCCAAATGTTAAGTATGAGATTTATAATGGCCCGACACTCTTAGCCACTGCTTCAGGATTACGTACAACTGTAAAGAACCTGAATCCAAATACATCTTATTCCTTAACGATTAAGGCAAAGGATGCAGCAGGAAACTTATCAGAGGCGAGCCAATCAGTGACCTTATCAACGGGTGTCCTGGATACGAAAGCACCGGAGGTCCTAATACTTAGTTCATCTCAATCCACTGATAAAACAATCACATTGAAATGGAATGTACCTGATGATAATTACACTGTGACCGGCTATAGCGTTTATCAAAATAAAGTAAAAATCATTGAAACGAACAGTCCGAACTTTGTCGTAGGCGGCCTAACGCAGAATACGAAATACAACTTTTATGTGACCGCAAAGGATGCAAAAGGCAATGTGTCGCCGGCAAGCTCTGAGATAACCGTTTCTACTGGTTCAGTGCCGCTTACGCCACCTAGTCATGTCATAGCCGGGTACTATTCCGGCTGGTCAACCTATAGCGGATCAGAGGTATCGGACATTGATGCCTCCAAACTAACACAGATCAACTATGCTTTTGCTAATATCGGCAATGATCTAAAAATGCAGGTTGGTGATTCTTATGCCGATACACAAAAAGAGTTCCCAGGAGATTCAGCAACTGATCCATTCAAAGGGAATTTCAATCAATTAAAGAAACTGAAACAAAAATTCCCCCATCTAAAAACGGTGATATCAGTTGGCGGATGGAGCTGGTCGGAAAAGTTTTCTGAAGTAGCTTTGACTGAGGCATCCCGTACTGCTTTCGCTGATAGTGTTGTAAAGTTTCTCTTAACTTACGGCTTTGATGGGGTTGATTTTGATTGGGAGTATCCGGTAAACGGGGGAATGAAGACAAATGTGCGTAGACCGATTGATGAAAAAAATTACACCCTGCTTCTGCAAAAGGTACGTGAAAAGCTGAATGCCCAACAAGCGCTGGATGGCAAGAAATATACTATGTCCATTGCTGCTGGGGCTTCCGCTAATTTTGCTCAAACTACCCAATTAGATCAAATTAGTAAAATCGTCGATTATATTCAGCTCATGACATATGATTTACACGGTCCTTGGGATAGCGTGACCGGATTTAATGCCCCGCTTTACGCTAGTTCCGCCGAACCCGCAAATGCCCCAAATGTATCTCAGGCAGTAGAAGTATTTTTAGATAATGGGGTTCCGGCAAACAAGCTCGTCATGGGTGTACCGTTTTATGGCTATGATTATAAAGAGGTCAACAATGCGAACAACGGATTATATCAAACTCACACCGGAGCTGTTTTTTCGGATAGTTATGGGGAAATTGAAAAAAACTTTGTAGGTAAAAATGGGTTCGTACGTTACTGGAGTAGTGAATCACGGGTCCCATATTTATGGAATGGGTCCACCTTTGTCAGCTATGATGATCCGGAATCCATGGCTCAAAAGGCAGCCTATATAAAATCAAAAGGATTAGCCGGAGCAATGATCTGGGAGATTAGTCAAGACCCTAGTGAAGCCTTATTGAATCAACTAGGGAAGGATCTAAAGTAGCCTATAATAATTTTCTTCTATTATTAATGATAAAGATATCAGTAAAAAAGGTGCTTGAACCCCACATATTTCATTGGGGTCATGCACCTTTTTTGTCTCTTTCTATGGTCACAAACCTTGTTACCTTAGAAATTTCTTAATTTGCTAGATTAACGATCCGTCCTTCGATACTTGGGCTAACTGTTTTTCCTGCTTGGGATGCAATAAAATCCGTAAAGATTTCCCAATCTACAAACCCCGGCTCACTAACTCGTCCTTCACTATAGGCTTTGGCAAAAACGGTATAACCATCTCCGCCTTTTGCTGTGAAAGTGTTTGTGGCTACAACGTAAGTTTTACTAGAATCTATAGGAACATAGTTCACTCCATCTTCTTTTACATCTATGGATTGAACTTTTTGTCCTACAGGTTTGCTGCTATCATAGGTGAATTTTAACCCTGATACTTGCAGGAACCCGCCAAAAGACTTTGGCGCGTCCTTCACACTAATCTCTAAGGCCTCTTTAATTTCTGCCCCTGTTAGTTTCATAATGCCAAGAGTATTGCCAAATGGCATGATTTCAAAAACCTTTGCTAACGTAATATCCCCCGCGGGAACAGTTGCACGAATCCCACCGCCGTTTTGTAAAGCAATGACTGTGTTTGGATTAATGGTTTTTGCTTTTGCCAGCATACCATCTGTCACTAAGTTTCCTAGATTTGTCTCCCCTGTACGTGCAGGCGGATTTCCACCAATTAGGTCAACAGTTGTTTTTCCAATCACGGTTTGCTGCATTTCCACGATAGTTGGTTTGTACTTTGTTTCTAAGATCTGAGCGGCTTCTGGATCATCTGGAATGACATAAGATCCATTTACGTTTTGATCAAGGTCGATGAGTTTACCAGAAGAGTTGATTACTTTCCCTTTTTTATCAAATTGAACATCAACTGTTCCAAGGAATTTGCTATATTCATTAGCTTGGACAATAACAGTTGGTTCCTCACCCGCATTCACCACTACAGGCTGGTCCAATTTATCATGAGAGTGTCCTCCGACGATTACGTCAATTCCCTCTACTTCCTTTGCTAGAGTTAGGTCGTTATCCCCTCCTCCGTCATTGTAACCGATATGTGTGAGGGCAATAATTTTGTTAACCCCTTTTTCCTTAAATGCTTTAACAGCTTGCTTAGCTTGTGTAAGATAATCTTCGAATTCCACATCAGGTCCAGGGCTGGAGATATCTTTTGTTTCTGCTGTGATCAGACCAAAGATTCCAATTTTCTCTCCATTCTCCTTTTTAATAATACCATTATATATTTCTCCATTATTAGGATGCTTTGTAATGGAATCATTAAAAATTTCGTTTATGTTACTATTTTTCTGGAAGTTGACATTAGCGCTGACAAATGGGAACTGTGCCCTTTTTATAAAATTAGCCAAAGTCGCTGTTCCCTTATCAAATTCATGGTTTCCGAATGTCATAGCATCATAACCAACTAGATTCATAAATTCTAAATCTGCCAGTCCTTCATACTGATTAAAATACAGTGTTCCTGTAAAAACATCCCCTGCATCTAATAAAAGGGAATTAGGCTTTTCTGCACGTACTTGGTTAATGGCAGAAATTCGTCTAGCAATATTATCTAAGTGGGCATGGGTATCATTAGTATGCATAATAGTTAAATCATACGTTTTCTCCTTTTTGGCTTTCTTCACATCAGTATGTATAGTGGTCTTCGGGGATGCTGGAGTGTTATTTACTGGTGCACTAGCAAAAGCAGCAGGTGCTGTAACAGATGTAGTCATGGCAGCAGCGGCTAAAACAGAGCAAAACTTACGAGTAAACTTTTTTTGATCAATCATTCAGAAACTCCCCCTCTTTAAATATTTCTTTTATTAATTAATATCTAGCAGTCTTTTCCTCTACAAACTATATTCGTAGAGTACCTATATTTTATCAGATTATTAGAAAAATTCCCCTCATTTAATATGATAAATACATAAATTTAATAATTGAATTCTTTTTACGACTTTCAACTAAAAAGAAATGGACTAAATAAAACATATAAACAAAAAAGCAATCGAAATCATCCGATTGCCTTGCGACATTGTCCCCCTAGAACGTACAAATGTACACAGAAGGTGCCTGTCACCATATATAATTCAGATATAGTGAAAACCTAGAATACCTTGTAATCATTGAAAACTTGGCTAATCTTTAGCCGACTTCGAATCTTTCGGGACAGGTGTAGACGTTTAGGCTTTCGTTGCGGATGAAACCAATTGTCGTGATTCCGAGCTGCTCGGCTAGCTGGAGAGCCAGTTCGGTTGGTGCAGATTTTGACAGGACCATTTCACAGCCAATTTTGGCTGCCTTTAAAAGAATTTCCGATGAGATCCGGCCGCTGAAAACGAGTAATTTATTTTCTAAAGAAATATCATTCCGCAGACAATAGCCGTAGATTTTATCCAATGCATTGTGCCGGCCGATGTCCATCCGATTAATTAACATTTGATCGGCCAGACACAAGGATGCATTATGAACTCCACCTGTGCTTTTGAACGTGATCGAGGATTGCTGCAAGTCATTCATAAGCTTAAAGCATTCATTAGAGGAAATTTTGGTTTGAATGGTGTTCCTCTTTTTCACTTGCAGCGCATCATTGACAAATACAAATCCCTGTCTGCTCATTCCACAGCAGGAAGTGACATAACGCTTATTATGAAACCTTTGATAATATGGGTTGATTTTACTCGCTTTGACATGTACGAAACCACTTTTTTCATCCATCCATACTTCTTCAATTTCTTCATACGTGCGAATAACACCTTCAGATGCTAAGTAACCAATCACTAAATCCTCAATATGTTCTGGTGAACATATTAACGTGACGAATTCTTCCCCATTTATTTTAATGGTAACTGGATATTCGGTTACAACACTGTCTTCAACCTGTTCACTATATCCCTTACCAAGCCGAAGAATTTCTCGCTTAACCTCAATTGGTTTCACTGTGTTTCACCTGCTGTCTTCTTCAATCTTTATAAAAATTTATTCCACATCGTCAAAAGTGTGCCACTTGCAATCTTCCTGGCAGCTTTTGCAAACATGGAGGACGACCGACTGGATCGTTCCCTCCATATTTGGCTCCATTTCTTCTTTCACTCCGCAAATTTCACAAACTTTCATTTCGAAGCCTCCTGAGGGATGATCTCGTAGCCTAAATCCATAATTGCTTGTTCAAAATCCTGGCCGGAGGCCATGTTCTCATCGAAACTGTATATGGCCTTCCCTTTAGATAAATCTATCTCAGCTTGAGTATTCCCCCAAACGTGCTCGATGGCTTCTAGAACTTTATTTGCATCCTGTTGATTTGCCATATTTTTAATCGTCACAACCCGCGTTTCCAAAACCGCTCATCCCTTTGCTAAGAATTTTCCCGCTTGTTACGTAAAAAGACTTCGCCCAAGCCATCCATAAAATTCACCATACTTGTCATAGCTGCCCGCATTTCCTTACTCCATAACCGTTTTCTCAGTTGCCAAAGACTTTGCTTTTTCCCTTCTTGCCCTGACTCCGCCAACCGTTTGAATCCATGAGATAATCCATCCAATACGTCAGAAAGCTGGCCAGGTTGAAGGGAACCTAAGAATGCGAAGGCATTCATCCCATTTTTAATGACATTCCGCATCGCAGGCTGATTCACTTGCTGAATGGCAATGGCACCTATTTCCGTCCTCTGATCAATCATGGATTCAACCGCATCTAACACCTTTGTATCATTAAGGCCCTTCATAATTCGGAGTGTTTTTAAAATAACTTCCTTATTCTCAACCAACTCATTCATAATCTCTGAAATGGCCTGTGCATGTTCTAATTCTGGATGGGGCACTTCCCTAATTTGCGTAATTGCCTTCGCCATATTCGTCACCCTTTATTTGTTGGATATAATCTGGAATTGGTGTGAAATCTTCACGATTCCACTTATCTTCAACCTTCACGCTGATTTGAGGCAGTCTATTACCAAATCGATGATTATGTTTTGGCAACGGTGGTTCTCCTTTAAATTCAAGTACTTCCATTTTAACGCCCGCTTCTTTGTAAGCCGGTGTATGGGTAACCAAATCATGATAGCTGCTCGTAAGACGATTGACAGCCTCGATATCTTCCCTTGTATTCATGGTTAAGTACAGCTCGTTCCCTTTTACTCGGTCAGTCACCATGGTTCTTACCTTTACTTGACCATACGGGGATGTCAACCTCACCAATGTCCCATCCTCTAAATTTCGTTCTTTTGCAAGCTCAAGCGAAACCTCCAGCCATGGATGTGGTACTTTATGGGTTAAACCTTCATTATGATAGGTCATGTTTCCTTCATGGAAATGCTCTAACAAACGGCCATTGTTTAGGTGTAAATCATATTCTTCTCCAGACACGAATGGAGGCGTCCAATCTACGGCAACTAACCTGGCTTTTCCTTCAGGCAGAGCAAAGCGGTTTTCATATAAAAGCGGCGTGCTTGAGCCGTCTTTTAATACCGGCCATACTTGACTATTCCATCCTTCTAGGCGGTCATAGCTAACTCCTGAGAATAATTTTGCAAGACTTGCTGCTTCAGCCATGATTTCACTAGGATGTTTGTAGTTCCAATTCGCTCCAAGTCGATTGGCCAGTTCTTGGAAAATCTCCCAATCGGGCTTTGACTCACCAAGAGGCTCTAACACTTTATGGAAACGTTGAATTCTTCGTTCGGTATTGGTGAACGTTCCATCTTTTTCAAGGCTTGGTGCAGCAGGTAAAACAACATCCGCAAACTGAGCTGTTTTACTAAAAAAGATATCTTGAACAACAAAAAACTCTAATCTTTCGAACGCAGAATCCACATGGTTGGAGTTGGCGTCAACCAATGACATATCTTCACCAAATAGGTATAGCGCCTTTAGTTTTCCTTTATCCATGCCCTCTACCATATGATGGTTGTCAAGACCTGGTTCTTCCGGAATCTTTACACCCCAAGCTTTTTCATATTTTGCGCGAACCTCAGGATCTTGAACTGGTTCATATCCAGGCATCCAAGCTGGCATGGTTCCAAAGTCACAAGCTCCTTGAACATTATTGTGGCCGCGAAGCGGATAAGCTCCTGTTCCTGGACGGCCGTAGTTTCCTGTAATTAATAGCAAATTAGAAATGGCGGTGCTGGTATCTGTTGCACCCTTATGCTGCGTAACACCCATGGCCCACAAAATACAGGCGGATTTTGCTTCATGAATCATTTCGGCTAATTGAATAAGTACCTCTTGGTTTAATCCTGTCTTTTCTTCGGCATACTCCAACGTGAACTTTTCAAGACTCGTAATATAGTCTTCTAAACCGCTCACACGATTTTTCAAAAATTCTTTATCCTCCCAGCCTTGGTCTAGGATATATTTTGTAACAGCTGAAATCCAAATTAAATCCGTGCTAGGCTTCGGATGAATATGAAGGTTTGCCCTTTGAGCCAGTTCATTCTCGCGTAAGTCAGCAACGATTAACTTTTGTCCATGAAGCTTATGCTGCCGTTTAATTCTAGTTGCTAATACAGGGTGAGATTCTGCAGGGTTAGCTCCAATAACAATGATCAGTTCGGTTTTAATAAGATCCTCCATTGTTCCCGAATCTCCTCCGTAACCGACGGTTCTTAACAGACCTGCAGTCGCAGGAGATTGGCAGTATCTTGAACAGTTATCAACATTATTGGTTCCCATCACAGCACGGGCAAACTTTTGAAATAAATAGTTTTCTTCATTGGAGCATTTGGAAGAAGCAATATAACCAATCGAATTGGGACCATGTTCTTGTTTAATTTTCCAAAGGTTATGTGCAATCAAATCAAGAGCTTCTTCCCATGTTGATTCCACAAATTCATTTCCTTTACGAATCAATGGTTTAGTTAAACGTTCTTCGCTATTAACGAAGTCCCAGCCCCATTTCCCTTTTACACAGGTTGAAATTCCATTAACGGGTGCCTCTGTATCCGTCTGAATTTTTAAGATTTCACGGTCTTTTGTCCATACCTCGAAGCTGCAGCCAACACCACAAAACGTACAAACCGTTTTCGTCCGTTTAATTCTGGCTTTTCTCATCGAAGCTTCCACTTCTGAGATTGCAAAAATCTCCTTATAACCTGGCTCCACCTCTTTTGTCAGATCAATCATGGGACCTAAAATTTTTGGAGGAATACCGGTTAAAAATCCTGCGTTACCAAGCATGGACTTTTCCATCAGAGCATTACATGGGCAAGCGCTAACGCAATGACCGCAAGAAACACAAGAGGATTGATCAATCGGTACATCATTGTCCCAAATAACACGCGGTCTTTCTCGATTCCAATCAATTGTAAGGGTTTCATTCACTTGCAGGTCCTGACATGCTTCTACACAACGACCGCATAAGATACATTGATCAGGCTCATATCGGTAAAATGGATGCGAATTATCAGGAGGATAGGGCTTGGCTTCAAATGGATATTTTTGATGTTCAATCCCCATTAATTCGACCGTATTATGGATCGTACAGTTCCCGTTATTGTTATCACAAACCGTACAATAAAGTTCATGATTTCTTAAAATACGGTCCATGGCTTCATTTTGAGCGTCACGGACTAAAGGAGATTGACTGTCCACTTTCATGTCAGCTTCTACCTTTGTTGCACATGATCGGACGAGTTCTCCGCCAACATTTACGTAGCACGTATCACACGTTTGAATGGTACCTAAATTAGGATGATAACAAATTCCCGGTATAAAGACATCTTGCTGTCTAGCAACCTCTAAAATAGTTTGACCCGATTTTGCGTCATACTTTTTTCCGTTAATCTCTATTGAAAAAGTTGACTCTTCCACGATCCTGCCTCCTTTATTCAATCCTGTATGAAATGTTACTAGCTTTTACTACCCGATTGGTTTTTTATGTAATCTTTATAAGATAGCCAATACGCCAGTGAGACAAAAATGCTCCCTCCTACCGCGTTTCCTAAAAAAACAGGAATAAAATTTCTTACAAAATCATTCCAAGAAAAGTGCTGAGCAAATATGGCTGCCGGTATAACGAACATATTTGCAACTACATGCTGAAATCCAATGGCTACAAATCCCATGATCGGAAACCAAATACATAAAACCTTTCCGCTCATTTCTTGTGAACCGTAGGATAGCCAAACAGCAAGACCTACTAGCCAATTACAGCCAATCGCAGAAAAAAAGGAGGGCCAAAAGGCTTCACTTATCTTTCCTTGAGCTAAGGCAATAGTTTTAGTAAGAAATGGATCCTCACTAGTCAGACCTGCGAGATGGCCAAAAACATACGCCACAAAAACAGCACCAACAAAATTACTGATGGTAATCCATATCCAATTGTAAATAAGCCTTCCTAACGAAACTTTTTTCGCATAGTAGCCCATCGCTAACGCCATCATATTTCCAGTCAGTAATTCTCCGCCTGCTAAAAGGATTAGAATAAGACCTAAAGGAAATACAGATGCCCCAAGAAAGGAACCAAAGGTTCCCCACTCTTTTGGGAGATTGGCTGTCACACGAATATCCAAAAGATAGCCTATAGAGATGAAAGCACCTCCGAGGATGCCCAAGATAAACATCTTGGCTAAAGGGAGCTTTGCCTTTTTTAAGCCTGCATCAATCGCTGTCTCCGCTATTTCGTATGGTTTTAGAAATGCCATGGCTTCCCTCCTAAATGGGTTCTCATAATAATATTTACTGATTTGGGAAATTTATTAAAAACTAATTTTATAAAACTAAATGAAAGGAGGGTTCTTTTTTGGAAACAGAAGAGCTGTATCAATATGTAAGTTCAATGATTACATCATCAACCCATCGACCGAAATATATGTCCATCTCAACGGTAAAAGTTGCCGATTTACTTGGAGTCCCCCTATCAGACGTAGAGAATGGCTTAAATGAATTAATAGCCGATGGACGCTTAACTACCACAAAGCTTGATCAACCGCCATATAAAGAGGTTTTTATGCTTCAATAATCAAAGAGAAAAGCTCACACAATCCTTTTGAAAGGAATTAGTGTGAGCTCTTCTTTAATCTCTTCTGTTACTTTGCTGATTTTGCTCCTAAATAACGGACTTTCCAATAGCTGCTGTTCATATCTGTTATGGTCACGCCTGTACTTGAACCCGCATGGATAAATTTGTTGTCGCCGATATAAATACCTGCATGGGAAGGACCACCTGCTGTATTAAAGAATACTATATCTCCTTTTTTTGGTGCGGAAACAGGAGCAGCTGTATTCCAAATCGAAGCAACCGTTCTTGGAAGCGATACGCCTTGCTTAGCAAAAACATAATTTAAAAATCCCGAGCAATCAAATCCAGCTGGTGTGCTTCCTCCCCACACATATGGTACGCCTAAATACTTTTTCGCTTCCGTAATTAATGCATCTGCATTAAAAGCTTTTTTCACTTCTGGAACTGGTGCAGGAGAGGGTGTGACCGATACTCCTGGCATTTTAAGTACCTGTCCAACTTTGATCAGGTCAGTGGTTAAATGATTAATAGATTTTATTTCAGATACAGAAGTATTGTGAATTTTGGCAATTAAAGAAAGGCTGTCACCATACTTAACCGTATAAGTAGACTTTTCTGAAGTGTGTGCATGTGGAGCAAGTAATGAAAATTTTTGGCCAATACGAATGGTAGAAGAAGATAAGTGGTTGTATTGCATAACTTGCTCTACAGATAGCTTATTTGTAGTAGCAATTTTCCATAATGAATCGCCTGATTGGACCGTATAAATCAACTCATGTGCGCTTGCTTGACTGGAATAACTAACCGCTAGGATTCCTAACGCAGCAATCGTAGTGATGAATTGTTTTTTCAAGTGTTTGAACACTCCTCAATTTGGTAGATTTTGTATTGCATAAATTCTTTTTTTGTTTCAACGGAAATTATCATAACCTAACCAACCGAGTGCTTTACACCCCTATTTCATTGGAAAATATCCATTAATTATCCATTTTTGCTAAAATAATAATCTAGGAGATTTATTAGAAAATCAATAGATAAATGATGAATTTTTTTAAACAGATTCGAGACAAAAAATGGTTCATTTTGTGAAAACTATCACATGATAGTGAAAACCCCATATAATTAAAGTATCAAAAGTGAACGATTAAATTTGAAAGGGGCTATTTCCATGGGGTTAATACTTGGGATACTGATCGGCTTAATTACAGGTGTGTTATTGGGGGCAACGATATCTTTTCCAATAGGTTCAGCGGTGGGGATTTTTATTGATAGAAGCTTTAATAGTTGGGCAATAGAAATTGAGATAGCTATAATTATATTAAGCATTTTCATGATACTTAAGTTTTTAAATATTCGCTTAAAGAAGAGCTAATTTTCTTTTTTGATTTTTATTTCTATAAATAAAACAGGCACCATCTTATAGAGATGATGCCTGTTGCTGTTCTATAGTACCTATAGAATAGTATAGATTCTAACCATCTATTGAAATGGTCAATTGTTAAACCATCAAGTATTTATCAACTTCACGAGCGACTTCACGGCCTTCGTTGATTGCCCAAACGATAAGGCTTTGCCCTCTTCTCGCATCGCCTGCAGCAAACACACCTTCAACGTTGGTTCTGAACTCACCGTATCTAGCTTGAACCTTCTGGTTAACAGCCTGCACACCGAATTGGTTTAATAGAGGCTGCTCTGTTCCCTCAAAACCAATCGCGATAAACACAAATTGTGCCGGCCATACTTTTTCAGTACCTGGAATTTCTTTAAAGTAATAACGACCTTGTTCATCCTTTAATTTTTCCATTTGGATGGTGTGAAGCTCTTTTAGGTTTCCATTCTCATCCGCAATGATTTTCTTTGTTTGAATGGAATATTGACGAGGATCTTCCCCAAATTTTGCTTCCGCTTCTTTATAAGCATAATCCATGGTAAAAACGTTTGGATAGGCTGGCCATAAATTATTAGAAGTACGTTCTACAGGCAATTGCGGATGCTTACCAAACTGGACGACACTGCGGCAATTTTGACGAAGGGCTGTAGCCACACAGTCTGCACCTGTATCTCCGCCGCCAATAACGATCACATCTTTGCCTTCAACATTGATAAATTGACCATCTTCAAAATTTGAATCTAATAGACTTTTAGTTGCTAGAGTCAAATAGTCCATCGCAAAATGAATTCCCTTTGCTTCGCGTCCTTCAATCACTAAATCACGCTGCCTTTGCGCGCCTGTACAAAGGATAACGGCATCGAATTGTGCTTGAAGTTCTGCAGCTGTGATATCTTTCCCCACTTCTGTATTCGTAACGAAGTCGATGCCTTCCTGTGTCAATAAACGAACTCGGCGTTCCACGACTTCTTTTTCCAGCTTCATGTTTGGAATACCATACATGAGTAAACCGCCTGGACGATCGGCACGTTCAAAAACCGTTACTGAGTGGCCTGCTTGATTAAGCTGATCAGCCGCAGCCAAACCAGCTGGACCAGATCCGATAATAGCTACTTTCTTACCAGTGCGTGAAGCTGGGATTCTTGGTGTAATCCAGCCATTTTCAAAGCCCTTGTCGATGATGGCTTGTTCAATATTCTTAATCGTTACCGCAGGATCGGAAATCGCCACCGTACATGAACCTTCACAAGGTGCTGGACAAACCCTGCCTGTAAACTCAGGGAAATTATTTGTTTTCATCAGTCGATCCAATGCTTCTTTCCAACGACCGCGATAAACCAGATCATTCCACTCCGGAATCAGGTTGTGGATTGGGCAACCAGAAGTGGCTCCTTGAATCTCCATCCCAATATGGCAGAAGGGAGTGGCGCAGTCCATACACCGCGCCCCCTGTATGCTTAATTTTTCATCAGAAAAAGGAAGTTTGTGCTCTTTCCAATCGTTTAGTCGTGTGAGGGGATCTCTTTCTCCCACTTTTTCACGAGCATATTCCATAAATCCTGTTGTTTTCCCCATTTTCCTGTCCCCTTTCTTAGCGGATTGCAGCTTCCTGCTGTTTTACTGGTTTTGTCTTTGCTCCGGAATTCGCTAAAAAGGCGCTCATAACGGCTTCATCTTCTGAAAGGCCTGCTAATTTTTGCTCCTCGATCAATTGAATCATCCGTTTATAATCCTTCGGAATCACTTTGACAAATTTTCTAACACACTCTTCCCAGTCCTCTAGAACACAGCTTGCCTTTACACTTTCTGTGTAACGGAAATGGTTTTCGATTAACTGTCTTAGCTCATCCTCATCGGCCGGACTTGATACCGATTCAAATTCAATCAATTCCTGGTTGCATAAATTCTTAAACGTATCCTTGTCTTCAGCTAGTACGTAAGCAATTCCGCCGGACATTCCAGCACCAAAGTTTTTGCCAACGTCGCCTAAAATTACCACACGTCCGCCTGTCATATACTCACAGCCATGATCGCCAATGCCCTCAACAACCACATTTACACCGCTGTTACGAACGGCAAAACGTTCTCCAGCACGTCCATTGATATAAGCTTCACCACTTGTTGACCCGATAAAAGCAACATTTCCAGCGATGACATTTTCGCCTGAAGCAAACTTCGTGTGTTCATCTGCTCGGACGATGATTTTACCGCCAGACAGACCTTTACCCACATAATCGTTCACATCTCCAGTAAGTTCAAGCGTCATTCCTTTCGGTACGAAGGCTCCGAAGCTTTGGCCGGCAGACCCATTAAACCTTAAGGTAATCGTATCCTCTGGAAGTCCTTCTTCACCGTAACGTTTAGAAATTTCACTTCCCACAATGGTACCCGCCACACGATTGACGTTCGTGATTGGGAAGCTGGCATCGACAGGTGTACCATAATCTAATGCCTGTTGAACAGCTGGCAGAATGTATTTCACATCAAGGGTTTCTTCAATTCGGTGATTTTGCGGGCGTTTAAACGTACGTGCTCCTTCAGGCTTGTGAAGTAAAGCAGTTAAATCTAAATGCTGAGCCTTCCAGTGTGCTTTTGCACGATCACTTACCGTTAAAACATCTGTACGGCCAACCATTTCTTCTACTGTTCTAAAACCAAGCTCTGCCATAATTTCTCGCACTTCCTGTGCAATAAATCGCATAAAGTTAACGATATAATCTGCTTCTCCCGTAAACTTTTTACGAAGCTCAGGATTTTGAGTAGCAATACCAACAGGACATGTATCCAAGTGGCAAACACGCATCATCACACAGCCAAGCACTACAAGTGGTGCCGTTGCAAAGCCAAATTCCTCCGCTCCCAACAACGCTGCCATGACAACATCCTTACCTGTCATTAATTTTCCGTCTGTTTCAAGAACAACCCGGTCACGTAAACCATTCAGCATTAGCGTTTGGTGTGCTTCTGCTAATCCAAGCTCCCAAGGCAATCCAGCATGCTGAATGCTCGTTTTCGGTGAAGCTCCCGTTCCACCATCGTAACCGCTGATAACAATAACATCGGCTACTGCCTTTGCTACACCTGCTGCAATCGTTCCAACGCCGCCCTTTGATACAAGCTTTACGCTGATACGGGCATCACGATTGGCATTTTTCAAATCATGGATCAGCTGAGCCAAATCCTCAATGGAGTAAATATCATGGTGCGGTGGAGGTGAAATCAAGCTGACACCTGGTGTTGCTCCACGTACATCAGCAACCCATGGATATACCTTCTTACCCATTAACTGTCCACCTTCACCAGGCTTCGCGCCTTGTGCCATTTTAATTTGCAGCTCATCGGCATTGACAAGATAATGACTCTTTACACCAAAACGTCCAGAAGCAATCTGTTTAATCCTACTTCCTCTGTTGTCGCCATTTTCATCTAGAACAAAGCGGCTTGGGTCTTCCCCGCCTTCACCCGAGTTGCTTTTCCCGCCTAAACGGTTCATCGCAATCGCTAATGTTTCATGTGCTTCCTTACTGATCGATCCAAAGGACATCGCACCTGTTTTAAAGCGGCGGACGATGGAATCCACGGATTCTACTTCATCAATCGCCAAAGCTTGACGTGAACCATTGAATGAGAATAAGTTACGTAAGAAGCCAAGTCTTTCTTCATTTGCAAGATTCGAATATTTTTTAAATAAGTCATAATCACCGTTACGGCAAGCCCATTGAAGGGTATGGATGGTTCCAGGATTGAAGGCATGGTGTTCACCATCATGTCTCCACTGGAAGTTACTTCCTGAATCTAATGTCTTGTCAGTCGATTCTGCATAAGCATCCGCGTGGCGTAACTTCGCTTCTTCTGCAATGGTCTCAAGACCAATTCCTCCAAGTTGAGAAACGGTTCCAGTGAAGTAGCGGTCATTTACCTCTGAGCTAATCCCCACTGCTTCAAAAATTTGAGCACCACGATAGCTTTGTACGGTTGAGATCCCCATTTTTGACATGACCTTTACAACACCCTCGGTCATTGCATAAACGTATTTTTCAACAGCTTCTTGATAGGTGAATGATAAAGTTCCTTCCTGAACTGCCTGCTGATAAATAGTGAAAACAAGATATGGGTTAATGGCATCGACGCCGTATCCAAGCATGACCGCAAAATGATGAACTTCTCTTACCTCTCCTGTTTCTACAATGATGCTAGCCTTTGTTCTTAATCCTTCGCGAATCAAGTGCTGATGAAGTGCGCTCGCTGCCAATAATGATGGAATCGCTACTTCTGTTTGATTCATGTTACGATCAGACAGGATAATCAAGCTGGCACCTGCTGCAATAGCTTCGTCTGCTTGACGGCAAATTTCATCAAGGCTCTTCTCTAGATCATTAGCGAACAAGATGTCGATGACTTGGCTCTTAAATGCTTCGCTAGTCTTTAAATCTTTTAACTGGCTGTTGGTGATGATCGGTGTCTCCAGCTGAATTCGACGGCAATTTTCTGCCGATGGATGAAGCAGATTCCCTTCCGCGCCTAGATAAGAAATCGTTGAAGTTACAATCGCTTCACGAATCGAGTCAATCGGCGGATTGGTTACTTGGGCAAACAATTGCTTAAAATAATTAAACAAAGATTGAGGACGGTCTGACAATACAGCAAGCGGCATATCATTCCCCATCGCTCCAAGCGGGTCCTTGCCTTCACTTACGGCTGGAAGGATATATTTTTGAATATCTTCATAGGTATATCCAAACGCTTTTTGGCGAGTCAGTAAATCAGAAGGAACCTCTCCCTTAATCTCAACTTTCTCTTCCAAACGAACAAGCTGCTCGTCTAACCATTGCTGATAAGGCTGTGCCTGTGCCATTTCAGATTTGATTTCTTCGTCAGAAATAATCCGGCCTTCTTCCAAATCAATCAATAGCATTTTCCCTGGGCGCAGGCGCTCTTTGTATAATACCTTTTCAGGTTCTACATCAATAACCCCAACCTCTGATGAAAAAATAATATAATCATCTTCTGTAACGTAGTAACGGGCCGGACGAAGACCATTACGGTCCAAAATAGCTCCAATTTGTTTACCATCTGTGAAGGAAATCGCTGACGGTCCATCCCAAGGCTCCATTAATGAGCTGTGATATTCATAAAATGCTCGCTTCTCATCTGAAATATGAGGATTTTCAGACCAAGGCTCCGGAACAAGCATCATCGCTGCGTGCGCTGGTTTACGGCCAGCAAGAACCAAGAATTCAAGGGCATTGTCTAAAATCGAGGAATCACTTCCATCAGTATCTAAAATTGGCATTACTTTTTCCAAATCCGTTCCAAAAGCTTCAGAAACGAATTGTTTTTCACGCGCCTTCATCCAGTGAATATTTCCCTGAAGGGTATTAATTTCACCGTTATGAATTAAATAGCGGTTTGGATGGGCTCTTTCCCAGCTTGGGAAGGTGTTTGTACTAAAGCGTGAATGCACTAAGGCAAACGCAGAGATAAAATTCTCATCCTGCAAGTCCAAATAGAACTGATCTACCTGTTCTGGTGTTAACAGACCTTTGTATACAATGGTTCTGCTTGAAAAACTCGCAAAATAAAAGCGATATTCTGAGTCCTTTGCCCATTTTTCTGCTTGTTTCCGAATCACGTACAATTTTCGTTCAAACGTTAATGAATCCGTACTATTTTCGTTGCCAACAAACACTTGGCGAATAACCGGACAGCTTTCTTTCGCCGTTTCCCCTATTTTTTCAGCATCGACTGGAACCGTTCTCCAGCCAAGCACCGTTTGTCCCTCTTGTTCGACCAATTGATTAATATATGATTCTATTTTTTCCCGTTCCGCATCATCCTTTGAGAAAAACAGCATCCCCACACCGTATTCCCCTTTTTCAGGTAAGTTCATGTCTGAACATTCTTGGCGGAAAAATAAATCCGGAATTTGAACCATAAGACCCGCGCCATCGCCTGTAAATGGGTCACTCCCTTGACCGCCGCGATGATCCAATTGACAAAGCATTTTTAGTCCTTTTGCCACGATATCATGAGTGGCATTTCCTTTTATATGAGCATACAAACCGATTCCACATGCATCATGTTCAAATTCAGGACGGTAGAGACCTTGCGCTTTTGGTAGTTGATGATATGTCATATTAAATCTCTCCCTGTAGTTTGTTGTCGAAATATTGCATATAAATACATTTTAGGTTACCTTAATAATACAAACAATATATTATTTATATTAAATTCATCTAAAATTTATATAAGTAAAAGGAGAATCAAAAGTGGAGCTTCGTCAATTACGTTATTTTATCGAAGTAGCGGAACGGCAGCATGTGACAGAGGCAGCTGAAAATCTTAATGTTGCACAGTCAGCCGTCAGCTATCAAATTACAAAGCTGGAAGAAGAGCTGGGGGTTAAGCTATTAGAACGAGTGGGTAGAAACATCAAGGTAACACAGATCGGAAATGTTTTTTTACAATATGTAATAAATGCCCTAAAAACAATTGAAGAAGCAAAGGAAAAAGTAAACGAATATCTCGATCCGCAAGCAGGAACAATTAAAATTGGTTATCCGACGAGTCTCGCCAGATATTGGCTTCCAAATGTTATTTCAGCTTATAAGAAAGAGGTGCCACATGTTAACTTCCATTTGCGTCAAGGCTCCTATGCATACTTGATCGATGCGGTTAAAAACGGTGAAATTGACTTAGCCTTTCTCGGCCCCGTTCCCATGAAGGATCCGGATCTTGAGGCTAAGATTTTATTTATGGAAAATATCGTTGCCTTGCTCCCTAATCACCACCCATTGGCTGATAGAAAAAGTTTGCCTTTAAGTGATTTGCGGACGGATCCTTTTGTTTTATTTCCAAATGGGTATGTTCTTCGGAAAATAGCAGTAGAGGCCTGTCATGAGGCTGGCTTTGAACCAAATATTGCCTCTGAAGGGGAAGACATGGATGCGTTAAAAGGACTCGTTTCCGCAAGCATTGGCGTCAGCCTATTACCTGAGAGCACTTTCTATGACTCTATTCCCCGATTCACAGTGAA
This sequence comes from Neobacillus cucumis, assembly GCF_002860255.1. Taxonomy (GTDB): domain Bacteria; phylum Bacillota; class Bacilli; order Bacillales; family Cytobacillaceae; genus Neobacillus; species Neobacillus cucumis_A. The sequence continues at coordinate 152,912 of NZ_PGVE01000012.1, forward strand.
AGTATCGCTCGAGTCACCAAAGGCGAGGCGTACAGTTGGTGTCATTATTCCGAAAAATAGAGACCTAGCACCATCCGAAAAAAATTTCTATCAATATCTTATCCAGTTTTTCAACAGGTTGGAACAGTATAAATAATCAATTTTAAAATAGATTAAGCCAATACATATATGAGATGTATTGGCTTATTAAGCGTTCCGTTGTAATGAATAAAGTTTTATTCTAAAGGCAAGATCACATCGATCGTTGTTCCTTGGTTAGGCTCACTCATGATATGTACTTCACCTAAGTGGTTTTCAATGATTTTCTTACTAATCATAAAGCCCAAGCCTGTCCCATTTTCTTTCGTAGTATAAAAGGGCTGGCCTAGCTTAGAAAGAGTTTCTATTGTCATCCCCACTCCTTCGTCCTTAAAACAAATATTTAGTTTATCTTCATCCCGCTGTTTTATTTGAATCAATAGTTTACCGCCCTTAGGCATAGCTTCTATCGCATTTTTAATATAATTAATAAAAACTTGTTTCAATTGGTTCTCGTCACATTGGATATAGGTATCTTCAGTATCAAACTCTGTGATAATTTCTACATTATTTAAGATTGCCTGCGAATCTAATAAAGTAATCACCTGATCCATCAGGACATTGATATCTTTTCGTTCAAGTTTCTTTACTTGAGGCTTAGCTAGAATTAATAGTTCACTTAGAATAAGTTCAATTCGTTTGATTTCGGAAATGATGATATCAAAGTATTCATTGTATCCATCAATGTCTGAATTCATTAATTGAATAAATCCTTTGATGGCAGTAATCGGGTTTCGGATTTCATGGGCAATCCCAGCAGCTAACTGACCAGCTATGGATAGCTTTTCCGTATTTTGCATCATTTCTTGAGATTTTTTCCACTCGGTAATATCCTTTAAAATCACGGACCAACCATCATTATGCCCGATTGCATCCTTAATAGGTGAGATAGACAGCAATACATTTATTGTGGATCCATCCTTATGTAAACGAGTGGTTTCTGACCTTATTACATAATGACCTTTCTTAACCATTGCTTCGAATTTTTTTACTTCATCAATAACCTCTGATGGAATAATAGGCAGTTTATATAACGGCAGGTCAATAATTTCCTCTTTGAACCAGCCAAATGTATTTTCAAATGCTTGATTTACCTGAATAACCTTTCCTTGTTTACCAAAGATTAGAATAGCATCGCCATTATTTTCAATAAACGATTCTAATTGATAGGTTTTCGCTTTTAATGCGTCTTCAGATTTCTTTTTAGACGTGATATCCTTTGCTATTCCGTAAACACCGATCACTTCGTTATTAACAATGAGAGGCATATTGGTTACATCTACATGAATAATTGAACCATCCTTATGCAAGGCTTTGTTCTGGTATCTTTGTGTGGTCCCCCCTACAGCAATATTATAATGATGTAAGGTTCTATCTTTATCATCTTCTGAAACCATTGGCTCAAATGTCTTTTGCAGGTATTCTTCTTCGCTGTACCCCAATAACCTTTCCATTGCAGGATTAACGGCAAGATAATTCCCTTTTAAATCAAAAGAAAACACCGCATCAGGGTTTTGCTGAAAAAGTGATTTATAGTGCTGTTCTTTTTGGACTGATTCCCTTTTTGCTTTAGTAACATCTCGGAAATACACAGTTAAACCATTGGGTGATGGATAGGCACGAACATCAAACCAAGTGCTAAGTGGGCTAAAATAGGCATCAAATGTTACAGGAACTTGTTCGTTAATGGCTTTATGATATTGTTCATGAAATTTTAAATCGACAGCTTTAGGAAATTCCGTCCAAACATTCTTACCAATTAAATCAGCTTGACTTCGAAAGAGCAAACGTGCGGCCTCTTTATTAATGTATGTAAAGTTCCAACATTTATCAACTGCAAAAAATCCATCTGTAATACGTTCTAATATTTCGAAAGCATCTTCTAATTGAGCGTGCATATTTTAACTCCTCATAAATGAATGGTACTTGTGCGCATTTATTACGAATCTTTTGCCCTAAATATATTGTATATTAGAGTGGAATTATTTGTAATATATTTATTCGGATTTTTCAGCCTAAAAAAATTTTTTTTCTATTTCTAACTGGTTTAAAGTTTTACTTTATACAATATTTCTCCAATCCTTTGGATAACATAATTATTGTGAGATAGGAGGAAAGAAAATGGGAAAAAGCTTTGAAAAAACGGTTTTAAGATTACTGTTCGTTTTCGGTATTGCTTCTTTTTTCAATTTAATCAGAAAGCCTCCCATGAAAGATTGGTTAATTATCTTTTTATTAAAAAGTTATATTGCCTCCATTTTAGATACCTTTGTTGTGAAAAAGGGTTATATTGAGTATCCTTTCAAATTATTTAAGACCTTTGACATAAGTGCTATTTTTAGTTATTTAATTTATCCCATTACCTGTATTTATTTTAATCAAGTAACAAGAAATTCAAATATTAAAGGAATCCTGATTAAGTGTTTAGTCTTTAGCGTCCCCTCTACTATTGCCGAACATTGGCTTGAGAAAAACACCAAATTAGTCAAATATAAAAAATCCTGGACATCCTTACATAGTTTCTTTTCAATCGCTGCTACTTTTTTAATGGTTAGGTTCCTGATGACACTAGTTAGAAAAACCGCCGACAAACAACCAGAATAATGCTGGTTGTTTTTGTCTTTTTTTACCAAATTCACTCATGATTTTACTTGCAGGAGAATTCATACATTCGTAGAAATAATAATATTACTACATAACAGGAGAAGAAAATAAATGAGAGTAAAAGAAATGAAGATTATTAAAAACTTACCTGTAGATAGTTTAATTAAATTTATTGAAACTGCCAACACTTTTGAAAGCGATATCAGGATAAAAGGGGGGAATTTTACAATCGATGCCAAAAGTATTATTGGTGTCCTAACATTGGTGAGGGCTGGTTTAGAAGTAACCTTAATAACACAGGGGGATGATGAAGAAGAAGCATTAAAGGCCATATCCCATTTATTATTATGATTTGGATTGAGTGGTGACATGGTGATGTAAAAAGTGAGTTAGTAAATCTCTCAAGAAAACTTGGAGGTATCTTCATTTACAATTATAATAAAAATGTGACATTATTCAAGGAATGAAAACCATAGTGTGGGAAGGCACTATGGTTTTCATTCCTTATTTTTGCAAACTTACCGGCATCAAAAGATTATTATACCGATCGAGGATTTCCTGTTGTTGCTGCCATATCCACATCTGGTCTTGTTCTCCATAAGATGAGAAACGATAAAACCACTATGACGAGACATACCCAATTAACATGACGATAACCGGCAAACTGGGCAATAAAACCACCGCCAAGATTTCCTACTAACCTTCCAATCGTTGACCCGTTGGAGTAGATGGTTGCGGACAGCCCTGGTGAGTTAGGAAGCAGATCTGTGAAATAGGTTAATCCATTGCCCATGACAATAGCCACAAACGATGCCTGCAGAAGCTGCGCAGCAATAAGCTGCCATGAATCGGTCGATAAGCTTAAGATTGTATAATAGAGAACAGCGATGAAGCAGCCAATAATCATCAAGGCGTGATTCGATATTTTCCTGCTCATTGCACCAAGTACTAGCATAATAGGAATTTCCAAACCAGCACAAACACTAACGACCAACCCTACTTCGGTATGCGTACCATGAAGCTCATTTACAATAAACAGCGGTGTGTTGATCCCATTTATGGCATTAACCGCAAACAGAAAGATAAAGGCGATAAATGGCTGCCTGATCATCCTGTTTTTAAGTGATGAGGTACTTTTCCCCTGCCTTTTCATGCCTTGAACAGTTTTTCGTTGCTGCAAAAATAGGAAAACAAGAGATGCAATGGTAAGAAATATGGCGGATGTCCCCAAAAAGAGACCTTTATATCCAAAAGCTCCCAATATGAATGTTCCTCCTAATGGTCCCACGAGGAATCCGAGAGACACAAGAGAACGTAAGGAAGACATCGCAAAGGTCTTATCTTCTGATTTACTTGCATTTGCTGATTCCTGTGCGTAGGCATAAATTTGAGGCATGGCTGCAGCCCCTAGTCCATTAAAGAGAGTCACGGCAATCAACAGAATATAGAAGTTTTGAAACACCAAATAAGATGTATACCCCAAAGCGGATGAAAGCATGGCTGCGATAATAATCCATTTCCTATCCAGCCCGCTATCTGAACGTTTAGCTATAAATGAATTCACCACCACTCCGCTCAATGAACTCACGGCCATAAAAAAGCCAAAGGCTCCTGCACTCATCCCTAATTTTTCCGTAGAAAACAAGGATAAATAAGGCATGGAAATGGAAATTCCGATACCAACCAGAAGCATACAAATGACGAATAAGCTGTAGCCTTTGATCTCAAACATTTTTTTTAACCGTATAAACAACTTTTAGCCCCCTTAATGTTTGAATATGCATATGATTCTGAATCAATTAATCTTTTAATCTGGGTCTAGTCCGACTATAAGTACCAATTTTCTAAAAGAAAAACCCAAACCACTAAAATTGAAGACATAATAAGTCTACAAATTAAGCGATTTAGGTTTTGCCTGGTGACCAGTAACAATCCAATAGGTTTTGCCTGCGAACACCACTAACAATCCAATAATCTAAAATCATTATTGTCATCTAATTTTAATTATAAACAGAATACGTTTGCTTACAATCGTTAAATACATACAATCTGTTTATTATTAAACAAATAAATAAAAATTGTTTAATATCTCTTTAAATATACGAAAAAGTATAAAATATCTAGTTTTGAATGATTTCCTCCCCTTTAATGATTGATAGCCTTATTATGAGACAAACGAACAACCGAGCGTTATCTCAATTCTCTCAAATGATTGCCTATTCCTCTCACAACAACTTACGATGCATTATATAAATGAATGATTGCCAACCAATTGGGGCTATACTACTATGGGTGATGTATAATGCCATGTCAAACAAGTGGTGAATTAAAACTTTTAGTGAAAGAAGCAAAAAGATATACAAAAGATGGCAAGGTTGCAGATTATATTCCTGAACTGGGCAGAGCAAATCCAGATGATTTGTCCATTGCCATTCATTATCCTGACGGAAGATGTATCTCAGCTGGAGATATAGATAAAAAGATCACACTTCAAAGTATCTCAAAGGTTATTAGCTTAGCTTTTGTTTTAATGGACAGAGGCTTTAGTTATGTATTTGAGCGGGTTGGAATGGAACCGACTGGAGATCCTTTTAATTCGATTGCCAAATTAGAAACAATGGCACCAGCTAAGCCTTTAAACCCCATGATAAACGCAGGAGCTCTTGTTGTGACCCACATGATTAATGGGGATTCAGTAGAGGATCGATTTCATCGGTTATTAGGCTTTATTAGGGAGTTGGCTGACGATCCTGCCATCGGCTATTGTGAGAAAGTAGCCCGTTCTGAGTACGAAACAGCGAATTTAAACCGGGCATTATGTTATTTTCTTAAGCAGCATCAAATCATCACTGAAGATGTCGAAGAATTATTGGATTTATATACAAAACAATGTGCAATCGAAATGAACTGTTTAGATTTAGGGAGGATCGGGATGATCTTTGCCATGGATGGCAGAGATCCACTTAACGGCAAACAAATCATGCCTGAGGATGTTGCACGAATTTGCAAAACCTTTATGGTTACATGTGGAATGTATAATGCGTCTGGTGAGTTCGCCATAAAAATTGGTATTCCTGCTAAAAGTGGTGTATCCGGAGGTATCTTGGGAGCTGTTCCGGGTAAATTTGGAATTGGAATCTTTGGGCCTGCATTAGATGAAAAAGGGAACAGTGTAGCGGGAATAAAACTCTTGGAGCTTTTATCCAAAAATTATAAATTGAGTATGTTTTAAGGAGGGCTTTTTTCCATAAAGGCATACTCTTTTTTAATGTAAAAAGGCAAGCTTCAATCGCTTGCCTTTTTACATCTGATCTTCCGTAAGATTAAAAACTACTATGATGTTTAGCTACTTGCACTAGTGTAATTGGCAAGTGCAAACTTCCAAAATCGACGAGCCAGCCAAAAGAAAATTATAGCTACAATTAGTGACGCAACCGTTGTTCCCCCATCCCACTTTCCAATTAAAGAGCTAGCCGGGGTAAACGTTAGAAACGCAGCAGGTAACACATACGTTAAAGCCATACGCAACCATCCTTTATACATAGTGATTGGGAACCGCGTTGTTTCAAAGAAAGAGTTAAATAAGAAAGACAAATCATCCATCCGAATTACCCAAAAGGCCGTGGTCATCAATAACATCCATAAAGAATAAATAATCAATAACGCTGCAAAGATGCTGACGAAAAAGAACCCCACATCAAGCAAGGATGGTAAGAAATGCTTTTGAACTAGACCATAGACCAGTAAACCTATCCCTAATAGAACATCGATCAAGCGCCAGAAAACCAAATGCCGCAGGCTCACGAAAAACATACTATCAACCGGTTTTGTCAGCACATAATCCAAGGTTCCCATCCGAATATGTAAAAGCAGCCGCGGCATATTTGGACGAAGGGCGAAATCCACTAATCCTTGTAAGGTATTAAAAATACCAAGAAGAATCAGAACATCGGCATAGGCCCAGCCGCCCAATTCATCCGTTTGATAGAAGAAAATTTGAACCATCAAAATCGAGACGATGATACCAAATAGACTCGAAAAGAGATTTCCTATAAACTCGCTGCGATATTCAAGCTCCTCTAATAGACAAGTTCGAAAAAATTCTTTAAATATACGCCAATATCGCCTCATGTTATCCTCCCACCGCCTGGTTTTTCTTTAATCCAGCCTTCCATAGCCACCCAATGGCCCCAATGAGAAGAACAGTCCAGATGAAGGAACCGACAAACCCAACCAACATGGTTTGCCGATCGGCTGTCTCTGTTAAGATTTCTAAAGGAAATCCAATCATATATCGGTAAGGTAAGAAGGTACTGATTTGTTTGACTACGGGAGGTAAAAGTGAAAAAGGCGCAATCCGACCAGAAATAAATAACGATACGGTTTCAAACGTGGCATAAACTGCGGTTACCTTGGTCATCCAAAAGCCCAAAATACCGAACATATAACTAAAAGCAAATCGAATAATAGCTCCGAGTATGAGTGCAGCTAAAAATAATATCCATTGACTTAGTGACAAATGTAATTGGAGTGAAGGAACGAAGAAAGATAGAATAAGCCATAAAGGTACAAGGACAACTAAGAACAAACCTTTATATACGACATTTTCTGCAATCGCCCAATGGATCGGATGAAAAGGCCGCACAATTTGATAGGAGAACGTCCCTTCCCTTATCTGACGATCCATTTCCCAAATATCCCAAGCACTTGTCAAGCGCTCTACCATGATGAGTGAAATAAAATATAAAATAAAAGAATCTCCTTTTTCAGGATAGATATTCATCCACACCATCATGGTGATTAAAGGCTGGACCATCGTCCCAAACATCCAAACCATTGTAGAGAGCTGATAAGAAAACATCTCCACATACTTCATCCGTAAAATAGCTCCATATTTAGTAATCATGTGACTCCTCCTGAAAAGCTAAGGTAATCACTTCTTCCATCGGAGGATCTTGGATATTTAGGTCATTGATTTCAAAATTAGCCAGCAGTTCAGATGAGACAAAAGGTACACGGTCCCTTGCAACTCGAAGTGTCAATTTTCCATCTACGAATGAAACCACTTCACCGAAGGCATCCCATTGACCTTGTGAACCAGAAGGAAGTCGGACCTCTAATAATTTATAAGGGGTTAATCTCTCCGTTAATACTTGTAATTCTCCGTCGTATAGAAGTTTCCCGTGATTAATAATCAATACCCGCTCACAAAGTGCAGTAACATCTCCCATATAATGAGAGGTTAGGAGAATGGTTGTTTTATGTTCACGATTATATTTGGCAATGAATTGTCGTACCTTTTCTTGGGTATCCACATCCAACCCAATCGTCGGTTCATCTAAAAAAAGAATCGATGGTCGATGAAGTAACGAAGCGGCCAATTCACATTTCATTCGCTGACCCAAACTTAGATTGCGAACCGGTTTTCCGAGTAAAGGAGCTAATTCAAGCAATTCAACGAGTTCATCTAATGTTTGACGGAACACTTTTTCATCAATCTCATAGACGCTTTTATTTACTAGGAAGGTCTCCATGGGGGGGATATCCCAAATCAATTGACTCTTCTGCCCCATAACCAAACTCATCATTTTTTTGAACTCATTTTTCTGATCCTGTGGTTTAAAACCGTTCACTTCAATTCTTCCAGAAGTAGGATGCAGCAAACCAGCTAACATCTTAATCGTGGTCGTTTTACCTGCTCCATTTGGACCTAAAAATCCCACAATTTCTCCTGTATTTATGGTAAAGGATACATCCTTTACTGCCTCAACGGTTTGGTATTCCCGTTTGAACAAACTACGTAATGCTTCCGTCCAGCCCTCCTGCCTGACATGAACGCGAAAAAACTTATTTAAATCTTGAACTTGAATCGACATGTTTCCTCCAACTATGAAAATATGATCATACTCTAAAAGTTTAGTTTAAAAGTTTATGGAGCACAATCATAAAAATGAGAATGCGAGTAACATTTTTAATAGTGCCCCTACTTATGAAAAAACCATGATTTCTTACTTATTAGTAAGGAAATCATGGTTTTTTTTTACCTGCGGTTCTTCAGATTTTTCAATCTATTAAAACTCTAGTTCTACGGCTAATACAGATTTTCCAGGCAAAACGAACGAAACAAGATTATCTTGTATCTTAATATCATCGAAGGTGATCGGTTTAATCTGTTCTGGTTGTTCAAATGTGTTACACATATTCATCGTTTCTGCTGTTAAAATCCGGGCATTCACGCTTGAAATTGCTTTATCTCCATCTAATCTGCAAGTAATTTCCTCGCTATTATGAGGATCGAGATTACATAATGTAAGATGTACTTTTCCTTGTTGATCACGGGATGCGGAGGCGTTAACAATTGGAAGAGATCCTCCTCCAAACTGATAATCCCTTGTTTCTATATTGATTGGAATAAGAGTTGAGTCCTGATGTACCTTGTACATTTCAAAAACATGATAGGTTGGAGTTAAAATCATTTCGGAGCCTTCAGTAAGAATTAATGCCTGCAGAACATTTATTAGCTGAGCAATATTTGCCATTTTAACTCGATCACAATGATTGTTAAAAATATTAAGATTGATCCCCGCAATTAAAGCATCTCGCAGTGTATTTTGCTGATATAAAAACCTAGGATGTGTCCCTGGCTCCGGCTCATACCATGATCCCCACTCATCCACTATAAGCGCAACATTTTTATCCGGATCATATTTATCCATAACTTTAGAGTGATTTGTAATGAGCTCCTCCATATAAACTGCCCTTTGCATATATTCAAACCACAAATCTTCATTAAATTTTGTAGCGCTAGTATAATTTAGCCGATTTCTAACATAGTAATGAAGACCAAGACCCCATAATTGTGGTCGATAATATTCCCAAGCAGATTTTATCGGTTTATCATGTGTTGAGTTTTCAAGTTGAGGTGTTTGTCCTGTACATTCACGCATGACTACTTCGGTCCAATGATAATCAGCTTCACTAGGACCACAAGCAATCTTCTTTATCTCGTTACCAGAGTAATTGCTGACATATGTTTGATATTGTCTGTATTTTTCAACGTATGTTTCAACTTTCATAAGACCGCCGCAGCCCCAGTTTTCGTTGCCAATACCAAAAAAGTTAAGACTCCATGGTTTTTCCCTGCCATTCTTCTTTCTTAAATTGGCCATAGGGGATTCGCCGTCAAAGGTTAAATATTCAACCCACTCCTGCATTTCCTTTACGGTACCGCTTCCAACATTGCCGCAAATATAGGGTTCACATTCAAGTTGTTCACACAAATCCATAAATTCATGTGTACCAAAATGATTATTTTCTACAACATGCCCCCAATCTGTGTTAATCATATAGGGACGATCCTCACGAGGTCCAATCCCGTCTTTCCAATGATAATTATCTGCAAAGCAGCCTCCCGGCCAACGTAAATTAGGGATGTTGATTTCTTTTAAGGCTTCGACGATATCATTACGTATACCGCGAGTATTAGGAATCGGAGAATCTTCACCGACCCAGAGACCATTATAGATACAACGGCCAAGATGCTCCGCAAAATGACCATAAATATGTTTACTGATTACATATTTGCCTTTACTTAAGTCTAAATCCAAAATAGATGCCAAATCTTTCACCCTCTTAATTTTTAGTAGTTTTTTATAACTCAGGTTATTTAAAATGAATTAGTACCTTTAATGATTGATCCCACTTTTTATCGACTAGTTCAAAGCCTTTAGCCGCTTCTTCAAAAGAAAGTTGATGAGAAATGATGACATCCTCAAAAACTTTACCATCCCTCAATAGATTAATAGCATTTTTCAAATCTTTATGTGTATAACAAAAAGATCCTATCACTTCTTTTTCTTGATTTTGCAGTTGAACAATATCTATTGTCTCTTCTTTATGAAACATGGCTATGGCAACAAGCTTTCCCCCTCTTCTAAGAAGACTTAAAGAATTATTAACAATACCTGGAACTCCAGCTGCCACAAGTACTTTATCGAATTCACCATCAACAAGTGCTTTTGCTTCTTCCATCCAATTATTTTGATCTCTTATATTTATGGTTATTGTAGCGCCACATTTTAAAGCGCTTTCCAAACAGTAGTCCATAATATCTGCTGCTAAAATTGTAGTGGCACCGGCTGCTTTAGCTGCAATTAAACTTAATAATCCAATGGGTCCCATCCCAATAATGGCAACACGATCACCTGGTCGAATATTTGCTTTTTCAACAGCATGAACACCAACAGCTAATGGTTCAGCTAACACGCCTTGCTCGTAGCTTAATTCATCAGGTAAAATGAACACACTTTTTTCAGGTGCAACAAAATATTCAGCCATTGCTCCATACCATTCATTAATTCCTGGCGCTGCTCGATTCATACAGTAATTGGTTTCACCTTGCAAACATGGCTCACAATGGCCACAACCTTCTTGCGGTTCAACTGTAACTCTATCGCCTACTTTGACCTTTTTTACATTTTCACCAATCTCAACCACTTCTCCAGCGATTTCATGGCCAATAATTACAGGGGGTTTACGAAACTGATGTATGCCTTTATAGGTGTGTATATCGGATCCACAAATTCCAGCAACTTTTACTTTAACTTTTACCTCATTTGCTTTAATTGATTGCGGCTCAACTTCCTTGCAAACGACCAAATATGGTTCTTCTACAAAAATTGCTTTCAAAAAAGAACTCCCCCCTGCCCCGTTAAATTGAACTTTAAATAGAATTTTATTTATACAGGTTAAATACTATTTTTTAACACCTGTTTCTAGGCTTATAAACTCCCAAATTTAGCTCCCTTCTATTTGCTCCTTAAAATGGATGAACTATCTTTTTAGTGATTTAACTAAAAAGCAATTTAATTGAATCTTTTAAGTGGTTACGCATTAAATCAATACATCGTCTATTTTTCTTTTCCAACTGTAAATAAATTTCCTCATGTTCCTGTAGAAACTTTTCCATCCGGTTAGGATTTCTATTTAGATGTCTTAGTGTGATTCTCAAAAGATGTGAATTATAATTTAACAATATTTTTTGAATTTCTTTGTTTTTTGCAAATTTAGCGATTAAAAAGTGAAACTCATGGTCATTTTTGGCAAATTCCTTTACATCTCTCTTTTCAACCGAGTTTTTAGTTAAAGTTAAGTTTTCTCTTAATAAATTCAGTTGTTCTTCTGTTATCGTTTTATAGATCTGCTCACAATTATACGTTTCGATTGCCACCCGCAAATGATAAATATCAATAATTTGTTCAATGGAAAGATCTTTGACGGCAATCCCCTGTTTAGAAGAAACCGTTACAAACCCTTCTGTCTCTAGGCGGTCAAGTGCAGATTTAATAGGGGTTTTACTCATTTGTAATAGATCAATTAACTCTCTTTCGGATAAAAAACGATCAGGTTTAAATTCTTCTTCAAGTATTTTTTCTTTTATTTTGTTATACGCTATATCTTTTAACAATAGAGATTTCTTTACTTCTTCCATAAGTAATCAACACTTTCTTATCATGTTTAATTTTAATAGATCTTCAAAATAATTCTTACCACCTAATTGCCCTCCCTTTAATGCCAATTCAATTTGATCAGTATGGCGATTATCAGAGTACGTTCTGCACAATGGAGCTCCTGGTGATACTTGGTGAATCATTTCCAATCCATAAATCCCAAGTTCTTTGGTAATAAAACCAGAGGTATCCCCTCCGGCTAACACTAGACGGCCAATCCTACATTTATTCATAATCTCATTGGTAAGTATGCCTAATTGCTTACCAATAAAATGGCCATATTCTCTAGGTTGAATTCCCAAAGCATTTAGGTGTTCCCTTGTAACGCCAATGGAACCATCTCTTGAACCCAACGCGGTATATAATATAACACTTTTCCCACCTATCAGTAACTCAACAACCTCTTCAATAAAGCTTTTTAAATACTGTTGGTTGTTCGTAAATAAATGAATGGGAATTCTTATTCCATGAAATCCATTTGATAAGGCATTAGCAATTTGCTGGTGGGTAATCATTGAACAACTTCCTGAAACTACTAACACATTCTCCCTAATAGTACCACTACGATAAAAGTTTGAAAAATTTAAAGTAGGAATCCCTATATCTCTCCAACAGCTTGCTAGGGCATATTCAACACCTGAAGAACCCACAACAAATTGGGTAGATTTATTGGGTTTTTCCCACAGTAATCTTCCTATTACTCTCATATTTTCATGATTTAATGCATCAAGCAGTAAAATGTCATGACTTTGAATCTTTTTAAAATACTGTTCCTTAACATTTTCACCATCCTGGCTCAATTCATTTATATCCATTAATCCTATATCAGCTTCTAGTTGCTTTCGTAAATGGTTTCGTAAATCCGCCCCATTCATAGGTGTAACAGGATGACTGGACAGGACAGGATGACGGCAACGCCTCCAAAGCATCCGTCAAACCTGTAAAGTCATCTCCGTAAAATGCCAGGAGCAACTGAGTTTCTCCCTTACCTTCCACTATCCTTTTACCCCACCTAATGTAAGACCCGAAATAAAATATCTTTGGAAGAATAAGAAGAGTACTAGAATAGGGATAATGGTTAAGACGGAACCGGAAATAAGCAAGTCATAATTCGTTCCGTATGGTGAAATAAGCCCCGCAAGTCCGATGGGCAACGTAAACATATCATTTGTACGAAGAACAATAAGCGGCCACAAAAAGTTATTCCAACCATGCATTGCCTGCAATATAGCCATTGCACCAAAAGCTGGCTTCATGATTGGTGCCATTATTCTAAAATAGATGCCATATTCATTACAACCATCCATCCTTGCAGCATCTAATAGATCCTTTGGCAAGCCCATTGCATATTGTCTAAAAAAGAAGATGGCATATGGTGTAGCGATAAACGGGAACACAACACCCATATAAGTATTCATTAATTTAAACGCAATCATTTCCTTATAAAGAGGCATCATCATAATTTCGATCGGAATCATTAATACAATTAAAACTAACACAAAAATAGTATTATTTCCTTTGAATTTATAAACACCGAGCGCATATCCCACAATGGAAGAAAAGAAAAGGGACAAGGTAGTGTAAAGAAAAGTGATGAAAATACTATTCTTATACCATAATAAATACTCCTTACCTTGTGTAAAGATTTGAGTATAATTATGTAAACTTAATAGGTCCCTTTGAAGCTTTAAATTTAACCCGAACCGCATTAATTCAGTTGAGGGCTTAAAGGAAGCTAATAAAATAGCAAAAAACGGAAACAAAACCAGCAAACTGATAACTAAAAAAAAGATAAACAGCAAAATACTTATTCCTTTATTTTTCGTTTGCATGATTGATTTAGTCCTCCTTCTTAAAAGCACCCGTATACTTTAATTGAATCAGGTTTACTGTTAGTACAATAATGAGAAGAACAACGCCAATAGCAGCTCCAAACCCCATGTCATTGAATTGAAATCCTTGTCTATAAATGTATCCAACCACTGTTAAGCCTATATTCGATGGAGACTGACCTTGCCACAGTGCATAACTTTCTTCAAACATTCGAAATCCGGCAAAAATACTAATGGTCGTTACATAGACCGTGACAGGCCTTAGCAATGGAACAGTAATTAAAAAGAACTTTTTCATTTTATTTGCCCCATCAATATCAGCTGCTTCATATAATTCCTTAGGTATATTTTGCAGCCCTGATAAGAAATAAAGAATATTGACCCCTAACCAGCGCCATGAAGCAAGCATGACCATCATAAACATTCCTGACCCTTTTTCCATTAGCCATTCATGAGAATTAAAACCTAGTTTAGTTATTATTGAATTGATCAACGCTGTATCAGATTGAGCAAACATCAGTTTAAAAATAACCCCTCCAACAATAACGGAGGTTAAAATTGGCATAAATAAAGCAGATCTGAAAATTTCTTTTCCTGGAAGATGATGTGAGTTTAAGAAGACTGAAAACAATAATGGTATTGGGATTAGAACAACAAGAGTCCAGAGGGTATATACAGCCGAATTTTTTAGCGCTAAAAAGAAATCAGGATTCCATAATCTCTTATAATTTTCTAAACCAATAAAAGTACTTTCCCCTGGAAGGATTTTATAAAAGCTCATATTAATCGTACTTAATAATGGATATAAGAAAAACACTAAAAATAATATGATAAACGGTGAGACCATAACATAAGGAGTTATTTTCTGTGAAAATAACAAATTTTTAATTATATTGTTTTTTGTACGTTGGACTGTTTCTTTATTTTTGATTGAAAGGTTCAATTCAGGTTTCATAATACCCTCCTTTTACTCTTAAAGATCCAAGTTTTATGATTGGGGTTCAATCACATGACTGAACCCCAATTACATTTATTTAGGAAGCTTATCAGCAGCATCCTTTAACGCTTCTGCAGGTTTCATCGTTTTATTTCTAAGAACCGCGTCTAAAGTTCCTGTTTGGAGAACAGACCTGGCTTGTGGCGATTGTTCCGTAAGATGAATTGGCGCTATTTCTTTAAGTAATGGTTTTACAGTATCAAAAATATCATTTCCAAAATACTCCGTAAATTTATTAGGTTCTCTTAATTCTGGTGAATCCCATACATCTGTTCTAGCAGGATCGAAGCCAAGCAGTTTCCAGATTTGGATATTAGCCTCTTTAGTTGTTTTTGCAAAGGCCAAGAATTCTTTTGCTAATTCAATATGCTTTGATTGTTTCGTAACGACTGTTCCTGTACCGCCCATACCTGCAGATCGATTACCGCCAGGTGTAAATTCAGGCAATGGTCTTACAGCAATTTTTCCTTTTAAATCCGGCATATAGGATACAAATCTACTCATGTACCAGAATGGCATCAACACAGAGGCAGCCCCGCCCTGATTCATAAATCCATAATATTCCTCACCATTGTGAACTCCACCAGGAGTAAGTTTAGCAATTTTTTCTTTATAAATGAGATCATACATAAACTGCAGTGTTTTTACATTTGTTTCATTATCGAGAGTCACTTTTCCATTTTTATCAAAGAAATCAGAGTTTTGTTGAGAGATTAATGGCCAGAATGTCCATGGGCCACCTGTTTCGATAGTAGTCATTGGCTTTTTCGTTTTGGCTACAACTTGCTTTCCTGCGGCAATGTAATCATCCCAAGTCTTGATATTATCAATATTTACGCCAGCCTTATCCATAATCTCTTTGTTGTAGTACATTACTGTTGCTCCTACGTGAGTAGGTATCCCGTAATACTTACCATCCTTACTATAGATATCTAATCTAGCTTGAACGTAATCATTCTTAACCTTATTTACAATATCTGATAAGTCAACAAGCTGAGGTTCTCCCTTTAAGAAATTGGGGAATTGACTAAATTCAATATCGGAAATATCTGGTGCGCCTACTCCGGATTGAAGCGAGACTAGTAATTTATTGTGCATATCATCATAAGGATAATTCGAAGTTTCCAACTTAATTTGTTTATCAGGATGTTCTTTATTCCACCTTTTTTCGGCATCCTTATATAATTCTAGGTGTAAGGGTACAAAGGTCCAAAGGGTTAATTTAGTAGGACCCCCAGACTTCGCACCGCCTTCGGACTCACTTGTTCCTGAACTAGAACTAGAACAACCTCCAAGAATCAGTGATGCAACTAGCAAACAAGCAATTATTACACTATAAATCTTCTTGATCTTCACTTACTTTCCCCCTTGATTAATGGTTAAATTTATAATCAACTTAAAATATAAGTTAACTATCTTACGAAATAAGCGCTTACAATTTTTATGATAAATCTAAATGAAATATAACTTAGTTCTTTGTAAGATCTAAAAAAACAAATTGTTAATCAGATTACTATTTATATTAAAAGTAAAAAAACACCTAATAAAGTATCTAAGTTAAATACAACTTAGATCTATGTTGGGCTAAAAAATAAACTCTGCATCGGAATCATATATAATATAGTAAAATCTTTGGAGGATTATTTTATTGCAAAATGGGGATTTCCAGCACGCTTTTGAAAAATGCTATCAATAAAAACATATAGTATGCATTATTTATGCTGTTAATAGTAGAGTGTCATAAAAAGAGTTCTAGTGACTATGGATCACAGAAAGTCAGTGGCGTATGTTTGTTATTTATTTTAATAATAAATGGTAAGCATTTTAATTTCAATAACTATTTTGAATTTTCTAAAATTATATCTTAAACGATTTTCCAAAGATAAAAGGCTGCCTCCGCAACCTTTTAATCATTTTAATATTATTGATTAGCCATTGAACGTGTTTTCATTTCTGCAAACGTATAATTCGCCATCGTTTGAATGTCTTTATATTTTGACCTTTTATCCGATTTCATTACAACAGAAATAACTTTATTATTACCGTTTGTTAAATATTCAACAAGCGTATGTTGAGCTGCATCGGTAAACCCTGGTTTTCCGGCTATGACGTGAGGATTGCTTTGATAATTAATTAGGTTTCGAATCGTTCTTTCTTGTCTATTTGTTTTAATTCTGGTGGTTTGAGTAGACATGATTTTCAAAACCTCAGGGTGTTGAATAGCCTCTTTGGTGATAATCGCCATATCATAAGGTGTCGTGTAATGGTTAGGATGATGAAGACCGTTTGGTGTAACAAAGTGAGTGTTTCTAAGGCCCCATTGTTTGACTTTCTGATTCATAAGGCCGGCAAATCTTTCTTCGCTTCCAGCCACATTTTCAGCAATAGCTACAGCTACATCATTTGCACTTAGTAATAATAAAGCTTTCATGGCATCATTTTTTGAAATTAATTCACCTGCTGTAAATCCGAAACAAAGGCATTCTTGATTAGCAGCATTTCGACTAACGATTAACATTTCCCCATCTTTCATCCTTTCATCCAAAATAGTAGCCGTTAAGACTTTCGTCATACTCGCAGGATAGGCTTTTGAATAGGCATTTTTGTTATAAAGGACCTCTCCTGACACGGCATCAATAGTCACTCCTAACTCTCCCACAATTGGCGGGACATTTGCCTCTGCGGTACTCACTTCTTTTGCTGACATTCCATTCATAATCAAAAAAGATAAAAAAGTTGTTATTACGAACTTCTTGATGTTTGTCATAATGAACCTCCAATATAATAACCTCAATTATTCGTATTATTTTGTTCCATTTTTGCTAAAATTACTTTTATTTTGCAGCGAAATATTCCCCCTTTATTCGTTTCATACATGGGGTGAATTACATGAAATGGTGAATTTCACTGCATACTACTAAGAACAAGGAGGTTTCGGTGAATATGAATTCTACTTGGTTAATTGGACTATTAATTATGTATCAGCAAGTGAATATGCCAGAAGATTTAGTAATCACAAATAACGGGCATCCTATCTCAGCAGTAAATCGAACTGAATTCTCAACGAATTTATCTGAATTACCGTTTATAAATACAAAAAAGTTAAACAAGTTTATGGAGGAAATTGATCAAAAGGTTTCTTCCCAACCAAAAAATGCCTTGATTGATCAAAAGGGAAATATTATACCCGAACAAGTAGGTTACCGTCTAAACCGACCAATGTTCACTGATAAGTTTTTTTCCTATTATTTTAAAAAGCGTTCCTCAAAATTGGAGGTCCCTTTACAAATCATTTATCCGAGAGTAGATAGTGAATTACTTGGTACAATTCGAAGCGAAAAAATTGGGACATATGTAACGACCTTCAATTCCCATAATAAAGAAAGAAATCATAATATTTATCTGGCTGCAAAAGCGATTAATAACTATGTAATGTTTCCAGGTGAGGTTTTTTCATTTAATAAGGTTGTGGGAAAAAGAACCGCTGAGAAGGGGTATTTGCCTGCTACGGTGATTGTTAAAGGGGAACTTTCAGAAGACTTTGGCGGCGGCATTTGCCAAGTATCATCTACCCTTTTTAATGCCGTTGATAATGCGGGTATAAAAGTAATTCATCGATACTCACACAGTAGAGAGGTATCTTACGTTCCACCAAGGCGGGATGCCACGGTCAGCTGGAATGGACCTGATTTGATTTTCAAGAATGAATACAATCAACCAATACTCATTCAAGCAAAAATGTTACGGACCAAATTAAAGGTTGAGATCTATTCATCTGATGTAATCACTTATACCCCGAAAAAAGTTCCATATCTTCGTTATTAATAAGATAGTAAACGAAACTCATTATGGATTAACATAATGAAGGGTCGTTCCTTAATTAGAACGGCCCTCCATTGAGACAATAAATTCACTTCCATATACCCGTAATAGGTTGGCTAGTTTTAGCCTTACCTGCATGTGACAAACCGTAAATATCTTCTATAGTTCTTAATAAGTTAAAATGATTCACATTTGTGTTATATTGACCTGTTTTTACCATGGGTCCCACAAAGAAGGTTGGTATGATGTTTTGATCTGAACCTTCATCCTCATCCCATGTAACAACCAACAGACTATTATGTGTTTTTGCCCATCGTACATAGGGATCCATATGCGCTTTTAACCATTGATCAGCTTCCTTGATCGTCCCATCATGCATATCATGATCAAGTGTCGGAATAACAAATGAAACTGTGGGTAATTTAGAGAAATCTTTTGGGAAATTTCCCAATGGTTGATTACTATCTCTCGGAACATTCGTAAAGTTAGTCCAAGGATTGTGCTTTCGTGCATATCCGTTTCCAGCAGACTCCTTATCATAACCAACGGAAGGCAGACCTTCCGAATACCCTTTAAATGTGTAGTTCTTTTCAATCAATTCACTAGCCAAGTTATCAGTAGAGAATTTTGATCTCGGCATTTTATCATCCGTTACTCCCTGATTGGATCCTGAAAACAAAGCTAAATAGTTTGGCTGACTCGGATGTTCGATTGCATGATAATTGGTAAAATTTGCTCCCTGCTTCATTAATGAATTCATGTAAGGTGCGGATGCATTACCAGCAATCTGGCTTTTAGAGTGATTTTCCTCCACCACAATTAAAACATGGTCAATCTTTGGTAGGATTGATTTTTCTATCTCCTTTTGAGCCATCTTTGGTTTAGAAGGCCGGCTCTTTGGTTCATTTGGCGTACAAGCATTTAATACGATCATCATGCCTGCAAGTAAAAGAAAGTATTTCTTCACTTCTTCTTCCCCTTTAGTTTTTACAAAAAGAATACCACTATTAAATCTGGAATACGAGTGAAAAATCTTTTATCATATGGTTATATTCCCTTACTAAAAGCAAGTGCAGATTGACTGTAATTAAAAAAACACCACATACACATCCTCTACTTATCAGGTGACAAGTGTGGGAGTTTATGTGGTTGTAACAATATTAGATTGTACTTCTTTCTGTGGCTTATACCCTTCACTACTTACCTTGGGATATTTTTTCAAAAAAAAGAGGACTGCCGAAGCAGCCCAATCAATCAAAAGAACCTATGGTTTCAAATAATTCATTTGTTTGTGGAGAAACATAAATGGTTCGGCTAGGGAAAGCCACTTCTACTCCCTCTTCCTCTAAAATCCCCATAATTTCTAAATTGATTTCATGTTTAATTTTCACATGTTCTGCCCAAACCGTTGAATTTGTGAAAAAGTAGACTAGGATATCGAGACTACTCTCATTATAATGATCAAAAGCTACCATAATCGTATCCGGATGGATTTCTTCATGTGTCCTCAATAACTGTTCAATCCGGTGAACGACTCTGGTTATTTCTTCTTTGTTCGTTTTATAGTTAAGTCCTAAGTGAAAATCAATCTTTCTTTTCCCCATCCGACTCCAGTTCGTAATCGCTTCATTTGCAAGTGTAGCATTCGGAACAGTAACTAGAGCTTGACTAAACGTGCGGACTTTCGTACTTCTAAAGTTTATATCTTCTACGACACCCTCCACACTCGGAGTCAAGATCCAATCTCCAATGGAAAAGGGTTTTTCGGTTACAATGACAACCCCGCCAATTAAATTTCCTACGGCTTCTTTTGCAGCTAAAGCAATGGCAAGTCCACCTATCCCAAGACCTGCCACCAATCCATTTACATCATAATTAAATTCCTGTCCGATGATACTAATACTGATGGCGATCATGATAACACGGATGATTCTAGAAATAAACGGAATAAGGATTAAATCTATTTTATTATTGAATTTTTGATTAAAACTGATTAATAGCCCCGAGGTTGGAGAGGTCAAATTAAACAAACCCCATGTAATTAATACAATGACCATGGAACGCAAAAATTTTAAAAATAACGCATTTTGCTGTTCCATAAAAGGAAAATAATCCATGGCAATGTATAAGCCAAAAATGATAAAGAACCATCCTAAAGGTCGTTCAAAACTTAAACATATTTGTTCAAAAAAATCAGTTGGTGTTTTTCTGGATAATTTTAAAATCAACTGAAACACATACTTGGTAAATAGGTTTCTAAAAACAATAAACAATAGCAAAATCCCAATAGAAATCCCTAAATTTTTTAGCATGTCATAATCAATGTCTGCCATTGAAAATCCTAATACAAATGAATCTAAAGACATTTTTTAAAACCCTTCCCTCTTTCACGATACTTTTTGTAAAAATCAAGTTTTCAAACCATTACATCGAATTATCATAACTTTTTTAATTAAAGATTTAAATACACCAAAAGTCTCAGATTATAAAAAAAGAGTAGCCGCAGCCCCGCCTTTTTCTACACTAGTACTTGTATGTTTTTTTAAATATTACGATGTTTTTGGCTGATCACCTGATGATTTTCGTTTATTCCTTAAGATTCGCTTTTCTATATAATAGGCAGGAATAATGATGGCTGCCCAAATCGCAAAATAGTTAAGAGCCACGAGGAATGCGTTGCTGCTACCGCCATGTCCTCCTTTTCCCTCTCTTCCATCATGATCAAATTTTCTTTCATTAAAATCATGGTTAGTCGGTTGAGCCGTTGCCCCATTATTGAAAGATGGTTGTATTTGTTCCTTTTTGATATTACCCTCGGTAGGTGTGGAAGTGGTGGCAAACCATTGAATTCCACCTCCCAATATAGCCAGTGATAGGACGACGGATGCGAGAACGCCTTTTCTTAGTTTGCCTTCTTTCGTTTTGAACGCTTTTTTGCAAATACTCATGATCCATTGCCAATGCACGCCAATATGAAGACCAACTAACGCAAGGGTGGCTTTAGCAGATAAATCGTGGATGCCGCGAATGGAGTGCCCTCCCTGAACCGCAAGACTTGGTAATACGATTCGGGAGTTAGCAGCACAAAAGTAATGCCCATCATTAAATCGAGTACAATTTTTGTGTAATTCTTTTTCAATTCAATTCCTCCAAGTCCAAATATTAACCTTAACTGAACTTTTTTTAGAAGGAAAACCTTAAGATTACCTTAAGAGTTGATCATCGTTTCATTTATGGTTATCGTTTCTATCCCTAACTAGTCCTCCCAATATTTTTTTAAGAAAAAATTAAGAAATGATTTTTAAGATAAAAACCGTTCCATTAAAAAATTTGGAGGGTTTAATGATGTTAAAATATACAATGGTTGATAGAGAAACGTGCATTGCTTGCGGGGCTTGTTTTGCGGCGGCTCCAGAGGTTTTTGATTATGATGACGATGGGATTTCATTTGTTTTTTTAGATAAAAATCAAGGGAATGGGGAAATACCTGAAGGATTGCAGGACGATGTTCTAGATGCTTATGATGGGTGCCCATCAGGATCAATTAAAATAGCAAATGAACCTTTTAATGGGGATCCATCCAAATTTGAAAAATAATGTTCATTGCACTCTTAAATAAACCATCCCCTCAGTAAATAACGGGTTTACTTGTGAGGTACAACACGGTAAATCGCAGAGGAAATCACATAAAATTCACAGTATCTTTCACAATCAATAAAGGCTTAGAAATGCAAATATCACTAAGCCTTTTTTCACGAAAGCACCCGTAAGTTGTATAAGTTCATTAGATCCTAAAGCGAGTTTGGTAAATTAGCAGAGAATTTTCTCTTAATTAGGAAATAGCACTGAAAATAGGTTAAATAGATGGAAAGATTCCGACTATTGACTCGAAAAATGTGAAAATGGTTAATTTTGCTTTGCTTAATCGGAAAACCTCCGCTTATATACCCGAATCGAGCTCTACTCTGCAGTCTAACCGAAAAGTCTCCGTTTATTTTAAATATCACTGGTTACTCAATGTTTGCACCTCTAAAGTAAATCCGTTACTCAGTAAAGGGAATGGTTTATTTTTTTTAAAAGTCATTCTTCATGATTGCTAACTGGAGGCTCTTTACTAGCTTCCGGAGCCATTTCTTCTTCTGTTTTCTTACTATCAGCATCCGCTGCTTCAAATTCGTGAAGTTCAAATAATTGAACAAATTCGTTGATGACCATTTCCATGGCTTTTAGCTCACCTAGTAAAATGGGTTGAATGGATTGAAACTCTGGTGCCTCTAATTGCTGCTTTATTGTGGAGCGTTTAAGATTCATCATTTCTAAAAAAGCAAGGGCTCTACCTCTTCGAAACGTTTTAGCTCCACGATGGTGATGATCATGATCTTTTCGTTTATGGCGATCCCCTCTATGATGGCCCTTAAATTCTTCGTTTTTCATTTTATAAGTCTCCTTTCGACGTATACAAACGTATACGACATTTATATTCATAATGTATACGTTTGTATACATAAAGTCAATGGTTATTATAAAAATAAAGGATTAATTTTTAATTTCATTATTCAACAATTTTAGACTTTCGTTCTCCACTATAAAAAGAGCCCATGTAATGATAGGCTCCAAGTTTTAAGCTATTGCAGCTTCAAATGTTTAACTGTAAAATTTTTGAATACCGCTGTCCCTCCTTCTGAGAAGAGGGTGATACCCCCATCAGTTGTCCTAGGGAAAATTAAATTGGAATGAACAACCTTTCCGTCATCGACAAAAACTTCAATACTTGATTGGTCCACAAGAATCTTTAAATGAACGTTTTTTTTGCTGACCGCGAAGGGTGCCTGGCTTTCTAAGTACTGGTTGCTTTTATCAGGGTGTCCTGTAAACGCCCGATTGACATAGGAATAGTGTTGCTCTACAAAAATACCGACGTCGACGTGCTTATATTTGTCGGCTGATTCTCTAAGCCTGATGCCCACATTTTTGAGTTTAGACCAAGAAATCTCTGTGTCTAGCTGATAGACATCACCTGTGATGTTGAGAGTTTTAGAGCCGTTTACTTTCGTTTGTTTGATATAATCTTTTGAAATTACAAGATTATTCATCGCTTCTATGGGTTTAGAGACTAAAACATATTCGTTGCTCCCTAAATGCTTTAGTGCAATTTCTCGTACAATAGAATCCATCCCGTTAAAACCTTCTTTCATGGTGGGGGTGTTGTTGGCGTAATCCCATTTATTCATCCAGGCGAGAGCATAGCGCCTTTTCAATGGGTCGCTTGCTTTTCCATCTTCAAATGTGACACCTCCGTACCAGTCAAAACCGTAATCTAACCATTTGGGTTCAAATTGATCAGCAGAAAATTCCAATCCATTAAAACTTCCCGTCCAATAGGCATATGTATTTGGTTTTCCAATTGCTTTTCCGTTTGCGCTAACGCCAAGCACCCATTTTAATGTTCCGTCATTTGCCCGCATCATGTAAAAATCAGGGCATTCCAGGGTTCCGATATTTTCCGTAAAGAAACTGCTGAAATAGTGCCAGGTTTTTAAGTTGTGTGACTCATAAAATCCTATTTTTCCGCCTTCTGCTAGGACCATGACCCATTTATGATGGCTGCTGTCCCAGATAATTTTCGGATCTCTAAAATCCTTTGTACCCGGATTGGCCATAATCGGGATATCGCTATAAGAGGTAAACGTCATTCCGTTGTCTTTGCTGTACCAAAGAAATTGTTCCTGTTTTCCGCCATTGGCAGAAGGCTGTGTGACAACCGCAACAATAGCGCCACGACCAAATCCCGCTGTATTTTCCCGGTCGACAACGGCGGACCCTGACCAAGGATCTCCATTTTTGGTGGTATACTTCGGGATGGCAATCCCTTCATCGGTCCAGTGCAATAAATCTTTGGACGTTGCGTGACGCCATTCCGTACCATTTCCATCTGGATAGTCTTTGTTGTAAAGGTAATAGTAATGATACTTCCCCCCAAAAAAGATGGGCTTCTGCGGATCATTTTTCCATTTGTCAGGAACAGAAAAGTGGTACTGAGGCCGGTATCCATGTGTTGGTAAACTGAACCGTTTACTTTTTGGATTTTCTTGATTTATATTTATTGTCTTGTTGTCTTGATAAAAAAGTAGTCCTGTTAAAATCGCTAATATCAAGCTATTAATTAATAAAGCTAGCTTTATTTTGTTCATCAATAATCACCACATGATAGGAAAAAAAGAAAATGCCTACTGAAACAGTGACATTTTCTTTTTTATTGGTTAGTTATTCGTTAATCGTTAATTGTCCTTGTTCAAGGATACTATTTTCTACTACAGATGTTTTAGAACCTTTAATATTAAGCAAAAAGCTTGGCGCAAAGGTAGAATGATGGTCTGGATAGAAGCCTCTATTCGTCATATAACTTGTGATTACCACATTATTACCGTCAGGTTGCGGTATAGCAAAATGAGAGTAAGTAAATGTGAGATCAGCAGGATCAAGATTCATGTTCAAAACAAGTCCTGTTTCATTTAACGGTTTGAATGGACCATTTAAGGAATCGGCTACGAATCCTAGCATATAAACATCTTTGTCGTTAATTCCATCAATCGTCATTTTGGATCCTCTTGAATCCGTGAATAGATACCATTTATTATTCATTTTAAATATATTGGCGCGTTCGATTTCATCTGTTACTGTGTTTGATGCAATTAATGGTTTCATAACACTTTTCACTGTGTAGTCATCGTTCAATTCAACAATGCCTAATGCACCATTCGCTAAAGAAGCAATTTGTTTTTTAGGACTTTGTAGCAGTTTATTTTTTTCATTCTGGAAGAAGACGTCACTTCCGCCATAGTAAGCTTTATTATTGAAAGACTGATCGCCTTGATAACCATCTGTTGTTCCAGTGTTGGCTTCAAAGACAAGATATTTATGGCCCTTATCTTCAACATAGTGAGGGTCTCTTAAAGTATGGTTATCACCTGAAATCCACTTGCCTTCATCGATAAATTGCTGAATATTTTGATAAACTGTACCGTCTCCGCCATCAAAGACAGATTTATGATCAGATACTCCATCGACTTTAAGTGTAGCTGCATCCGGCTGGGATAAGTTGACTTGAGCAGTTGAAATAATTTGGTTACCAGCACCGGTTCCACCATCTTCAGGATTACCTGAGTAATCTGTATAGAATAAACGGACTTGGCCATCTTTGGTTAAAGTAGCAGAACCTGACCACTCCTGTGTTTGATATTTAAGATACGGGTCATTTGGAATAAATTTATCCATATCTTTAAATACTCTTCCAGCATTTTTCCAGCTGTCAATCGATGTATCACCGACTTTTTGATAGAATAAATAAATTGAAGTATCATCACTGTTTTTTGGGTCACCTGCTAAAGCGAAAGCGATATGATATCCATGATAATTTGCCGCAGTACCATCAGCGTTTTGCAGTGGCCAGCTATCCCATACATCTAAATCTATTAAGTTCCCTGACTTATCATACCCTTTTGCCGAATCAATGTTTTTGATTGCTGATGCATTGAATTGAGGCACTTTAAATTGAGAACTGTTTTGTTGTCCTGGAATTTTTAGCATGTCTGCACGTGTAATATGGGCAAAACCATAGTCTTCCTTGTAATCCCCGCTGTTCATTTGCTGTGCAAAAATCTTCGGTCCGCCTGCTCCTACTAATATAGCAGTACTGAAGGTTACGGCAGCTGCTTTTTTAGTCAATCTTTTGAAGTTCATCGTCTTCCTCCTTGGATATGTATGATTTTGATAAGAAAGCTAGTAATCGTTTCTTATTAATGAAAATTATAGAGGAAGACGAATGGATTGGGGATGGCATGGATTGATTAGAATTTCGTCTTAAATTGATATAGATTTGCTACCTAATAATAAAAAGGCCCCCAAACGGAGGCAGAAGTGTTATTTCAAAGTGGACTTAGCCTTATCCCAGGATCTTTGAAATTCTTCAAGTAATTGCTCGCGAGTAAGCTGTTTTCTTACGTACATCTGCATCGCCAGTCCAAACTCTTCTCTTACACCAACTGGGAAGTCCGGCCAATTGGAATCTAGTATTTTCCCTGCTTCGTAGTAGGCAAGCGTATCTTTAGCCAGCGGCCCTACATCGTCCACTTTTATGTTTTTAAACGCAGGAATATATTTGAATTCATTGGTCATAAACCTTTTCCCCTGCTCGGAGGAAACCATCCAGTTTAAGAATTTCTTTGCTTCCTTCTTCTTCTCTGGTGTGGTTTGTTTGTTGACAACCCAATAGTTCGGTCCACTGACGACTAAGGCGTCATTCTTCCTCTCATCATTAATGGACAGGGGCAGAAATCCGATATTCATATTTGGCGAGATCTGGTCAAGCATGGGCTGCACCCAGTTGCCCTGCTGGATCATTGCTGCTTTTCCTGTGGCAAATAAATTGACTTCCATATTGTAATCCGTAGAGAGCGGATTTGCATTTCCATATTTTAATGTAACGTCCAGGAGATGGATGGTATCTTTAAATTTTTGATTGTTAGTGATCTTTTCTGTTCCGTTATTTAGGGCTTTTATAAAAGAGGCTGGGTCTTCCTGCTGGGCAAAGGCGATGTTCAACAAATGGACACCCAGTTTCCACTCCTCGTAATAGCCGATTGCGAAAGGCATTATGCCTGCTTTTTGCAATTGTTTGGCTGCTAAAGTTAATTCAGTCATCGTTCTAGGAACGGATTCAATACCTGCCTTTTTAAATAAATCCTTATTATAAATGAAACCATACCCCTCCAGGTTTAGCGGCATTCCGTAAATTTTATCATCAAATTTCATTGGTCGTAAAGCTGCTGGATAGGTATTTTCAATCCATGGCTGATCTGAGAGATCCTCCAAGTAGTTCTTCCACAGGATGGCATTTTGATACCCGGTATTCGTGAAAATATCAGGACCATTGCCAGCAGAAATCTGTGCCTTCAGATCGCTTAAGTCGTCTGCAGCACCGCCAACTGTGTGAATCTTGATTTTTACATTTGGATTTTTCTTTTCATAAACGGCTGCCATTTGTTCAAACTGCTTGGAAATTTCCACTTTTGGATTCCGAATATCCAGCGTAAGCTTATGTGTTGGGGCTTCTGCTTCTTTTGGCTTCGGCTCTTTCAAACTAGTCGTTTCACAGGCTGAGAGAGAAAGACACAAGATGGCTAGACAAACCATAGGTAATCGTAAAGTCCTTTTCATTCCTATCCCCCATTTATGTGATGTCATTAGAAGGATATGGCCACATATCAAAAGCCCCCCGTTTGTTGCTTTTTTATATGGTTTCGATATTCAAAAGGGGTTAATCCCATGACTTTTTTGAATAGTTTTGAGAAGTATTTCTCATCCTGGTATCCGAGCATGAGAGAAATAGAAAGTATACTTTCATCTGATTCTCTTAACCTAGATTTTGCTTGATCAATCCTTAGTTTCGTCATGTATTTGGACAGGGTCATGCCCGTTTCTTGTTTGAACTTTCTGGAAATATGTTCACGACTTAAGAAAAATCGGCTTGAGAGTTTTTCCAGCGTTAGCTCTTCCATGTAATACGTGTCTACATAATGAACAATGTTCCGCATGCGGCAGGCATGATCTAAATCGTTCAAACGGTGAATCGCTCTGAAATGTTGATCTTCCCACTCCATTTGTAAAGCTCTATAGGAAATAGGAAGACCCTCCAATGACTTTAAAGATTCACCGTCTACAAGACGAACAGGAATATCAAACTGTTGGCTGATCCATTCTTCAACAGATAACCAGATTCCTTTTACAGTAATCACCAAACAAAGACTATGACCATTCTGTAGTTCAAAGGCGTTTCCCCATTCCTGATGTTCGAGCTCTTCAGCTAACAGCTGGATATACGGAGCCGAATGATGCATTTGGTAAAAAGAAATAAGGGTAAGGTCATATTCGTCAGCCGTTGGCAGAGAGGAAGCAATTTCGGCAGGGTCGAAAAACTCCCCTAGGCAAGCCTCTGTGACCATTTGATTGATACGGAGTCTTTTCACATCGTCATATACACCCGCTTCTTTGTATTTACGGTCTGCTTCTTCATTTGCCCATGATTTTACCGCCTCTGCCAAGGTGTGATTAAAAGGTTCCGCCTCAATCGGTTTTAGTAAATAATCGAAGCTGTTGTGCTTAATGGCTTTTCTCATAAAGGAATAATCGTCAAACCCTGTAATGAAAATGACCTTGCCGGGATAAGAAATGCTGTCGAGCCACTCAATCATTTCGATCCCGCTCACGCCAGGCATTTTTACATCGGTAAAAATGATCTCTGGTTTTTCCTTCTGTATGATTCTTTTTGCTTCTTCCCCGTTTCTGGCTTCCAATAGCTCTTTAATACCATTTTTCTCCCACTGGCCCAACTGGCGTATGACATAACGGACGTTGAATTCATCATCTACAATGAGAGCTTTCATTCCCATATTCATCTCCCCTGCTGTTAACTTTTAGATTACATTATTTCGAGTTTTTGACTGGCAAACTTTGATTCTACTGGAATCATTAATCTAACAATAAACCCTTGTCCTTGATTGGTATCTATTTCTAAACCAGCCTTTATCCCATAATTTAAGACCAAACGGTCATGAATATTTTTCAGACCAATATGCTCGGCTGAATAAGATCCTTCATTTGGTTTGGTATAAATATTTTTTCGAAGGATTTGCAATTCTTCAAACGTGATACTGGATCCATTATTTTCTACTACAAGGCAGAGTAGTTCTCCTTGTATTTCTCCATAGATGTTCAACTGTGCATCGTAGAAACCTTCTTCATAGCAGTGTTTAAAGAAGTTTTCCACGAGCGGCTGGAGTGTCATACTTGGAATCGTTAAATCAAGAATCGTTTCGTCCAGATGAATTGTATAGGTCCATTCATTCCCAAAACGCTCCACTTGTAGAGAAAGGTAGGTTTTTATGTAATCCACTTCCTCTCGGACTAAGACCCATTGATTGGCCCGTATGGAATATCGCATCATTTTGGATAAAGAGGTGACTAATCCGTAGACGTTTGGCGAATTGAATCTAAGCGCAACCGCACCTATGGTTTGCAGGGCGTTGAATAAAAAATGCGGATTCACTTGAGACTTTAATGCCCTTAATTGATTGTTTCTATTTTCAATTTCCAGTTTGTACTCGCGGGCAATATGAAGATTGATCCGATTCATCATTTCCTTTATGTGTTTTTCCAGGTGCCCAATTTCATCTTGCCCGTTGTCATTGAAGGGAACATCCATATTCCCTGCTTCAATGCTCTGCACTTTTCTACTGAGCAGCTTTATGGGTCTAGTAATCATGTAAGAAATAATACCGATCATTAAAAGTCCCAAAAATCCGACCCCTATCCCTACAAGGATGTTGGTATAGGCGGTCTGTCTAACATCGTGAAATATTACTTGTTCGGGTGTGATCTTTACTAACTTCCATTGACGTAAAGGCCCTGACAACGTTCTGGACAAGATAATCTCCTTGCCCGTTTTGACGCCTGACTGCTGAATAGATGTTAACAAATTGGTTGGAACCGGTTTTCCTATCAGGTGTCGGTCACTAGCGTACATCACTTGGTTCTCCGAATTTACAAGTAATACGGATTCCTTATCATTCTGTACAAGGCTGTTACATAAGCGGGCATAGGTTTTTAAATCAATATCAAGCGTAATGATACCCAGAAATTTGTTCGAAAGTACGTCCATTACTTTATGGTGAATCGTTAACACTACTGTGTTATCTGATTGAGGAACAATAGCTGCATCATTATAATTCTCAATCGGATGAGGCGGCTCAATTAAATACTTTGAATGAGAGTGATAAAGCTTTTTAATCGAACTCTCCTTTACTAAATCCGGCTGATATTTACGGGTACTGACCATAGCATTATAAACAGTAAATGATTCTTTACTTTTATCAATATAAAAACGAATCTGCCGAATTTCGTTACGCATAAGATAAAATGTTTCGATACTATTTTTCACTGTAATAGGGTTGAAATAAATGGAATCTTGAAACCCATCTTCAAAGATTCGGAACAAATCAGGATTACGGTAGGTAACATATGGGAGGCCGACTAAATCTTCAAAGTATTGCTCTAGTTCATTGGATGCTTTCTCCATTTGATTGCGGCTGACTTCTAGCTCATGCTGTTCCACGAGCTTTTTGGTGTAACCATAAATAAAGAAAACCGTCAAAAAATACGGG
Source organism: Neobacillus cucumis (assembly GCF_002860255.1). GTDB lineage: Bacteria > Bacillota > Bacilli > Bacillales > Cytobacillaceae > Neobacillus > Neobacillus cucumis_A. The sequence goes on from NZ_PGVE01000012.1 coordinate 183,972, forward strand.
AGGATGATAAAAATAAGAAGCATGAGAAATAAGCGGCTTTGGATGCTTTTCATGTGTGATGCTCCTTTTGTTGATGAAATGCCCTTACTTAATAGTAGAAAAAAGATCCTATTACTCTTTTATAAATCTAATTCTATTTAATAATGTCGTCAACATGAGACAATTTAGTAAAAAAGAAGACAGAGAATGTCCTGTTTTCCTATTAGGATGGGATTTGGCAGCGATTACGGAGTGAAATGAAAACGCTACTAGAAAAAAGTAAAATGAAACTTAGGAACTAGTTGAAAGAGGAATATAGGTAGATAAGATTAATTTTTATTTGAATGTAAAAAAATGTATACTATCTCCTCTTTTACACACCATATAATAAAAAGATAAGGAGTTCTACAAATGGTAGCAGCAATCATTAGAATTGGACTCTTTTTGATATCGTGGTTCTCAGTTTTCTTAATTCCCAAAAATGATTTTAAAAAATTCACGCCTGTTGCTTTGTTCGCGACTGTATTGCTACTAATAGAAACCATTTTATCCGTTCCTTTTAAATGGTGGACAGTAAAAGGCGGTCCTTTAAAAAAAGCAGTAAATGACTTTAGTTTTATTTTTGGGCCATTCTTTGTAGGAACCATTTGGATTTTTCGTTTTACTTACGGAAAACCTTTGATTTATATGATTACTAATGTATTAATGGATGCTTTTCTTGCCTACCCAGTCAGTTGGGTGATGCAAAAGCTAAACGTTTTTAAATTGGTTAAGTTTAAACCAAAACACATATTTTTTACTGCCATTATTTATGCACTTGTCATCTACGGATTCCAAATGGTTATCTCTCATTCTAGATTTAAAAATAAGAAAAGCAGTGTGTCTCATTGAATCACACTGCTTTTCTTATTTTATTTATTAAGAAGCTTTTTGAATGGTAATCTTTCTTCCTTCTTTACGCCACTTCTTAAATTCAGCGGTTGCTGTAAAAAGAACATATGTTGAAGAGTTAAGAGCCGTTTCAAACGAATCTTGTAACACACCGATGATAAAGCCAACTCCAACCACTTGCATGGCAACATCAGATGGAATTCCAAATAGGCTGCATGCTAGAGGAATTAATAAAAGTGATCCACCAGCAACCCCAGAAGCACCACAAGCACAAACAGCAGATAATAGGCTCAAGATAATGGCAGTAGGGATGTCCACGTGAATGTCTAATGTATGCACAGCTGCAAGTGTTAAAACAGAGATGGTTACTGCTGCTCCAGCCATATTAATGGTAGCACCCAACGGGATGGATACAGAATAGGAATCTTTATCTAATCGTAAATCTTCACATAATCTCATATTTACAGGTATGTTTGCAGCTGAACTGCGAGTAAAGAATGCGGTAATGGCACTTTCTTTTAAACACTTAAACACAAGTGGATATGGGTTTTGTCTGATATTTACAAACACAATGATTGGATTGATCACAAAAGCCACAAAGAGCATGCATCCAATTAATACCGCTAGTAATTTCCCATAGCTTAGTAGAGAGTCGATTCCATTCGTAGTAATCGAATCGATGACTAGCCCCATAATACCAAATGGGGCGAACTTGATCACCCAAGTTACCATTTTGGATACAGCATCTGAAAAGTTAGATATCAATGTTTTTGTTGTATCAGAAGCATTTTTTAATGCCATACCAAGAATAATCGCCCATGCTAAAATACCGATATAGTTGGCATTGTAGATGGCTTTAACTGGGTTATCAACTACATTCAACAATAAGGACTTGAGAACTTCTACCACGCCGCCTGGAGCTGTCACGTCCTCCGCACTTTTGGCAAGGGAGATGCTGACTGGAAAGATAAAGCTTACAATAACAGCAAATAATCCTGCTAAAAAGGTTCCTAAAAGGTATAGGATGATAATAGATTTCATATTCGTTTGATGTCCTTTTTTGTGCTGTGCAATGGCTGACATAACCAAGAAGAGCACCAATACGGGTGCAATGGCTTTTAACGCACCGACAAATAATGAACCTAAGATGACCACAGGTTTGGCAGTTTCCGGAATCGTTACCGCTAAAATGATGCCGATAATCAAACCTACAATGATTTGCTTGACCAGACTGATTTGATTCCATTTTTTAATTAGATTTTTCACAGATAATCCCCCTAAGAAGTATTAGATAAAATTTCATCAGTCCAAAACCAATTTTTTTAAAAAATATATCGGCCTATTTCACTAGCAATCCTTAACTAAATGAAACAGGGAGCTGAACAATAGCATACGAAAACAGTAAAAACGTTCGGATTTTGCGAATCTAGTACTCCTTAACGAATATTATTATAAGGAAGTTTTAGATATATTACAATACTAACGTTACTTTCTTTTGAATAACAATTTTATCCTTGAAATCACGCATCAGTAAAATACGAACATTCGGGAATTGCGTATTTTGGTGATTAAATCAATCCGATCCATTAACTTAAGTGAGGAATTATAATATATTAACAAAATTTGGAGTTATATTAACAAAAATTTAAATATATTAACAAAATCGGAGTGGATTTCAACAAAACATAAAACAATATTAACAAATTTCAGCTTATTTTAACAATTAAATTTATTCCCTCATAAAAAAAGCAAGAGGATGACCAGGATTCCCTGTACCATCCTCTTGCCTTTCTAATTAACCGCTGTTGGGCGTTCTTTGGCTTTGTTAGATTCACCAGCAACTCGATTGGCAGCTTCTCTGTCTTGTGCCATTTCCTCTACTGTTTTCACACGAAGCCTTGCTGCTCCTTGATTTTGTTTAGTCGGTATGAGATTACCAGAAGCAAGCCTTTCTTTAGCTTTTTCAATGGCTACTTTATATTGTGGTAGCCATTTCTCTTGTGCCACCAGCATTTCATCTGTAAGCTGCCAAATTTCCTTTGGATTACAAACAGCACCTACAAGCGGATCCATCATCATTGCTTGACGCAATAATAGGTCATCCCCTTGCACTGCTGCCTCTACTGCAAGTCGTTGAACAGAAATACTGACATTACAAACTGCTGCACACCCCAGTGGCAAGTCTCCCACCCTTGGCATGCTGATCCCATTCCCATCCACATATCCTGGAGCCTCGATGATGGCATCATCAGGAAGATTCGATATGACCCCATTATTGACGACATTGAAATGGCCACGATAGACTCTGCCAGTTTCTAACCCTTCAACAATATAAGAACCATGTTCCTCACTTCGATTTTCTGGTTTATAATCAAGAGCAGGATCTTTCATCCAATTGGGAAAATCCGTTTCAAACCAGTTTCTACTTTCAGTACAAATTCTCAAATAGCCTCCGGTTTCACCATTAATCCAGCTTCCGAGGTCAATCCAATCAGTAATTTCTTCCGGACGTTTCCGGTACCAAGGTAAATATTCGCTTAAATGCCCATTAGATTCTGTACTGTAATAGCCAAAACGTCTGAGCATATCGATGCGCACTTTTTCGGTTTGACTGTATTCCGGATGTTTTTCAAACCCTTCCAGCAACTTTCCTGTCATGTCTGACCCTTTGTGTCTAACTTGAACATACCATGTTTGGTGGTTGATTCCGGCACAAACAATATCGACTTCTTCTTTTGTTAATCCAAGGACATCAGCAATTTGTTTATGCCCATGCTGGACACCATGGCATAAACCTATAGTCCTCACCCCGCCATATTTATTGCAAGCCCAAGTCATCATCGCCATCGGATTGGCATAGTTCAACAGCAAACAGTCTGGCTCTGCCACTTCACGAATATCTTTACAGAAATTCAAAATCTCGGCAATTCCCCGCTGGCCATACATGATACCGCCCGCACAAAGGGTATCGCCCACACATTGGTCAATTCCATACTTCAACGGAATATCCACATCCGATTGAAAAGCCTCAAGCCCGCCGATTCTCACGACTGAAAAAATATACCTTGCATCTCTAAGAGCCTCGCGTCGATTGGGGGTGGATTGAATTTGAATATCCAGTCCGTTTTCATGAATATCACGCTGGCAAAGCTCAGTTACCATCGCCAAATTAAGAGGATTGATATCCGTAAAAGCTACTTCAATCTGCTTAAATTCTGGGACAGATAATAGATCCCGTAACAGTCCTCTTGTAAAGCCAATACTTCCTGCTCCGATAAAGGCTACTTTAAATGACATGGACAACGCTCCTTCAATAATAGTTTCTAAAGAGATTTTATCAACTATTTATTGTTAACGTTATCAAAATAGTAACTTCCTTTTTGATCGGATTTATAAAATCCTCACTTTTCTCAAACTTTCTCCCAAGAGGCAAATTCCTTTTTATGCATCGCCGTTTTCCGATATTCAACAGGGGTCTGATGCGTATGTTTTTTAAAAAGAGAACTAAAATATTGCCTGCTATTTATTCCGATGTAATCCGAGATTTCAATGAGCGGGATATCCGTTTCGGATAATAACATTTTGGCCTTTTCCATTCTAACAGAGGTAAGATATTCCATAACCGTTAACCCGGTGTGTTTTTTAAAAATTCTATGTAGGTACCCTGGATGAAGATTGACATCTGCCGCAATATCCTTCATCTGGATATCACAATCATAATTTTCATGAAGATACATTAGCGCCTGTTTGACATACATATTTGCTTGGTGCTCTGGTTCATTTGCTATGGTTTCAACGGCCAATCTCGCCATTCGAATGAATAGTTGAGAGAGCAAAAGATGGACCATTAATAGATTTTCTTTGCCTCTTTCATCCATTTCCAAAACAAGACTTTTTAAAATTGGATATACCTCATTGGCATCCTTTAAGAGAAGATAAGGTGAATTCATTTTCAAAAAACGGGCAAAGGCCGGATCTTCTTCAGCAATGTTCTTAATGGATGGAAACACACCTTTTCTTTCATGAAATCGAAATTCAATGTTTAGCATTCTGCAAGGACTGCCCTTCTCCACTAACAGGCGATGGGGGACTTCGGCATCCAGGATAATGAAATCCCCTTTTTTCAATTGAAGTGACGCTCCCTCAGTTTCTACATTGCAATGCCCCTCAATAACGTACATAATTTCAACCTGATTATGGGCATGAAAAGGCATGGAATAGTTATCCCACTGTTTAAAGTAATAGGCAACAACCTCGGGAAGAAACTCTCCTCTCAATAACCCACTCTCATACAGACTGTTTCTCTCCATGTAGCCCTCCCAACTTTATGCAAAATGTTTTCCGTTATAGTAATAAGCAGCCTCCAAAAATACAGTAAAGGCCACTTCGACTTCAGGGATATCTAATGATTGCACGTGTTTGGTGATAATATTAGCGAATTGATCTTGAACTTCCTGACCTCTTTCAAACCATTTTACCTCGATAAAAGGAAATGCTGAAATTTCCGCTTGATTAAAAACGAAAGTTGAGTTTGGAATTTCTAACGAAAAATTGTCCGTATCACAATGGCAAAGGCCTGCTAGCTCCTCTACTAACGGAATACTGATCTTTTTTACCTGATCTACTGATAGTCCTTTAAAAATTAGTTGGGGCATTTTTTTCCTCCAGAAGTTTTATTGGGTGTATACATTTTAACAACATCTAGAGCTTTTTCCAACACATTTAATAGATAGCCATGAACAAAAAAAAGCGCAAAACTCACAAAGAGTTTAGCGCTTTTTCGCTTTCGTCCTATGTAATAACCCACACAATTTCACCAGTTATGGCTGCTGCGTTCCCGCCCTGACCTGTTCCTAGTGTCCTTGTTGGGTTATGACTCCGCAGGTAGGACTCGAACCTACGACCGATCGGTTAACAGCCGATAGCTCTACCACTGAGCTACTGCGGAAAAATGATTATTTTGCTATCGCAAAAAACTCTGGTGCCGGCTAGAGGACTTGAACCCCCAACCTACTGATTACAAGTCAGTTGCTCTACCAATTGAGCTAAACCGGCTTATGTTTTGATTGAAGTCATGTTTTAATTTTACATAATCTCTGAACGGTTTTCAAGATATTTTTTAAAAAGTTAAGTGGAAATGATGGGAGTTGAACCCATGTGCAAAGATATTGACACTTATATATCTACGAGTGTAGTCAGTACATTTTGCTTCGCTTACTCCTTTAGCTAACTGACAAGCTTGGGAGCAGCTAGTCTGGTTAGTCTCTTCCGTCACCCTCAGACGGTGGATTTCGGCGTAGTCCACTTAAGTTGAGTCCCCGGCCCTGCCACATGGACGATGGAGGGAGGAACCGCTAACGACTGTTTTTAGGCAGCGAAAGCGAAGTTGTTGTTTTGTTTGCCAGTTATTAGGCTTTATCGTTTTAACGAGGCCGAATCCCTCGACTCGCAATATAAGCTCAAACTATCCCTGTCGATACCAAGACATTCCCATTGTCATATGGCAGAGAAGAAGGGATTTGAACCCTCGCGCCGGTTACCCGACCTACACCCTTAGCAGGGGCGCCTCTTCAGCCTCTTGAGTACTTCTCTGGAGAAAAAACATTCGCGTAAGCTCCGTTTAGAACTTACAAAACAAATATATCATCCATCAAAATTGGAAGCTAGCTGTAAATTTTGGTAGTACCAAAGACCTAATTCCCGCCGTGATTATTCCAGCGAAAATTGATGTGCTCCTATGAATATTGATAGTAAATACTAAAAATCCCAAGTGATACTAAATCACCTGGGATCTGACCTATTTTACTTTTTCGACTGTAATTCCTGCCCATTCTTCATAGCACTTAATGACCGCACTCATATCTTCTGCCCCATAGCCTTTCGCTTTGGCCATTTGAAAGATTTCTTTCACGATGGCTAGAACTGGAGTGGACACTTCTAATTCTTTTGCTACATCTGATGCTAAGCCCAGATCCTTATGTATTAAATTTGTCATAAAGTGAGGAGTAAAATCACGATTTATAATTTTAGGTGCTTTATTATCAACCTGGCCGCTTCTTGCTCCTCCACCATTGACAACCTTCACAAAGACTTCTGGGTCAATGCCAGCTTTGGCTGCCATTGTGACAGCTTCCGTGAACGATAATAAATTGATGGCAGACATCGTATTATTCGCTAACTTGGTGTAGGAACCCTTCCCATTTTCACCCATATAATAAGCGCCTTGTCCCATGGATAAAAACAAAGGCATACATCTATCATAAATGTCTTTCTTACCGCCAACCATAAACGTTAAAATCCCTTCAATGGCTTGTGGCTCACTACCTGTGACTGGAGCATCCAGCATTTTAACATCATGGTGAGAAAGTTCTAACGCCAGCTTTTTACTCGTCGATGGAGAGATCGTACTGGAATCAATAACGATTAATCCAGGATGAGCACCGTAAATAATACCGTTCTCACCAAGTACTACTTCCTCTACAGCGGCATCTGCTGTAAGCATAGTGAATACAATGTCACTTTGTAATGCCACTTCCTTAGGGGAACCTGCGATGAATGCTCCTTCCTCCTTTAAAAGATTCATTTTCTCTCTTGTACGATTAAAAACAGTAAGTTCAAAACCATCTCTAAGCAAATGCTTTGCCATAGGAAGTCCCATGGTGCCTAAACCGATAAAACCAATTTTCATCCCATTACCACTCCTTTTAAATCAAAAAATAGGTCCACTTTAGAATTCAACTACCACTTCATAATTTCCTTTGGGAATATAAATTTTTTTGTTTTCTTTCCATAAAATAAACCGGAAGCCTCATTCGGCTGCCGGCTTATTCATGCGACCTATTTTTCAAAACCAGCTGTAAAGCTGATGGATCCATCGCTATTTTCTTTAATATTTTTCACAAAAATGCCCGTGTAATTGGCAGATGTTCCTGAACCGTTGGAGAAATAATAGGAACCAGAGTTTGGTGTGGAGGTTGGGCTAAATACTTTTCCCGTCGTGTATAAATCACCCGCATCTCCACTATTGCTATTTCTTTCCAAATTCCATTGGTTATCTGCTTGCATAACTGATATGCCATAATGAGTTTCACCTGTGGAAGGGTCAACATTTACTTGCTGTTTGCGAGATTGGAACCAGTTTTGAGCTTCATTTGGCCGCCAGAAGTTTCGTTTCAATACGTTCTCATCGACATGATAAATGGCTAAGCCGTGACTTCCATAACGGGAGAGTCCTAAATCAAACGTACCTTGCTGTTGCTGGCGGTTCTCAATTAAGAAATATTCACTGCCATGCGAACCTGGAACAACAAGTTTCACTGCCCCTTTTTCACCCGATGCAGGTTTTAAGGTGAAAGTCTTTTGACCGGCATCAACTGTCACCGGGGTCTCAATTCCTAAGAATATTTTCGACCAGGCATCAAAATGAACCGGCGAATTTCCGGAATATGGAGCGGCGTTTGGATAACGAGTCCAGCTGCCTGATGCCATAATGGTGTAGGCACCAACGGCTTCGGAGTCATAACCGTAATCATACAAATCGGGCAGACCAAGCACATGTCCAAATTCATGGGCATACACACCAACCTGCGGTGGATATGGGCCGCTGACAGCTCCTAAATAACCAGTTAAGTCTCCACCTACCTCCGGCTCGATCGCATAGCTGTTGACTTTCACCCCATCAACGGTAATCTTATGGGCTTCATAATCCCAATTAGCCGGTTCTACACCATTTTGCGCATATTCATTATAATAGGCAGCCTCACTTACTTCCCATTTATGAGACCAAATGATGCTAGGATCTAGATTCCATTCCGCCCCTGTTCCAGGGTGAATAAGGAAAATATTTGGCACTTCCCCGTTAACGGCAAATTGGGAGAAATCCACTTGGGCATCCGCAGCTTTTACTGCATCATTTACCAATAAGGCCATTGTGTAGTCTCCATAATCATTTGAAACAACCCCAACTGGCTTGCCGATTTCATAATAGCTGTACGGATGTGGCATTTGAACTTCTACCACTTCTCCGGTTACATTTACTTTTCCATAAGAGGCTTCCTTATAATAATTTTTTAAAGTTCGGTTCGTAGGTGCCGGTGTGCCATTGTATGTGGTGTATTTGTCAAACTGATTCATTGTATAAGGGTTGTACTCCTCACCAAACAACAAATCATTTAACTGACCTAATGGCATGTGATCATATGAAACTTTTGTCGGTACTTCATCAGGGAACTTCAAATAAAGGGCAATTACTTTTTGTTCGGAAGTTATCGGCTGAATCCCGACGGTTCCTTTTGGATTTAGTTCATGAGGGCCTTTTATTAAATGTGCGGGCTGATGTGTGGCAACATCAATCCCCTTCTTTTTAGCTGCTGCGATCACTTCTTCTGGCAGTTTGACGCCTTCATAAGCCGCAGTACGATTGTGAATAGATGCGTCCGCTTTTTTGGCTTGTACGTTTGGTACCGAATTCGCAGCTGCACTCGATAAAATTAAAGCCGAAGTTACTCCACCAAATAAGCTTATTTTCCAACCTTTTTTCACCCTACCAACTCCCCGCTAAAAAAATGAATATACCTACTAATAATTCCTTAGGAAAGCTAAATTTCCCTTTGATGAAAGATGATAAGTTTTGATGAATAAAAAGAAGCTTTGTCGAAATATTTATGAATAAAGATTATTTCAATAGGTATCCGGATTATTTGTTTAGTTTTACCCTTAGGCACTGATAAACCATATGGCTCCCTGTTCCACCTCATTGTGTTGCAATCACCAACAAAGGTATCGAATGTTAATATTTGGATAATAATGACTCCTACAGAGTAATTTTTTAAAGGGTGTTTTAATGATTGGTCTTACTGTCGCAATAGTTATATTTAATTTTATAGCTCTTAAAATTAGAAAGCGGCTTTCGCTAAGTCAGATGGCCCATATTTGGGCATTTACAATTGCTTTCCAAACGGTCTTTGACGTTTATGTTGATTTTAAACTCCATGGTTATTGGTATTTCTCAAAAGGCGTGGATTGGAATTCATTTTTTGCACTCATTTTTTTAGTCCCGCCAGTTAATGTCATTTTTTTAAATTACTTTCCTTATAATCAGGAACTTTGGAAGAAAATACTGTATATCATTGGATGGGAAATGGGGTTATTACTTTACGAGGCAATAACGTTATTTCCAGAACCATGGGGGTATTTTCATTACGGCTGGTGGACGTTATGGCATTCCCTATTCGTCAACCCTATTCTGTTGATGATACTGGTTGGTTACTTTAAATGGATTTGTAAATTAGATAAAAGATCTACAGTCAAAACCGAGATGAAATATTAATATATGCAGAAACGAATGTATCAGGATATGCTGTTACATTCGTTTCTTTTTTTGTTAAGGCTCTTTTCGTAAACTTTGTTGCTTTTGGATCTTGTAAAGGACCAATTACTAAGTTTCAGGGCAATTTTCGCAAATATTCTTACGAAAAGATGCCACGATGCAAATAGTTATACGGGTCGATGAACTTTTACGAAAAACAACCATTTTTGCGAAAATAGCCTTTGTTATAAAATTGTCCATTTTCATAATAATTTAGATTTTTGGTGTGTAGTTAGGTTGTATGCCGTTACTGCCTGTCCATGAAAAGCATTTACTATAGTAATGCATTTGAACTACTGTATCGTCCATATGAGTACTACTCGTCTGTATACTTCTGAACCATATACAGTTTTCTTATTTCTCACATCTAATGGTTCATGTATTTTGAGGTTTTACAAATTTGATAGTGTGGAGGAACTATATTGGCATTAAAAAAGAAAGATAAGTTATTTGTTCAGTTAGTCTGCATTTCATTAAATTTAAAGGAAAGTGCGAACCATTTCTCTGAGTTTGTGTTTAACGAAATAAGTGACCCTGAAACCTTTGCTGAAAAAATGAAAGAATATGAATCCATTGGAGACCAATTGGTTCATGACCTTATTATTGATTTAAATAGTGTGTTTGTTACTCCGATTGAGCGTGAGGATCTTTTATCCCTTTCTTTAAGTATGGATACTATTTTGGACGGTTTAAACCATACATCTGCGTTATTCGAAATGTATCATGAGATCGAAAAAAACGACTATATGCTCCGATTTGTGGACGCAATCAAAAAATGTATTGATGAGATTCATTTGGGCGTTGAGTTACTCTCCAACAAGAAATTGCTCAATATTCGTGAACACATTTTAAAAATTAAAGAATTAGAGTCTAATTGTGACAATATCTTACGAGAATCCATTAAACAATTGTTTGCCTTTGAAAAAAATCTAATCAAAATTATTCAATACAAAGAAATCTATGAAAACCTTGAAGAAATTGCCGACGCCTGCAAGTCAGCAGCTAATATGTTTGATACGATTATTATGAAAAATAGTTAAAGCAAAGAAGCAAAGGGACGGTTCTCATGATTCCGAATCACGAGAACCGTCCCTTTGCACCCTTTGTAATACACCCATAGGGATATACGTGATGCAAAAAACAATCAATGCTGCAATTTCTAGATTTATATAATACATAATTCCAGTCCCGAAAAATGTTAGGATGGTTTTGGCTTCTGTTGGACTGGCTAGGTAGAAAAAGTTTGTGCCCAGCAGCTGATTCAGGATAAAAATAGGCACAGCAATGATGTTAGCGATTACATAACTGGATAGTATTGCTTTTCTAGGAACCCTGTAACCTTCATAAAGGATAAAGTACAGTGCAGCTAATGGAAGGAGTGAATGATGCAGGAAATATTCGATAAATCGAAAATGAGGAAATGTGTAGACCATTTCTGGTGTAACCATCGCTAAAAATGGAGGAAGAGTACCAATGAAGTAAAACAGATAAAACACTTTTTCATTTCTTTTCAGGAATAAGTATATGGCTAAAAAGGTACTAAGTGAACAGAGTTGTAAAGGAAGATCACTTACAACCCATTGATGAGTTAGAATTAACCATAATTGCTGGGAAATCTCACATGCTGGCAACAATATTAACAACGTCCATTTAATCATCTGCGGGTATCTCTTTGGTTTATTTCTTAAATACACTAAAACACCGCATGCCATAAAGAAAACCACTAACGTAGCAAGATGAGTTACAGAAAACAACTGGAATCCATGCATTCCTGTAACAGAAAACATGATGTCATCACCACCTCTCGGTACGATGTAATGCTGTTAATTTATTTGTATTCAATAACATAAATGAATGACATGATTTTATTTAATGAGAGAGCTAAGGTTTCTATGCAAACTAAGTTTTGATTAAGAAGAGTCTGGGTTAAATGCAATAAGCAGTGTGATTACTTTACGAATCCACTGCTTAAACTTGTTATTAAATGTTTATTTCTTTAAGTGTACTTTTACTTAAATAGGAGAATCAGTGGAATCGAACACCCGTCCCTTTGGCATATTTCAACGTTTTCCCAGCTGTATAGGCAATGTGGGCATTACCTAGATTATCATAAGCCAAGGATGCCATGTTGCCGCCGTCAGGATCTACGATCTCTACAACCCATACACCCGATTGATCGCGAGAGGCTAATTTTAACTTGTTTTCATCACCAAAGGCGATTCGGTAACCATGTCTAATTCCAAGTTCTAATGCTACCGATGGTGCAACTGGATAAACGGTATCCGTTACCATTTCTTTATGTGGCTCTTCTAGACCAAGTTCGAAAACAGATGCCTTTAGCTTGCGGTTAGTCAGGTCAGCGTAAGCTACACACCATTGAGTAGCTCCCGCTATGGAAGTAGGTCTCGCCACTTGAAAATGGTCGTTATCGAGGAGGGCTGTATAGCCGACCGTGCCTTCGATAGGGTCAAGTATTCTCGTCACCCGAACCTTTGTGAGGGGCGGAAGTGCCGGATCCGGTTCACCTTGCTCGAGTTCCTCGATATACGATATGAGGAATGTTTCTGAATCACCATCGAATACCATTGAAGGGTAAAGACCTTTGTCCCACGGATAGTCTTCTGGTATTACCAACATTCGCTTAAATTGTCCCTCCACTTTTCTAGTAAACCCCAGAGAGTTTGAGGTTAAATCATGATAAGCAAAGTACGGAGTGTCGCGAAGCTCGGGGGTTAATCGTCCCGAATGAAGTCGAAAATCAAAACCTGAAACACCACGTGGGTCACCAAAACGGCTCGTTGGGATAGCATTTAACTCCCAATGGTTGTTTCGTTTTACTCCATAGGTGAGAAGTCCATCATAGGATAAATAAGCAATGTGTGGATTCCCTTCAGAATCAATCCTGAGGCAAATCGTAGGGTCTGAGCCCCCGACGAGACCAGCGCTCGACACTTCCTCCTGAACCCATGAACCGTCAACTCTATTTGCGAGTATAAGTTTGCGCCCCCCATCGGCATAAGCAATATGAGGATTGCTGTTCTTATCGAGAGCCAAACAAGGCATTCCTTCGACGGGGCGTGAATTGTCAACCGTCTCAAACATAAACTGTGCCATCCAATTCTCCTCCATAGAAAAATTCTTTATCAGACGAATTTGCTCATTCTTTTTATGTGATTTATTTCTATCCTCTGCCCAGCATTTTTACAATCTTGTACAAGTCATTCTTTCATTTCATTATTTCTTTTTATATAAAAGTTCTTGGCCGCGCTATGTACCATTTAAAAAAGTTCAAAAATCATTCTAATATATGCTTAAAATGATAAAAATAGAACAAAATAATTCCTTTTTGATTTAATCCAATATAGAAATTGACAAAATATAGTAAACTCACTTTACTGCCCTTTATTTAAACAAAAAAAGGCCGCCATTGGCAGCTGGATAGGTATGTAAAAGAAGCTATCTAAAATCTTTTCTAAGGGTGATTGTTCAATTCAAATCAGGATTATGTATTTAACTTGCCCATTGTTTCTGAACTTGTTCTTTCGCTATGCGATAAACCTCTTCTTCTGTTTGATCTTTGGAAGCAATGACGTTGGTTTGATATATTTTCCCATTAAGAGTTACATAGATGGTATACTTGTACATTTTGTTCTATCTCCTTTTTTAACTTTTTTTTATTTTACAAATAAACTGAAATGGAGAAAAGCTATAAAATAGGTCAAGATTTGACAAATTCTCTTCTTAACAAAGATGAATAGGAGTATTAACAAAGTAAATGATTGGAGAAAATAATAAAATCAATAAATTTTCTAATAATGTATGTTGTTATATTTTTGAATAGGAAGAAACATGTCGAAATATTTATGTTCTAGACGGAGGAATTATTCATGAATAACCAGCTTTTAGAAAAAGATTTACATGAGGTTATAAAAAAACCCGCACACCATTTTGTATCTGATGTGCAGATTTGTCTTACCATTTATTATACTATTGAGCAGTCCCTTTAGAGATCATATGGAACAATTCTTACCATTATCTCCCGCAACACTTTTTATATTTCTTGCCACTGCCACACGGACAAGGATCATTTCGGCCAATTTTCTTCTTGGATGCAAAATCAATAATCTTATTTTCGTCTGGTAAAGTTAGCAGCGAATTACGTTCTTTTGCCCCTAACTCTCTTGGGGTATATCCTTTGAGACCCCATTGCCTTGAGTTATTCATCATGTTTACGACGTGGTCCATAAAAGCTTTAAACATATCGATCGTTGTGATCTCTAGTCTGCTTTGCAAATACTGAAGAATATCATTTGGACTCTCTCCAATATTTGTGGCATAAACACATTCTTCAACAATCCCATCGGCTTCTTCCCTATCGATTTCATAGTTTTGAGTTAAAAATTGAACAAATTGTATATAGCTAGCATTCCGTTCAATATAATCCGGTTCACCGGCTTTAAGAAGTTGTTCCTTAGTAAACGGGAAAAATGCCAGGTCTTTTCTCATTTGATGTTCCATTTTCGCTTTTTTTGAATCAAACACTCTGAAATCAGAAAAACCGATTTCATCCCTATGTATTTGCTTATAATATGAAATGGCATGGTCTATGACAGAAAGATAATTTGAAAGCCTAACAGGTTCATTCGTATATTTTTCTAGCAAATCATGTAATTCATTGATAGTTAAAGTTCCGTAATAATAAAGCAAACCTTGTGTAAGCCTGATCCACTCCGAATTTCTACGGCAGATGGCCGATAATTGCTGATCATTTTCTTGGAAAATTGGATGATGAACGATTTCCACAGGCATGGCTAAAATCCTACCACCTTCATACGTTCCAGTAAAGGCGATTCCGCTCTCACGCAAATAGGCGGCTTGTTGTTGTGCTAAATCTGGGTCAACGATATATCCACCATTACGGATGATTTGTTTCATTAAATCATAGCGCTCTTGATCGATGTTCGTGAACATCATTTCAAGTAAAAGCGGAATCTGTTTGCTTAATAAATCAATTAATTCCCCTTTTTTTAATTGGCTGGCGCCTTTTATCTCAAAACGTCTTCTGATATCACTTAATTCATCTTTTGAAAGCCTTGTGAGCGCGTCTTTCAGGCTAAAAGGGACCGAAATTTCACTCCAGATTTTTAACTCCTGTTTTTCCTTCATTTTTCGAGTCATTTCTTTGCTTCTTTCTAGAGCGCCGAGTAATTGTTCATTGATTTCTTTCTCCTGGATGTTATTCATGATGTTGTTCACCTCTGAAAAAATTATAATGGATTAGGAAACATATACTTTTAAATGATGATTTGATAAATATGTGTACACATTTTTCCGTGTTTCATTATAACAGAAAAATATATTTAGTGTTTAGAGCATTCATCCGACTCCTTATTTGACGTCCCATTAATCAGTCAATGGATTCTAGTTTTAAATACTAAAAAAATAAAAATTAAGTATAGGAGAATATCTCCTATACTTATAATCATGTTAAGATTTACACAAATCTGGCACTATTTATCCTAATCATTATATTTTTTAATAACAATCAAAGGTCTCATCATCTCGTAATCCTCGTGTTCAAGAATGTGGCAGTGCCATACATATTCTCCTGTATAATTTTTAAAGTGAACAATGATTCTCGTTACTTGTCCAGGTTCGACTCTTACTGTATCTTTCCAGCCCATTTCACTTGGGTCTGGATCAACTGGATTCGATACAAATTCTATACCTCCACCGTTGGTAATCCATTGATTTGCATTAAACTTGTTTGGGTTTACATTAAATTGCTGCCGGCCGAGTATCTGGAATTGAACCAGATGAAGATGAATGGGGTGAGAAATGTTTGGTGGAATGCCAAGAGGCCTAGTCGGATCAAAAACAGGGTTCGCAAGTTCCCAAATTTCGATTGTATCGTACTCAGGAAATTCAGTCACAGGGTCACTAAACTCAAGGTTATTTAGGGTTAACTTAATCCTTCCAAAACCATCTACTTCTTGAGACATAACAAATCTTCTTGTTTTTACGGCCTTTGCTTCTTCTAATTTGTCAAATGGGCGAAGGTTTTGGGGCAATGGAATGGAATCTCCTCCTTTATTGCCTACTCTAAACTGCATAACTTCTCTCTTATGAATATCAGGATTTCCCTGAAGATCTAATTCTTCTGTTTGGAGGATTATCGTCTCACCTTCTAAACCTGAAAAATCGATAATGACATCTACACGTTCCGCAGGATCGAGCGGAAATTTTTGTATTGCCTTAGTTACACTGATCAGTCCGCCATCAGTGCCTAACTGCCAGAAGGGTTGCCCATTGGATAATTTAAAAGTAAACCCGTTCGTATTAGATGCATTTAACATTCTAAAGCGGTACTTTCTTGGCTCGACATGAAGATAAGGCCATACCTTTCCGTTAACCACCATGGTATTCCCAATAAAAGCTCGGACAACAGAAGGATGGACAAATTGATTTCTAGGCGTTAAATTATCCGGATAAAATAGTGAGCCATCAGATCTAAAGCTTTTATCTTGTATCATAAGCGGAATATCATATTTCCCTCTAGGAAGGTCAAGGCTCTGTTCATTAAAATCATGAAGTAAATAGAAACCTGCCAGGCCGGCATAAAGATTAAGTCTTGTGACTCCCATTGCATGGTCATGATACCAAAGGGTTGTTGCCTGCTGTTGATTTGGATATTCATATACTTGTCTGCAATATTTTTTACCTACATATTCGTAATTGCGTGTGAACCATGCTTCTGGATGACCATCACTATCGGGAGCCACATTGTGACCATGGAGATGCACAACCGTACGGACCTCTGGACTATCCATAGCATCCTCTAAAGTTTTATCCACTGGCAAAAAATGCTTTAACGGCAAATTATTGATCCATTTTACCCTAACGGCTTGCCCTTTCATTGCTTCAATAGTGGGACCAGGATACATACCGTTATAACCAAAGATTGTAGCAGCTTCTTTAAAGTTCCTATGAAATCTATGCTTAGCACTCTTCATTTCAACCTCATAATAAGGACAGCCATTTTCTCGTGAGACAGGATTTAGTACTTTTGGAATGGGAAGCTCATCCACAAATTTTGGAATAGCCCCAGGATTGGATGCATCTATGATAAAATCAGTGTTTTTAGTATCGCTGCTTTCTTCATAGCCACTACTCTCTTCTTCCCCGGGGAGTGAATAATTCTCTTCCAAATAAAATCACCTTCTTTTTAACTTTTTCATAGAAAGTAAAATGAATATAGTAGTACATTAAAATAGGATTAAATTTTTTCATCTCTTTCTCATGAATTCCTTATATTGTATGTAAAAAAAGACAAGCCCGTTAAGGACAATTCTCTAAAAAATCTATTCATTATCGTTTCTATTTTCTATTAACTAATTTTAGTAGAAACTAGATAAAACAATGCCAAAGAAATTCCCTGGCATTGTTTCCATTTCGTTATTAAACTTAAAGTTAAATTGTTATTCGATCCTGATGTGTATAAATATTAAAGCCTCTTCCCCTGATAAAACCCACTGCCGTAATTCCAAGCTCTTCAGCTAGATTCAGAGCAAGATTTGTCGGAGCAGATTTGGATAGGATGATACCTACGCCAATTTTGGCTGCCTTGAGCAGGATTTCTGAGGAAATTCTTCCGCTAAAAGCAATGATTTTATCCTTTAATGAAATTCGATGAATCAAGCAGTAGCCAAAAAGTTTATCTAAGGCATTATGCCGTCCGATATCAGTCCTTATTATCATCATTCCACTTTTTGTACATAGGGCGGCATTATGGACACCACCCGTTTGCTGAAAATAAGCCGAGCTTTCCTGGAGCTGCTTCATTAAATGCTGGCATTGCTCTGGAGTGATGGTTAGCTTGGTCATAATAGTCTTAGCTGTCCTAACATCATTATGAAAATAAAATTGACGTCCTTTTCCACAACAGGAACCAATGAATCTCTTGGAATGGAAATCTTTACGGATCGATTGCTTATTAACCAAGTCCACATATGCGAATCCCTGATCCTCATCGATTTGAATCGATTGGATATCTTGAAAAACGCGAATCACACCCTCAGAAGCAAGAAAGCCCACCACCAATTCAGTTAACTCCGAGGGTGTACATACCACCGTAGCAAACTCTTCCCCATCAAGAATAATAGTCAGTGCCGATTCCACAGCAATGTCATCCTTTTCTTTGGTAAAGGTACGTCCGTTATATTTAACAACGCTTTGAGAAGTCGTAATTTCACTTAACATGATACACCCCTCCCATCGTTTTTCAACTCAAGTCTCCGAATAAATAGATTATAGATGGTGATCGGGATTGGCATGGTGTGCCTGATGTTCCGGCAGCTGGGTTGTCCGTTCCAAATGGCCCGTTTCGCTTCCCATTCCTTTTAAAAATTCAAAGAAAAAGGCAATCGACCGGTTAATTTCAGGATCCTTCAAGGACCGGACGATATCGAAATAACCAATTTTCTCATCATCATCCTTGCTTTCTGAAACTCTAGCGATTCCGGCATTCAGCTTAAGGAGAATTGGTTCCAGCTGCTTTACATTTAAGGTACCTAAAACCCCAACCATCAATAAAAGATTTTTTAAAGTATTGGCCGTTTCCTTCGTGTCAGCCTTTTTAACAAGGATTTGCAATACCTTGTCGCCTTCAGCAAATAATCCGCTCAATAAAGGAATAACCCCCCGGTCATGCATATGTTTCACCATGTCCAGTGTATCTAGTAAAGCATCCTTATTTTTTAATAGGGAATCCTCAATTTCACGTAAATCCTTTTTGCGCTTCTCCTCTTCGGAAATCTCGTAACGGTTAATTTGCTTGATTGCTTTAGCCATTCTTTGACCGCTCCCTTTCCTTTACAAGTTCACCCGGGAACACATAATCCTTTCGGGCCCATTTCTTTTGCACTTGAACACCCATTTGAGGCTGTGGATTCCCATAACGGAAATTAATTCTTGGCAGAGGATTAATCCCCTCCTCCTGTAAAATTTCCATTCTAACACGAGTGTCCTTATAAGCAGGTGTATCGGTATCCTTATCCGCTGCACTGCTTGTCAGGTAATTGACGGCTCCGTCCCCGGTATCATTCATGGGCAGATATACTTCCTTGCCCTTTACCCGAGCAGTAATGATACATTTCACTTTTACATTACCAAATGGTGACGTCAGGCGGACAAGCGTTCCGTCCTTTAGGCCTCGTTCTGCTGCAAGCTCAGGTGAAACTTCAAGGAATACTGCCGGTGTTTTTTCTGAAATTCCTTTTGATTTGTAAGTGAGATTTCCTTCATGAAAGTGCTCCAATAATCGGCCGTTATTAAGGTGAAGGTCATATTGTTCTTCAAAATCAAGCGGCTTTGTCCATTGCACTGGATAGAATCGGGCCTTTCGATCTGAAAAAGGAAATCCATCTGTGTATAGGAGCGGCGTATCGGTCCCATCCGGTTTTACTGGCCATTGCAAACTCTTGTAACCTTCTAATCTTTCATAAGTGACCCCCGCATAAATCGGCATTAGCATTGCCGCTTCCTCCATAATGTCACTTGGATGCTGGTAATTCCAGTTGGCACCAAGCCGGTTGGCTACTAACTGAATGATTTCCCAATCTGGCTTGGAATCACCATGTGGTTCAAAGACTTGATACAATCTTTGAATACGGCGTTCCGTATTGGTAAAGGTTCCTTCTTTTTCAAGACTTGGGCTTGCCGGCAGAACGACATCCGCATACTGGGCAGTCCGGGAGAAAAAGATATCCTGAACAACGAAAAATTCGAGTTTTTCGTAAGCCGCATGGACATGGTTAATGTTTGAGTCGACTAACCCCATTTCTTCTCCCTTTACATACATGGCCTTCAACGTACCTTGGTGTATTCCCTCAATCATATCGTGATTATTAATACCTACTTCCGAGGACAGCTTGACGCCCCAGGCCTGTTCAAATTTCGCCAGCACTTCAGGGTTGTCCACACGCTGGTATCCAGGAAAATTCTCCGGCGCGCTGCCCATGTCCCCTGCTCCTTGAACATTATTATGGCCCCGGAGTGGGTACGAACCGGCACCCGGCCGTGCATAGTTTCCGGTTACCAGCAAGAGGTTAGAAATGGCTGTACTTGTGTCACTGCCGCCCAGATGCTGAGTCACACCCATTGCCCAAAGAATGGCGGTTCCGTCGGCCTCATAAATCATTTCCGCAATTTGAATCAGTGTCTCTTTAGAAAGACCAGTGACCTCCTCGGCATAACCTAACGTATAAGGAGCAAGGCTTTCTCTGTATTCTTCGAAACCATTTACATTCATTTGAATAAACTCTTCATCGGCCCAGCCCATATCAATGATGTATTTAGTTACAGCAGAGAGCCAAACCAAATCGGACCCTGCGTTTGGGTGAATGAACAGGTCTGCCCGGGCGGCCATCTCGTGCTCACGAAGATCTGCCACAATCAATTTTTGCCCATGAAGTTTATGGGCACGCTTGACCCTTGTGGCTAAGACAGGATGTGCTTCTGCTGTATTGGAACCGACAATAATCACCAGACCGGCTTTGGCTATGTCCTTAATAGACCCAGCGTCACCGCCGTACCCAACGGTTCGGTGCAGCCCAACCGTTGCTGGTGTCTGACAATAACGAGAACAGTTGTCGACATTGTTTGTGCCGATGACCTGACGAGCCAATTTTTGCATTAAATAGGATTCTTCATTTGTACATTTTGAGGAAGTAATAAAGCCCATCGATTGGGGTCCATACTGGCTGCGAATCTCACGGAAACGTTTGGCGATTAAATCAAGAGCTTCCTCCCATTCCGCTTCACGGAAGCTGTCGCCTTCACGGATCAGCGGCTTCGTTAACCGTTCTTCACTATTGACAAAATCCCAGCCGAATTTCCCTTTTACACAAGTGGAAATGCCATTCGCCGGTGCCTCAGCATTTGGTTCCACCTTTAAAATCTCGCGTCCTTTTGTCCAGACATCAAAGCTGCAGCCGACACCACAGAAGGTACAAACCGTTTTGGTACGTTTCACTTTCGCCTCACGCATCGCGGATTCCATATCGGAAATGGTCAGGATGGAACCATAACCGGTCTCCACCCCTTTGGTCAATTCAATCATCGAACGGAGGGTTCCTCCTTCAATGCCTGTCAGATAGCCGGCTTCCCCAAGCATTCCTTTTTCCATCATCGCATTACAAGGACAAACGGTCGAACAGTGTCCACATGAAACACAGGAAGATTCGTTAATCGGAACATCGTTATCCCAGATGACCCGAGGATGCTCCCTATCCCAATCAATTCTAAGGGTTTCAGTGACCTGTACATTCTGGCAGGCCTCGACACAGCGTCCACACAAAATACACTGGTCAGGATCATAGCGGTAGAAAGGATTCGACATGTCCTTTTGATACGGTTTATCCTTCCAAGGAATACTTTGATGGTTGATTCGCATCTCCTTAACGGTGTTATGTATTTCGCAGCCGCCATTGTTGTAATCACAAACCGTACAATATAATTCATGATTGCGGAGAATATTGTCCATTGCCGCTGTTTGCGATTTTTTTACAAGCGGGCCCATTGTATCGATGACATCCCCCTCCTTTAAAGGGGTCGAACAGGACCTGACAAGTTCTCCATTTATCTCTACGATACAGGTGTCGCAAGTTTCAATCGGTCCGAGGCTAGGATGATAGCACACCTGCGGAACTTCAATGGAGCTATCGTTGAGGTATTGCAAAACCGTTTGTCCTTCTGCTGCCTCTACCTCTGCTCCGTTAATCGTAATGTGTATGTTTTTTAACAAAATGGCTCCATCCTTTCTTTTTAATAATGACTCTCTCCTTTTTCAGTACCCCATTTTTTAAAAAATAAAAACCCTTTCTGCTTCAATTCAATGAAAAGATTGTTTGTAGTTGGTGAAATAGTGGTAAAGCATGGAAAAAGAAGGGACGAATCCACATGAAATATATGATTTTAAAAAGCAAGAAAAGAAATCAAAAATATAGATACAAAATAGTGGAGACAATCGAAGCTTCTTCCTTGGAAGTGGCGAGTGATCTTGTATTCAAGAAATTTAGAAAGGAAAGGAACAAAGAGAACGGAGAAACCTACATAATCGTTCCTTTTAGTAAGAATTTGTATGCTCATAAAAATAGGATTCCTTCTTTGGATGGTGTTCCCTATTGTGTGGTACAGTACCTCGTACCTTGAGAAGGTTGGTGTCACAAAAGATATTTTTCTACAAATAAGAAAAGTACTTCATCATATAAGGTCTGAAATTGTAAGAAAAAGAAGGAATTTTACTATTTCTTATAAAATATGGAGATAAATGTAGAGAAGTTTTATAACGTAATGGCAGGAAAAAATCCCTTATATACAAAATATTAAAGACAAGACGAAATCGAAGTCTTACGAATAAGTTGAAAGGTGGTATTTATTGTTGAATGAGCTAACCCTACAACAACTCGTCGAAGGTCTGCCGAAGTCTTTATTAAATGCATCTGATAGGGATATAGAGGGATTCCAAAAAATCATCGAAGAAACCATAAAATTAAGAGAAGGTCATAGAAACCTGCAAAAAATGGTGAAAAACTTCTCACTCTCTACGATTCAGCGTACGTAAAAGAACGTGATCGCAAAAAATTTAGAAGGTATAACTACCTTCTTTTTTTATACAAGAAATGAATCAAATAGCAAATTTTTATGATCCTTAGTCCCTCCCAAGATGCTAAGGATCATTTTCACGTATATATAAGAAAAATGGGATGCGATAATCTGAAAATATACATCCTGAAATTTACCCTTTTAAATAAGGGGTAAGTAACTCAATGGCATTTTGTAATTTTTCCGCATTCTCTGTATATAATTTTTTTGCCTCTTCAGAATCCGTTTGTAAAGAAAAAGATTCTAGGTCGGCTTGGCATTTTTTTAGTGATGACATTAATAGTGGTTTTTGTTGCGGTGATGGGATCTTGAGTTTGTCATCATAAACATCTATGGTTAATTGTCCATAGGAATCCACTTGTGCCATAAATACATTATCTAGCATAACGCCAAGTTTCCCTAATTCGGTATCGAGCCATTGTTGGTTCTTATTTGCCTCAGTAAGGGCATTATTTATTATTTTCCCGTCCATAATAACTGTCTGAGGAGCTTTCTCATTCCCAGCCTTTATGTCTAAATCCTTTAAAGTGATCGGTTGATTTTCTTTTTTCAAGAGAACATTTAATTCTCCGTTCGGTTCCAAAACGGCAAACTCTACATCGGCCATTTTAAATACATTTTTCTTCCTCAATAATGTATTTAAATCATCAATCGAGTAAAATTTCTTTTTTAAACTATCTTCCATCACTTTTCCATCTTTAATAAAAACAGTGGATTTTCCTTCGGCAATATCTCTAAATTTTTTGCTCTTCAAAGAAAGGACGTCCACACCAAAGGTTACGACTCCAAAAATAATCAACACAATAATTCCATGCATTATTTTCGCATCAACACCGGTAATTACTTCAGCGGCAACACTACCAATAGTGATTCCTGAGATATATTCAAAAAACGAAAGCTGGGAAATTTGTTTTGACCCCAAAAATTTGGTCATCAAAAATAATACTGCAATATACAATAACGCACGTAAGGCCACTTCAATCCAATCAGGCAATATCGTTCACCTCGATCTTAAGATGGTTTATATTGAGGTTCTTGAACTTCCATTTCCGTTGTTCGGTTTTGTAAATCATTTTTCACTTCTTCCATAATTAACATGGCTTTGTGAAACGCTTGTTGAGCCTGTTCATCCTGCGAATTTAAAGCAAAAGTGGAAAGTTGTGCTTCCATTCCTTGAATTGATACTAAGCATTGTTTTACATTGGAATATACTGTCATTTTTAGCTCCCTATTGTTAAAAAGCGTATTTATTGTGCAAGTTATGATTAAACAGGGCAGCATAACGCTACCCCATCTTTTTTTATTGATTATATTGTGGTTCTTCTTTTTGAATTTCCTGAAGACGCGGTTCTAGGCTGTCAATAATCGTTTGCGTTTGTTGAGCAGCATTTTGATACAATTGCTTTGCACTCTTATTTTCAGTTTGCAATGCAAAAGTTTCAAAACTTGCTTGTGCACTTTTTAAGCCTGCTAACGTTTGATTCACTTGAGTAGCTACTGTCATTTTGCATTCCCACCCTTACAAATAATTGAACTACAAATGTATTCTCTGTCTGAAAATTAAGATGTATAAGTGGTAATGTTTACTTAAAAAGTTAGAATCAGGTCTTTCATTTCATCTTTGGTTATATAAAAAAGTTGGCACCAATGATTAGTACCAACTTTTTCTGCTTAGTTTTATTTAATCTTTTCACATTGCTCTAATAATTGCTCGGTCTGTTCGATTAAAGAGAACAATTCATTCCATGAGTCTTCTGTATTGATATTCTGAGAATGAGCCAAGTTGTTCCGAAGTTCTTCTAATTTTTTAAAGAATTGTTTCCCTTTCGTCTTTGTGTCAATCCCTAACAGGTCCCTCAATGGCTCTTCATGAAGGACGATGTCTCTTTTATCACAAATTTGCAAGCAATCACTTAATTGAATCGCTTCATTCTTTGCCTTTCGAAGAGAGTATAGATCTTCTGCAAATTGAATCCGCTTAGGATTTAAATGTTTTTTCCAAGTTTCCTCAGGAAAATAGTCATTGATAATGCGGTAAAGGTGCATTTCTAGAATGGAGATTAAACCAAATAACAACATCCGAATCGGCGGCTTCTGAAGGTCAGCCAGAGTTACTACTTTTGTAATCCGGTTTCCTTCTAGAATAAAGATTCGATCGATCTCTTTAAAGATAAACAGTGTTTGCAAAAGTGGCGTTGATTCGGAAACGAGTTCAGTCGGGCTAAAGCTGCGATAATAGTCTTGACAGGTTCCTTCCTTCAATTCGTCCCTTACTACATAACCTATAACCACACCGCTATCTTCCACACCGAGTACATCATAGTCTTTATTCAACATCATTTCTTTAATAACGTAAGCATCATCCTTAAGATGACAAGTATCCATCGTTTCTGCAATGCTGTTTACTGTGATATTTTGTTCATATATGGAACGAAGACTTTGATACGAACTAACTTTGTCACGCTGCTGCGCTCGGATGACTGGCATAATCGATACCTCCAGAAAAAAATACATTGTTTAGTTTTTTAATTTACATAAGTAAAAATTCAAAAGATCGGGATATTCCTTTATTTCTTCTCTCCCCTTCTCAGATAGTACATAGGTGCCTCTCTTGATTCTATCAAACCAACCATAATAGTTTTTTACTAGTATAGAGGAAGTTTTGTCTCCTGTTCCCAGCTGGATTAAGTTTTTCGGGGATAACGGTCCATAACTGCTTAGAAAACAAGCAATTTGAATACAATTCTCTTTATAAGCTGTCATGATTTTGGTCCGATTGCTTCCACCCACATTAAAATCTGCACTTCGCCCATTGATTTCCCTTAGAACAGATTCTCTCTTTCTCTTGCTTTGCCCCATACTTTTACGACGATTAAATAGAGATGGATGGAAGGCGACCTCAGCCTTTGGCCGTTTCGATGGACTCGAAACTAAAATTAAGCCCATTTCCAGTCTTCTAATTAAATGGCATTTATCAATCCACTTTCTAGAATGTAAACGATGCTTTGGTTTGGGGATGGCAATATAAACTTGATCCGTTATCCGCTGCCGTTTGGCTGCCTGTATAAGCAAATCAACACTTAATGTAAGCTTCAATTCAATGACAACTACCTCTTCATCTTTAACAGCCACTATATCACAATCTTTCACTTCACCGTAAACCTCATAACCTTCATTTACGAAAAATGTTTGAATTGGTTTATATAAATCCATTTCCTGCAGCTTTTTTCCTTCCTTCATATCCATTCACCATCCAATTCAAACCCTTAAGATGAGTTTCATAAATTAAATGTAACCTATAATTGATTATCGGAAAAGGAATGTTCTACTATTGAACAATAAAAGACTTTGCGATAATAACCTTGTAATCAGAAATACAAAAAAATGTAACCTGATATTAAAAGAAATGAAAACTAATTATGGGATAATTAACTAGATTTACTGTAAATGATTAGTCTCTGAGGTGACGTAGGATTTGACACGCGTAAAAAAGAATAAAAGAAGAATAAGATGGAGAAGACTATTCTGCGCCCTTATTCTATTAAGTGTTTTTCTAGTTGGTCTTATTAATATATATCAATACATAGAAGAAAAAGTAATAGCCTTCAATCAACCACTCAAGCAACCACTAAAAAAAGTAAAAGATGCACATACATTTAAAGGAGACACCAATACACTAGGTGCAATCAATGTTCTTTTACTAGGAAGTGACTCGCGGGGAGAAAAACAATCTCGAACGGACACCATCATGGTCGCCCATTATGATCCGGAAACTCATAAAATCAAACTGATTTCTCTCATGCGGGATATGCTGGTTTCTGTCCCAGAGCATGGCCAACAGAAATTAAATGCAGCGTATTCATTTGGAGGTCCTGAATTATTAAGGGAAACCATTAAAGAAAATTTCGGATTGGATATCCATTATTATACCATTATAGACTTTAAAGGATTTGAAAAAGCTGTCGATCTTTTGGCACCAAATGGAATAAAAGTAGACATACCCTATGAGATGTCTTCTGGCATCAATGTAAAGTTAGAAAAAGGCAAACAAACCCTGCATGGGAAAGAATTGTTAGGATATGTCCGATTTCGTCATGATCGTTTAAGTGACTTTGGACGGATCCAAAGACAGCAGGAAGTCATTTCAAAATTAAAAGAGCAAGCGGTAAGTTTCCAAAGTGTTGTCAAACTTCCTAAAATATTAAGTCTTATGAATACATACATAGATACCAATATAGATAGTTCCACCCTATTGGAGATGGGAAAAGATATATTAACAAAGAAAAGCAGCAATATAGAGACATTAAGGATTCCTGAAGATGGCAGTTTTGAAAATAAACGTGATGACGAGCTTGGTGCAGTTTTAGAAGTGGACTTTGCGAGAAACATCGAGGCTCTTAATGATTTTTTAGGAGAAAAAAGTGTGGCTCAAAATGAATAAAAGCTAGGATCTGTTTTTTTTACTGAAAGATAAGAGAAATGAAGTTCAAGGCTTAATTAGCTATAAAAACATGTTGTTTAACGTTTATAAGAAAATGAAAGAGGAGCGGGGATTCCAAACGGGTTCCGTTTCCTATCGCAAAACGTCAATTTGCACAGGAAAATGCAAACCAAAATGTAGGACAATTTGTAAGGCTAGAGAGAGTAAAAAACATTAGAAATAGCAAGGGTTTATCCCCTTGCTATTTTTGCTTTTAATGGCTAATTCTTGGATTGCGAATGACGAAGTTAGCAAACCATTTCCGCCTTCGCCGTATCGATTTTGTGTAGGTATGAGAATTCATAGGCGGAGAATTTCCGGCTAATGTATTTAGGGGTAGCTTTAGAAGCGGATCTAAGCGGAGATATTCCGATTAACTGCTTTAAATTACACAAAATTCATAGATTTGGAAAATATACCGGAAAAACTCCCCTTATTTTTTAGGAAATATGGGTATTTCCCAATTTAACCGGAATTTTACCGTTTATTTTTAATACACTCGTAATCCTCATAATTTTTAAATACTTCAATAGCTTGTTTTAAATTGTTACTGTATTTAAAATTCTCATCTAACATTATTTCGAGCCCTTGATTGTAGCAATCAGAAGTTTATATAGAAAAAACAAAAAAACAGTTCGATATATTGAACTGTTTTAGTTTGTATATTAATTAAATTCTTAATATTTCTAAGTTTGAAGTAAGAATAAATTCCAGTCTTCAAATATTTCTGTAGACCAGGGTATTGCCAAATTCCTGCAGTTCTAAAAGCTTTCTTTACGTGCTCATCTCACACTTATATCCACGTGTTCTAACCATTTTAACTCATCTTTCGTTAAAACAATTTGGGAGCCTTCGTAACACGAGTTCAACTCCTCTTCATTTTGAGCACCGATAAGGGCACAGGTTGGAAATGGCTGATTAAGCACATAAGCAAGAGCAATTTGAATGGTACTGACACCTTTTTCTTTCGCCAATTGTTCCGCACGGCGAAGACGTTCCCAATTCTCCTCACTGTAAAAAACGCGAACAAGATCTTCATTGCTTCGATCTTCCGGCGTGAAGCGGCCAGTAAAGAAACCCCTCGCTTGGGAAGACCACGAAAGAATAGGGAGCTGATATTTTTCATGCCATTCACAATCCGCGGCATCAGCTGATACGCAGCCTGCCCAAAAAGGTTCTTTCGCTTTCGCTAAACTTAAATTTGGACTACTAAAAGTAAATCCGACTAACCCATTAGCTGCTGCATATTCATTCGCTTCCTGCAGCCGTTCGACCGTCCAATTTGACCCGCCAATTGCCTTAATTCTTCCTGCGGCAATATGTTCATTTAAAGCATCCATAATAACACTGACTGGGACATTTGGGTCATCACGATGCAACGCATATAAATCGATATAATCTGTACCAAGCCTTTCTAAGCTCTCAAAAAGATCCCTTGAAATGGCATCAGGATTGACACGAGGGCCATTCTGGTCGTGATGAGCCCCTTTTGTTAAAATAACGACATCTTTACGATTGTTCCGTTCTTTCATCCACTGACCTATCGCCAGTTCACTCTCCCCGCCACAGTAAATATGAGCCGTGTCAATCGTATTCCCGCCTATGGCAAAATACCGGTCCAGCACCTGGCAAACTTTTTCATAAACACTTGGCCTAAAATAATCAGAGCCTTGTATTAGAGTTGTTATTGGTTTTGATAACCCTGGAATAGTAATCGTTTTCATTCCTTCTACCTCCCATTTCTCATAATTCAACCCGGCGGCGTTCTTTTGCTGATGTTAAACAAGCATCTAATACTTTCATATTCAGCACGGCATCGGTGGCTGGAAAAGGAAGCGGTTCTCCCTTTCGAATGCTTCTTCCGATTGCATCTGCTTGTAAGGCATATTGATTCAAATGCGGAACTTCCACCTCTCTCTTCCCATCCTTTGTATAGACAAAAAAGTGATCTCCTTCATCCTGATTAACGACAAATGCGCTTGGAACTTCGATTCGTCCTTCTGTTCCCAAAATTTCGAGCGTATTTCTAAATGCTGCCCACATGCCGCAATCAAAGGTTAAAGCTACACCTCTATTAAACTCCAAAATGCCTGAGGCCATCATATCAACAGAATCGTGGTCTTCAGACAATAAAGCATGAACCGTTGCAGCTTGCGGTTCTTCGTTTAACAACAAGCGTGCTGCACTAATCGGATAAACGCCAACATCATATAACGAGCCGCCGCCCCACTCTTGTTTATAACGAATATTGTTCCTGTCCTTTGCATTGTTGAAGGTAAAGGTGCCATGGATTCCACGTAGCTCGCCAATCTCACCCGATTGAATAATGTCACGAATCGTGTGATACCGTGGATGATACCGGTACATAAAGGCTTCAGCTAAAATAACGCCTGCTTTTTCGGAAGCCTCTGCCATTTCTTGTGCTTCATCTGCATTGATTGCTAATGGCTTTTCACATAATACATGTTTGCCTGCCTCCATTGCACGTATAGCCCATTCTTTATGCAAATGGTTAGGAAGAGGAATGTAAACGGCTTCAATAGTTGGATCAGCAAGTAATTCTTCATAACTTCCATATGCTGTCGGTATATTCAATTCCTTCGCTGTTTGCCTGGCCTTGTCCAATCCACGGCTGGCGATCGCAGCGACTTCTCCGGTTTCAGATTGCTGGATTCCAGGTATAACCGCGCGCTTCGCAATTCCAGCACATCCGATAATCCCCCAACGAATTTTTTTCATTCGGATTCACTCCTTTAAGGAAATATAATACTATATTGTCATTATATTAAACTCATAATAAAATAAAAATAACATCTTTTTGTCCTACATATGAAACAATATTGCTATGAAAAGAGTGATGGCAAGTGCAAAGACAATATTTATTACCTACACTCAATGATCATGAATATATGGTACTTCCCGAATCAATTGGATTATATTGGGATGAACCCGAGCATCAGGTAGACCGAAAAGTGGGAACACTTAATAATTTTAGTATTCATTTTGTTCTCTCGGGATCTGGATTTGTAGAAATGGATGGAAAACAGTATTCTTTGAAGCGCGGGGATGCTTTTTTGTATTTTCCTATGCAGGAGCAGCGATATTACAGCAGCCGACATGACCCTTGGACGATTCGCTGGGTTCATTTTTATGGAAGTGTCCTCCATCCGTTTTTATCGGATAAAGGTTTTCATCGACATTCACTCTGGAATGTACAACATATTCAACCGTTAGAAGAAGCACATGAACAGTTATTGCTTGAAGCAGAGAAAAATAGTTTTTTACATTTGTCCCGACTGTCCACCCTTACCTATACTTTTTTAATGGAGTTTATTACAAATGTGGTGCCTCGAACTTCTGATCGAAAGCAGGAATTAGATGATCGAATTCAAGGCTTACTCCCCGGGATGCAAAGTAAAGCATGTGAACCCTTTGAACTGGATTACTGGGCAAACCAAGCAGGTGTGAGCACCTATTACTTTTGCCGTCTTTTCAAACGAGCTACTCAAATGACACCCATGGCTTTTATTACTTTATGCCGCCTTCAAATGAGTAAGCAATGGCTTCTGGACAATAAAGAAATGACGATCAAAGAAATTGCTCTAAAAGCAGGTTATCCAAGTATCAGTTATTTTAATAAACGTTTCCTAAAACATGAAGGAATGACACCTACCGATTACCGCGAGCTGTCTCCATTTAAAACATTGAAATAGTTTCCCTAAAGGCTTTACAATACGTGTAAATTAAGAAAAACTCGTCAATATCTCCATGTAATTGACGAGTTTTTGTGATTACCCAATGTAGGTTCTATCAAATGTTTCGAGTTATGAGTACTTGGGTAGACATTAAATACCCCTTAGATGTAATTAATTTACTGTATTAGTATATTATAGGAGGCATGGTAGAGTGAGGATGGAAAAAAGAATCATTGGAACATTTAATTCTGAGCAAGAAGTCATGTTTGCGATCGAAGAATTGAAACGTAAGGGT
This sequence comes from Neobacillus cucumis, assembly GCF_002860255.1. Taxonomy (GTDB): domain Bacteria; phylum Bacillota; class Bacilli; order Bacillales; family Cytobacillaceae; genus Neobacillus; species Neobacillus cucumis_A. Next base: position 215,342 of record NZ_PGVE01000012.1, read on the forward strand.
TATCGTGAAACAGATATGATGGTTGTGGCAAAGTATCGAAGTGACATTCCGTTGATTACTTCCCAAACTGGAGTAATGGTAGAAGCAGATATACAAGTGAATACTTTAGCTGGTGTCATGATGCAAAACTTTTTTTCCTTAATGATGGTAGGAATGGGTGGAAGCCCATCAAGCGCTGTGTCTAGCAGGCTTATGGAAAGGGGACTACCATTATATACGGCAAAACAGTGTGAAAAGGAAATAAATATTAATGGAAAAATCATCTTGCTGGCTGATACGAAAATAAATAACGACGGCCCTATTACTGAAGCACAATTTGAGACCGAAAAAACAACAGCTATCCGACTTCGTGAAGAACAGCTTGATGTTACAAAAGAGCGAGTCCAAGTCGGAGAATTACAGCTCCATAAAGAAGTAGTGGAGGAACAGCAAACTATTTATGTTCCCCTAACTCGAGAAGAAGTATATATTGAGCGACGTCCTGTCATTGATGGAAAGGTCGATGGCAAATCATTTACAGAGAATGAAATCATTCGTATTCCCATTACGGAAGAACGAATAGAAGTAACGAAAACACCTGTAGTCGTTGAAGAAGTGATTGTAGGCAAGCGAAAAATTCAAGAAACAAAACAGGTACAAGATATCATTAGAAAAGAAAAAGCACGAATTGAGGAGCGTTCTGTCCCATCGGCAACGGAAGCAGTCACGCTACTCAAGGCCGTTAAGGCGCAAGAAGAAGTTATGACGGAAAGCCCAGATATTTTGATAGTGGAAGGAAATCCCGATATTGAGAGTATAATGAAGGAGGATAAAAAAGAAGATACCCGCGAAAAACGCACAGGCTCCCTTGTTGTTAAAGAAAAGATAAATAAACAAGAAGTATCTGGAAGTAATAAGGATAAAGCGAACGGGACATTAACAGATTCACCTGTTATGAAGGAAAATGAAAGTGAAAGTCACGAACCGACTTCAGTAGCTAATGTGAACGAAGAAGCAATCCACAGCAACAAAAATTCTTCGAAAGAGGAAAATATTAGTAAGAAAAATAAGAAAAACTAGCATACTAAAGAAAATAGATTGGATCGTCTGAAGTTTTAAAAAACTTTAAAAAAAGCTGATTTCAAGAGACTAAATTGTCAAGTTTTGAAATCAGCTTTTTCCAGTCGTCTGTTTAAAAAACTGTAAGATTTCCTACATGCGAGTCAACTGATAAAATGAATTTCCTTATTGACTCGAATCTCCATTATCACTTTGAGAACCATCGTCTGTTTGAGAACCATCATCTGTTTTTGAGCCATCATCTGTTTTTGAGCCATCATCAGTTTGCTGGGTGTTTGGATCCTCCGTTTTTGAACTAGCATTTGAGCATGCGGTAGCGGCTCCAAGTAACAACAATGCTGACATCAAAGCAAATAACCACTTTTTGAAAGTTTTCATTTTTATTCCTCCTTGAATGCTTGCATTTTGTAGTACAGTCCTATCATACAAGCTTTCAAAGAAAAAAGAAGACGATTTTCCATATCTTAACATTATTAAACCATTTCATAAATTACTTGAAATATTTATTATTCTAAATTTACAGACTATTAATATAAGTTACCTCAACTTAAATGATATCCTTTAATAAACCTATTCAAGTCTATCACTTTCCAAATTGGATAGCCCAAATAAGATCATCGAGTCCTTTATTGATTCCTCGAACGCCGATTAAAATCCCTCTCAATCCCTTTTTTCCAGTTTCGATTGATCCTTTTACCGCTTCGAAGATCACTAACAGCTTCATTAACAGCTTCATAATTTAATTGCGTTCCACGTTCGTCGGCATGGTAATCCACTGCGAAGTCCTCATCAATTCCAAAACGTGCAGCCATTGAGATGGCATCAATGTTAGCTCCAAGGAATAAGAACTCCCAGTCATACTTCTCTTTTTGGAACTGAACCATTCTTTTTATTTTTTCCGCTGTGTATTCCCGGCTGGCATTTTCCATCCCATCCGTAGTGATAACGAACAGTACCTTGTCTGCCCTTTCTTCTTCACTTGTTCTCTTTTGAAGATTGACGATTTTTTGAATGGTAAATCCAATGGCATCAAATAACGCTGTACTGCCTCCTACCTCGTAATCCTTTTCAGTAAGCGGTGAAATGCCCTTTACATTGATTCGATCATGTAATACTTCGTATCGGTGATCGAATAATACCGTTGTGACTATCGCTTTTCCTTCTGCTTTTTGCTGTTTCTTAAGCATGGCATTAAAGCCGCCAATGGTATCTGCTTCAAGCCCTGCCATTGAGCCGCTTTTATCTAAAATAAATACTAATTCAGTTACATTCCTTTTCATGAATCATCATCCTCCGTTACTTGATAATGAAAGAATATCATTCATCAGAAACGAAATGGTCGCTTGGAAAGCGACATTTTAAGCTCCGAGCAATGGCTGATCGAAAGTAAATAAAGCTTCATTGATTTCATGAATATTGAAATTCGCTTGTTGAATAAAGAACTCAATAATCACATCGAATTTACTGCTGCGGGATAACGTATATCCGGCAGCTTCGAGCAGTTGATTCGTTTCCTCTAGACTTAATTGTAACGCAATCGCAAAAGCAACAGCGGTTTTCTTTTTCGGAGTATAATCGTCTTCCTTGCGAATTTTGGAGAATAACCTCCTGTCGATATTAGCCCGTTTATACGTATCCACATCCGTCATCCCTTTTTCATCAATCAAACGAAGCAGCCGATCTGAAAAAGTTTCATCTAGCTGGTCTAGCAAATCTACTAATTCTAATTCATATTGTGCTTCTGCAAAATACTCAATAACTTCTTCTTCCTGCTCTGAATCTAATAAATAGGGCTCTTCTCTTTTTCTACTAAAAGTAATTTCGGATTCCTCTACATAATGTTCATTTATATATTCATTAATAGAGGTAAATAATTTTTTACTTAACCCGAAGGAACTCTTATCAAAAACCACTAGATAAACGAGCATGTCATGGTTCATCAGAAAAGAACTGATGGCGGATACCGCTATCTGCAATGCTTCTTCTTTTGGATAACCATAAATGCCAGTCGAAATGAAAGGAAAGGCAATCGATTCACATTGATGAGCTCTCGCCAGCTTCAAGGAGTTAAGATAACAGTCATTTAATAGGGCAGCTTCATGATGGGTGCCTCCCTGCCAAATAGGTCCAGGCGTATGAATGATATATTTGGCATTCAAGTTAAACCCATCCGTAATCACCGCTTCTCCTGTCTTGCAGCCACCTATTCTTTTACAAGCTGCTTGCAACTCACTGGCCCCGGCCGCCCGAAAAATAGCTCCACATACACCCCCGCCCATCTTCAGCCCTGAATTCGCAGCATTCACAATCACATCAACATCCATCTTCGTAAGATCATTTCGAACAATCTCAAACGGCATCACACTCTACCTCTTTTCTTTGGAAGCATGGGGACGGTTCTCGTGCTTCCTACCCCTTGCATTGGATCAATCCGATTTCTATTTAATCTAATTATATACCACTAAAGAAGCATGGGGATGGTTCTTCTGCGGGTTCCCCGCTTTCTTTTTGGAAAACAACAATTTTAGTAATATATTTTTTTGCAAACGTTCACATAAAATACTGGTAATCGCTTACAAAATCATATATAATTATATTAAAATTACAACTCGAAAGGTGAAACAGCATGAAAGAATATATTTTTGTATTAGAAGAACCAGTAGGAACTAGAGAAATTAAGATCCTAGCATCAGGAATGATGGATGCCTTCAAAAAAGCAAAGGAATTTCAAAAAAACATTGTCCAAGATACGAAAATGAAAGTCAAGATGATTTTAAAAGGTGTTAGATATACGGATTAAGCAAGATAAAATTAGGTGAAAGGAACTATCCAAACCTTTATGATTTTATTGAGATTAATAGTAGATCAATAAAGGAGACCACATTCGTTACTTATCGAAATGTGATCTCCTTTCATTTTATCTTTTTAGAAACTCTAGTTTTTTAATATTCCATCTAAAAACTCGATTTTGCTTTGCGCATTATCCTTTGTAATAATGTCGACGCCACTGTTAATTTTCTTTTCTACACTTTGCCCTTTAACAGCCTTTAAGGCATTTTCCACACTTATATAGCCCATATCATATGGATTCTGGGCCACTGAGCCTTTCGACGTTCCATTTTTGACATACTTCAACATATCGATAATTCCGTCTGCCCCGACAACCGGTATATTTAAGCCTTTTTCATTTAAATATTTGATGACTTCTAAAGCCATCCCGTCATTGGATGCAAAAACACCTTTAATATCAGGATCTTCTTTAAGCGCCTTAGAGATAAGTGCCTTAACTTCTGAATCGTTGCCATAATCAGGTATATTCCCGCCAATCGTATCAATACCAACTCGATGTAAAGCTTCTTTCGCTCCTCGAATCCGATCGACACTTACGGTATCCTCTGAAACCCAGCCAGCAAGTGCTACCTTGTCACCAGGCTGCAGCTTCGAGGATAAAAGCTCCCCGGCTTTTTTACCTAATGATAAGTTATCGGTTCCAACAAACGACGTTTGATCCGGCCAATTAACCTCCGTATCAACCAGCAACACCGGAATATGTTCCTTTTTAAATTCCTTTAAAATGGGTATAGATGCGTTAGGCCTTTGCGGAGAAAAGATCAATGCATCCGGTTTTTCCTTTAATACCTTTTTCAAAAGAGAGAGTTGATCCTCATTCTTTTGGTCAGGAGCATAAATTTTCCCCTTTACTCCAAAGTTTTTAAACCCCTTTTCCATTCCAGAGGCCATGATATCCCAATACTCCGACTTTGACTCCTTCAAAACGACCGCAACAGTCGGTTTTTTTGCCGCGAAGGCTTTGTAAAAAAACCCTAGTAAACCACAGAAAAAGACGGCGGAAACAACTAAGATCAACCCTTTATTCTTCACTGTTTCACACCATTCAAGTACGGCGTTTCAGGTGAATAGCGATTAAAACAAATGGAAAAACACGTTCCGTCCTTCCCTGATTGAACCTTAATTTTTGCCTGGTGCCGGTCGGCGATACTATAACAAACAGCCAAGCCCAATCCAGTCCCCTGCTCCTTTGTTGTGAAAAAAGGTGTTCCTATTTTTTCAAGGATGTCTGGTTTAATTCCATACCCATCATCCTTCACCTCTAAAATAACCATATCCTTTTCACTGTAGGTTCGAACAGTTAGAGTACCTCCAATCTCCATCGCCTCCAGTCCATTTAAGGCAAGATTCAAGAAAAGCTGCCGAATTTCTTTCTCATCTAAGAAGAGATTAGGGCATGGTTCGAAATCATACTGTACTCTTTTCCCAGCAAGTATCGCTTCTGCATTGATTAAAGGAAGAATGGCATCTATGATTTTAGGCAGAGATTGTTTGGTTTTATTACTAGCTTTATTTTTGGCAAGAGTTAAAAACTCTTTAATGATACTATTGGCCCGGTTAAGTTCATCCAGCATGACATCAATGAATTGAGGGGAAAGCGGTTGGTTGTTAGATTTCCACATTTGTAAAAAACCATGGACGGTTGTCATGGGATTTCGGATTTCATGAGCAATTCCGGCAGCCATCTCACCTATAAGATTTAGTCTATCTAAACGAAGCATTTCTTTTTCTAGATGATCCCGTTCGGTAATATCATTAACCAAGATTAGAACACATGCTTCGTCTTGTATATCAATGATTTCGGTAGATAACAATCCGCAGCGCCTTTCTCCGTTCTTGGATTGGTAAAATACCTTTAGATTGCACAACGTCTCATTCAATTGAAGATCACATAAATCGACCTTATTTCCGTCTATACATGTAAAAAGAGCCCAGTCAAAAACTTGATCCTTTACTTTTACATATTCATAGCCTGTAAAATGGAGCCATGCTTTGTTCACATCGATAAATCTTCCATTCCTTATGGAACGTATGGCCATCAAACAAGGGCTTGCATCAAAGATTTTTTTAGACCGTTCAAGTGATACAAATAGGTCATCCGCTACTTTTTTCCGCTCCTTAATTTCCTCTTTCAATTTCTCATTTGTAGACAACAAGTCCAATGTCCGCTCTTCTACTACTCTTTTAAGAAGATTGAATTGTTGATTTTTTATTTTCTCTATTTCTTTCCGTTCCGTTACATCACGTATCGTACAAACAAAAAGAGAGTGGTTTTCGATGATTACTTTTCCAATTTGGACATCGACAGGAAAGCGGTTCTTATTTTTCTGAATGGCTACACCCTCAAGTATTTTTCCTGTAGCGGACTTTGTTAGGGAATGAATGGACAAGGGAGCCATTCGATCAACCTCTTCCTTGATCACAGGGAGAATGGCGGTTAAATGCTTCCCTATTAATTCCTCTTCGTAATAGCCAAACATTTTTTGAACCATCGGATTGATCGATAAAATCATCCCGGATGCATCAAAGGTAACGATCGTGTCCAGCAAGGTATCTCCTATTACCTTTGCAAGAGTCTCCGTTTTATTTAAATCAATGGTTGTTCGATTCAACTTAAGATTGACTTCCTCAAGTTCCATCGAATTTTTCCATTCGGTTTGTTTTAAACTTTCTCTATGACTTTGATGAATTTTTACAAATGCCTCTACCTTTCGTTTTAAGGCTTCAGGATTAAATGGTTTAAATATGTAATCAATGGCCCCTACCGAATACCCATGGAGAACGTGTTCCATATCTTGACTGATCGCGGTGATAAAGATAATGGGAATATTCTTTGATTTTTTTCTGGCTTTAATCAGCTTTGCCGTTTCAAAACCATTCAGTCCCGGCATTTGAACATCCAGCAAAATGACCGCAAAATCTTGTTTAAGAATGCATTTTAACGCTTCTTCCCCCGACCTGGCAGTAACCAAATGATAATTGGGGGAAGAGAGAACGGCTTCCAATGCGATTAAATTTTCCTTGAGATCGTCCACCATTAAAATATTTATCATTTCCGTGTCTGGTTTATTTGTTTTTTCGGTAAAGTTTTTCTGCTGAATGGAGTACTTCATAGTTTTTTGCATAATCGGTAAAACGTATCTCCTCTCTTTTTCCAAGCCCTAAAAAACCTGAATAAAATAGACTTTCGTACAATAAGTGATGAACATGATTTTGCAAGGTTCTATTAAAATAAATCATCACATTCCGGCAAATAATTATATGAAACTCGTTAAACGATTGATCAGTAACCAAATTATGCTGGAAAAAGACAACATTTCTTTTTAAAAACGAATGAAAAGCTGCTGATTCATTTTTTACTGAATAATACTCTGAAAACGCCTTTTCCCCTCCAGATTGAATGTAGTTCGTTGTGTAAAGTTTCATTTTTTCTAAGGGAAAAGATCCTTGTTTTGCTTTTTCTAAATTGAACTGATTGATATCGGTCGCATAAATCTTTGCTTTATCTAATATTCCTTCTTCATGTAACAAAATAGCCATCGAATAAACTTCTTCCCCAGAGCCGCAGCCTACATGCCAGATTCGGATCGCAGGATAGTCTTTTACCATCGGAATGACCTTTTTTCGTAGAGCCTTAAAAAAAGTGGGATCCCTAAACATTTCTGTTACATTAATTGAAAAATCATGAAACAATTTATCCATCACCAGAGGATCATGTAAAACTTTTTCCTGTAATCCTGAAACTGTCTTTAACTTTTCCGCAGCTATTCGATTCAAAATTCTTCTTTGAGTGAAGGGAGCAGAATAGTTTCGAAAATCATATCCATAATGGCGATTAATGGCTTCAAGCAGTAACTCAATCTCCATTTTCTGCAGCGGCTCAACTAACTGGTTCTGATCGAAATCGTTCATGGTCTTCTCCGCCTATCTATATAGCCAAACCTGTATCAGTGAGTAGAGTTGATCTAAATCAATGGGTTTGCTAATGTAATCTGATGCACCAGCTTCAATACATTCTTCTCGGTTATGTCTCATTGCCTTGGCAGTTAACGCAATAATAGGTAAATCCTGAAATTCCGGTTTCGTTCGGATGATGCGCATAGCCTCAAATCCATCCATTTCCGGCATCATAATATCCATCAAAATGAGATCCATATCTGGATTTTCTTGTAACACTTCAATTCCTTCTCTGCCGTTTTCTGCGAAAAACACTTCGATTTCATATTCCTCAAGTGCGGAGGATAAAGCATAAATATTTCGCATATCGTCATCGACGATCAAAAGTTTCTTCCCATTCATTAACGAGTATTCGCGTATAGAGTCTTCTGCGATCACGTTTGAATCCTGTTGAAACTCCTGCCTAAGTGTGGAATGACTTTCCTCTTCCTGAAGAGCAGCAGCCGTTTCCAAATGGGACGGTAATTGATTTTCACTTTCTTTCGAATAAATCATTGGCAAGTAAAGCGTAAAGGAACTTCCGGCCCCTTCTTCACTTGTTAAATCAATAAAGCCCCCGAGCAAGTGGGCGAACTCACGACTTATGGATAAACCTAAGCCTGTCCCCCCATATTTCCGGCTGGTCGTCCCATCTGCTTGCATAAAAGCATTAAAAATTAATTGCTGCTTATCTTTTGAAATTCCAATTCCCGTGTCAGCAATGGTAAAACTGATGAATGGATCTGTTTCATTTTGAATCACTTTTTTAATAATGAGGGAAATACTTCCTTGATCAGTAAATTTAAAGGCGTTCGATAAAAGGTTTCTCAAAATTTGATTCAGACGATGCTCATCGGTGTAAAGGAAATTTGGTAAATCCTCATCTAAGGTAATCGAAAACTTCAAACGTTTTTGTCGAGCTAAAGGTGAAAAATTTCTTTCCACAAAAGTAGTTATTTTTTCAAATGGAACGTCTTCCTGAATAACATCAATTTTTCCAGCCTCAACTTTGGCTAAATCTAAAATTTCATTAATTAAATGAAGTAAATCATTACCAGAAGAATGAATGGTTTGGATATATTCCAATTGCTTTTCTGTTAAATTCCCCGTATTTTTTTCCATGAGCATTTGAGCTAGAATTAATAAACTATTTAAAGGGGTGCGCAGCTCATGGGACATATTGGCAAGAAATTCGGATTTATATTGGGAGGTAAGTGCCAGTTCCTGTGCTTTTTCCTCAAGAGCAATACTGAATTTCTCCAGTTCCTCTTTTTTCTGCTGCGTATTTTGATACTGTACCTCTAGCTCTTCGTTAATAATTCTTAATTCCTCTTGCTGCTGCTGCAGCTCTTCTGATTGGCTTTGGAGTTCTTCTGTTAAGGCCTGTGATTCTTGTAATAGATCTTTGACCTGCATTCGATTTCCAATACTGTTGATGGTAATACCGATATGGGCCATAACTTCATTAAGAAGGGCTTGTTGGACCTCATTAAATGGTTTAAAAGAGGCTACCTCCAGAACAGCCAACACCTCTCCTTCAAATTCAGCCGGTAGAAGATAGAGATAATTGGGAGAGGCCTCGCCAACTCCAGAAGTAATTTTCACATAATTATCAGGAATGTCAGATATCACGATCGGTTTCTTTTCTGCCGCCACTTGACCAACAAGTCCCTCACCTAGATGAAAACTCCTTGAGATTTCCGAATCAGAATGAAAGGCATAAGAAGCTCTGCTTACTAGACGCTGATCACTATTTCCACATTCTTTTATATAAAAGACACCATAATGGGCTTCAACCATCGGTGTGATATGCTGGATAAATAAACGGGACAATGTCGTAAAATCTTCCACGGACGTATACATGGAAGTAATCTGAGCCACTTTTGATTTACGCCAGCTATGTTCCTCTGCTTTTTCGATTAGGGCTTTTTCGTGCTCCGCTTTTTCTTCCAAACTTTGAGCCATTCGATTATAAGCAGTGGATATCTTACCAATCTCGTCCTTCGTTGATACCTCAATTCGAGGGAATTGTGACCCATGCTCCTGAGCTACATTGCTCATTACGGAAGTGACCCTGTCCAGATTTTTTGTTAACCCCCTAATGATCCAAATCGCGACAACCAGACTGAGGAGAAAACCAATGGCAACAAAGATATAAATCATATTTAACTCAAGATTATAGGTTTGTCTCGATCTTAGTAGTTGATCTTTCATTTCCTGTTCCTGCAAGGTATATAACAAATCGGTCATTTGTTCGAGTCGAGCCCGATCGCGCTTGACATCTCCCCAAATCAGCTTGTCGAAATTCGCATTTCTCTCCGTCTTTTGTAAAATAATGATCTGATTACCGACTTCTTCATAGGTTTTATAAATCGTGTTAAATTTAGAAATCAGGTCCTGCGTTTCTTTACGGGAATCCATTTTTCCAAGGGTTTCGATGGAAGAGCGAATATTTAACCGGGATTGCTCCCATTCGTTCACTACTTGTGGAAGTACCTGATCAGGTGGTATGGAGGCAATCTCACTCAGCTCTCTTCCCATGTTACCTATTTCAAACTCAATCGTAGAAGCCAACAGCTTCCTCTCATCTAAATCTGAAACAAGTGAATTCATCGTAACATTCTGTTGATTAATCATCTTAATTAAAACAACTAGAAAGATAATGTTAAAAAGTAACATCAATATTAATCCACCATAAAGCTTTGTTCTAAATTTCATATGGACCTCATTCCCCTGGTTATAAAAATGAATTTCGATTAGAATTTATACAAAAAATGGTGATATAAAAACATGAAAGTATTCAAAGAAAAATAATGAAGATTGAAAAAATTTCTTATATCTATGTATCAATCCTATAGAGTTGTTCTAGTAAAATGATATCTATCATTGTTAAAACCTATTTATTTTAAAAATAGAGGACCAACTATTATGTATGGGATGAAATAGATTATTACCTATATAATAAAAGTCCTATTTGACTTAGTTAGTTTATCATAAACCATATATCTAGAAAAGTTCTTTTAGAAAGATGATCATGGATAATCTTGGTTAGTAAAAAAGGAGAACACATTCGCAGGTAAGCGGAATGTGTTCTCCTTTTAAATTAAGCACCGGTTTTCTTCATTGCGCACGGGTCAGTGGATAGTTGTACCTTTAATGACGCTTTACGGACTAAAATATAATAAGATAAGAATGCTAGAAAACTAGCACCAAAGATGAGCGCGCCCATAGGAACACCAGTATACGCCCCTGCAATTCCAACAAGTGGAGCTGTTATGGATCCAAGGACAAATGGCAATAAACCTAATAAAGCAGAAGCACTGCCCGCAATATGTCCTTGTGTCTCAATCGCCAAGGCAAAAGAGGTGGTTCCGATAATACTAATGGACGAGACAAAAAAGAATACTGGGATCGCAACAGCGATGAGAGGTGCCTTTAAGAGTAAAGCGATTAATAAACTTGCACCTGCGATGTTAGCGATGGCTAACCCAATCTTTAAGAATGTCCGTTCCGGAATGGTGTCAGCCAAGCGGCCGACCATCTGACTTCCAATAATCAATGCTAATCCATTGACCCCAAATAATAAGCTAAATTGTTGAGGGGTAACTCCGTATATATTCTGATAGACAAATGGAATGCCAGATACATAGGCAAAGATCCCAGCAATCGTAAAACCTTGGGTGAATGCGTATCCCATGAACGTTCGATCTTTGAATAAAGAACCAAAGTTCTGCATGATTTGAGGTAAATTACTCGGAACACGCTTTTCTTCTGGAAGCGTTTCTTCTAATTTAAATGAAACGGTGAAAAGCAACACCGCACCAACACATGCCAAAGCAATAAAGACTCCATGCCAATTAGTAAAAGCAAGAATCCCTCCTCCGGCAATCGGTGCCACAATCGGCCCGAGGTTCCCCACAAGCACCATCATCGTAAAGAACTTTGTCAGTTCTCTTCCACTGAATAAATCTCTAACAATGGCTCTAGAAATAACCAGTCCGCCTGCCGCAGCAAAGCCCTGGAGGAGACGAGCGATGATAAGGAAATAGATATTTGGAGCTAACGAGCAGGTAACCGAAGCGAGTAAGTAAAGGGCTATAAAAAATAGCAAAGGTTTTTTGCGGCCTTTCACATCACTTAAAGGACCAATCACCAATTGTCCTAATCCCAATCCTAATAAACAGGAAGTTAAACTAATTTGTACAAGTGAAACGGTCGTATCAAAATCTTTTACAATCGTTGGAAAAGACGGCAAATACGTATCGATTGTAAAAGGACCTAATAGTCCAAGTGACCCTAAAAGTATTGCCAGCTGTATTCGTTTTTTTCCACTAGGTGTATTCAAAGTCCATCGCCTTTCTATAAATAGAATTTTTTCCCTTTTCTGTGTTTATTTCGATATCCTAAATTAATAAACCCTATTATAACCTGAACCCAGCACAAGGGTAAACAAATAAAATCCATGGAAGCGATTGCACTTTTCGACCTTTTTAGAAGCATGGGGACGGTTCTCATGCTTCTTCCCCTTTTTCTTGACTATAATTCCCTGTTTTATTAAGAAATTCCCCTTTTTTTATAACAATTGTAGTTGGCAATTAAAAAAAATGCTTATAAAGTGTAAGATTTATGTATGTAAAAAAGCCTGAAATATACAAGTAGTGCATAAAAACTTGTATATTTTAGGCTCTTTCATATTATTCCTGATGACAGCCATGTCTTATAGGGAAGCACTCTGTTACCTGAAGCGGTTCTTTTAATATTTCAAAACTTAATAAGGGTAGAAATAGTGGTGGTGATGGTATGGGTAGAAATGGTGATGATGGTATGGGTAGTAATGATGGTGGTGTGGATAGCCAAAACCAAATCCTGGAGCTCCAAATCCAAGACCTGGTGCAAAACCAAAACCTGAACCTGGTCCCCCTAAACCAACCCTATCATATGTTGTATTATGGGCATAATAATTAGGAATCATGTTCATCCTCCTCATTTAAATTTACAGTAGAGTTTATGCATTATTGGGTAAATGTTCTTGGGCATATGTCTTGTATTCTAAGAATTTATATGGGTTCATATTTACCATTGATGAATGCCACTTTTTTCTTTCAACTGCTACTTGACTTTCCCGAATGAAAATTAAAAAGGCAGCGAACGCCACCCTTTTAAAAACACATGTTGTGCCCTCCTATACTAAAAATGATGTGCTCAGAGAAATTCTTCAAACATTAATATTCACATGTAAATTCGAAAATCTCATCAACAGCTTGCTGGTAGCCACCCGATTTTCGAAAGGATTCCCTAATATTCCCAACAGCATTTTGATAAGATGGGTGATTTAATACATGATCTGCGCCTTCACGTAGTTGAGCGGAAGTCAAGTTTTGCATTTGTAAGGTAATACCGGCTCCAATTTTAACAACTTGACCGGCGATTATAGGCTGATCAGCGCTTTGAGGGATGACAATTAACGGTACTCCGTTATAGAGAGCTTCATTCGTGCTGTTCATACCACCATGGGTGATAAATAATTTGGTGTATTTCAACAACTCGGTTTGCGGAACATAATTTTTAACAAAGAAGTTTTTAGGAATCTCCCCCAAATCAGATAGTTGTGCTTTTTCCCCAATAGACATGACAACAATATGGTCAGTGTTTTCAAAGGCCTTCAAACAAAGCTTATAGAAATCCATTGCTTGGTTAAATACAGTACCCAGTGATATGTAAATTAGGTCTTTTCCCTGAATTGCAGAAAGGTCAAAGTTTTCTTGGGTTGATCGTAAAGAAATGGATGGACCTACAAATTTGTAAGATTGGTCAAATGTTTCTCCTAAAGGTTGAAACTCCCTTGTGGTATAAACGATCGTAAGCGGTGCCGGGTTACAAAAAACCTCATAAGGGGAATGGATTTCAATATCATATTTTTCTTTAATATTTGTTGTCAGGTTTTGAAATTCATCAATGATTGTTTTTACAACTTCTGTTGGGATATTTTGTGAAAGATGTTCCAACATTTTATCGAAGGATGCTTTCGTCTGGGCAAAAGAAGTACAGGAATTAATTGCCGGAAGTTTAAGTATTTGTGCCAATAACCGTCCGCAGCCAAACATGGAATCATGGATGATATAGTCAAAATGTTCTCCTTCAATTTGCTTCAGAACACTAGGGATCATAATATCTGCCGTACGCAATAGACCGTTGATTCTTTCGGGTAAATAATTTCTTCCACCTGATATAAAAGCTTTGATAAATTTTTCACCGTCAATGGTTCGAACCGTTGCTCCTGTTTTTTCCATACGTTCTCGAAATGCTTCTATCGTAAAGTACACGACCTCTTCTCCGTGTGAAATAAGCTCTTGTACCACACCAATGGTTGGATTGATATGTCCTTCTGATCCACCATTAATAAATAAAACACGTGCCATAATTGCCACTCCTTAGGGAAATCATTTCCTTTTGGTCATATTCCTTTTTCTCTATAATATACCAAAGAGGCTGCAGAGCAGCCTCTTTTCCTTGCAAAAATCTAAATTGTTTCTTCTATATTTTCAGTTTCGGAATTAATAACAATCCTTTTTATGCTTCTTTGGCGGTTTAGGGAAAATTTCTGGTTTGTCTGGACCTATGTTTTTAACCAAACAATCTACACGTTTGTTAAGTTTTCTGACGATCTTCGGATTGTTATGCATGTCATGATGGTGATGGTGATGGTGAGGATGATTGTGATGATGTTCGCCAGAGCAGCCGCACGGATCACTACTCTCCATTTGATCAAATGATTCATCATTAACCATAGGACCGAATGAGCTTCCACTAGCTGCAAATCCTCCCCCAGCTGCGGCACCTGCAAACCCCATTGCTGTTAAACCAGCTGTGCTTGCAGCGTTTTCCAATAAAACCCTACTTTGGCTCGCAGTTGCACACTGTTGGCTATTTAAGAATGGATTCATGGCAGGGACAAATGGGAACATAATATTTTGCGGATTATTGTTATGCGGATCGCCAGGATTTGAAGGATCATTTACCGTAAAGCTATTTATATCTTCACTCAAGAAGCGTCCAAATAAAACGTGTCCTACCTCATGGGCAAGTAAATATGTTTCAAAAGCACCATCACTTAAAGCTGCACGGCCAAAGATTGTAAAGTTATTGATATTGAAAAAATTTTCAAAACGTGGACCGGCATTCCCAACAGCGCCACCACTAAAGGTTTGACCACTTAAATAAACAAGATAGATAGCTGTTGCATTATTTACCTGGGCTCTTGTTTCATTAATAAGATCTATAATTCGCTGATCGCCTACACCTGCTGTTACTGTCCCGGCATCAATTGTGATTTCCGGGCGATAGAACTCTCTCAGTAAAACAAAGTTAATTCCACAGCTTACCCCTGGTGCAAAACCAGTAGACCATACTTCATTAGCTCTTCTAATATCTGCTTGAACTCTAGCAGTACGGAGTTCAGGCGTTTCACTAGATCTAGCACCTCTTGTAAAAATACTCACAATAGAAACAGTTGGCACTTATTTTAGCACCTCCTATAAAGGAAATTGAATTACAATATAGTAGATGCAATAAGAAAAATAAGGCTTGTACGATTGAACCAAGTGATTTGAATTATTTTTCTAGAATAATAAAAGAAGCATAGGGACGGTTCTCATGCTTCCTTTTCAATCCTTGTTTATATTTTTGGTAGCTTTTAGGCATACAAATTACTTTGTTGAAAAAATCATATATCAGATTTACTAGAAATATATCCATTAAAAAACCTCGAGCCATTATTGGGTTCGAGGATTGCTTTACCTGCCTACTTTTCCATTGATTTCAAGAATGCTAGAATCTTTTCCCGAGTGGGGATGGAACTTTGAGCTCCCTTCAAGGTCACCGCCAACGCTGCCGCAGCAGTAGCATATTGAAGGCACTCTTGGATAGGATGTCCCAAACCACTTTCTACAGCAAATGCACCAATAAATGTATCCCCAGCCGAGGTCGTATCAACAGCATTTACGGAAAAGGACGGCGTAAAAATATCCAATCCTTCCTGATTACGATAAAGGGAACCATTTTTTCCGAGCGTAATGATTACTTCTTTTATTCCCGATTCGTTTAATTGTTTTGCTGCCATTCGCGCTTGATTGATGTCCGGAACTGGGGTATTCGTGATGGCTTCTACTTCCGTTTCATTTAATATAAGTGTATCAATTAATGGAAACAGTTGCTTTGGCACTTTAACAGCTGGAGCAGGATTCAAAATGACGTGTACTCCTTTTTTATGAGCTGTTTGAATCGCATATTCGGTTGTTTGCCATGGAATTTCATTCTGGGCCAGAATAATATCACCACTTTCTAGCATACCGAAAATCCTTACCAGATCATCAGGCATGAATTTCCCATTAGATCCTTCTGATAGAATAATAGTATTCTCACCGGATGAATCAACCGTAATGAATGCAATTCCGGATGTACCTTCCTTCTTCAATATAAAATCTGTATGGATTCCTTCATCCTGGAGCGTACTAACCAGCTTTCCGGCAAAAGAATCCGTTCCAACCGCTCCGGCCATCACTACTTGTCCCCCTGAACGTGCGGCAGCAACTGCTTGGTTAGCACCTTTCCCACCTGGATGATAAGCAGTTCCCCACCCTTTGATGGTCTCACCTGGCTGTGGATGGTTTTCCACATGATTGACAATATCCATATTCATGCTGCCGATGACAATAATCTTACTCATTTTAGTCCCGCCTTTTTAGACCCAAATAATAATGACTAACTAAACGATTTACTTTCCTTCACTAAGAAATCTTTTTTAAAGGAAGTTTCACTCTAACTATGGTTCCTTCACCAATCCGACTTTGCAATTGGACACCATATTTTTCTCCAAACGTTAGCTTAAGTCGTTGATGTACATTTTTTAATCCAATACCGCCAACATGCTCAAATTCTTCCTTCCTCGTCAATTGTGCAGATAAATCGTACCCAAATACGTTCAAACTTTCATTAATTCGATTGACTTTTTCATTCGATATACCGTCACCATTATCTTTAACCATCACCCAAACCTGATCTCCCTCTTCAAAGGCTGATACCTCAATCTTTTTAAAGGTTTCAGTATGATCAAAGGCATATTTCACTACATTTTCTACAATTGGTTGAAGGGATAATCGTGGTATGAGAACATCCTCTAATGACGGTGATAAAGAATAGGTAAATGTAATCGAGCCATCAAAGCGAAAGTCGATGATTTCTGCGTATAGTTTTATATACGCGAATTCATCCTTAAGACGTACTAAGTTCGAGCCATTACCCACGCTATATCGAAGCATATTGCTTAAGGAATCAATCACATATTCAATTTCCCGAATTCCCTTTTGATTGGCAAACCAGCTAATCGAATTAAGGGTGTTATAAAGAAAATGCGGCGTAATTCTTTCCTGTAATGCCTCTAATTCAGCTTGTTTTTGAAGCAGCAAGGCTCTTGATTCATTCAATTCCACTTGATAGACCCGCTCAATCAAATTATCAATTTGTGCAACCATACCATTAAAGGCGGCACCTAGTTTTCCGATTTCATCATTCCTGTGGAACTTCGTCCTTACTTGGAAGTTCCCCTCTTGAACCGAATTCATTAGTGTTTGCATCTTACTAATTGGATTTACTAGAACCTTTTTTAGTAAAAACGCGACAAATAACAGAGCAATCATCATCAAAATCAGAAACACAAAAAATGCATTCCGAATAAATACATTTTCATCTGTGACTTCTTTATATGGGATGATCCCAGTAAGCACCCAATGAGTGGAAGGTAATTTCTTTATTAAATAAAGATAATCTTCACCATTCTGGCCTTTCTTCAAAAAATAATGCTTTTCGGTTTCAGGTAACTTTTCCATTTGTTGTCCGACACTTTTAGAAGGATGATAGATGACTTGATTCTTCTCATTTAATAAGTAGACATAACCGGATTTTAATAAGGTGACCTTCTTAAATTCTTCGTCTAAAATTTCCAGATTAACATCAAGAGTGACTAATCCTAAGGGTTTCCCGCTTTTGACATCAACGATCATTTTGCCGAAGGAAATCAAGTTTTCCCCTGACTGGGTATGATGGATTGAACCGATGGCTACCGACCTTGTTTTTAATTGTTTTACCATTTTAGCCATTTTATCATCCAATTGTATCGGTAGGAATCTCCCTAGGCTGTCAATCCGCTTTCCATTGAAATTTATTATACTAATATTAGCGATTTCCGAATGACTAACCAATAGATTATTGGTAAATTCCGAAAAATTTCGGGCTTCCATATAGGAGTCCCACTCACTAATGGACTCTTCATTCATCATCCTTTGTACATCAGGATGGATCGACACCCTGGTCAAAATATCGTTAATATCTTCATAAATACGCTCTGATTGCAATTGTACCTGCTCCATCGTTTTCAAGTTCGATTCGGCAATCATTTTAAGCATAAGATTGGAAAACATCTTATAACCCGTATAGCTAAAAATGAGTAAAGGAAATAGTGCTAAAACAATAATAATAATTAATAATCGCTGATAAAGTGAGATGTTGCGTAGTTTTTCCTTCATGAAAGCCCGACTCTTTCCAATTGATACTCCTGAGCGGTCATTCCTGTAAATTTTTTAAACACGCGAGTAAAATAATGAGGATTATTAAAGCCCACTTTTGACGCAACCTCTAATACTTTGATGTGTGGAATCGCTAATAATTCCTTTGCTTTTTCCATGCGAATTTGGTTTAAATAATCGGTATAATTAATCCCCAATTCCTTGGTAAATAATCTACTTAAATAAGATGGGGCCACTCCTCCTATAGCTGCCAATTCTTGGAGAGAAATCTCTTTCATATAATTCTCCTGCAAAAATTGTTGGCAGGCAAACAGTACACTTGGACAGGACTGCTTTCGGCACTCCATTACCTTGGTCGTACAAAAAATAACGAATTCGCAGACCTTGTGTTCAATTATTTCAAAGGAATCTTGTGGATCAAGTGTAGCCAAGAATTTTTTCCACTCTTGATCAAAATAATCGGGGACGGTTTCAAATGACGTTAGTCGTTTTCTTAGTGAAATGAAACTATCTACGATAAACGGCAGTAGTCGCAAATGATCATGATCAACCTTGTGATTAATTTCATGTAGCATCATATGGAGTGCAATTTTTGCTTCTTCTGTATTTCCTTTATCAATGGCATCGAACAATTTTGTCTCCAAGCGAATCAACGCCATATCCCATTTTTCCAAATTGGTCATGATGGATAAATGTTTTTTCGAATGGTCTCGTAAATGCGAGGAAAGATTAACAAGTACCCCCTTTAATTCTTCTTTTTGAATAGGCTTTAGGAGATAGTCTTTCACGCCAAATTTCATAGCCTGACGAACATATTCAAAACGATCATAGCCACTTAAAATGACAGTTTTCGTTTCTGGCCATCTTTCTGAAATTTGTTTGATTAAATGCAACCCGTCCATTTTTGGCATTTCTATATCGGTTAACACAATATTGGTGAGGTTTTTCTCTAGAAGTTTAATTGCTTCCACCCCGTCACTGGCACATCCGACCAAATGAAAGGGACTTCCCAATTCCATAATGTAAGATGAAATGCTATCTCTCACTCTTGCTTCATCTTCTACAACTATGATATTAATCTTCACTTCTAATCCCCTTCTACCAAATTTTTTCTATAGTTTTATTATACCTTAATCAAATGATAGGGTTTACATTTTTTATCATGTTATGGCAAAAGAATAAGGGGGAAACGCCTCCCCCCTTTCCTTTATATTAAACTATTATAGACCTTTAACCTTAAATCCTTTGTAATGGGTATGGCTTCCATTGGTATTGGAAAAACCAATTTGTCCATTAAGGTAAGGATGTTGATGATCCTGGTATTCTAGAATAAGTTGCTGATCAACAAAAATCCGATAGTTATTTCCTATCGCATCTACTTGGAATTGATATACTCTTTCTTTCTCCCATTCAAAATCAGTAGAAGCAAGCAATCGATAACCATTATCGTTTTTATAAAGCTCTAGTTTTCCATTTTCAGCAAATCCGACTGCATAGGAACGAATCCCTCCCTGCACGCGGAAATTAATTCGGTGATGTTCACCAAATTTTGGAATGAGAGTGCTTGAGAATTGATAATCATTCCATTTTATGTCCCCCGTATAAGCTTCCGCAGGCTCTCCGTAATAGCTTCCGCTTAACTCCCCATCCTCCAATGTCCATATACCCCGAAGATAGGTTAACTGGCTGACTTCAATATGCAATTCATTCCACTTTTCAAGCCGTTCATGTGCAAATGAAATTTCATAATTTGGCTTTCCAGTAAAAGTAAATTCATCGATATAGGCAATAAAGGTTGGCAGCTGTCCGGGGAATGGGCCTACTCTTCTTTCTTCCTCTACCGGAACAAATTCAACACCTGCTTGTTCAATACACACGTTGCTCAGTGCAGGGATGGTAAAGAGAAGATGCTCCCACTTTCCAATTGAAACATGAACAGGATCACTATAGTAGCGTTTGTTTGTATTTCGATCCTTGATATATAAGCGAACATTCACATCCTTGACCCGTTGATCAGGCACCATCACTTTACACTCGATTGTTTGTCCTGGGTAGACCAAAGGAGAAAAGCTTGGATCATATCGACTATCATTAAAATCTTCAGGTGAGTAATAGGTTTGGACGTAAGTACGGTATCCTAAACCACCGTTTACATAATCAAACATTACCTTCAATGAACGTTCTCCACTACATGCTGCCTCAGTGGTGTTCTCCAAAACCCCGGTTTCGTTCCCTAAATCACTATCCAGCCTAAATGCATGTGTCGAACCAGGATATTCAAAATGGTATTTTGGTCCATTACCTTTCAACACGTTATTCCATTTTTCTTCTGGCTCCACCCCAGCGATTTTATATCCCAAGTTCGCGATATAAGAAGCACACCATGGAATATCCAGTATATTCAAGGTTCCGATAACACTGGAGCAGCAGAGGAAATCATTGATTGGCTTTCGCCAAGACATATCAATCCCATCTAAACCATTTCGAACTCCCATGATTGTACCCACATTGGCCACATTACAATCCGTATCCCAACCGCACATATTACAGATATTAATAGCCTTTGAGAAATCCCCCTCACTGTATAATAGAGAAAGAATGATTACTGCTGCATTAGGAATAATGTGACAGGCTCCGGGATAGCGATCATAGCCATAATTTTCGTAAACGTACTGGAAGCAATCCCTCCAATTCTCTGGGTTCTCTTTATAGACTCTTATCACATCTCGGGTCATTTTGGCATATTCACAATCCGATGGAATGACACATAGTCCCGCTTCAATGATTTTTTCGATGTCACGCTCTTGGAAAGCTGCAGCAATAGATGCTGCAATAAACATTCCGCCATACTTCCCGTTTCCATCATGGGATACACTGGCTATTTTTTCTGCATAACTCGCAGCTAATTCTGGGTTTCCGGGTGCAATTAATCCCCATACATCAATGAAAATCTGACCTCCGATTTGTTCTGCGACAGCAGGGCCATTCTGTTCAATGGATCCAGACCGAGGCGCCATGATTCCATTTTTCAAATTTAAATAAGCCGTATGTTCAGAGGATTTTCCATAGCCGCCCCACCAATAAAATCCATGACCATCCGGTGCATAGTTCAACCAGGTAAGTCCCATTTGTTCGGCTGTTATATCCTCTGAATGGGTGTAATCTTCTAGTGCACGAAGAAAAAACATCGGTCCATTTGTATCATCATCCGCTGCAAAATTTTTAAATTCATGCAGGTATCCTTTAATTTCACCAAATGCTTTTTCAATTCGGTCGTACGTCCATTGTTCAATATTTCCGCCATGACGGACTCCTATGACTTTCCCAAGCCAACCAGCGTAAACACGTTCAACATAATCGGATGGAATAGACCAATTCCCCTTTTTTACCACTTCTTCATTTTGAACAGATATATCCATAAGAACCTCCCTGATTGTAAAAATATTGTTTATTTTTTAATAAAAGTACTAATAGATTACTGACTTTTCCTTTGTCAGCTCTTATCCCTTAACACTACCCTCCGTGATTCCTTCAATGAATCGACGTTGAAGGATTAGAAAGATGACCGTAATCGGCAAAATGGTAATCACTCCTGCAGCAGACATCATGGTCCAATCGGAACTAAATCGTCCAGTGAAAACGAGGAATCTAGTAGCCACAGTCTTTAATTCTTCTGTTTGCAAGAAAGCGTTCGCAAAGAAAAACTCATTCCATGTCCACAATCCAACCAACAACATCACGGTTAAGAATGCCGGCCGTGCAAGCGGCATCATAATCTTGTAAATAACTTGCATTTCATTACAACCGTCCACCCTGGCACTATCCAACAGTTCATTTGGAATGGCCACGAAAAAGGAACGGAGCAAAAAAATGTTAAATGGTAGAAAAATAGCTGAATAGATAAGAATTATCCCAAATAAGGAATCCATTAAATTTAGGTTTTTCCAAATGAAAAATAACGGTACTAGGAAAAGTCCCATTGGAATGGATAAGATAAATAATAGGATCCCCATCATGGTATTCGAACCTTTAAACTGTAATTTTGATAACGCATAAGCTGCTAACCCTGCACAAATACAGATAATGATAATACAAGATAGACCCACAATTAAACTATTTAAAAAAGCTTGCCCATACGATCCCTTTTCCCAGGCATCTACTAAATTTTGAAACACCAATTTGGAAGGAAATCCAAATGGATTTTTCGTAAATTCCTCACGTGACTTTAAAGCATTACTAAATAAAAGCAGCAAAGGCCCAATGGAAACAGCAGTGACCATAAGTAAGGGGATATGTCGCCAATTTAAATATTTGTGCATTAAATATCCCACCCTTTTTTCTTTAAGGTGCCAAACCCTAGAATGACCAACAAGCTAAAGATTCCCATAGTAAGAGCGACTGCACTTGCATAGCCAGGCTGTTGTCCATAAATTGCTAATTTGTACATGTAGGTGGCAAGGAGTTCGGAGGCATTTCCCGGTCCTCCTTGCGTCATAACAAATACATAATCAAATGCAGCAAAGGACCAAATAATGATTAACATGTAATTTAGTACGATGGTCGGACGTATTTGCGGCAAAATAACATGCCATAGTACTTGAAAACGATTCGCTCCTTCCACAATGGCTGCCTCTTCTAAATGTTTATCCAATTGCTGTAACGCAACCAAAAATAACACCACCAAGAACCCGAAGAAGTGCCAACCATCCGCGGCAGCTACCGCAAAAAGAGCCGTTTTAATTTCACCAAGCCAGGAAATGGCCAGGTCATTGAAACCCCACTCTTTTAATTTCACATTGATCCCAAAAAAAGGATTATAGATCCACAGCCATATTTTCGCAGTTACAACAGTGGCCACAATATAGGGCAAGAAAACAACGGTTCGATAAAACATTCTTCCCCGTTTGACTCTGCTAATTAATAGAGCGATTGATAGTCCAAGAATGACGGGAACCGTTAAAAAGAAGATCATCCATTTAAAATTATTAAATAAGGCTTTATAAAACACCTCATCATGGATTAATTGAACGAAGTTTTGAAGCCCGATAAATTCAGCAGGAGCAATTCCGTTCCAATTGGTAAAGGAAAGTCCGATAGTTCCAATAATCGGTCCACCAACAACAAGCAGCAATAATAGAATCGTTGGAGATAATAATAACCACGGTAATAATGCCCGTCTTCTTTTCGACTTTTTCTTTGCCATTTTAATAGACTTCGTTATGTCTGTTGAAAGTTCCATTGGTCATGCTCACTTCCTTTCCGTAGCAAGAGGATGAGTAGTAAGCGCATCCTCTTGCTCCATAACCATTAGTCCTGGAATTTAAATAATAAACCGCCTTGTTCATCTTTTTTCGCGTTCTCTTCTGCCTTCTTCAAATAATCCTTAACTGAAAGCTCATTTAAGAATACGGCATCAATATTCCCCCATAGATATTGTTCAACAGCAGGACCCCAATACGTCCAGGAAGCGTAGCCTGTATTACCTTCAGAATTGGCTTGTTCTAATGCTTTATACACTTTTAATACAATCGGGTTTAAATTTTTGATTTCGTTTACATTAATAGATTTATTTGGTAAAAATCTTCCTTGTTCCACATATTTCTTTGCCACTTCATCCCCGTAATACCAGTCCAGAAACTCAGCTGCTTCTTTTGGATGAGCCGTTTTGGCATTGATTCCAGAGGCCTCACCTAATGCCATTGGCAGGTTAGCTTTTACTCCCTCTCTCCATGCTGGCATTTCAAAGAAATCGACATTAAATGAAGGCGGACTAGTGGTTAAACGGCTTGTAGCCCACGTACCTTCCATCTTCATGGCTGCCTGGCCATTATTAAATAGGCCCCAGGCATCCTCAAGTGAAATGGCATGTGATTGCTTGTCATTGATATAACCTTTTTGCCAGATTTCTTTCCACTTTTCTGTCGCTTGAGCGACTAAATCGCTTGTCCATGGTTCTTCATTCTTCAATACTTTCTTGAATTCATCTGGTCCTAAATAGGAATTGTAAACTAAAGATAACCACCACTCATTGGAAGGTCGGAAATCCGTTGTACCAAATGCAAATGGCATGATGCCTTTTTTCTTGATTTTCCCCATCAATGCTGTAAACTGATCATAATTTTCCGGAACAGTCCAGCCGTTTTTCTCAAACATATCTTTGTTATACCAAACGACCAGTGACTCATATTCCCCTGGAAGACCATATAACTTTCCATTACTAAATCCAGTTTGATAAGCCCAATCTGCATAGCGGTCTTTCCAGCCAAATTCCTTCGCGTAATCGTCCAAAGGCAGCAGGTAACCAGAGTTTGCATATTGGCTCAACGTCGTTGGACCATCCGTTATGATAACGTCTGGACCGCCACCTGATGCGAGTTGCTGTCTGGTTAACGTATCTGGATCCTGATTATAGATCCACTTGATTTTAATGTTTGGATGAGTTGCCTCAAACTTATTAATAATTTCTTCTTGGGTGACTTTTTTCTGCTCTTCTGTCTCAGGTGTGTGTGTCATGAAACTGATTTCTACTTTTTCCCCCGAAGATTTCCCTTTTTGAGCGTTTCCGCTACTTTTAGAACTACTGCAGGCAGATAACATCAGGGAAAGCAACAGCACAATGGAAATGGATAATACTCTTATCTTTCTATTCACCTGAACCCCTCCAATTATTATTAAAGCGTTTACATTTTTAATTATTAAATTTTTCTGTCAAATTGTAAACGCACGATTATGACAAGTTTCAAGCACAATTTTTACATATACAAATTCATTTTATGAATAGACAATGGGACCTAAATATAAGAGGAAAACGCTTCTGCAATGGATATCGATAGAGTAAAGCACCAAAGAGCATAATCAGAAATAAAACAAAAAGAACTGATAAAAAATCTTTATCATCAGTTCTTTTTCGTTCCATTATTTAATTACTTAAACTATTGTCCCTTGTTGTAAACAATCGAAAATCTTTTTTCGCCCTTCCATTTTTCCCCGTTATGATCTATATAAATGATCGCCGTATAATCCCCTTCCATTTCAAAGTTAGCCTTTCCAACGTACACACCATTCCCAGTTTCCTGCATCTTCATTGAAAAATCTCCATGACTCATTCCCTGCATTTTCATTATGGTACTTACCTTCGCACCTGTTACGGGTTGACCATCCCGGTCTAAGATTTTAAGTTGAATCGCAGAAGATTGGCCTGGAGAAAATGATTTAGGAGTAGTTAGCTTTATGTCAAAGTTATTCGAACTGCAGCTTGCCATCATAACCAACAATAGGATAATAATCAAACCTGTAGCTTTTTTCATAATACCCCATCCTTTCTAAAGTCTTTCCCTTTGCAATAAAAATAAAGATATTTTAAAAATAGCATTAAAATCATGGCAGATACAAACATTTACTATAAAACAAAAATAAACCTATCGTTCACACAAAAAGAGTCAGTACCTTTCTATGTACGAACTCTCTTAGATGTTCTGGTTCTTTGGATTCATTTTGGTAGAGTTCGTTTAGAAATCTGCCATACCTGAATAAAAGTTGGTGTAAAGGGTAGTATACCTCTGTAAACATTAAAGAGGTGATGGAAATGTCTAACATGATGAAACAAGAAGAAATGGAAACATTAAGAGAGTTAATCAAAGACGTAGACACGGCCATGCTGACTACCGTAACTGAAGATGGGCTTATTTCTCGTCCTATGAAAACACAAGAAGTAGAGTTTGATGGTGACTTATGGTTTTTCACTAAAAAAGAGACTGATAAATATGTAGAAATTTTACATGATAAAGATGTTAATGTGGCTTATGCAGGTAAATCCTATGTATCCGTCCGCGGAAGAGCGGAAATCGTTGAGGATTTAAACAAGAAAAAGGAATTGTGGAATAAAGCATATGAGAAAATTATGCAAACTACTTATGATGATCCTAACGTTATTTTGATAAAAGTAAATGCGGAAGCAGCCGAATATTGGGAAACCGGTAATTTTACGAAGAAAATTGCCTTTCTCTATAAACGCATGACAGGGCAAAGTTCTAAATCAACAGATGTTAATGAAACAATTGAATTGAATAAATAACAGCAAAAATGGGTTGTCTATATCATAGGACAATCCATTTTGCGAGTTTGAGTTAGCTATATGCGAAAACCCCTCCTATCTGTCAAGCATTCGCTTCATTTCACCTTAAAAAGTTATGCACTCCTCTTATAAGTGGTAGCTTTTGTTCTTTTTTCTGCTTTCATATATACATCTTCAAAGTACATTTGCAAAAAGAGCCATAAAAGAGTCAGCACCTTATCTAGGTCCTGACTCTTCTAAAAATTACTTCATAACCCGCTCCCGAACCCCTTCAGTTCTCAACATTTCCTTTACTTTCTGGTCAATCCTCTCCATCTCAGCCGATGCATTCTTCCACCAGTTTCGACTCCAAATTCGTTCAATGGTCCATCCTCTACTCTCTAGGAAGCGCTGGCGGTATACATCTCTTTCCTTCGCATTTTTAGAACTATGATACATCGCCCCGTCACACTCAATCCCCAAAATATAGCGAGAGGAATCCTGAGGGTGGACAATCGCCATGTCAATTCGATAACCTGACATCCCCACCTGAGTCGTTACCTTGTAACCTAGATTTCTCAGTTGCTGATACACTTGTTCTTCAAACGGAGAATCGAAGTGTAATTCTTTTTGCTGAACATGAGTGTTTACATTTTCATTGACTTCCTGAACTACGGCTTTAATCTCATCCACTTTAGAAGTGGAAACAGCCCTCACATATTTGAGATAGGCCTTAAACAATTTGGGTCCTATATTGGCAGTATTAGCAACATTCAGTTCCTCCGGTTCAATACTCGAAACGACGATAATCGCTTCTTTTGCCCGTGAGACAGCAACATTTAAGCGATTTTCCCCACCCTTTTTATTTAAATCACCGAAGCGATTAACCACTTTTCCTTCTTCGTTCTTGGCATAAGTGATGGAGAATAGGATGATATCCCGCTCATCTCCCTGGACATTTTCAATATTCTTTACAAATACACGTTCATCTAGATCCCTGGTTAACATTTGATTATATACGGCACTAAACTTTTCATCTTCACTTAGCAGCCTGTCAATCTGATCCTGAATTTTCGTTTGCTGCTTGGCGTTAAAGGTAATAATTCCAACGGTTTTTTCCGGCTGTTGGATTAAAATATCCCGTAGAATTTGGACGACTTCCACCGCTTCTACCTCATTACATTGATTAATCCATCTTCCATCAACTTTTTTCCAGCGGATGGCTGGCGGCTGTTTGAACGGAACCACATTAGGAGCGATTTGAACATGCCCGTTATAAAAAGCGTGATTAGAATAATTAATTAATTCTTCGTATTTTGAACGGTAGTGCCATTGAAGAATTTTTTCAGAAAACCTTCTTTTAGCTAAGTTCAATAAGCTGACCGAATCATCTGTATCATAGGTTTCGTCCTCATCCTCATCATTAATCATAGAGGACTGGAACAAATTATAAGGTGGCAGCTGCTTTTCGTCCCCAGCTATGATTACCTGTTTTCCTCGATAAACCGCTGGAATGCCACTTTCCACCGTACACTGGGAGGCTTCATCAAAAATAACTAAATCAAATAATCCCTCTTTTAATGGAAAAATCGACGAGACAATTTCAGGAGAAGCAAGCCAAACGGGCAAAATTTCAACCAGTCCGTTCGCCGCAAATTCGTTCACTAATCTCCGCAGCGGCCAAACCTGGCGTTTTTTTCCTACCTGATGTTTTAATTCTCGGATATGTTTCGAATAGGTGGTTTGCACGTGATCTACTTCTTTGGTTAAAGTATGAATTAAATAGTGCGTCCCCACTTTTCTTTTTTCCTCTAATAACTCTGCAAACGAATCCCTGATTCTTGAAAATTCATTCGTCGATATTTTCTGTACCTGAGGATGTTGCTTTTCGATTTGGTCAATCCAATGAACATAAGCGGAATTCTGAAATAAATCCACCCAGTAATCAGATAACGTTAATTCATTCTTTTCGGTTTTCTTACTAAGAAGCTGAATGACCTTCTTTTCCACCTCATTACAATGATTCCAATAGACATCCATTTGCTGCAATTCTTCAAAATCTCGATGAATATATTCGACTATTTTATCTAATTCCTGTAAGGGAATATCACCTTCAGAAATTCTTGTTTTTAACGTATTTACTTTCGTATCCTGAAGAAACTTCTTTAGCTTTTCTACTTCATCTGCCATGGATTTAGTCACTTTCCCCAACTGATGCATAATCACTAGTGACTTCTTAATTTTTAACCATTCAGAAGAGCTGATCCCTTTGAATTTTTCTCCTTCCAATAACTCCTCGATAATGCTTTTGCCCGAAACAGAGGTCCACCACCAAAGTCTTAGTCCTTGTAACGTTCTTTTCGTACCATCCTCGAGATCGGGATAAATCTTATCCAGCTTATTCTCAATAAGCCACGTATAACCTGGCGTAATTTTTTCATGGTCCAATGATTCAATATATTCGACCGATTGTTTGGCTTTAGCAATAACATCATTTAGCAGCTCAATGGCTTCTAATTTTTCCTTCATGTTAAAGTTTGAAAATGATTTACGCTCTTTTAAAGGGAAATTTTCATCCCCAAACCGTTCAAACCATTCTGCATAGGTGTAAACTTTTTCAGAGATATCGAACAACACATCTTTATTTAATGCCGGAAGCACCTCATGAAGATCGATCATTTGAGTGGTTTCCGAAACCGGCTTTGCCAAACCATATAGATCATACAAACGTAACCCGAAGTCTTGATAACTATATAAGGCACTGGCAATACTGTTCAATAACTCTTCCTGCGCAGATAGTTTCTTTGATGTGGAATTCAATTGGTTCATCGAATTTTCAAAGGAAATCTGATTTTGCTCGATCACACTTGCCACTTTGGCATAGAGGTTTTTCCGGTCATTCTTTTCATCGTGGACGAGAGCCACGTGATTACTTAATCCGACTCCATCTAAACGCTGGTAAACCACGTCCAACGCAGCACGTTTTTGACATACGACAAGAATTTTTTTTTGTTGCTGCAAGGCATCCGTAATTAGGTTCACAATGACCTGAGATTTCCCCGTACCAGGCGGTCCATGTACGACGATCCCTCTTTTATAGCGTGCTTCCTTCATGATCTCTTCTTGAGATCCATCTGCTTGTAACAGGTTTAAAATCTCTACATCCTCTTGTTGAGCTAATCCACCTTGTTCCAACTTGTCTCCATCAGCTTCAATATCATCTAGAGGTTCAATCAGTTCACCAGCCAAGGATAAATGGCTGTCCTCTGAAAGAGAAATGAGTTCATCATAATCTTTTACTAATGAAGAACCACCTTGCGGGAAATTACCAATAACGGCATATTCAAGTAATGTGAGACCTGCAACCTCTGGCTCATCTTCTTTTTTATATTCCATCAGTTTCGATAAACCTTTGGATATATACGAAACATTCATTTCATGATCTTTCAACAAACTTACCCATTCATTGATGTTATAATGGGCTGCTATATCAGCTGCTTTTTCAAAGAAATCTTCGGTAAAGGAAAGATTATTTAACTTTTTAAAAGCTAAAAATAACGTCCGGTTAATTTGAGGACCATCTTCTTCGAGCTTCAACATCCACTTTTGAGCGTTTACATTGTTCTTTTCAAGTCTAACCGGGTATAAGAATAACGGCGCTTGAAAAAATGTACCATCGGAAAAAGTACCAGATAAAAATGGAAACCCCAAATAAAAGTCATGGATCCCTGTTTCCTCTTCGATCGCCTTTATATTTCGATATAAGTCAGTCAATTTCTTAGAAATGACCATGGATATATCATTAGTAAGCGTTGGCTTTAATAAGATCAGTTCATGCTTCGAGCGATGAACAATTTGCTCCACAATAGACTCACTTTGTTTTTCTTTTGATAATTTATCCATGGCATCCAAATCGGTTAAATCGAAGCTCCACTTATTATAAAGCTTCACTAATCGAATCGATCGATTCCGCCGGCTTATATCGTTAAGCTTGTCCCTCATATGTATTAGCTTGTCTTTCATTCATAGACCCTCTTTTCAATATCCAGCTAATTATAAGTATATATCAAATTTTTTCCAGTTATTACACAAGATAAATGGTTCAGTGTTTCCACATACGTTCTATGTATTTCTGGGTTAAAAACCGTTAACGATTTAAAATTCCCTGTGACTGCTCCTCATTTACTAATCAATATCTTCTGTTTTATCCTTGACTTTAATTAGGATAAGAAATTGGTTCTCATTCAACGTTGGTGCACCTCTTAACCCCCACCTAATAATATCTTAATGTTAACGGGGATGATTAAGGAATGACATACTTCACCAAAATTTACATTTTTCTACATTATACAACAAATTGGTCAATTATCCCCAAAATCTTCTAGTTAAATAGCTTTTAAGGATTTACATAAATTAAGTTACATAGCATGACAAACGTTAGCAGAACAACATAAAGGAACTGCTCCACGATAACCATCATGTTCTTTATTATTTAATAACTTTGACCTGAAACTTGCATGCGCCCTTTTATTTTTTATCAAGAAAAATTGGGCTTATTTATCAGAATCGAATTTGTTATTACCTCGTCAAAATATATGAGGTGATCATAAATGAAAATATTTAAACGGATTCTGCAGGTTGTCCTTTGCACTGTGTTGATGGGGTCAGTATTTTATTTTGGCAATGGGAAGGCAGTTGCTGAGGATTTTTATATTACGATAAAGAAAGGAGATACATTATATAGCATTTCGAAAAAATACAATATTTCCGTTGAAAATTTAAAGGAATACAACCAGTTAACCAGTAATAAGATTATTGCTGGTCAAGAGTTGATGATTCCAGATATTGAACAAACCAAACCTTTGTATGTAGTCGTCGCTGGTTCCTTTAGCAAGAAAGCGAATGCAGAAAAGCGTGTCACTTTTTTAAAAAAGAAAGGGATTGAAGCGGTCATTGTAAAGAAAGTCATAAATGGTAAAAGCTTATACCGTGTTCAGGCCGGGGCTTTTTCAAGTAAATCAAAAGCGTTGAAAATGAAAACGAAGCTAAAGAATAACGGGATAAAAGATGCTTTCCTTTTAACTGAGAAGCCTCTTCATATTAATGGAATCACTGTAGGATCTTCTTACAAACAGCTTGTTCTAAAATTCGGGCAACCATCAAAAATTGAAGACGATCAGAATACCAGGTCTCTTTATTATAGAAATGACGGTGCCGGTGTTCGCGTAACATTCCATGCAGCAAATGATTCCATTGAACAGTTGCAAGTGTACCCGGAATATTTGAAAACAGCTTCCGTTCCCACTGAGAAAAGCAAAATCCTCGGGCTGTATGGAAACCCCCATGAAGTGAAGATCGTTTCCTGCTATGAAAGTGCCAAATGTGAACAAATCATTTATAAATTTAACAAAAAACAATTAATTGTGCAGATCGATCGAGATGGAAAGACAGTGCAATATTTAGATTTACGAAAAGCCAAATAGATAGGAATATGAATGTGAAAATACTAAAAAACCTCTTCAGCTTGATGCTGAAGAGATTTTTTTATGTTTATTTAATGACCTATAAACAGAGTTTCGGTTCCGTTCCTCTTCTACTAATTCTTCTAGATACGAGAGCAGGCTATCATTTAAGTCAATTCAGACAACAAATTGCCTTTTTACTTGTCTATTTTTACTCTTTTTTTATTCTTTTTCATGAAGGAGTTTTGAACCCTTTTGAGATTGACTCCAAATATTGCAGAAGCTGCTTGAATTTCCATGCCAAACAGACCCGCAGATGACGCTATATCATACCCGTGTCTATGTTTAAGTTAACTATTTTTCGCTTCTTTTTTATAGCGAGTTTTTGCTTGTTCTTTAAATGCAACGGTATTTTGAAATGCCTCTTGATCCAGATGTTCTGTTGGTTTCATGGTTACAGAATAGGACTGAGTTTTCGCTCCTTCTATATAACATCCTTCGCGTAAAGGACAAACCTTACATTTCTCAATATTAAAAAGGTACTGCCTTAAAAGCACTAAAAAACTGGCTAAAAAATATCTAACCAGTTTTTTAAGATTACAGTTGACGTGACTGCTTTATCTTCCTTAAAGAGACTGGAATGCTGCTCACGCATGATAATAGCAATGCCACAAGTAATAGACTAACGAAAAACCCAAAGCTCAGGCTGAAACTTGATGACACGTTTAGGATTCGGCTCGCTATTGAAGGGCCAAATGACATCCCTAAAAAGTTGATTAAGTTATAGATCCCCAGCCCAATTGCACTTTTTTCCTTCTTTATCGTGTGGGGAATATCAACATTGATAATAATGGTAAGGATTGTAAAGCTTATATTAATAAGGGCAACTCCAACACTAGCCACTGCAAATTGGTTTACTCCAAAGATGACTAATAGCAGAAATCCAATGAATTGAAGGACGACAGCAACGACCAATCGACCATTCCCTTGGATGCGGGTTATAGCTGGTCTTATTACGAAGCTCAGCAAAAAGGAAAAGATGGATATCCCCGCCAAAATAAAGCCAGTTTTCATGGCAGAGACATGAAACTGCTGTCCCGCTAACAGCGGAAAAAGAAAAATAATTCCCACCATGGCAGCATTATTAATAAAACTAAGCAAAAGGAACCGATTAAAGGCATAGAATCGAAAAAAAGAAAGATCCATAAATATCCCGACATCTTGACGTTTGCCATGGATCCCCATAAAAAATACAGATATCACTGTAATGATTAGTAAATAACCATTTAATTTGACTCCTAAAATAAACGTCACGACAAAAATCAATAAATAAAGGAAGCCTATAAAATCAAACGGTTGGGTAAGCTTCTTCTGATTGGCATACCCGGATGGCACAAACCAAATAATTCCTAGCAAAGTGAAAATAGACATACTCATTAATAAAAATAGAGAGTGCCAGCCCCAAAAATGAGTAAAGAAGCCTCCCAGCAAAAATCCTATTCCTGAACCGAGTGATAGACAGGCACCTATTAATGTTAGAGCCAGATTGCGTTTAGGTAAGGCGAGAAACTGATTCGTCAGGATCATGGATAATGCAATAAACGAACTACCACCGGACGCTTGAATCATACGAGCCAAGACCACAACGATAAAATCATTCGTCGTGTACCCTATAAGGGAACCTGTAACGAATAAACTAATCCCAAAGATTAATAAGCTCTTGATTTGGAAATAAGAAGCTAGCTTACTATATGTAATCGAACCACAGGCAATTACTAAAGTATAGGAAATAACCACCCAGCTAATTTTGGAGGCTGTCACCTCAAGCCCATTCATCATATCAAATAAGGCAACATTAAACAGAAGTGAATTGGCTACCCCGGATAAAACGATTATACATAATGTGATAATCAACCTATTCTCTTTTTGATTCATCTATTTCTCCTCCATTATATTAAAGTCATAAAACTTTAGAACTAATAACCAAAAAAGGAGGCTACATTAAAGTGTAGCCAAAAACCCAGGTAAATAGCGGGTGAATGTTTCCTCATTTAATGAAACATATTTTATGACACCCTCACGGTCAATCTTCACCAGCTCTGCTTCGGATAAAATTTTTAAATGATAGGAACCATTGGACTTACTTACACCTAAACTCCTTCCAATATCCGTACACATCGGGCGATTGTTTCCGTAATACAATAAGCGGATGATTGCGATCCTTTTTTCATCAGCTAAGGCATTAAATATTTTTATTCGTTGCGTATCGTTTTGTTCTAAAGTCATATGACTATTATATTACCTAAATTCAAATTGTCAACTTCTAACAGTTTCTTTCGTTCTCTTATTTTGTTTAATTTGATGGAATACCTTTTGGTGTTTGTTCCTTATAGTGAAAATATCAGAAATAAGCTGCTCATAAAATTGAGCAGCTTATCTTAATAAATTCATGATTTGAAAAAAATTCCTTCACTCTATTACTGAGTCAAATAGCAGTTTCTCATATATCTTGTTGTATTTCTTTGCGGATTGTAACCAACTATAATCTTGACCCATCGCATTTTGTACTAAGTGGCTCCAAATTTTATTTTGTTTATAAAAAGAAATCGCTCTTCTAAGTGTATGGAGCATATCATGAGCATTAAAATTTTTAAAGGTGAATCCGTTCCCGCTACCTGTAAACTCATTGTATGATTGAACCGTATCGTTCAAGCCCCCTGTTTCTCTGACAATGGGTATCGCGCCGTACTGTAAGGCAATAAGCTGCCCTAATCCACAAGGCTCAAATTGAGAAGGCATTAAAAACAAATCAGCCCCTGCATAAATTTGATGGGCTAATGGTTCACTAAAACCGAGATATACCCCTACCTTATCGGGATACTCCTGTTCCATTTGGTTAAAAAAATTTTCATAATGGGGATCACCTGAACCTAGAATGATGAATTGAAGATCCTCCTTCATCATTTCCCGAAATACATGAAGCACTAAATCTAAGCCTTTTTGATTGGTTAACCGTGTGACCATTGCCATAATAGGTGTGTTTTCTTTTTCTGGTAATCCAAAATAGCGCTGTAATGATTGCTTATTTTTTGCTTTACCCTCTAACGTATCGATATCATATGAAACAGCAATATCACGGTCTTCCCTTGGATTGTATACGGTATCGTCTATACCATTGACAATTCCCACAAGCTTATTTCTGTGCTTTCGCAAGAACCCATCGAGTCTTTCACCAAAATAGGGATATTGAATTTCCTCTTTATAGGTTGGGCTGACCGTCGTCACCATATCGGATGCAACAATTCCCCCCTTCATAAAACTAACATCCCCATAAAACTCTAGTTGCTCGCTGTTAAAATATTGAGGACTTAACCCTAACAGATCATTCATAACCGTATAAGGGAAAATTCCCTGGAATTGCAAATTGTGAATAGTAAAAACGGTTTTGATATCCCTATAGAGCGGATTCAGACGATAGTGTGCGTCTAATAAAAAATTCACCATTGCTGTGTGCCAGTCATGGGAATGAATCACATCAGGAACAAAATCCAGGTGTGGAATACATTCTAGAATGGCCTTACAGAAAAAAGAGAATCGTTCTCCATCATCGTAATGACCATATAATGAATCTCGATAAAAATAATATTCGTTATCTATGAAATAATAGGTAATCCCATCATGGACAAGAGTATAAATGCCGCAGTATTGACTCCGCCATCCAACCTGCACATGAATCTCTTTTTGAAACTGAAAGGATTTTTTAAACTTTTCAGGAATGGTACAGTAAAAGGGTAAAATGACCCGTACTTCTGTACCAAGATTTTTTAACGCTTTAGGAAGTGCCCCTGCTACATCGGCAAGGCCTCCTGTTTTCACAAACGGGACGCACTCAGATACAGCAAATAAAACTTTCATGAATGATCAACGCCCCTTTTGGACTGTACCTTTTTTTACTACATGAGGTGCCTCGGTTGTTCCTTTCAATTGGATTCCATTCCCAATATTGACATCTTTATCTATAATTACTCCATCAAGTACACAATTTTCTTCAATTTTACACTTCTGCATAATGATGGAGTTACGGACAATCGCCCCTTTTCCGATTTTAACGGCCCGAAAAATAACACTATTCTCTACTTCTCCTTCAATCATGCACCCATTTGCAATCATCGAGTTCGTAACCTTGGCATCCTTTTTATACCGTGTTGGCGGCTCATCTTTTACCTTTGTAAAGATGGGCTCGTTCTTAGTAAAGACTTGTTTCCAAACGGTTGGTTGAAGAAGTTCTAAACTGTTTTGATAATAATTGCTGAGAGAGTCAATGATGGCAATATAGCCTGTCCAATCATACAAATTAATTTGAAATTGATGGCGTTTATCATGCACGACATCTAAAATATTGTAATAACCCTGATTCTTGTATTGTTCAAACAGAGAGAGCAATAAATCTTTGCTCAAAATGTATGTCTGTAGAGAATTCCCATTATGAACGACCTCTGTAATATCCGCTCCTGTTTCCATATGACAATTTAAAATCTTACAAAAGTCAATGGTTCCGATGGTATAGCAATTAGTAATAACTACATATTTTTGCTTACTACGTAAGAAATAGGTCATATTTTTTGCGAAATGAGCAAAGGAGCCAAATCTCTCGTTTCTAGAATTGCCATCAGGTGAAAACACAAACAGCCCATCCCGCTTTCTGTCCAAGTCCCATTGTTTACCAGATCCTAAATGATCCATCAGCGACCGAGTCTCTTGACCGGTAAAAATAGCCACATTCGTAATTCCTGAATTCACCATATTGGATAACATAAAATCAATTAATCGATATCTTCCTGCATATGGAAGAGAGGCTAAAGAACGATGAGCAGTTAAATTTTGAAATGTGTCAAACTCAGTGGTGGCATTGATAATTCCAAGCATTGAACACGACATAAAATTCCCCTTTCTTCTCTTTCGGTTATCTTAGGATTCTTCCCCTGCATACAGGATGACACTATCTTGCTTTGATGGACGAATGACCGCATGATCCTCCACTACGATTCCTGGGGCAATTATCGCTCTCTCTATCACGGCATTTTTTCCTACACGAGCGTCCGGCATAATAACAGAATCGCGAATTGTGCTCCCTTCTTCTACGGTTACGCCCTGGAATAGTACAGAATGATGGATATTACCTTCCACCATGCAGCCTTCATTAATCAATGATTCCTCTATTTGAGCTGACGGGGCAATATATTGGGGCGGGCGGTTTGGATTGGCAGAGTAAATTCTCCAATCACGAGCATAAAGATCGAGTTCTGTTTCTTCTTTTAATAAATCCATATTGGCTTCCCACAAGCTGCCAACGGTCCCAACATCTTTCCAGTAGCCTTTAAATGGGTACGCGACCACCTTTTTATTTTCTTCCAGCAACAGCGGAATAATATCCTTGCCAAAATCATTGGTTGATTGTGGATTTTTATCATCCATCTCTAAAAACACTTTTAAAACCGGCCATTTAAAAATGTAAATACCCATGGAAGCTAAATTATTTTTGGGAGATTTCGGTTTTTCCTCGAATTCAATGATCTCTAAGTCTTCATTTGTATTCATAATTCCAAACCGGCTTGCTTCTTCCCAGGGCACCTCAATCACAGAAATGGAAACATCTGCGTCCTTTTCAATATGGTAATCAAGCATTTTAGAATAATCCATTTTGTAAATGTGGTCACCGGAAAGAATGATCACGTACTCTGGATGGTATTGTTTTAAATAATTTAAATTCTGATAAATAGCGTTAGCCGTACCTCTATACCACCTAACACCGGAAGTTTCCGAATAAGGAGGCAACACGGTTACTCCACCATGAATCCGATCTAAATCCCACGCGCTGCCGATTCCGATATAGGAGTGTAACACAAGGGGCAAGTACTGAGTTAATACCCCTACTGTATCAATTCCAGAGTTTGTACAATTACTTAAAGGAAAATCAATAATTCGATATTTGCCCCCATAGGAAACAGCAGGTTTTGCTTTATTCTTGGTCAATGAACTGAGACGGCTGCCTTGTCCGCCTGCCAGTAACATGGCTACGCACTTTTTTTTCTGTATCATTATTTTTACTCCCCTTTCTTGTTTTCAGAGGTCGTAAGATGGAGATTCCAAAAGGCGGGATGGTGAGTTCCAGATGACAGGGCTGGTTGTGAAAAGGCTTTACAATCGTTTTCATTTTCTTTTTATTTACTTGACCAGAACCACCATATGGTATGGCGTCACTATTGAAAATTTCATTGTAGTAATGGTAAGAAGGAACTCCGACTTTGAAGTTTTCATAAACTACCTCTGTAAAATTACACACGATGATCAGAAGATTGTCTTCCTGTTTTCCTTTCCTAATAAACGAGAAAATACTTTGTTCTTTATTATCAGGATCGATCCACTCAAAGCCTTCATTTTCATGATCTAATTGCCACAATGCCTTAGAACGTTTGTATAGCATCATTAAATCTTTAAAGTAATGATGCACTAAACGATGCATCTCAAAATCATGTAATTCCCAATCTAAATCCTCCAAATCCTTCCATTCATCAAATTGCCCGAACTCTCCGCCCATAAACAGCAGCTTTTTGCCAGGGTGTGTCATTAAATATCCTAAAAGTAAACGAAGTTGAGCAAATTTTTGCCAGTAATCACCCGGCATTTTATTTAAAAGTGATTTTTTTCCATGTACGACCTCATCATGTGAAAAAGGCAAGATGAAGTTTTCTGAGAACGCATACATTAATGAGAAAGTTACTTTATCATGTAAATACTTTCTGTTCCGCGAGTCTGCTTCCATATATTTTAAAATATCGTTCATCCAACCCATATTCCATTTAAAGTTAAAGCCTAAACCACCTTGGTAAGTAGGCGATGTCACAAGCGGCCAGTCTGTTGAATCTTCAGCAATTATGAGAACAGATGGTTCGGCTTCAAACACAACCTCATTCAGTTTTTGCAAGAAAGAAACAGCGTATGGGTTCTCCTGAAATGTACCGCTGGCATGCCAATACAGCATATTGGCCACTGCATCCACCCGAAATCCATCTACATGGTAGTATTTCATCCAGAATAAGGCGTTAGAAATTAAGAAACTGTTCACTTCAGGCTTACCCAAATCAAAGTTCGCTGTTCCCCATACCTCGTTTTCCTGTACGTATACATCTTCATATTCATAGGTAGGCTGTCCATCAAACTTGTACAAACCATGGGCGTCCTTGCTGTAATGTCCGGGAACCCAATCAAGCAGAACACCTATCCCATTTTGATGGCATTGGTCAATAAAATACATTAAATCGTGGGGTGTGCCATAGCGGCTTGTCGGCGAATAGTATCCTGTACCTTGATATCCCCAGGAACGATCATATGGGTGTTCCACAAGAGGCATGATTTCAATGTGCGTAAAATGATGCTCAAGCACGTATGGGATGAGTTCATCAGCCAGCTCCCTGTAAGTATAAAAGGTATGTTCATCCCTTTTCCTCCAAGAACCTAAGTGAACCTCGTAAATGCTAAGCGGTTCTTCATACACCGTTTTCTTCCGTTTGTTTTTAAACCACCTTTGATCCTTCCATTCATATCCTTCAATATTATAGATAACAGAAGCGGTGTGAGGTCTGAGCTCCGAAAAAAAAGCATAAGGATCTGCTTTAAGTATGGTATCTCCTGCAGCTGTTTTTATTTGATACTTATAGATTTCATTTTCTAGGAGCCCAGGAATAAATAATGACCAGATTCCTTGATCATTAAGCTTAGTCATTCCATGCTTGCTTCCATCCCATTTATTAAAATCTCCGACAACATTCACTTTAATCGCATGTGGAGCCCAAACAGAAAAACGAGTCCCCTTTATCCCCTTTTGTAATTCAACATGAGCGCCAAATACTTTGTAGCTCTCATACAAACTCCCTTCGTGAAAAAGGTATACTTCATAATCTGTAGGATGTGTTAAAACCACCTGTTTCACCTCTTTGTCCTTCTTTTGAAAGAAAGTCAGAACGGCTAAATCCATACCTTAATCCTTAAATGATTTGTGTTCCTTATATCTCCTTGTAGTTTTTCTAAATGGGAATATTTAATGCACTTAATAACCAAAGGGAGTTAAAAATAATATAGAATAAACCTGCTTGAAAACTAGTTAAAATCTATAATGCAGCCCTTTGATCATATTCATCTGCATCATTTTACTTCCCCATTGAGATGATAAGGTTTAGGCCAGTATATTTGGCCACCATGGAAATGGCCTAATAATAAATAATCGAAATTCCAATCCTTCATGTTGAGAATGATATTGGGGTAATGAGTTAAAACTAAGTGGTACTTTTCAGCTTACATATTGGAGGAAAGTATTTAGGAAGTGATAGAAGATATGAAGGGAAAAAGTATCCTGACAATCCATGCTATGTTATTACTGGTTGTTACCGCGGTTTTTATTTGGTCAATTATCAAGCCTGCGAGCTATTTGTCATGGGCATTGGAAGCCATTCCGGCCATTATCGTTTTGATGATCGC
The DNA here is from genome assembly GCF_002860255.1 of Neobacillus cucumis. Lineage (GTDB taxonomy): Bacteria > Bacillota > Bacilli > Bacillales > Cytobacillaceae > Neobacillus > Neobacillus cucumis_A. The sequence continues at coordinate 255,817 of NZ_PGVE01000012.1, forward strand.
ACTATCTACATACAATAAGTTTCGATTAACTACCCTCTCTTACGTCATTATTACTATTTTGGCTATTTTGATGTTTATCGGCGGCCATTACACCTATTCAAAGGTTCCTCTCTTTAATTGGCTAAAAGATACTTTTGATTTTAAGAGAAATCACTACGATCGATTTGGCCATTTTATAAAAGGCATGTTAAGTATGGTAATAAGAGAAATATTAGTAAGGAAAACCCTTTTAACAAAAGGCACTTGGTTATTTTGGATCGTTACAAGTATTACTCTGGCCATCTCTGCTATGTATGAAATTGTTGAATGGATTAGTTTTGTGATAGGCAAGGGAGGAAAAACTGCTAAAAACTTTTTAGGGAACCAAGGCGATATATGGGATGCACAATGGGATATGGTATTAACCTTAGCTGGTACAATCATTGCATTACTTTTCCTATCCAAACTGCATAATAGGTTGTTGCGAAAAGAATTAGGAAAAGGTCTTTCCAACTACTAAGGAACTGGACACTAATTATAAAAATAAAAAACAAAATTAATTAACCGAAAAAGTAGTTTTTTTTCACTCCTGGATATCTACAGAAAAGATGTCATAATAAACAAAAACCTAATCAAGCAAATGAATGCTGATTAGGTTTTGTTCTTTGTTTCTCTATTAAAGCCCTTGTAGATTTGTCTATAAAAATGGGAAGATCGCATTAGCATTAATCCTTTTATTAGAAAAAAATCTTTTACTCGATTACTGGGTCAAGTAGCAGCCACTCATAAATCTCGTTATATTTCTTTGCTGATTGCAGCCAACTATAATCTTGACTCATCGCATTTTGTACCAACCGATTCCAAGTATCCTTTTGGTGATAAAAAGAAATCGCCCTTCTAACTGTATGCAGCATATCATGAGCATTGAAATTTTTAAATGTGAAACCGTTACCCGTACCTTTAAACTCATTATAGGATTGAACCGTATCATTTAAGCCGCCTGTTTCTCTGACAATGGGAATGGTACCGTACTGTAATGCAAGAAGCTGTCCTAATCCACATGGCTCAAACTGAGAAGGCATTAAAAACAAATCAGCCCCTGCATAGATTTGATGTGCCAAAGCTTCATTAAAACCAAGATATACCCCTACCTGATTTGGATACTCTTGTTCCATTTGGTTAAAGAAGTTTTCATAATGGGGGTCACCTGAACCAAGAACGATAAATTGGACATCCTCCTTGATCAGATCCCGAAATACACGGAGAACTAAATCCAATCCTTTTTGATTGGTTAAGCGTGTGACCATCGCAATAATAGGCGTGGTTTCTAATTCTACCAATCCGAAATAGTGCTGTAGTTCTTGCTTATTTTTCGCTTTCCCCTCTAACGAATCGATATCATAGGAAACAGCAAGATCACGGTCTCCTTCTGGATTATAGACCGTATCATCTATCCCATTGACAATTCCTATCAGCTTATTTCTATGCTTTCGCAGGAGCCCATCAAGTCTTTCGCCAAAATAGGGATATTGAATTTCCTCTTTATAGGTCGGGCTGACAGTCGTCACGATATCAGATGCCACAATCGCCCCCTTCATAAAACTCACATCCCCATAAAACTCTAGTTGCTCATTGTTAAAATACTGTTGGTTTAATCCTAACAGATCACTCATTACGCTATAGGGGAAAATTCCCTGGAATTGCAAATTGTGAATCGTAAATACGGTTTTAATATCTTTATAGAGCGGATTAAGACGATAGTGTGCGTCCAATAAAAAATTGACCATCCCTGTGTGCCAGTCATGGGAATGGATGACATCAGGATTAAAATCCAAATGAGGAATACACTCTAGAACGGCCTTACAGAAAAAAGAGAACCGTTCTCCATCATCGTAATGACCATATAAGGAATCCCGATAAAAATAATATTCGTTATCAATAAAATAATAGGTAATCCCGTCTTGCTCTCCTTTAAAGATGCCACAGTATTGGTTCCGCCATCCAACCTGCACATGAATTTCTTTGTGAAACTGAAAGGATTTTTTAAACTTTTCAGGAATCAAAGAGTAATTGGGTAAAATAACTCTCACTTCTGTACCAAGATCTTGTAACGCTTTAGGTAGTGCCCCCGCTACATCAGCCAGACCTCCTGTTTTCACAAACGGGACGCACTCCGATACGGCAAATAAAACTTTCATGATTGATTAACGCCCCTTTGTACGGTACCTTTTTTTACTACATAAGGAGACTCCGTCGTCCCTTTCAATTGGATTTCATCCCCAATAGTGACATCCTTATCTAAAATGACTCCATCCAGTACACAATTTTCTTCAATCCGACACTTTTGCATAATAATAGAGTTTCGAACAATCGAACCTTTGCCGATTTTAACGGCACGAAAAATAATGCTATTCTCTACTTCTCCTTCAATGATGCACCCATTTGCAATCATCGAGTTCGTAACCTTTGCTCCCTTTTTATAGCGTGTTGGCGGTTCATCTTTTACCTTTGTAAAGATGGGATCGTTCTTCGAAAAAACCTGTTTCCATACGGATGGTTGAAGGATATCTAAGCTATTTTGATAATAACGGTTGAGAGAATCAATGATGGCGATATATCCAGTCCAATCATATCTATTAATCTGAAATTTATGGCGTGTATCATGGACGACATCTAATATACTGTAATAACCCTGATTCTTGTATTGTTCAAACAGAGAGAGCAATAAATCTTTGCTCAAAATGTATGTCTGTATAGATCTCCCATTATGAACGACCTCTGTAATATCCGCTCTTGTGTCCAAATGCCGATCTAAAATCTTACAAAAGTCAATGACTCCCATGGTATAGCAATTGGCAATAACGACATACTGTTGCTTACTACGTAAGAAATAGGTCATATTTCTTGCCAAATGGGCAAAGGAACCAAATATCTCGTTGCTAGAATTGCCATCAGGCGAAAACAAAAACAGCCCATCACGCTTTCTGTCCAAGTCCCATTGTTTGCCTGATCCTAAATGATCCATCAGCGAGCGAATCTCTTGGCCGGTAAAAATAGCCACATTCGTAATCCCTGAATTCACCATATTCGATAACATAAAATCAATTAATCGATATCGTCCTGCAAACGGAAGAGAGGCTAAAGAACGCTCCGCAGTTAACGTTTGAAAGGTATCAAACTCACTAGTGGCATTAATGATTCCAAGCATTGAACATGACATAGTATCTCCCTTTCTCCTCTGTGGCTTTTCTTACTTTTCTTCTCCAGCAAACAGGATGACGTCATCCTGTTTTGATGGACGAATGACAGCATGATCTTCGACTACAATCCCCGGGGCGATAATGGCTCTTTCGATCAACGCATTTTTTCCTACACGAGCGTCCGGCATGATAACAGAATCGAAAATCTGACTGCCTTCTTCTACTGTTACACCTTGGAATAATACAGAATGATGGATATTTCCTTCCACCATACATCCTTCATTAATCAATGACTCTACTATTTGAGCTGACGGGGCAATATATTGGGGCGGCCGGTTTGGATTGGCAGAGTAAATTCTCCAATCACGATCATAAAGATCCAGTTCTGTCTCATCCTTTAATAGATCCATATTCGCTTCCCACAAGCTACGAACGGTCCCAACATCTTTCCAGTAGCCCTTGAATGGGTACGCTACCACCTTTTTGTTTTCTTCCAGTAACAGCGGAATAATATCCTTTCCAAAATCATTGGTGGATTCTGGATTTTTATCATCCATCTCCAAAAACACTTTTAAAACTGGCCATTTAAAGATATATATACCCATTGACGCTAAATTATTTTTGGGGGATTTTGGTTTTTCCTGGAATTCAATAATCTCTAAATCCTCATTCGTATTCATAATTCCAAAACGGCTTGCTTCCTCCCAAGGCACCTCAATCACAGAAATGGAAACATCAGCTTCTTTTTCCATATGATAATGAAGCATTTCAGTATAATTCATTTTGTAAATATGGTCACCGGAAAGAATGATCACGTATTCTGGATTGTATTGGTCTAAATAATTCAAATTCTGATAAATAGCGTTTGCCGTACCTCTATACCACCTAAGACCGGAAGATTCCGAATATGGAGGCAATACAGTTACTCCACCATTCATTCGATCTAAATCCCACGCGCTGCCGATCCCGATATAGGAGTGTAACACAAGGGGCAAGTACTGAGTTAATACCCCTACTGTATCAATTCCAGAGTTTGTACAGTTACTTAAAGGAAAATCAATAATTCGATATTTTCCACCATAAGAAACAGCCGGTTTTGCTTTATCCCTCGTCAATGAACTAAGACGGCTACCTTGTCCGCCTGCCAGTAACATGGCTACGCACTTTTTTTTCTGTTTCATTACTTTTACTCCCCTTTCTTGTTTTCACAGGCCGGAAAATGGAGATTCCAAAAGGCGGGATGGTGAGTTCCAGATGACAGGGCTGGTTGTGAAAAGGCTTTGAAATCGTTTTCCTTTCCTATTTCTTTATTTGTTTAGTACCCTATCTTTCAAAAATTTAAAACCATATTCTCTGAGTTCTATGAAAATGGTAAAAAAAAACAAAAACTTAATCAATCAAATGAATGCTGATTAGGTTTAGTTCTTTGTTTTTCTATTAAAACACTTGTGGATTGGTCCTCTACTTACTTATAACGGGAAGATCGTAATAGCGTAAGCCATGGCCCCTTTATAAAAAACTTTTTCAAGATGATAAACCACATTTCATCCTGTTATTCCAACTGATTGAGAATTTTTCTTTGCCCGAACTCGATGAATGAATACAAGTCCAACCATTAAAATAATCGACGCGCAAACCAATATACTTGGAATGATGAAGATTCGCGGCTGGTAACCAGGAATGAAAAAGGGCAGAAAATAACCAATCAAAGAAGCTGTCTGAGATAAGAAAACATATAAGCTAGAACCAAATCCAATGCGAGTATGAAACATACGTTGTACATATCCCATTGCTACCCCATACAAAACCGAGACGAAGAAAGAGTATAGGGGCTGGGCTAGAAAGAACACCCATAACGGCGGTTGTACTGAGTACAATATATAAGTGATTAACGCACCTATGCTTCCAATCATGATAACAGGTTTACTGCCGAACTTATTGGCCCAATATCCTGCAACTGTCATAAACGCTAATTCAAAAACAGCCTGAACACTCCATAAGTAAGACATGATCTGGGGAGCTTTAAACAATTGAACGACAACAAGTGGTAAATAGAGTCCTCGTAATGCGTCAGCACAGGCGAGAAAAAGAAGAGCAAAAAGCATGACGAGGGAGAAAGTTTCACCTTTTACACTTGATATGGAGCTTTGAGCCTCATACTCTTTGTAGATGATAAGTACCACGAACAAAGCTGCATATCCCAGAAAGTTCCCCCACAGAACACTTTTGAATTCGCCAATCATATATAAATTCGCTCCTACTAGCAATCCAGTAAAAAATCCTACACTAAACGTGGCTCGAAGCCAGATTTGCGCCATTTCATAAATGTCGGGGGCAAGGGTCATAAAATGATTTCGTGCCATGGCAAATAACTGCCCCATAATAAGTCCAGAAGGTGCGACAGCAAAAACCATACCCATCAGCGTTATCACATAGGTTGCAGCATTCATATAAATTAGCAATCCGGCCATACAAACGATACAGGCAAATATGGGCAGTCGTTTCTTTCGCTTGATTTTATCGCTGATTATACCGACCACCATGGTCGTTACCATATTCAGCAATAAAGAAATAGAAAAAATTGAAACGATTTCAATTTTAGATAAACCAATTTCATCACGCATATAGACCGCGTTCATCGGTGCCAAAATCCCCGTTCCAATGCCGTACAAAAACATACCAATTAGTAGAATCCAAGCTCCTTTGATTTTCAAAAATAATTTAAAATCGTTGATTACTGTCACTTTTTCAGCACCTGCCCTGTAAAATGAAATTTCTACTATATTAATTAGATTTTCGACTTATAAACACCTGAATAATATGTATTAAAAAACTCAACAACGATTAAATCACTTTGTTTGCATTTTGACAGTAAAAAAAGGACTATTGTAAAGGATATAAATAAATAACGTCGAAAATGATTATTACACGATGTTTTTTGAAGTAGAAAGGATGGGCGAATTTGTCAGCAAATTTCTGTTTAAAATGTGGTACTGGACTGGAATTTCGTGATATGGATGGAACTATGAGAAAGGCATGCCCCCGTTGTGATTTTATATTCTGGGGTGACTATAGCGTTGGCGTTGGAGCATTAGTCATTAAGGATGAAAAGATCCTGCTAGTGAAACGGGCACATAATCCTGGAAAAGGATACTGGACGAATCCAGGCGGATATATCGAACAATTGGAATCGATTGAAGATACGATTATCCGAGAGGTTGAGGAAGAATCAGGAATAAAAGCAAAAGTAAAAGGAATTGTTGCGATTCGAGATCTTCCACGTAACATTCATAATCTTTATGTTGCTTTTGAAATGGAATATTTGGATGGAGTTCCAAGACCAGATGGTGTAGAGTCTGATGAAGCAGGGTTTTACAGTTTAGAAGAAATCGAGTCGATGAATGTAGCCCCCTTCACGAGATGGCTGATACAAGTTGCTTATCATGGAGAAAGTAAAGGCTTAATGAAGGATAATGATCCAGTAGTACCTATGCATGATAGTATTCTCTTTAAAGTTTGATAAAATCACTAAGCTGCCACAACACGACTAAACTATCTTTACCTCTTAAAAAGAGATCATGATAAAACTGTCATGATCTCTTTTTTCCTGAATCAATGTTAGTCAAACGAAATTTCCATTCCTTTTTCACTGGATTCATAGATGCCACATAAAATTTTCATCATTTCTAAGCCGTCTTCCACTGGACTTAAGGTCTCGGTTTCACCTAGGCAGACTAATACGAAGTGATTGATTTCATTTTGAAAGCCTTGTTCGAAGTCAAATGTTAACGAATCTACCTGAGGAGTCATGTTCAATATCGTATTGTGCTTTTCAGTAATGATTGATAATTCTGGTTCAACTTCGAGTCCTCCCTTTTCTCCATACAGTTTGACTGAGATTTCATTCTGTTTTGCATGGAGAGTAAAACTGACATCTACCATTAAAGAAGCCCCGTTTTCAAATCGGATCAACGCATTTGCCATGTCTTCAACGGTATTGATTTCCGGATTATAATCTGCAGCTTTATAGAATGAGAGATTATTAATATTAGATCTGTTCCCGAGCTTAGTGTAGGTATTCCCGCTAATCGACTTTACTCTCGGTTTCCCCATTAAATACCAGCAAATATCAATCATGTGTACGCCAAGATCAATTAAAGGTCCTCCACCTGATCTTTCGATATCTGAAAACCAACCGCCTGGATTTCCGAGTCTTCTTATGCAGGAAGCTTTGGCATAATAAATCTCACCGATCTCATCCGCATCAATAAAATTCTTTAATATCGCTGTATTGGACGCATATCTTCTGACAAAACCGACTTGAAGGATTTTTCCGGTCTGTTTTACAGTTTCTTCCATTTGCTTAGCCTCAGCTACAGTGGTACTTAATGGCTTTTCTACTAGAACGTGTTTTCCTGCCTTTAATGCGGCAATGGCGATCTCCGCATGGGAGTGATTCCATGTACAGATACTGACAGCATCAATGTCTTGATCAGCTAGTAATGACAAATAATCTCCATAAACTCTGGCAGCACCATATTTATTTGCCTTCTCTTCTGCTCTTTCTGTATTCTTGTCACAAACGGCATATAACTCTACTCTTTCATTACTTTGATAGGACTGCAAATGCATATCCGAAATGGACCCAGCACCGATAACCCCTATTTTAAGTTTCCCCATTACTCATTCTCCCCTTCTATTAAACTTGTTCCCAAATTCTCCGAACATTGTCTAAGCTAATCTTTGAACCCCTCTTACAATCTTCCATACCTTCAAATTCTATGGAGATAAAGCCGTCATAATTTGAGTGCTTAATCACTTTAATGATTTCATATATATCAATGTCCCCATGGCCAATGATGGAGCCTCTTAAATAATTCCCAGAAGTTGTTTGAAACCATCCCTCTCCAGGGTTATACGTTTCAGGCCGGTAATAAAAATCTTTCATATGAATCATTGAAGCATGTTGAATATTTTTCTTGACTGCTTTGATAGGATTTTCATCTACACAAAGAAAATTTCCGGTGTCTAATGTGGTTTTGAAATTATCCTTATTTACACGATGAAGCAGAGCTTGGACACGGTCACTTGCTTGTACAAAATATCCATGGTTTTCAACACTAGTTGTAATACCATATCCGGCTGCATAATCCGCAATCCTTTTACAAGCATCAGTGAGCCTTGGTAAATCTTGTTCAAATTGTTGAAAAGAAGTCTCTCCGATAGGTCTCCATGCCACATCATGACGCATAAGCTTTACCCCAAGTCTATTTGCAATATCGACTTGTTTAGTTACTCTTTCTACTTCTTGTTCAAATTGCTCTTCATCCACCGTAATAAAGTTTGCTCCAATGGCATAATTAGAAATCTTAATACCAACATTTTCTGCTTTTTGGCGTATCGCATCTGTTAATTCCGGATTTTCGTCCAATGAAAACCCCATTGGGACGATTTCAATATGTTCTCCGCCTTGTTCCGCAGTCCATTCGATTGCTTCAAGGATATTTAATTCCTTTGACTTAAGGGCTGAATATAAACTATAAGAGCTTAAACCAAGTTTCATTTTCTACCTCCAAAATTAAACATAAGTGCAATTCATTAATATGAACCTTTACCACCGAAAAGAATGATCATATAAAGAAGAGGAGTATTTTGATACTCCCTTGCATCAACGATTGCACTATTGATTAGCTAACGTGATTTTTTCTCCTTCTAAGGCTGACAGGTTGATTGGCAGACCCACTTCATTCGATTTGTTTGCCGCTAATGTAGCAGCAAGAGTTTTTACTCCATCTTCATAACTTGATAAGAGAAGTGCAGCATCCCCCTTCAGGACCGCCTCAATAAATCGTCTATCCTGCTCCAGATAAAAATCCACCTTCGATTGGTAGGTATTCGAAGAATCTTTTTCAGCAATAGTAAGATTTGTTCCATCAATCACCACACGGAAATCCTTACCTAAAATTTCAATGCCAGAACGATGGTCAAATTGAATAATGGAAGAATCAAGATGTCCTACAGCACCAGATTCAAAAATAACATTCACCGATGTGACATCTGGAATATCCATATTAGGGATATCAGATAAAACCTGTAACCTCATATTGGCATAAACTTGCTCAATATCACCCGCTAAATATCTCATTAAATCTAATGTATGAGTGGACTGTTCTACAAGTTGTCCGCCGGATTTATTGATTTCGCGATACCACGGGGTAGGAACAAAGGATGTTATGTAATGTCCCCTTACCATCGCGATCGTCTTATCCTTTAAATAGTCTTTTGCCTTCGCAACTGTATCCAGATAGCGTAAACAATAGCCTACTCCACAGATAACCCCTGATTCTTTGATGACTTTCGCCTTCTTTTGTACCGTTTCTAAATCGAGGCCTAACGGCTTTTCTACTAATAGATGAATACCGCGCTTGACGATCTTTTCTTCAATCTCCCCGTGTGCAAATGGAGGAACACAGACAAAGACAGCATCTAAGGCTTCATTTTCAAGCATCTCATCGAGATCGGTGTAGACCGCGGCGTTAAATTCCAATCCTTTTTTCTTGGCGCTTTCTTCAACGATGTCACATACAGCAACTATTTCTGCATGATCGCATTTTTTCACATTCTCCAAATGGACTCCAGCAATTCCGCCTACACCTACAAATCCAACTTTTACTTTGCGCACCTGTTACCTCCTAAAAGTTTCTCACTTTTGAATTGCTAGCTAATATGACATCCATATGACGCGCGGTATCATTCGGCAGCTGTTTTGGATTGATGGCATAAGGGCTTAGCTCAGCTGTAATGGTATCGTTATAGCCGATCTCTTCTAGTGCATCGACAACAGCAGGCCAATTGACATCACCAGCTAATAGAGGGACAAATCCAGTGATGTTCCCAACTGCTGTACTAAAATCCTTTACATGGACTTTACTGATTCGTTTTCCAAGAATCCGAATCCATTGTTCTGGAAAACCAAACTGGAGGACATTCCCTACATCAAAATAAGCTGTTGCATAATCAGAATCTAACTCATCTATATATCGCGCCATTTCAAGCGGTGACAAAAGGAATTTATTCCAGACGTTCTCTATTCCAATGGCAACCTGGCGTTTTTCTGCTTCAACTAGTACTTTTTTAAGTTCTTCTTGACTTCGGTTGTAACAATCATCATAAGATACATTCTTTGAGACTGAACCGGGAACGACCAACACTGTATCAATCCCCATCACACTAGCTAATTCTAGTTGCTTGAAGATGACTTTTCTGCCCTGTTCTCTTATAGTTGAGTCAGGAGATGATAAGGGACTTTGCCATAATAACCCGGTGGAAATGCTTCTTAACTGTAATCCGTAAGACGAGGCTAGGGTAACAATTGCTTCTGCTTCACCTGGTGTCGTGTCCATTGTTAAACCTATTCCTCCAGAATTGTACAGGTTCAATTCAACCGCATCGAAGCCAGCTTCTCTACTGAATTCAAATACATCTTTCAAAGAAGTACCTTCTGGATAGCACCATTGATTAATACCTTTTAACATGCAATCATCTCCTTAAATTTTTATCAGCTTAACAGGTTGACGTTTGGCTGCGGATTCATAGGCAGCTAAGGCAACCTCTAGTGCTTTTAAGCCATCAGTCCCTGTGATGGAAGGGTCTTTTCCAGTGGAAACACTATTCAAAAAGTCACTTATCAATCCAAAATCCATGTCATCTCCCCAAAAATTCCAATTAGCACCGCTCTTGTCATAAACATCTAACTTTTGAGCAAATGCATCGACCTTAAGGGTTCCTTCACTGCCGATAATTTCTAGCGTTACGTCCCCCCAGGTTGGATAGGTTTCGTTACGTGACCAGCTGCAATCCAAAGTTGAAAATACATCATTATCGAACTCAATCGTGAGGATCCCACAATCGTCGATGAGATAAGAGGAGATGGAATGGTCAATTTCTGCATATACTTCTCTTGGCTCAGAACCCATGAACCACCTCATGATGTCGACCACATGGACGGTATGGTCAATCACAGCTCCTCCACCTGAAAGGTTAGGATCGACAAACCATCCGCCGGGATTGGTCCCACGATTGGTGCCTTTAATGGCGAGGATTTGCCCAAGATCCCCATTGTCAATGATCTTTTTGGCGCGAAGAATCGCTGAGTTAAATCTTACCGGGAACGCTGTTTGCAAAATGACCTGATTCTGCTTACATACTTCGATCATCTCTTTTGCATCTTCCAATTTCGACGCAATGGGTTTTTCACACAAAATATGTTTACCAGCCTTTGCTGCTGCCACGACATGTTCGCGATGTTTGCTATTCTCAGATGTGATGATCACGGCATCTAGATCCTGTTCCAGTAATTCTTGATAACGGCTGAAATATTGAGATTGATATCTCAAGGCTGCGTTTGTACCACGATTTTCATCTTCATCCGCGATTCCAACCAATTGAACTCCATCAATTTTGGTTAATGCATCTGCGTAACTATTGGCATGGCCATGAGCAAAACTGATAATTCCCACCTTCATCGGATTTGTGCCTCCTCTTTTTGATTTTCATTAATGACAACCTCTCTGCCGGTTTCAATTGATTTAAGGGCAGAAAGCGCGATTTCCATTGCTTTATAGGCATCTTCTGCTGTGACAATCGGGGCCTTGCCGGTTTCAATGCAGTGAATAAAATGGGCTAATTCCATGAAATAAGGATTGTCCTTTAACGGACTTTCCGGTACAGCTACGCCACCGCCAGATGTACTTTTCTTTCTGCCTTCAAATAGAACGGGAACAGACTTGGAGCTGTCATGTTCAATAATTCCGCTTTGACCCGCAAATTCAAATCGAGTAGTAAACGATTGATGCGCCCAGGATCCTTCTACATGAGCAATCACGCCGTTTTTAAAGCGGAGAGTCACCAACGAATAATCAATTCGCTTCAAAATCCCATTTTTGATGCTTTTGGCATAGACTCGCTCCACTTCCCCAAAACACCATCTCAGGAAGTCAAAGTCGTGGATAATCATATCTAACACCAATCCGCCGCTCTTTTCATAATCCGCATACCAGTCATCAGATCCGTTTGGAAATCCTCCCCCTCTATACGTACGTACAACAGCGGTATTTCCAATTGTTCCTTCCTCAATCATCTTTTTGGCACGAACATACTCAGGAAAGAATCGCACCACATGACCAACAAAAAGCTTGACATCTTTTTCCTTACAGTAATCGATCATTTCTCGAGCATCAACTAGGTTCCTGGCAAGGGGCTTTTCACAAATGACATGCAGCCCTTGATCGGCAGCTATTTTCAAAAAAGGCTTATGAAATGGCGTAGGTAAACAAATGGAAACGACATCCACTTTTTTCAATGTTTCTATGGCTTCTTCAAATGTTTGGAAGGCTGTAGTTTGTAATTTTTCAGCCAGCTTCCCCGCTTTTTCCAAATCTTTATCGACGATTCCAGAAAGAACGGCATTTTCCATATTGGCAAAGGCTTCTCCATGCACATTTCCCATCGTGCCAGCCCCAATTAAAAGTACATGTAACACTCTCATCTCTCCCTTAGTTTTATTAAATTGGAAACAACCCTAGATCTAATGAGGCTGGGCTGCTAGTTCATCAGCCTTGCAAAAAAATAAACCGGTTGCCCCCACTACACATGCATAGCTGCCAAGACATGATTTCTCGATTTTTACACGTTCCACCATACTTTGAATGCCATGCTTTTGAACAGTTCTACGGATTGATGGCAGGATTAATTCTGATTCGTTCATTACACCCCCGCCCATTATCACCGCTTCTGTATTAAAAAGATGGATCAGATTAATAATCCCTAATCCAAGATATTCCCCAGTTTCTTCCAGCAAGCTGATTGAAAAGGAGTCCCCCATTTTTGCCGCCGTACAAATATCTATAGCATTTAGCTCACCTATTTTAAGTTCTTGCATCAGTTTTAAATGGCCTGTTCTGCGCATACCCTTACACCTCTGACTCTCCCAAACTTCCTTTTTCCAGTGCCTTTATTAAGTATAATAAACGGCATAGTATTAATTGAAAACACTTACATTTCTAAAAATAATAAATACATAAAAAATGAGTAAAAACTCATACACCGCAAAAAATCTCTCAATAGTCCTGCCTATAAAGGATATAGTAGATTCAGATAAAAATGACTTAAAAAAATAATAGGTTAACCTTTTTCAGTTATTTTAGTTAATCAGTCCATTTGCGCTAGAAAAAAAGGATAAAGGAAAATAGTAGGATTTACTTTCCACTATTATTTCTGAAAAATAAAAGGAGAAGATTTTGTAAAGGTTGTGATCGATAAATGCTTTATATAAGAGATATTGAGAAAATAATTGAAAATACATTGCAAGAACACAAATTAACGGTTGATTATGAATTTAACAATAACCTACCCGCACCTATGAGTTTTAACGTATCAAATACTACGATTAAGTTTAACTATTTACAAATTAATGGATACCTAGCTAATATTAACTTTAAGATTAAAGAGACAGATGAAGACTGTGTAAGACTTATGCTCTATCATCAGCTTGGATATTATTTAGCATTTAGGAACAACAAACATGATTTAAGGGTTTTAAAGTATTTCGGGGATGAAAAAAAAGCACAGCTTCTAGCTAATATAGAATCCAAGGCCTGGGATTATGGCAGAACCTTGGTTCCGGAAAAATTAGTAAATTCCTATGATAAAGTCCGTGAATTAGATAAAATGCTACTAAAAAACTATTAAAATAAATGAAAAACTTTAAAAAAGTAATGGGGGTCTGACTCCCATTACTTTTTATTTTAAAACTTCTACTTGATGGTTTATATACAACCAGATAGGCAAAAGCCGGTGAATGTAGACAAAGTGACTTTAAAGCTTTTTATTTGAAATCTGTTATTAACTCAATAATAAGTGTGGGTAATTAATTATTAAATTGAAACTGTCTCTTTTTGAACTGCTTCTTTTAATGCATCAATAATCATTTTAAATACTATTAAATCTTGTTTATAATCTTCTGGCGTAGTTTTAGGCTGTGCCCCGTTTGTTACTACTTCATAAAACTCTTCGATTTCACAAGTATAAGGATCTTTGAAGGTTGGGCGAATGACAGTTTCATTATAGGTATCACCAACTGTTTCCTTCACGATCAAGGTTGTTGGCAAATGGCGAATATAAGGAGTATCGTATTGAACGGTCAGTGATTTCGTATCACCGAAAACTTCGATGGAAGCATCGAATCTTCTTTGATTATCCACCCCTGTTTCAAAAGTGGCGAAAAACCCGTCAAATTCTAAAATAGCATTGATATAACCACCGCCTTTCCATTGTGCAGCTGAAACTACGCGCTTTGGCATGCCAATGATTTCTCTCATCGCTGAAATATCATGACTGTTCAAGCCGCATAATAGACGGTACGCTCCGCTAATTTCTTGTGGGGCCTCTCCAATCGCTTCTAAAACCATCTTCTTTGCCCGGTCTGTTTTATCCTGGATCGCTTCTGCAGAAATATCGTTGAAGCGATGCACGATACTGGATTGTTCAATAATTAAACGATTTTGTCCGATAATATCTCTAATTTTTGCATAATTGATTTTGCTCAATTTCTTTACTTCTTCGACGCCCTGTAAGAAAGCTGGAGCAAATCTTCTCATATAGCCCACCATAATTTGAACGCCATTTGCATCTCTTGCTTTAATTATTTCATCTGCTTCACGTTGTGTTAGGCACATTGGCTTTTCAATAAGGACATGCTTTTTATTATTCATGGCAGCAATCGCACATTCAGCATGATATTCGTCACTGTTTAAAACAAAGACAGCATCTAAATCAGGTTGTTCACAAAGATCAATTGGATTGTTATAAAGACGAGTTACCCTATACTTTTCACCCATTAATTGTAAAAGCTGTTCTGAAATATCACATAGAGCAGCAATTTCAAAACGGTCTGCTAAACTATCTAAAATGGGAAGATGAATAATTTGTGCGACTTCTCCTAAACCGATAACTCCAACTTTTACTTTTTTCATATGACATAACTCCTTTATCAATTAGTTATTTTTTTGAATCAATCTTTTACCCTTTAACTGAACCAGCAACAGCACCATGGACCATGTGTTTTTGTACAAACAACGAGAAGATAAACGGCGGCATCATGGCAAGAGTTGCCGCAGCAGTTAGGCTGCCCCAATCAGTCGAAAACTGTTGCATGAACATTTGAATACCAACAGGAATGGTCATTAAATCATCGCCTCGTAAAAACGTGCTGGCTACTAAATACTCATTCCAAGAAAACAAGAATGAAAAAATTCCTACTGCTGCAATACCAGGTCCGGATAATGGGAGCGTAATCCGTAGAAAACTTTGAAGCCTAGAACAACCGTCAATCCATGAGGCCTCTTCCAATTCTTTAGGAATAGAATCAAAGAATCCTTTGTACATCCAGATTGCAAAGGGAAGGTTTCCTGTAATGTAAAGCAAAATGACGGACCAATACGTGTTTACGAGTCCTACATTTCGAAACATAATAAACAAAGGAATTAAGACAAGAATTCCCGGAAACATTTGCAAAAGGAGCAAGGATTGTGAGTATCCTGAAATAAACCTGGAACGATAACGAGACATGGCGTATCCGGCAAAGGCCGCGATAATAATACTAATTAAGGTACCAGACAGTGCTACGATCAAACTGTTTTTGAAGTAAGCACCAAAGTTTGTGCTGGAACCTAGATGAATATAATTTGAGAATGTGATTTTGGAAGGGAGAATACTTTTTGATGACATAATCTCTGAAGTCGTTCGAAATGAATTTAAAAGCATGGTGATAATAGGAAAGTTGACCAAAATGGTAAGGACAACCATGACCCAAAACAGTACTATTTTTTTTCTTTTTTTGGAGTTCATGATCAATCCTCCATCGTCTCAGAATTTTTTTGCTGCTTGAGAAATACAAAAGCAATGACCATTAAAATAATCAGTGTGATAATTGCGATGGCTGCACCGTAACCAACATTATTTGTCCCAAATGTCAATCGATAGGCTAAGATAATCAGATTTTCAGTACCATAATCCGGACCTCCCTGGGTCAACAGATAGATGGTATCAAAATCGTTTACCGACCAAATGGTCATAAGTATCCAACAGATAATCGTGACACCTTTTATATGAGGCAAAGTAATATAAAAGAATTTTTGCCATGAGGTGGCTCCATCAATATCAGCAGCTTCATATTGACTTTCGTCTGCACTTTGAAGGGCAGCAAGCAAGGAAAGCATCATAAAAGGGAAACTTCTCCAAATTTTAATAATCGAGACGGATACAATTGCCCAGGTTTTATCTGCTAAAAATAGGATGGGATGGATATGAAACCAGCCGAGTACTTCATTTATCAGGCTTGTTTGATCTCCAATTAACCAACGCCAGCTGACAATCGAAACAATGGACGGAATAATCCAAGGCACTAATAATGCTACACGAAAGAATCCTCTGCCGAAAAAGTCCTGATTTAATATCATCGCGAGAATTAATCCGAATAAATAACTTCCCAAAACAGAAACAACTGAAAAAATCAAACTAAATTGCAATGCATTCCAAAAATCCGGCATCTTTAGGACTTGTGTGAAGTTATGTAATCCTACAAAGGAACCCTGTTGAATCAGGTTTCCATTTCGGACGCTGTAAACAAATCCAGAAAGTGTCGGGTATAAATTAATCAATAAAATCATCATGAGTGAAGGAAGGATAAAGGTAAAAGGTAACAGGTTTTTTTGCCGTTTAGGTCTCCGATTTCGTTTGTAAAGTTTTTCCTCCACTACAGTGGTCGAAGTATTAATATTTCCCACTCCTTTCTACAAGGAAGAAGCTTTTCATCTTCCTCCTTGTAATTAATAATTGCTCCATATACCTTACTGCTGCTGACTCATAATATTTTTAAAGGCGTTGTTTGCTTTATCAATGATGTCCTTACTATCCTTACCCATACTGATTTGTTGTGTCATGGTTTGCAGAAATCCTTGTCCTTCGACCGTATTTAATTCAGGGAATAGGGAAGCATTATGAAAAGCCGTCGTTTTTGCGATAGGAAGATATTTGTCAATAATAAACTTTACATCCTCGTTATTTTGGATATATGGATCTGCTTGGAAAGACTTGCGAATTGGCAACTGTCCTACATGTCCTTCTGTCCATAGTCGCTTTTCATTCTTGGACCACCATGCCAAGAATTTTTTCGCTTCATCTGGGTATTTGGTTTGTTTATAAATCATAATGTTATTGATCCAGTTAATCGTTCCTTGATCCCCATGTGGGCCGGTTAATGGAGTCAGAATACCGATTTTATCCTTTAGTTCGGGTAATGATTCTTTAAGACCTGGACCATCGATTAGGATGGCTGCTTTACCTTGTGCGAAAGACTTTTGTGCATCTGCACCTTGCATTCCTGCACCGGCAGGGTTTAGTGATCCATCTTTTTGCATATCTAAAAGGAAATTAACCGCTTCAAGGTTACGCGGATTAGTTAAATCCGGCTTACCATCTTTTGTAAATAATCCTCCGCCATTATTAATCATCAATGACATGACATAATGAGAGCCGCCGGTGTCATTCGGCATGACTATTCCATAGTTACCATTTCCACTAAGCTTTTTCGCAGCTGTTCTAAGTTCATCCCATGTGGAAGGTAAAGTTGTGATTCCTGCTTTTTCAAATAGATCTTTTCGATAATAGATGACTCGAATATCATCGGCCCATGGCAATGCATAATAATGTCCATCATACTTCATCGAATCAATGGAGCCTGGATAAAAGTCATTGACATCTACTGTATCTTTTTGAATGACATCATCAATTGGAAGGATCGCTCCCATTTGCGCAAACTGGAATGCTTGGTATCCTGCTCCTGTACTAATATCAGGTGCAGAACCGGAGGCAATGGCTGTAGAGAAGGTTTGATACCAGTTGTTCCAAGGGGTAGATTGATACTTTACATGAATTCCGGGGTTTTCTTTATTGAATTGATCAACTAGTTTCTTTGCCGTTTTTATATATTCAGGTGGTCCCCAAACCATATCCCAGAATTGAAGTTGAACAGGTTGTTTGCCGCCACTAGAAGAAGAAGCGGTTTCATCCGATCCCTTCGAACATGCTGCAAGCCAAGTTAAGGATAATAACAGTGCAATAAATACAGAAATCAGTTTTTTACTCTTTCTCATGTTTTCACCTCTTAAATTAATTTAATAGATTTATGTTTAAATAATTTAGTAAACTAATTTCTTGGTACTGAAAAGAGCTGATTAACTTGACCTTCCCCACTTATCATTCAAATAATCTCTATTGAACCAATCGTAAAAACGTTTACATTTTTCTATAAAAATAAAAACGTTTACATTTTTTATCAAAAAGTAAGTTTATCAATGTAAACTATCATCATGACATACTTACCTGTGAGTTGCTATTTACTGCACCACAGCTCTCCCTTATGATTAATTTCATATCAAATACTAGAGTTTGAGGAGAAAGAATATCCCCTTTATTTTCAATTAGATTCAATAATAATTTTACAATGGCAGCGCCCATTTCACCAATCGGCTGCTGAACGGTGGTAAGGGCCGGTTTAATCAATTGTGACATTTTGATATCATCATACCCCACTATTGCCATCTCCTCTGGAATCCTGATACCCATATTGTCTAAACACTGTATAGCCCCGAGAGCTATCATATCATTAGCACAAAAAGTTGCAGTAAACTTTTCGGGCGATTCCAGTAACTCTGACATAGCTTCATATCCAAATTGAAATGTGGGACTCCCTCTTTTAATGAGTGATTCAAAAACAGCTAATCCTTTGAGAGTATGAGCATTCCGATAACCCAATTCACGATCAGGGCTGAATAACGGCCCGCCTATATAGGCTATACGATTATGTCCAAGATCAATCAGGTGTTCGACTGCATCCAAGGCACCTCTTAGATGCATTCCTCTCACCTTACTAATTCCAGGAATATTTTGGTCAAAGGCTACCAAAGGAATATCATAATCTATCAATTCATTAACCATTGGGTGATATCCATTCTTATGAAAATCGTTATTGGTAGCATAGATGATCCCGTCAACTTTTCTTTGTATCAGGTTTCTAAAAAAGGCACTTTCCCTTTCTGCTGGATTATCCCAAGTAGATGTTGCACAAAGTAAAACCGTATATCCAGCCTGCCATAATTCCTCCTGAATAACCTCTGAAACTGAGGACCAATATTCATTTGATAGAACAGGAACGATTAATCCAATTGTCTTTGTTTCTTTCATAATCATTGTCCTTGCGATTTGATCGGGGTTAAAATTTAATTTCTTGATTGCTTCCTCTACTTTTTTACGGGTAGTTTCTTTCACACGATCCTTTTTATTTAAAACCCTTGAAACCGTTGCGATAGAAACACCTGCTTCGTTTGCAACATCTTTAATCGTTTTCTTCATTTTTGCACCTTACCACTTCAGAATGTAAACGTTTTTACTATGTTTTTATTTTATATCTAATTATTGGTAAAGTCAATAAATTCAGAAAATAACAAAAAAATAAATAAGTCTATCAACTATTGCTTCATTTTTTAATGATGATATGCTTTATACTATTCCCAACTTCTATTAATGCATTTTGATTATTCCTTTAATAAAGCCTTCCGGTTTATTTTTCAAATCTTCATATGCCCGATCTACCTCATCTAAGCTGTATGTATGGGTAACTAAATCTTTCATATTAAATTTTTTATTTTGAATAAGTTTCATAATTGATTCCATTGCTTTTAAATGAATGTATTCTCTACGCTCATGGGCATTAATTACTGTAATTGCTTTCCAATTCCAAAAATCCATATTTATATTTCTATTTCCATTATTGCTTTG
This sequence comes from Neobacillus cucumis, assembly GCF_002860255.1. Lineage (GTDB taxonomy): Bacteria > Bacillota > Bacilli > Bacillales > Cytobacillaceae > Neobacillus > Neobacillus cucumis_A. The sequence goes on from NZ_PGVE01000012.1 coordinate 275,892, forward strand.
ATGGTATCCTACAATGGATAATACACCATGAGCCCCCGCCATTTCCCCTGCTAATTGAAGTGCATCTGGAGAGCCGCTAGCTTCCACGCTAACATCAACACCTTGACCGATTTCATCCCATTCAAGGACCTTATATTTTGGTTCAATTTGATCAGGAAATACTGCCTCATCGGCCCCAAAACTTAAGGCATGATCAAGACCCTCTTGCCGAACGTCAACGGCGATAATTTTTCCTGCTCCCTTTAATTTCATCAATTGCAGGAAACCAAGTCCCATAAACCCAGTTCCGACGATAGAAATGGTATCTCCCAGTCTAACAGGAGTACGATCAGCACCACTGACTAAACAGGATAAAGGCTCACCAATTCCTTCAATATCGTCTAGTCCATCTGGAACTTTTACCAATTGCTTATAATCCGATTTAGTATATTCAGCAAATCCTTTTTGAAATAATCCGGTAACCCGGTCTCCTTTTTTAAATCCTATTACCTGGTCCCCTACCTCTTCAATAATTCCGATTGGCTCATGTCCCAAGATCCTTTTTGCAGTCTCATCCATACCATTACTCCATGGATAAGCTTCAGACATACAAACACCACATATCAACACCTTTATTAATACTTCTGTAGCCCCAATTTCAGGCATTGGCATTTCTATTACTCTGCTTTTTCCAGGACCAATAAGAATACTAGCTTTCATTTTATTTCTCACTCCTATATTTCTTCTAGATTTAATCCTTATTTACTACTATCTGGAACGATATTTAAGCAAAAATCTAAACGTTTACATTTTGCATAAAATATCATATAACTCAATCTCCCTTATATATACTTGATCTTTTCCAAATCCACATTTGAACAATACTATTTTCATTTATAAGTCAATGTATATTCGCCCAACATGTATTTTATGATTAGCACGAAACTAGAATTTCACTGTTTTAAATAGACTATATCAACACTTCCTTTCAAAAGATTAAGCAAAGAATGGATAACACAAAAAATATTTCAACTACGTTTGTGTAAACGTTTTTATTTTTTATTTAACATGCATCAATACTATTTGTCAATGTTTTTTGAATACTTTGATTTTTTGGATAATAATAATTTAAACGAAGTTTTTAGTATGATCCAGTAGGATGCTATAAGCTAAAACTATATAAATGTTTGCCGTAAATTCGCCTTGAAATGGCTCTGGTTTAAACCTTTTTTTGATAAATTATTCATTTTATGAAACCGGTTACATATATATTTATATAACACTCATAAATTTATGAAAAAGGGTTTATTAAAAGGAGAAAACTATGGCCACCATTCGAGATGTAGCAAAGTTAGCAAGCGTTTCCGTAGCTACCGTGTCACGAGTCATTAATAAAAATGGGTATGTAAATAAACAGACAGAAATAAAAGTGTTAGAAAGCATGAAGCTATTAAATTATAAACCGCACACCATAGCTCGTGCATTGTCCAATAAGCAAACCTATACGCTGGCTCTAATTTTACCGGATATTACAAATCCTTTTTTTCCAGAGCTCGCCCGAGCCATTGAAGATACGGCTACAAAGTTTGGTTATTCTCTCATTCTAGCTAATTCTGACAGCAATAAAGAAAAAACAACCAGTTATATTGAATCACTAACTAATCGATATGTGGATGGAATTATTTTTGCTTCCCATGAACTTTCTTTAGATAAAATAAATCAAATTAAAGATTCAGGAATCCCAATGGCTACTTTAGACCGAGCTGTTAATTTGAAGGGGCTCCCCTCCATTGGTGTTCAAAATTATGAAGGAGGGATTATGGCAGTAAAACACTTGCTATCAATGGGCTGCTCAAAAATCGGACATATATGTGGACCCATTTATTATCATACCTCCATCGAGCGGTATAAAGGATATGTTGATGCTTTAGAAGATATAAATCAATTCCACCCTTCATATGTAGTACAAGGAGACTTTTCAATAGAAAGCGGTTTTGAAATGGCAAATCGCCTTTTAAGTAATCACCCGGAAATAGATGGAATATTTGCTGCTAATGATTTAATGGCAGTTGGAGCACTTAAGGCTTTAATTCGGTTAAAAAAGAAAATCCCGGAAGAGGTTGCCTTGATTGGGTTTGACGGTATTTCCATTACCAGTCAAATGGAGCCTGAAATCAGCACGATTGCCCAACCGATTTACCAAATAGGGGCTATGGCCGTAAATTGCTTAATTGATCAAATTCAAAAAAAGATCCCCTGCGAGCAGAGTGGTCAAGAGTTGGAATTAAAATTGGTGGCTCGGGCATCCACGTTAAAAAGTAAAGGCCATTCCTCCATTTAATGGAAGAATGGCCTCTATTATATATCTCGATTATTTGTGCAAAGCCAACTTCATAAACAAGTCTTTAAAAACTGCATCTCGATTTATGAAGGATGCATACCGCATAAAATGTCTGGACGAATCAAAACTCCAAGTGTATTGATCCGTTAAAATGGGGCTGTGAACAAGTTCTGTAGTTACAGCATCATCCAGAACAAGATAAGCGATCGTCGAAATATCCCAAATTACCCTAGAATAACCAAAATGATCATTATGGCAATTTTTAAATCGATCAACAAGGAAGTCTCCAATTTTTCCATGGCCGCTCACATATTGCTCCATCTCAGGCAATGTGGTTAACAAATGGGAAGCAACGCCCATACAAGGAATCTGCACTAAAGGAACTCCACTGTCAAAGATAACTTTGGACGATAGAATATCCTGACGCAAGTTAAATTCTTTTGTATCGGGCCAATGGAAAGCATGCCCCCCTAGCCAAACCACCACAATTTTTTCAATAATGCTTGGTTCTATTAATAATGCAGATGCAATGTTGGTAATCGCCCCGATTGAAACCACATATAAAGGATCATCTTTGTCCGATTTCATAGCTCTTTCTACCAAATCTAAGGCTGCTTCAGTTCTATATGGTTGATTTACATCAGTCAAAAATGCTCTTGAACCCTTAAACACAAAATTTTTCGATGAAATATTTAGTCGGTCCAAAATCCTTAGGATTTCATCATAACTTTTTTCCATCCCGTCTTCAGGACCTGTGGAAAGCTCATTATCAAAAGGGGCGGCATAAATGGCTTCTACATCCAATTTATCTTTAGATTGCAGCGCATACACAATTGCAAATTGGTCATCGATTTCATTAAACGTATCTGTATCAAGTACCATGCGAATTTTCTTATTTGGCTTTTGAAGTCTTTTTACTAATTTGTCGGCATTAATTTGAGGGAACTTCATTTCTAACACTCCTTTTATTTTTTTTACTTTATATATGGAAATCTTGCTATCTAGCAATTGATCCCATTACGTCTATTGTTATCTTTTAAAAACAATTCAATCTCTTCCCTGTGGGGAATCGATCCTTGAGCGCCATTACGTGTGACTGAGATAGCTGCTGCAGCAGAAGCAAATCTCAAACAATCTTGTTTTGGTAGATTCATGGCACTGGTGACGGTAAATACTCCAATAAATGTATCTCCGGCTGCGGTGGTGTCCACAGCTTCAACACAATAGGCACTAGTAAAAATATATTCACCATTTTGGTCTAAATACAGGGAGCCTTTTTCACCTAGTGTTATGATGACTTCCCTGACCCCTGAATCAAGCAGCTTTTCTGCGGCTTTTCTGGCTGTTGGTTCATCAAGAACTTTGAAGTCGGTAATAGTTTCTGCTTCCGTTTCGTTTAATATAAGAACATCGATGTGCCTAAGAATGTTTTCTTCCATTGCAATAGCCGGGGCAGGGTTCAAAACCACTCGAATCCCAACAGAATGTGCAAGTTCGATTAAGTATCTAGTAGTCTCCCAAGGAATTTCATTTTGGAGCAAAATGGTATGAGAAGTTTTAATTACTTCACTTAATTTTAACAGGTCTTGCTTGAATAATTTGGCATTGGAACCCTCAGATAAAACAATTTGATTTTCACCTGACAAATCCACCGTAATAAAAGCAATACCTGATTGGTCTTTTTTTGTCAAAATATTCGAAGTGTCCAAACCCATACTTTGGAAATTCACCAACAATTTTTGTCCAATCTCATCCTCACCTACAGCTCCTATCATAGTTACGCTGCCTCCCGCCAAAAAGGCAGCAATCGCCTGATTCGCTCCCTTGCCTCCTGGATTATAGGCGGTTTTCAATCCTTTAAGCGTTTCTCCCGGTAACGGGAGTCTAGGAACATGGGTTACGATATCCATATTGATGCTGCCAATGACAGTGATACGTCTCATACCCCACCTCAACTCTTATTCTTTTGAACCTGTTCCTACAATTCCTTGTACAAAGTAGCGTTGCAGAGTTAATATCAAAATGACTGGAACAATGGTGGATAAAACAGATGCTGCAAACATTTCATTCCAAAAGGTAGCATGTTCTGTAACAAAATCACTCATTGCCACTTGGATTACTTTGTAATTGTCAGAACGTGTTGCAATCAGTGGCCACATAAATGATTCCCATTGAAAAACAAAGATTAATAAACTAGCACTTACAGTTACAGGTTTACATAAAGGCATAATGATTTTCCAATAAATTGTCCACCATGAAGCACCATCAATTCGTGCAGATTCCATTAAAGAATTGGGAAGATCCATAAAAAATTGCCTATAGAGGAATATAACCAGCCCATTTGCAAGTCCCGGTACGATTAGTGCATAATACGAATCGATCCATCCCAGTTGATCGACAAGGCTATATAAAGGGATGGAAATGACTTCAAATGGAATCATAAAGGTAATTAACACAATAACAAAGAGCACCGATTTACCTTTAAACTCAAATTTGGCAAAAGCAAATGCGGCCATGGAATTGATAGGAATGGAAAAAACGACACTTAGTATCGCAACATAAAGGGTATTGAAAAAAATTTTTCCAAATCCCCTTTCGGTAAACAAATTAATATAAGCATCCAGTGTAATTTGGGTTGGAATAAAGGTTTTCCACGAGATAGGTGAGACATATTTAAAAATTTCCTCGAGTGGACGAAATGAAGAAACAATTGCAAAAAACAACGGGAACAAAATAACAAAAGCTAAGACGGTATGAACTATGTAGAGTAATATTTTCTTACTTTTGTTTTTTGTTGATTTTTTTGCTGATACATTCGGATGGAGCAAAATCCGTTCAGAAGTTTGGGTATCGGTAAATGCCTTTGTGCCGCTCATATAGTGTTCCTCCTTTCCTAATGTTTTGCTTTTAATAATTTAAATTCTGCCAATATAATAAGCAGGATTAGAACCAGAAGGATCATGACGATAGCAGATGCTCTTCCCATATCAGAATAAACGAACGCACTATTAAAACTTTCATTCATTAAGACATTTGTACTATTTTCAGGTCCTCCTTTTGTAAGAATATACATTGGAGCAAATAAGAGGAAATTGGCTACTGTATCCGCAACAATGACAAACGCTAATGGGCGTTTCATCATGGGAAGAGTGACATTTTTAAATTGTTGCCATTTTCCAGCTCCATCGATCGAAGAGGCTTCATATAAAAACTTGGGCACCTCCTGCAATCCTGCCAAAAGAAAAATCGCCCAATACCCAATACCTTTCCACGAAGCGATCAGGATGATTATCCATAAAGCCTGGGCTTTACTTCCCAAAAACGGCTGGGCATCTAATCCCATTGCAACTAATATCGTATTAATGACCCCTTGTTCCGGGTTAAGCATCACATTCCACATAATTAAAGCAATGGGCATTGAAACGGCAATGGGGATAAAGTGGATAGCCCTGAATAGGCCAATACCCTTTATCTTTTGATTTAATAAAATTGCCAAAATAAAGGCGCACGCGATTTGTATCGGATTGATAAAAACATTTAACCATAAAGTTACTTTAAACGAATTCCAAAAAACAGGATCTTTAAAAAGCAGCCAATAATTTTCCATTCCTACAAATAATCTTTCTCCTGCCTTAAAAGAAGCTGTAGACAAACTTTCAATAAAGGCATCAATAATCGGATATAGTTTAAAAATAATGATTCCAATAAATGCAGGGAGTAAAAAAAAGTATGGTACAGCCTTTTCCCTTTTCATTTTTCACACACCTTTTAACTAAGGATACAGAATGTGAAACAGGAAATGTCAGAAGAACCGGCATTTCCTATCCCTTATTTGTGAACTACTAATAAAAAGACTATTTTACGGCGGATGTGTACTTTTTCAACTGGCGGTCAATTTGAGCAGCTGCAGTATCTAAAGCCTGCTTTGGATCCGTTCCATTTTTAATATCTTCATAGGCCTTATTCACCAGTGTTTCCCATTCCAAATAACCAGGAGTCAGCGGGCGTGGGACTGCAGTATGGCTCGCTTCATATGCCCCTAATCTATTAACGTTTTCAGGGAATTTTTCATATTTTGGATCTGTTTCAATCTGCTTCAACAAATCCACATTTGCAGGCAGCCCTTTTGTTTGATCCTGCCAAATTTGTGCACCTTTTCCGGCTGTTAAAAACTCAACAAATTTTGCTGCTGCTTCTTTTTTGGTAGAATATTTCGAAACGCCAATATGCCAGCTTCCTGTCGGTGTAACAATTTTTCCGCCCTCAAAATAAGGATGCGGTGCAACTCCGAAATCAATTCCAGCGTCAGTAAATGCTTTAATATTCCAAGTTCCTCCTACAAAAAAAGCAATTTTTCCAGACTTGAAGTATTCAGGTGCTTGTTCGACAGGGATTTTTGGACTAACCTTCCAAGTATTAAATAAATCGTAATAAAATTTCCCAGCTTTAATGGCTTCTTTTGAATTAGTATATCCTTCGGAAACAAGCCCATCCTTATCTACGGCTTCAGCCCCCAATCCTTGTGATAAAGGTAAAATTTGATAAGGACGGCTGATTTGTTCAAATGAAAATCCAAATACATCTGTTTGCTTATCTCCGTTTTTGTCGTATGTCAGCTTCTTAGCTGCTTCTACTACTTGCTCCCATGTCCACCGTTTTTCAGGTTCCATCGGCGGTGGTGTTACCCCTCTTTCTTGCAGAATTTTCTTGTTATAAAATAATACCTGGCTTGATGAATTTAACGGAGGCGCCATTAGCTCGCCTTTATAGGAACCAGCAGTAACCGCAGAATCAATCCATTTTTCCTTAATGCCTGGACTTAAATATTTATCAAGTGGCTCCAAATATCCTTTTACTGAGTAATTTGTTACTAAGGGGACGTCAACATCTATCAAATCAACATCTTTGGATTTTGATCCCATTTTTACTTCAATGGTCTCAAATAGAGATCGGAACGGGTAATGCTCTACTTTTACTTTTATGTTGGGATTCTCCTGTTCAAAACCGTCAATAACAGCTTTCATAGCTTCTTCACCTTGAGTTGATACATACGTCAACTCAACTTTGCCAGAATCACCGGCCTTAGAATTGTTTGAACTGCTGCTCACATCTTTGTTTGAGGAACATCCGGCACTGGATAGTAGTAGTGCGGAAAACAATAAAGCATAGACTCCTTTTTTCATTGAAATCCTCCTAACTAGTGATAATTTTGATAAAAAACGCTTAACAGTCCAATGTGAAGATTATCCTATGCTGTCTATTGATCTATGTCGCAACGATCGTTTTACCGAATTTCCAGTCCAAAATAAACTAATTAACTTTTAACAGTTCAAGACTTTTATAGATAATTGCAAATACCATTTGTGGTAACGGTTACATAATAGACCATATAATAAACTTTCTTCTATTTTATGTGCGATGATGATTTTTTCTATATTTATCTCTTTAAGAATAGTTTTTTGTGTAAAGACCTCCTCTTTTAAATTCTCTTATAAGAAAACGGTTACACAATTATTTATATTTACATCATCAAGTGTATATTCCCAAAATTCTCATAATAAATGGCAAAAATCGTCTTCCATTGGTTAGATTGTTTAAATTCCACTTACAGGTAATTTATCCCAATTAAAAAAGCCTACAATTTCCTGTAGACTCTCTAATTCTCTATTTCATTTTTTTCAACTTAGTCTTCTTCCTGTTTCTCTCTACTAAAAATTTAACTAAGGTACCCTTTTTGACAGAAAAAATTTGCTATTTTTCTTATCTTTGATTGATTATTGCCTAACAAACACCTAAGAAAAAAAAGCACATAAGGACCGTTTGGTTGAGTGAATAGGAGGATCTATTTTAAGTTTCCACACTAGAATCCATATTGTTACCATCAACATAGGCCCTTAGAACTTTAAAGCTTTTTAGGACGTTTCAAATAAACATATATTCGTTTTTGATGAGACTGCCATCGTTTAATCTTCTTTAAAAGCGTATAGGATACGTGAATTTTTTCATTTTCCAATGCAATCCCTGGCACCAGTCTCATCCACAAGGATTTTGGATAAGCAACCATTTGGTCTGGATAAACGCTCCTATGCCCTATGGTGATATAGGCTGTAATACAGGCCCCCACTACATATATTCCCGTGAAACTGCCGAATAACTCGAATCCCATAAAAACGGCTGCTATTGGGGTATTAGATGCGGAGGCAACCACCGATACCATACCCACTGCTGCGCCTAAAACAGGATTGATACCTAGAACATGTGCTAAAACATTTCCTACTATGGCTCCAATTACAAATTGCGGTGTAACGATTCCTCCATAAAAGCCAGAACCTAATGTAATGGAAACAAGAATGATTTTCCAAAACCAACCTAGGTAAGATACTCGTTCCCCACTTAAGGCATCATCCATAATGGGTAAGCTTAAACCAAAATAATCCGCTGGTATGATCAAAAGAAGAATAGATAAAATGAGACCACCTATAAAAGGCATCATCGGCGGCCAAATATGTAATCTTTGCTGAATCATACTGAAAGTTCTGCGTACGAGCTCAAATAACTCAATAAGTAACCATGAAATAAGACCACAGATCATTCCAATTAGAAGGATTTTGATAAATAAACTATTTGAAAACTGTTCGGAGAGATGAATCGGATAATAATCATAAGTAATTCCCCATAATTTACTTACCTCAAAGGAAGTAACCCCTGCAATAACGGCCGGAAAAATAAAATCATGCCGAATTCGTCCAATGGTTAAAACTTCTATTCCGTAAATGGCTCCTGCAATCGGCGTACCGAATACACTAGCAAAGCCGGCGCTTACACCGCAGGCAACCAGACGTTTTTGAAGTTCGGGACTTAATCGGATGATATGTCCAAACCAGGATGCCAGTGTTCCACCAATATGAGAGCAAGGACCTTCTTTACCGGCAGACCCACCTGAAGCAAGTGTAATAATAGCGGCTATTGGTTTAATAGCGATGGTTTTATAAGGCATTAGACCGGATTGTTCATGAACGGCTGCAATGACAGAGTCTTTTTTATCCTTGGATCCGTTTCGATAACCAAAATATAAAATGAGACCATTTAACAACCCGCCAATAGGCAAAAGACACATAGTGATCCACAATGGCAGATTGGAGGATTTATCTGTAAAAAAGTATAGCCCTTTTAAAAAAAGACTTGTCCCTGTACCCACAATAGCCCCAGTTATTGTTGCTAAAACAAACCACCGTAAAATCGTTACGATCATAATCAGCGGCTCAACTAATCTTACGCGTGACAATAATCAACACCCCCTTTAAAAAAATAGCACTATATAAAACAGATGTCTAATAGTAGAAATGAAGGATTGGATCAAATCTATCCCTAACATCTATTTAGAAATCAGTTGAAAGCAGATGATTTCATTCTGTATTTCCATACATAAATCGACATAAAAAAAGACCCTCCACAGGGTCCTTCTTATTAATTCAAACTGTTTCTATAAACATAAGGGTCATTCGGCTTTGGAATGGTTTTGTAGCTTGTCACTTTTAAAACAGGAATTTTGGTTTTCATTTGTGGATAATAAACTGTATCCATTGTACCTGTTACTTGATACCATTGGTCATTCGGAATGTGTACGTTTTTCGGGAATTGAATCATCATTCCAAAGGCACCAGAGTCAGCGACACAATGAATGAGCCCAAATCGAAGTAAAAACAGCTGGTTAGGTTGTACTCCTGGACCATTGTAAGTAAATCCTTTCATGGTAAGAGTTTTCCCTGCAAAAGCCCCTGAAAAATTATACATTACTTCTAACCCGACTAAATAGTCTTCATCTGTTAAGGTAATATTATTTTTTGGAATATAAGACTTAGACTCTTTCCTGACTAAATCCTCAAAATCAGTTTGATTCATGAATTTACTCATATCAGGATTTAGAACTTGGTGCATCCCTTCCCGATTCGTTCCGTCTTCTAATGTTGGAAATGAAAACCCCTTTGCATCCACAAGCTGTGAATCAAGAGTTGCCACTGGCAAAACTACTCCAGAAATGGCAGGAATTAATACAAGCGTGTAAGCCAAGAATTTTTTTATCTTTTTTCCAGCAGATGGTTTCTTTTTTTCGTGACCATGTTCATGATGGTGTTCTTGCTCATGATGATCGTGGCTACATTCACAATCATGATGTTTCTCTTTCTCGTCTCCAGATGACCATAATTTAATTCCTTCGACAACTGTAAGTATGAATAAAATCACGATCATACTTGCAGATAAGAAGCTATACTTCATGTTTATATATTTTGAAATATTTCCTGTGACATGCAGCATAAAAAACAAGTTTGTAGTAAGTATTAAAATAAGGACTTTAAACATCCTCCCACATCCTTTACAAAAGAAGTGAACCAATGAATACAAATGAAGAAATTAACGAAACTAAAAGTAGAGCAAATTTTGCTTTAAAAGACCCAAACATCATAAGTAAATTTTTAATATCTACCATATTGCCAAACACTAAGAAAGATACAATGGAAGCCTGGGGGAAAAAATTACGAAAAGATGCTGCTACAAAAGCATCAGCTTCCGAACAAACAGATAAGATAAAAGCTAAACCCATCATAACCAATATAGCCGTTACGTGCGTACCACCCAGTGTTGTTAATATCCGTGTAGGAACATAAACTTGCATAGTAGAGGCAATTAGTGCACCCAGCACTACGTATTTTCCCATACTAAAAAATTCATCAACGGTGTGGTTAAAAACACTCATTATTTTTTGTTTAGTATTTTGGTGTGAGTGGTCATGAGTGTGTAATTCACTATTTTCCTTTAATGGATTCTCCTTTATGACAAAAGATAATACAAGGCCAACTAAAATAGAAACACCGATCGCTAATCCTGCTCGGTACCCTACCATCTTCCAGCTATCTCCAAAAGCAATAAATGTAGCGAATAAAACAATTGGATTGATAATTGGGCCAGAAAGCATAAAGGAAATGGCTGCATGAGGGGCGAGTCCTTTTTTTATTAACCGTGAAACGATGGGAATAATCCCACATTCACATCCAGGAAAGAATACTCCCATAAAACTAGCCGCAACAACAGATAAATATCTATTTTTCGGCAGAATTCTAAGCAATGTATTTTCAGAAACAAAAACTTCTATCAGTGCAGAAATAAAAGCCCCAACGACAATAAATGGGAATGCTTCAATAATAATACTTATAAAAATCGTATTTAATTGTAATAATCGATCCATGCATACTCCTCCTGTGATATAACACAATTGGTTTCTTTAAAAAAACAACTTCTATCATATCAAACTTATCACTAATTTGATATGTTTTGATTTTCCATATGTGGTAGATATGTTTCCCAATAAAATATATTAAACAATCTTTGTGACGAAATTGTTAACAGTTCAAAAAAATTTTCTAAATGTTTTATTTAAAACCAAAAATCCAGCACAATTACGGCTGGATCTCTTATTAGGTAATGGTTCGTTTACCAAAAAATGATTCTACTCCTAAAATGTGAATATTTTATAAATAGATAAAAATAAATGCCTTTCATCTTGTTTTTAATTTGATAGAGTAATCATTTTTTTCATTAATAAATAAAGGTCTATTCAATTTTAATACCTACATCAAACACATAGGGCTGCTGTGGAGCAGTAATTTTTGAAAGCTGGTTAATTTTTATAAAAGGAATTGTCTCCCCATTGAATTGGGTTTGCTCAATTTTTCCTGTTACTTGAACCCATTTATCCTTTGGCAATGCAGCGACCTCTCCTTTTGCCATCATTCCATATACGGAGGCATCCGCAACACAACATGTGATTCCAAATCGAGCAACAATAACCTGGTTTTGCATAAATTCTTTTTCCCGATACACAAATCCTTTTGTGGTTACCGTCTTTCCAATCATCGCATTTAGATTATCTTGAATAATGTTCATTATGTTTACATATTGGTTATCGTCTATATTAATGACATTAGCCTTTAATAATTTATTCTTTAACGCATCATATTCTTTTTGCGTTAAAGGCTCAGGTTGATTATCCAATACACTTTGTGTGTTAGTTGATGTATTCGATGTAATGGTATTAGATGATGATTGTATCTTTGAACTGTTATTTATAGCGCTATTTGGTTTAGGAGGTTGAGAGCTAGCTCCCAATTTAATTGTTCTGTTCATTGCAACAGAGCTGCCCAAAACATTGTTCGAGAAAAGAAATCCTGTGGTTATAGGAATAATAAACAATAAATAAAGAAACACACTTTTCCCGAAAGAGGAAGGATAGGTATGTTCCCCGTCACAATCACAATGATAAGAATGATCCTTCCCTGAAGTTCCTCTAATAATCAAAAGAACTCCAAGAATAAGGCATATAAAAAGAGTAAAGTAAATAAACCGAATCATTTTTGGTGCGATTAAAAGAGATATATGATTCGTTAGAAGTAATTTAAATAACAGTAGCATAAATCCAATCAAAATGATTCCCCTGATAAGATGATGAAAAGAAACATCTTGGGTTTTATTAGGTCTCATTATTGGACACCCCTTTTATAAAAAAATTAGCTGAAAAATAGATACGGAAAAATAGACGACAAGAGGAGTTACCAATAGTAGATAAAGGACAAACTTTTTCTTAAAATAACCAAATAACATTAAGGTGTTTTTTATATCAATCATAGGACCGAAAACAAGAAAGGCAAGGATGGAACCTTCTGTAAAAGTGGAACCAAATGACGAAGCTACAAAGGCATCTGCTGAAGAGCATACAGAAAGGACGTATCCTAGTCCCATCATAGCCATTGGCGCAAAGGTTGTGCTTGTCCCTATTGATAAGAGAACATTTCGGTCTAAAAAAGCTTGAAATAAACTGGCAAGAAATGCACCTATGAACAAATACTTCCCTGTATCAAATAATTCATCACTTGCATGATAGAGAGTTTCTAATAGTTTATTTCCTCTTTGGTGGTGGTGGTGTTGATGGTCATCCTTCTGCACTTTAAGAATATTTTTACCTTTAAAACGGCTGTAAATGATTAATCCAATAATAATGGAGCTTATAAATCCTACCAACATCCTTGCATTGGCTACATAAGGTGTGCTTTTAAATGCAAAATAAGTAGACGCATAAACGACCGGATTTAAGATTGGAGCACTCAGCATAAATACAACACCTACATGCGATGGCATGCCTTTTTTTATTAACCTGCGAACGACAGGAACGATAGCACACTCACATATAGGAAAGATTATTCCAAGTAAAGCAGCAGGTATAAGGGCTAAATAGGCATTACGGGGCACTACCCTTCGGATCACATTTTCGGAAACAAATGATTGGATAATAGCCGATACAAATACACCCAGTAAAATAAATGGAATGGCTTCTAAAATAATACTAAGAAAAATAGTATTTACATTAAAAAACGTACCAGGGATTCTAGTAAAAAAAGAAATGTTTTTTAATTCCTCCGCAAAAAGAAATAGAAAAAGGAATAAACAAAATAATAGTAATACGAGGCTATCTTTTACCAACTTATTTATAAAGCTCACATCCAATCTACCTCCCCAAATCTATCATTCCTATCCTATGGATATGCAGTTCTAGTTCATTCCTTGCATTAAAATTTGATGATTGACATTAATAAATATTCGTTATAAGATTTAATTCGTAATAATTACGATTTATATATTGTTATAGATCTTAAATAATATTAAATAATTATTCGCTTTAAATCGTAATAATTCCTAATTAAAGGCAACTTGGGAGGAAAATGAACATGAAAAGGCTTTTAGTTCCATTAATTATTTTTCTATTAATGGTAAGTGGTTGCTCAAACGTAGCTTCAACGAAAAGTGAAAATTCAAGTGAAGGATCTAAAAAACTGCAAATTATCACTACTTTTTATCCCATATACTATTTTGCAAAAAAGGTGGCAGGCGACTCTGCAAACGTGGAACTATTAATACCAAATGGTGTAGAACCACATGATTGGGAACCGACAGCAAAGGATATGGCAAAAATTCAAGACGCTGATGTTTTTATTTACAATAGCCATTACTTTGAACTTTGGACTGAAAAGGTATTGAAAAGTATTAATGATTCCCAATTAAAAGTTGTTGAAGCTTCCAGTGGGATTAAATTGATGGATGCACTGGAATCTGTGGATGAGGAGGAGCACAGTGCTTCTAAAGATCCACATGTCTGGCTTTCTCCAGTTTTAGCTCAGCAAGAAGTTAACACCATTGCTAAGGGTTTAGAACAGGCTGATCCCAAAAATAAGGACCAGTATCAAAAAAATGCAGAGACTTTAAATTCTGAGCTAGCTGATTTGGACCGCTTATATAAAGAGACTATCAATAAAGCCAAGAATAAAGAATTTGTTACTCAACATGCAGCATTTGGATACTTGGCAAAACAATATGGACTGACTCAAATTCCTATCGCAGGATTATCACCCGACGTTGAACCTACATTAGGAAAATTAGCTGAATTAACAGAATTAACAAAGAAGAAAAAGATAAAGGTTGTTTATTTTGAGGAGATGACATCTTCAAAAGTGGCGGAAACGTTAGCCAAAGAAATAGGTGCAAAAACGGAAGTATTAAATCCATTAGAAGGATTAACGAAAGAAGAACGACAACAAGGATTAGACTATATTGGTGTTATGAAAAAAAATCTGGATGCATTGAAATTAACGATTTTTTGATTAGTTATCTAATTTAGGGTTACTTCAAAAGAGTAACCCCTTTAGAGGTCACTCCAATCCAGTTTTTTGTTGGCAATTTTCTAGCATAGATAATGTAAGATAAGTTTATGCTTCTTAAATGATTTAATAGATGGTTACGAGAAACTTAGTTTAAATCTACCGGGCTTTTAAACTTGTATTCCGTTCTAAAAAAACTATAAATCGGTTCCGATGTTTTAGAATGAATAACAAGTGTTGTGGACTCATGTCTTGCAATCTTTAGAGAAAGAGTCACTTGATCATCGTTTGGAAAATTAGGGTCATAGATAAATATGGACAGTTGGTTTTCATCCAAGTCATATCCATAGGCAAGAACTTGATGATGTCTTCTTATCTCAAAAGGATTAAACGATTTTACTCGGACTAAACCAAGCGGTGAAAGCTTACCGTGATCAAGATCCTTTTTTATTCTCGGCCACTCCTCTTTCATCATTCTCCATGCCCTTCCATGTGGTGCAGCTCCAACATACCTATCAGATGTTTCGTAATCCGGAAGGAAAGGATTCATCAAAACCATATATTTCATGAGACCTAAGGGCAAATGAAAGCTATCAATCTGCCGATTTACGATATATTCGAACAATGGACCAAAGGAAGGAGCAGTCGTAATAGGTGGGATCGGCATTTTAGCTTCAAAGTAATCTATTGCAGCATAAATCATTCCTCCACAAAGACCATACGAGGCATTACCGATTGGTATCTGCCGACCCAAAAACCCTATTTTCTTTACTGGAACCTGTGGAAAGCTGTTTCCAAATTTAAAACCGGACGTGCTGGGGAGAAAGCCTGTTAAGGTTGACATAGTGACATCCACCTATTTTCTTTGAAATGATTGCAAAAATATATCAACAGTTGTTGACCTGTGGGTTTTATTATATTCATAAATTCCTGCTTTCAGGAATAAACATTTGCTTTTTTCGAAGTTTTTGAGAGTTAAAAAAGTCTACAATTCCTGTAGACTTTTAACTTCGCTCATTCTTTTTTCAAAATTGTCGTTGGGCTAGTATTTCTTTTCTATAATCTTCATTTATTATTCCCATATTGCCAATATGCTGGCGTGTTTTTTCATCACCCAAATAATATAGCAAGGAGTAGATGAGGGTCAGCCGCAGGTCATATTCTTTGTTTTGGGGCTGATGATGATACTCAAGATAAGGGACATGGGCGCGGATATAACTCTCCCAATCAGTTTCATCGGTTTTATCAAACATCCGTTCCAGGACAGCCAATTGACTTGGCGTTGCTTCTATTTTAAAATCCCATTCCACTCCATCAGGTTCACTAAAAACCTCGTGAGATTGAATATTAATATAATAACTGTGTTTTTGTTCTTCCATGAGATCCTCTCCTTTTTTAAGATTACCGAGACTGTCTGTAATTCAATGACTTACCCTTTCTTGTTTAGTACCCTATCTTTCAAAAATTTAAAACCAACTCATCTGAGTTCTATGAAAATAAAGTGAAAAGGTTGTACTATGCAATTTAAGGCTAGCAACATTTTCAGGGAATAAACCTGATTGTAACGTCCAGAAACCGTTCATCATACTCATTCACTCTCTATTCCGCTATTCCTATATGATAAATATTCTAAAAATTTCTTGGACGCAAGGGAAAGTGATTTTTGTTCTCTCATAGCAACACCAATATTTCTGAAAGCAGGAACCTCAAGCTCTTTCGCTATAATTTTGTGAGGAATACGCTGTAATATCAATTCTGGTAATATACTGATTCCTAGACCATTTTCCACCATAGACATAATGGCATAGTCATCCCATGTTGTAAAATTAACATTCGGTGAAATATGGTGTCTTTCAAAAATTTCGGAGATTTCTGCTTTCGCCCCCTTTTCCAACAGCATAAACGGACTGTTCAGTAAGCCGTTGATGGGGAACTTTTCGCAATTAGCAAGAGGATGATTTTGTGGAATCACTACCAGCAAACGGTCTTGTTCCAAAAAGATTGTTTCAAGGTCTGCTTTTGTAGGTAGCCGCAAAAATCCGAAGTCAACACGCCCATTTAGGATCCAGCTTTCAATTTCTGTATAATCTCCAAGCAGAAATTCAAAATCTATCTTTGGATAATCCTTCTTAAAAATTTTAATAATGTTAGGGAGCCAATGAGATGCTACGCTGGAAAATGTACCAATACGAATTATCCCAGATTCCATATCGTGTAGGTCATCGATTTGCTTCATTAAGATTTCATACTCATTGCAAATTCGCTTTAATTGGGGCAGTAATTTGAAACCATCAGAGGTTAAATTGATACCCGTACGTCCTCTTTCTAAAAGGAAAACCCCCCATTCCTTTTCTAAATCGTTAATCATACGGCTAATTCCAGACTGTGAATAGTCCAATGTTTCGGCAGCTTTTGTAAAACTACCCAATTCTACTGCTTTTACAAATGCCATATATTTTTGGATATTCATATTTCTTTCCTCATTCCATCTGATTTTGTCATACATACCATGATAAACATTCGTTTTTGTAATGTATGTGAGTATGATATATTATTGCTACTAATTATTCAAGTTAGGAAAGGAAAGGTGTTTAACGATGTTTTTTATTTGAAACATACGAACAAATCGGTGTAAGTATTGCCTCCCTTGAATATTATTGAGGTCTTGTAATCACTTATTTTAAATACGTTTTAAGAATCTGCGAAATATAAGCTGTTTCGCAGATTCGTAGGAGTAGACGATGAAATCTAAAATTCAGTTTATATTATCAATGATTATTTTCGGTACAATTGGTTTAGTTGTTCGATACATTGATCTAGCATCGAGCGAAAGAGCTTTACTAAGCAGTTTCCTAGGATGCTTATTTTTACTGCTAGTATTCTTCATGATTAAGAAAAAAATATCATGGAATCTAGTTAAATCCAATGCTTTATTTTTGATTCTATCAAGCATTGCATTGGGAGGAAATTGGATTTTTCTTTATCAATCGTATGACCAAACGACAATTGCCAATGCAACTCTAGGTTATTACTGTGCACCTGTATTTGTAATGATTCTTTCTCCCTTTGTACTTCGGGAACAATTATCCATCAAGAAAATTGTGTGTATTGGTGTAGCGATCATAGGGATGTTAATGATTTTAGGAGAAGGCGTGAGGGCATCCAGCTCAGACGATCTTATTGGATTTTCCTTTGGATTAATCGCAGCAGCATTTTATGCTTCGTTATTGCTTCTAAATAAATTTATTAAAGATATGGGAAATTTAGAGCTGACCATCATTCAGCTTGGGATAACCACTTTACTTCTCATGCCATATGTTTTCTTTACTGAAGGCTTTGGTATCTTTGAAGTATCAAGCTCTTCCATTCCTTTTATTTTAATTTTAGGGATTATCAATACAGGGATTGGGTTCTGGTTATTTTTCTCTGGTATGGAAGGATTAAAAGGACAGAGTATAGCTATGCTCAGTTATGTCGATCCATTTATGGCTATATTGACTTCTGCAATTATCCTGCAAGAACAAATGACAATTGTTCAAATGCTTGGTGGTGTATTGCTATTAGGCTCTACATTTGTTTGTGAAATTAAATCAGTTAACTTTTCAAAACAACTAATGAAAACACCAGCGGAATAACGTAAAAACAGTGGGAAGCATTTGTTTCTCTCTGTTTTATATTTTAGGGTGTTTTTAGATTAAGATTTAATTTTTATGGATAATTCAATATTACTGGAGAAATATATAATTGATAAACTTAGTACTAAAGGTGGTACTTCAATGGGGCTACTAAGTAAGTTATTTGGCGATCACAACAAGGAGGAAGAAACAATGACAAACGAAAAACTAAAAATAGGGATTATTTTAGGTAGTACACGCCAAGGAAGAGTTAGTCCTCAAGTTGGCGAATGGGTAAAAGGAATTGCCGATAAACGTGGGGATGCAGAATATGAGATTGTAGATATTGCAGATTTCAATTTACCATTTGTCTTCACAACAGCAGGTGATGAACCAGGAATAAAAGCATGGTCTGAAAAGTTAACTAGTTTAGATGGATTTGTTTTCATTGTAGCTGAATATAATCACAGTATTACAGGGGCATTAAAGAACGCATTAGATTCAGCTCGTGATGAGTGGAATAATAAAGCAGCTGGTATTGTAAGCTATGGATCTACTGGGGGAGCTCGTGCTGCTGAACATTTACGTGGGATTTGCGGAGAACTACAAATAGCAGATGTAAGAGTTCATCCAACTTTATCTTTATTTACTGATTTCGAGAATGGAACTAATTTTAAACCACAAGATCTACATTTAAATAATGTTAATGCGATGCTTGACCAAGTGATTGCTTGGAGTGGTGCATTAAAAACTGTTAGAAAATAGGTGTTGTCAAATAAAAATAATAAGGGGACCCAACATTTAGACTAAGCCGTTCCCTTTTGAGGTACCCGCATAGGAAAAAGTGAATATAAAAACAACTATAAAAGCAGTGGGTTTCGCACATGAAATCTCACTGCTTTTAGCATGCTTATAGGAAAATTATGTTAAAATTACTTATATTGGCTTAATCAATTAAAAAGGCAGAATAGTTGAACAAGAGATTAGGATTTGCTGGTAATATTAGATTGGAGATTAGGGGGGGAGTCAATGAATAAAATAAATTGGTTAATTTATAGCACTATTGCAATTTTAATTGCTGTGGGTTGGTTTACATTTCAAAAAGTCACAGATAACACTTATGAAGGAATGTCCATTATTCCTGAACAACACAAGGATATTCCTTTATTTGAAGGATTGAAACCAACAGAACATGAGTATGTAATGGAAGGAAATCGCTGGAATGATATTTACGATTTTTACTCAAAGGAACTTCCAAAGTATGGTTGGAAAGTTGAATATGAGCAAAGCTCATCAAATGAAAATGAAGATGTAACAGGGTTTATGTCCAGATGGCGAAAAAAGGGATTAGATTGGGAATTATCTATTGCAGGAAGCTATTTTAAAATGAATAACCAAACGGAAGTTATTTTTGATAAAACTCCTATTTATCATTCAACAACTTGGATTGGTGATGTTCCAACAAGTATCTGTATCTATCAAAGTTCTTCCGATGAAAGTTGTTCTGAAATAAATGACAAAACTCAAATAGAAGGAATTGTCCGTTTTATCAACGATGCCATTGATTGGGATGAAGAAGTATTACCCCGCGAAAAAACAAGTGTCATTGACATTGGAGATATAGAAATAAAGGTTCTATATGAAAACGACAAAGAAATTTACTTTCAATCAGAAAAAGGTACAAAAATAATGAAACCTGAACCAGATTTCTTTAAACTTACGAATCTTTAATGATTACTGTCCTATAAAGTAACGGGTAGCTTTAGTTTAATAATTTACTTGGAACGGCAGTTATCTGTCGTTTTTTTAGTTATTGGATTAGCTTATCAATTAACATTACCAATAACAAAAGCATAATTTTTATTATGCTCTTGCTAATTAATCTGCGATTTATAATGTCAATTGTAGTATATAAACCTTCACGAATCTTTTCATATCAATAAAAAAGCAGAGCAAATTCATATGCGAATTGCTCTACTGATGTAGCTGCTTTTATATGTGTTTTTATAGATGCGGGTACTCCAAAAGAGAACGGCTTACATTTAGACGAGGTACCCCTTTTTTATACACATCATTAATGTCAAGTCATTGAAACATGTCCCCTCAACTTCTATTGACCTAGAATTGGAACAAGTTATAGTGAATGGAACCAATGACATCACGCAACTAGTTTTAGATTTATAAATTCACGAGCGGAAAAAGATAAACGACAAGTAGAGTAGAAAACTGATTTCATAGGGATAGCTTACGCTATCTGTTTTACTTTCAGTTTCCCCTCATCAAACCGTACGTGAAGTTTTCCCTCATACGGCTTTCCGATGTTCTTCTTTCTTTAGCATTA
>NZ_PGVE01000013.1 GCF_002860255.1 Neobacillus cucumis
GCCGACGATTTCGTTCAAAAGCCATTTCACTTTGATGTATTGATTGCAAAAATCCAAGCGATCTTACGCCGTGTGTATAGCTATAGTACTGATCAGACATTGGAAGTGAAAACGTGGTGTGATGCCGCAGTGGATTTTGTGAAAGGTACGCTCACCAATGAAAAAGGAACTATTGAGTTGACGAAAAATGAAATATACATCTTGAAAATATTGATAGAAAGAAAGAATGAAATTGTATCAAGAGAAGAAATTATCACCAGTCTTTGGGATGATGAACGATTTGTCAGCGATAATACGCTGACAGTCAACGTGAACCGTTTGCGTAAACGGATTGCGGAAATCGACTTGGTAGATGTGATCGAAACAAAAGTGGGGCAAGGGTATATGGCGAAGGAAGAACAATTATGATCCAAATATATCTTAAAGAACGTGCTAGTTGGATACTGTTCTTCATCTTCTCGCAACTGCTCGTTCTAGCAATGGGCTATTTGGACACAAGTATTCCGCTTTTGTCTACTGTCTATATTGCATTCATTTCCTGTTTATCTTTCGTTATATTTATGGTCATGCGTTATGAAAAAGAAACAAGATTCTATAAACACTTACAAACATTAGAACCATCATTTGATCTAACTGCAATACCTGAAGCTAACAGCCCTTTCGAAGCCATTGTCTCAAACAGGATGTCCGAACAAATTCAAGAGTTTAAACACCAGTTGGATGAATTGCAAATTAGTTTAGAACAAGAGAAAGATGACATGTTGAATTGGATACATGAAGTGAAAACACCGCTGACAACGTTGCAATTAATGATCGAACGTACGGATCCTACGCTCCGATCACAGTTGATGTACGAGTGGCTTCGGATCCATCTATTACTTGACCAGCAACTACATCTAAAGCGCATCCCATTCATCCAAAATGATTTATATATCGAAAAGACAGATGTGCGGAAGTTGCTATTTCAAGAGATAAAATCGTTAAGACAATGGTGTATGCAAAAGCGTGTTAACTATTCCTATGATCCACTAGTATTGGGCATCAATAAGAAGTTGTTTGATTCGATGAGTGAAGAAGATCAGGAGCTTGTGAAGAAGTTAGGTAAAGAAGCGGCAGAATATCAAGTAGAAATGGCACGTGAAAAAGAAGAGAAACAAATCAGTGAGCTGAAGGATGCAGGCATGCAGTTCTACGCACCAACAGACGAAGAATTAGCTAAGTTTACAGAAGCGGTGCAACCCGTTTATAAAAAGTATGAGAATATCTGGGGCAAGGATTTATTAGACAAGTTCCAAGATCAATAAGAACTGGAGGGTGGATGTATGGGGAAAATATTCAATAGATTAGAAGAATGGATTGTCGTGATTGTACTGTCCATCATGTCCACCATTGCATTCGTTAATGTGCTATCCAGAGGATTTGCCAATTATTCATTTTCTTTCACAGAAGAGATTACAGTCAATTTATTTGTGATGTTAACATTTGTCGGAACAGCCATTGGTGTGCGTAAGTACGCACACCTTGGCTTTACTCTGATTTATGATAAAGGCAATCTGTTGCTGAAGAATATAATTACGATTTTGGTTGGATTGATGATGATGCTATTATTTTTTATTCTTTTATATTTTGGTTTGAAGATGGTGCAGTATCAGATGGATATGGGACAAAAAACACCTTCGCTTGGTTGGCCGCAATGGTGGTTCTCAATGTCGATGCCAATCGGTGCGCTATTTTGCTTAATTCGCTCCATCCAAGTAACGATTGTTGAATTCCGACAGCAAAACGGGAAGGGAGAGCAGCTAATATGACAGCGATCATTTTATTCGGCGTATTTTTCATTTTAGTTATGCTTCGAATGCCCATTGCTGTGGCCTTAGCTATCTCATCCATTGTGGTGTTATTTACAGGCAGTGGATTGTTTGGTTTGGAATTGGTTGCAGATATCATGTATACAAGCGTAGCGAAATTCACGTTGCTCGCAATCCCGTTTTTCATCTTGGCGGGAGTCATTATGGAGCACGCGGGAATTTCAAAAAGATTGATTGATTTTGCGCAAGCTTTAGTTGGTCATCGTAAAAGCGGAATTATTTTTGTTACCGTTATGACAGCGATTTTCTTCGCAGCCATTTCAGGTTCAGGCCCTGCAACGGTTGCTGCGATTGGGGGTATTTTAATCCCAGGTATGGTGAAGAACGGGTATAAAACGGAAACTGCAGCAGGTTTGGTAGCAAGTTCCGGAGCAATCGGTATCATCAT
>NZ_PGVE01000014.1 GCF_002860255.1 Neobacillus cucumis
CGTGAATTAATCATCGGTGACCGTCAAACAGGTAAAACAACTGTTGCAATTGACGCAATCCTAAACCAAGCTGACCAAGACATGATCTGTATCTATGTTGCAATTGGTCAAAAAGAATCTACTGTTCGTGGAGTTGTTGAAACTCTACGCAGAAACGGTGCACTCGATTACACAATCGTAGTTACTGCATCTGCATCAAGCCCGTCGCCAATGCTATTCTTGGCACCATACACAGGTATTTCGATGGCAGAAGAATTCATGTTCGAAGGCAAGCACGTGCTAATCGTTTATGATGATCTATCTAAACAAGCAGCAGCTTACCGTGAACTGTCCTTGCTACTTCGTCGTCCTCCAGGTCGTGAAGCATATCCAGGGGATGTCTTCTACCTACACAGCCGCCTACTTGAGCGTGCTGCAAAGTTGAATGACGAACTAGGAGCAGGATCTATTACAGCATTGCCGTTCGTTGAGACACAAGCGGGAGATATCTCTGCTTATATCCCAACAAACGTAATTTCTATTACAGACGGACAAATCTTCTTGCAGTCTGACCTATTCTTCTCAGGTGTACGTCCAGCGATCAACGCCGGTCTTTCCGTATCCCGTGTTGGTGGTTCAGCGCAAATTAAAGCAATGAAGAAAGTTGCCGGTACACTTCGTTTGGACTTGGCAGCATTCCGTGAACTAGAAGCATTCTCACAATTCGGTTCAGATCTAGACCCTACTACAAGAGCGAAACTGGACCGCGGTCACCGCACAGTTGAAATCTTGAAGCAGGACTTGAACAAGCCGTTGAAAGTCGAATACCAAGTAATCAGTCTATATGCACTGACACGCGGTTACCTCGACGATATTCCAGTAAAAGACGTATTGCGTTTTGAAAGTGAAATCACTAGCTGGTTAGAATCTAACCATACGGAAGTGTATGATCACATTCGTACAACGAAAGATCTTCCAGCTGATGACGTAATGAGCGCAGCGTTCAACGAATTCAAGAAAAACTTTGTGACTTCTGAAGCTTAATTTTCCTTGAATGGATCTTAAAATAAAGGTGGTGAATAGCCAGTGGCGTCCTTACGCGAGATAGAAAGCCGTATTGCTTCAACAAAAAAGACGAGTCAAATCACGAGAGCGATGCAAATGGTATCTGCTTCCAAGCTGAACCGTGCTGAAGTCAATGCGAAGAAATTCGTACCTTACATGGATAAAGTAGAAGAAGTAGTTGGTGCTATTGCAGCCGTAACGAAAGATTCTGGGCATCCTTTATTAACTGCACGTCCCGTAAAGAAGTCTGCGTACATCGTAGTGACTTCTGACCGTGGACTTGTTGGTGGATATAACTCGCACATTTTCCGTGCCGTTACCCGTGCAATCGAACAACGCCATAAATCGAAAGATGAAGTGGTCATTATCGCGATCGGTCGTAAAGGCTATGAATTCTTCGGCCGTCTGGGTTACCAGATTGAAGAAAGCCTGATCGGACTTTCGGATCACCCTCGTTTTGAAGAAGTAAAAGATATCGCGAATCGGGCTGTTGGCATGTTCACAGAAGGCGTTTACGATGAAGTGTTCTTGTATTACAACCACTTCATCTCCGCCATCTCCAACGAAGCAACTGAACGTAAATTGCTTCCACTCACAGATATTTCATCTGTATCAGCTTCATCATCTTATGAGTTCGAGCCTTCAGCAGAAGCGATTCTCGAAACACTTCTCCCACAATACACGGAGAGCCTCATTTATGGAGCGGTACTCGATGGAAAAGCGAGCGAACATGCTTCCAGTATGACAGCGATGAAGACGGCGACAGACAATGCGTCTGACCTAATCGATTCGTTAACATTACAATTTAACCGTGCTCGTCAAGCAGCGATCACTCAGGAAATCACTGAAATCGTAGCCGGCGTAGCAGCACTCGAATAA
>NZ_PGVE01000015.1 GCF_002860255.1 Neobacillus cucumis
TAATTATTGTTTGTTGACGTTTTTGTTTGTTTAGTTTTCAAAGAGCAATCTTATGTTCCTTCATCAGAAGCAACTCTATTAATATATCATATCGTTATTTTAAAGTCAATAACTTTTTTAAAATGTTTGTTATTAACTTCGTTTCAACGACTGCTTGAATATAATATCACTTTAGACAGTTCTGAGTCAACACTAAATTTCAATTTCTTTTCATTTTTCTTAAGAACAATATCTGAAACACTTAGTACAGATAAATAAACATTCAACCCACTTATCAGGACATCTCCTTCCGTCATTTCCAATCTCATTCCTATTTGCATCACTAACACTATATATAATAGAAAGAAGCCGACTTCCTAAGAGCCGGCTTCTTTCTTCATCTTATTTCGTAATCTTCACAATACCTTCTTGTTTCATATTAACTTGACCCGACTTCTCAATTACCACTTTTTCACCTTCAGCTAAGTTAGTGAAAACAACTGGAGTAATGGTTGAAGTTGCATGTTCTTTAATATAGTTAATATCAAACTTTAGAAGTGGTTGTCCTTGCTCAATAATTTCGTTTTCTGAAACCAATGTTTCGAAACCTTGGCCTTTTAAATTAACCGTGTCAATACCCACATGGATTAGGATCTCGCGACCAGTATCTGAAAGGATTCCAATCGCATGTTTAGTTGGGAACAAGTTAACAATCTTCCCGTTAACAGGAGATACTACCATTCCTTCTGAAGGAACAATCGCAAAACCATCACCCATCATTTTACCCGCAAACACCTGATCTGGCACTTCTGTAATAGGTTTGATTTCCCCTTTAAGAGGTGCAGCAAACACTTCATTTTCACGCGCAGCCTGCATAACATCAGTTGCTGCTGTCGTTTGCTGCGCTTGCTGTTGTTCAGGTGCAGCCGCACGAGGGCGTTTTCCTGACATGATATCTTTCATTTGACCTTTAATTGTTTCAGATCGTGGACCAAAGATCGCTTGAATATTATTACCTACTTCAAGCACTCCTGCAGCACCAAGACGTTTTAATTCATCTTTATTAACATTTTTAATGTCTTTTACCGATACACGAAGTCGTGTGATACAAGCATCTAGATTTGCGATATTATCTCTACCGCCCATAGCATCTAAGATATTAGAAGCTAAATCTCCGCCTGCAGCCTTTCCAGTTTCTTGACTTTCCTCTTCCTCTAGTTCACGTCCCGGAGTCTTAAGGTCAAACTTACGAATCGCAAAACGGAAACCAAAGTAGTAAATTACAGCAAAAACCAAACCTACCGGAATAACAAGCCACGCATGTGTCTGCGGGTTAATTAAACCAAATAGAATATAGTCAATTAAACCACCAGAGAACGTCATCCCGATTTTTACATCTAATAAATGCATCACCATAAACGATAATCCAGCAAAAACAGCATGGATACCAAACAATATTGGTGCTACGAAAAGGAATGAGAATTCAATCGGTTCAGTAATACCTGTTAAGAAAGATGTTAAACCAGCAGAAGCCATTAGCCCACCAACAAATGCTTTCTTCTCAGGTTTCGCTTCATGATATATGGCTAACGCTGCAGCCGGCAGACCAAACATCATGAATGGGAATTTACCAGTCATAAATGTACCAGCAGTAAGGTTTTTAACGTGGTCTGAAATTTGAGCCATAAAGATACGCTGGTCACCATGTACAACCTGACCCGCTTTTGTAGTATAAGTTCCGAATTCATACCAGAACGGTGAATAGAAAATATGATGTAATCCAAACGGAATTAATGAACGCTCAATAACCCCAAAAATAAATGCAGAAAGAGTTAAGTTTGCATTCACCATGTTAGTCGAGAATGCATTTAATCCTGACTGGATTGGCGGCCAGATAACTAGCATGATCAAACCAAGAATAATAGCTGTAGCAGCTGTGATAATCGGAACAAAACGTTTTCCTGCAAAGAACCCTAAATAGGATGGAAGTTCAATTTCAAAAAACTTATTGTACATCGAAGCGGCAATGATACCAACAATAATACCACCGAATACTCCAGTTTGAAGAGTCGGGATACCTAGGACACTAACATAACTTGTTCCATTAATATCCTTTGCATCAATACCTAAAACAGTACCCATCGTTACATTCATAATTAAGTAACCGATGATAGCCGCCAGTCCAGCTGTTCCTTCTCCTCCAGCTAATCCAACAGCAACACCCACCGCAAATAACAGCGGCAAGTTACCAAAAACAATATCGCCTGCATTCTTCATAACAGACGCAACCATTGCAACCCCGCTATTATCTAACCAAGGTGCTAGGTTTAATAATGCCGGATTGACCAATGCGGCACCCAACGCAAGCAAGATCCCAGCAGCAGGTAAAAGAGCAACCGGAAGCATCAGTGCCTTACCGACTTTTTGTAACGTACCAAAAGCGCTTTTCATTTAAATGACCTCCTGAATTTTTTTAGCTCATAAAGCGGTTACACACGAGATATAAAAACAACAAAAAAGGCATGAGTAAAAGTACTATTGATTCAGAGTTTAGGTATAGACTACCCCAAAAACTCCATTTCAATTAATACTTTTCACTCATGCCTGATCGAATCAGTAACACGTAAAAAATAATAAGTGCTATTTAAATTTGTTCTGAAGTCTTTGCAGATGCATAGTTAGATAAACCGCTTCCGCATCAAAGACTTTCATTTTTAATGTTTGCTGCATCACTTTAATGAGCTTCCATGAGAGATTATAACACACCGGATATTCAACTTTCAATAGGTTTGCAATTTTTTCTGGCTCTTCTACCTTTTCAGCCTTTATTACGCGTTCAATTGCAAAACGGAGATGACGGACAAGCCTCATGTAATCAATACTTTCTTTGTCAATTTCAATATCAAATTGTTCCTCTACCATCGAAACCAATCGGCTGACAAGCTGGGAGTGTTGATTAACATCGGATAAATTTTTATTCGTAATTGCACTATGGATGTGCAATGCTATAAACCCTATTTCACCTACCGGAAGATGAATCCCTGTTTTTTCGCTAATGTGTTCTACCACCATTGAAGCGATTTCATATTCATGCCGATACAGCGCTTTTGTTTCAACTAAAAATGGATTCCTCATTTCCATTCCTTTTGACGCTCTCGTTAGAGCAAACATTAGGTGGTCGGTGAGAGCCACATGTATATGTTCATTTAAGTCTGCATGTGTACGTTGTTTGATTAGGTCAATCGCAGAAATAATGACATCTAAATAATCCAAATCAATAAACGGGAGCAACTTAATGTAATTTTCTTGTTCCTTTTCATCCTTCAAAACAAAAAGCTTTTCTACTGATTCTGTTTCTATATAGTCCCCATGTTTACGATTAAACCCTATGCCTTTCCCAATTAAAACAACTTCTTTAAAGGAAGGGTGTTCAGCAATTAATACATTGTTATTTAATACTTTATCGATTAATAAGTTTGCCAAACTTTCACCCCCGTTTCTCCTACATATACCTTTAATATTTTCATGTTATAAGAGGTTAAACCGGAAGTCAACGACAATGTTCGACAGTTATTAGACAATTTTTAGGAAAATGTTCAATTTCGCACTGAAAATAAAATAAAAGAGAACTGCACATGACAGTTCCCTTTTACAAAAGCTTTTATTTTAGGAATATAAAATATAACACGAAAATCACAAAGAATACGTACATCATTGGGTGAATCTCTTTTGTGCGTCCTTTTACGATCATTGTAATCGGGTAGAAAATAAAGCCGACTGCAATCCCGGTTGCAATACTGTAGGATAGTGGCATTGCAATCATGGTTAAGAAAGCTGGAACTGCAATTTCAAATTTAGTCCAATCAATTTTTCCTAATGACGATACCATTAACACCCCGACAATAATTAAAGCCGGTGCTGTTACAGGCGCTGTAACAACAGATAATAATGGAAAGAAAAAGAGCGATAAGATAAATAGTGCTGCAGTTACGAGAGAAGCAAACCCGGTTCTTGCTCCCGCAGCAACCCCTGCTGATGACTCAATGTAAGAAGTTGTAGTTGAAGTACCAAGTACAGCACCAACAGTTGTTGCAATTGAATCAGAAATAAGAGCACGGCCAGCACGAGGAAGTTTATTATCTTTCATAATTCCCGCTTGGTTTGCTACAGCCACTAATGTTCCAGCATTATCAAAGAAATCAACAAACAAGAAAGTCAAAATAATTCCGAGCATTGATGTTGTATAAAAAGAACTGTCACTAAAAGAAGAGAAGGCAGCACCAAATGTTGGTGATAAGCTCGGTACAGTATCAACTACTTGATGCGGCATTTTAATTAAATGGAAGATTATTCCTACAATAACAGTAATTACCATTCCAAAAAATACAGCTCCATTGATGCCTCTAGTCATCATAATAACCGTTATGACAATACCGAAAATAGCGAGCAACGTATTTCCTGCTGTCAGATCACCTAACCCAACAAGAGTAGCGTCGTTGTTTACAATAATTCCTGCGTTTTGTAAACCGATAAACGTAATAAACAATCCAATTCCAGCTCCTACTGCATGTTTTAAATCAACTGGAATGGCGTTAATAATTTTTTCACGAAGTCCTGTAAGTGTTAGTAAAAGAAAGAAGATACCAGAAATAAGAACCGCACCTAATGCATGCTGCCATGGAATACCACTTCCTAAAACAACTGTATAAGCAAAGAAAGCATTTAATCCCATACCTGGTGCTAAAGCGAGCGGATACTTTCCAAGCAGCCCCATTACAATGGAACCAAGAGCTGATGCTAGTGCTGTAGCCACAAATACTGCACCGTAGTCCATTCTTAATGCATCCGGAAAATCTTTAATGGAAGCAAGTGATAATGTTAACGGGTTTACGACTAATATATAAGCCATTGCTAAAAAGGTGGTTAAACCGCCAATAAATTCACGGCGATAATTGGTGCCATTTTTTTCAAACTCAAAATACTTATGCATTTCTTTTCCTCCTATACACTCTTTTCTTTATTATGCAAAAATAAACTCCGGTATATTCTACCGGAGCTGACTATAGGCTCGTGCAATAATAATAGAGGAAAAGAAAGCCTCTTTATTAAACACTGCCTCGTAGTCAAGCCATTTACGGTGGCTCGGTAGAAACTTCTGGGCCATATTCCCAAGATTATACGATGCAATTATTTTATTTCCCTGATTCCGTTTTTTATTGTAACAGGTAGGACAAAAGTTGTAAACAAAAAATACGAACGATGATATAAAAAATTTTTTTATCGTTCGTATTTTTGTTTAATTATTCCAAGCTTCATCACCATTCCTCATAAATCGACATTTTCATTGTGATTTACGCTGTCCAATTGCAGCCCCGTGTCAAAAAAATAAGACGAGCAGCTCGGCTCGTCTTATTTTAAGGCTATTTAAGCTTTTTTAGTCTATTCCCATTCAATCGTTGCAGGCGGCTTGCTGGTGATATCATAAACTACCCGGTTCACGTGTGATACCTCATTTACAATTCTGGTTGAGATGACTTCTAATACATCCCATGGTATTCTTGCCCAGTCTGAAGTCATTCCATCAATCGATGTAACCGCGCGGATTCCGATGGTATAATCATATGTCCGTGCATCCCCCATCACACCGACACTGCGGATATCTGGCAGCACAGTGAAGTATTGCCAAATTTCGCGGTCAAGTCCCGCCTTTTTAATTTCTTCACGTAAAATCCAATCCGATTCACGGACAATTTCAAGCTTGTCATCCGAAATGGCACCTAAAACACGAATACCTAGCCCTGGACCAGGGAATGGCTGACGCCAAACAATATCATCAGGAATGCCAAGTTCCGTTCCTAGAGCACGAACCTCATCCTTAAATAACGTATTAAGTGGCTCAATCAATGTAAATTGCATGTCTTCTGGAAGCCCGCCTACATTATGGTGTGACTTAATCGTTTGTGCAGTAGCTGTTCCACTTTCAATAATGTCTGTGTATAAGGTTCCTTGTGCTAAAAACTCAATTCCCTCAAGCTTAGCCGCTTCATCATCAAACACATAAATAAATTCATTACCGATAATTTTACGTTTTTTCTCAGGATCTGAAACACCCTCTAATTTAGAAAGGAAACGCTCCTTTGCATCCACTTTAATGACATTCATATGGAAGCCTTCTGAGAAAGTTTTCATGACACTTTCCGCTTCATTTTTTCGAAGTAAACCATGGTCAACAAAAATACATGTTAATTGGTCGCCGATTGCTTTATGAATTAATACGGCTACTACAGAAGAGTCCACGCCGCCGCTTAGCGCACAAAGTACTTTCTTGTTACCAACAGTTTCACGAATTTTTGCCATTTCCATTTCAATAAAGTTTTCCATGGACCAATTAGCATTGCACTCACAAACTTTGAAGACAAAGTTCTTGAGTAGTTCATTTCCATAAACAGAATGACGTACTTCCGGATGGAATTGAACGGCATAAAGTTTGCGATTCTCATCACTCATTGCCGATATTGGACAAGACGGGCTTGTTCCATTAACTGTGAACCCTCCAGGTGCTTCCACAACAAGATCCCCATGGCTCATCCAAACAGTCTGTTCAGCTGGAAGCTCAGCAAATAAAGCAGATGGCTTTTCAACAACCATGGTTGCCTTACCATACTCACGATGCTGTGCTTTTTCCACTTTCCCGTTAAAATGAACGGTCATTAACTGCATGCCGTAGCAGATTCCTAAAATCGGCAAGCCCATTTCAAAAATCTCTTCATCACAGCGGAAAGAATTTTCATCATAGACACTGTTTGGACCGCCTGAAAAAATAATCCCCTTCGGATTCATTTTACGAATTTCTTCTGCAGTAATCGTATGCGGATGTAGTTCACTATACACACCAAATTCACGGATGCGGCGGGTAATCAGCTGATTATATTGGCTCCCAAAGTCTAACACAACAATTAAATCTTGTTTCTCTGTCAAAACGGACACCCCTCAATTTTCTAATAATAGTATTAGCTTATACAATAAAGTGAAAAAATAAAAAAAACTAGAATTCTCTCCCCAAACATAAACAGGAAGGCAGAATTCTAGTTATCTCGCAAAATAACGCTTATAGAAAAATTCCGCCTTCATAGTCAGGCCATTTACGGCGACCCGGTAGAGACTCTCGAACCCTATTTTCGAGGATATATGAAGGTAGTACATACCCTATTGAATTAAAACTTATTGTAACAATAGGTCGTTTTTGCGGTCAAGCGATTGTCTTTTTAATTAAATTTTCCCACAATTCATGCGTTTCTTTCCAAGTTCCTTTTGGAAGGCTCTGATGATAGAGATATTGTTCATACCGGGCAGTTAAACGGGTCATTTCTCTCGTTGAAAAAAAGGTATCGATATAACGAGCATAACTCCTGAGAGTTTGATTTTCCTTTCGTTTTAGTCCATAACGCTCTAGTTGAATTAATAAAATCAGATATGCTGAACCTATATTTTCATCCTTCTTTTTAAATTTATAAAAGAGCAAAATTCCATATGGAGCCCATCTTCCACGGATAAGGTAAACGATGATAGTCAATCCGGCTAAAAGAAGCGTAACTAAGAGAAACCGCCCCCAGTGGCCCTTCACTGAATTCCAGAATGTTATCATTACGCCAGATTGCGCTGATTTTTTTTCAGTCTTTACCGTATCCTTTTCTGCCTTCTGAGGTCTTTTCACTGAAGGCGGTACCATCGGCTGCCCACCTACCGCAGTGTCTCCTTCTAAATCATCATTTATATTCATTTCATTCGAAAAGCCTATTGTCGGCTCAAATGGTATCCAGCCCAGATTTGGCAAGAAAACTTCCACCCATGAGTGGGCATTATTATTGGTTACTTCATAAAATTGCTTAGAAGTGCTCTCATCACTATAGGATTGAAATTCTCCGCCCGTATACCCCTTTACCCAGCGAGTAGGAATACCTATTGTTCTAAGTAAAACTGCCATAGATGTGGAGAAGTTGTCACAGTAGCCCCGTTTTGTTTCGAACAAGAATTGATCGACATAGTCATCCTTCTCCCCAGGAATCGCCACATTTTTTTGATCATAGATAAATCCATTATTGTCGAAATAGTCTTCAACGGCCTTTGCCTTGTCATACCAGTTTATCTTTCCCTTTGTAATCTCCTCTGCCAGTTCTTTTATCCGTGGCGGCAAATTCATTGGCAGCATGGTATATTTCTCATAATAAGCTCTGTTCATTTCGGCAGGAAACGCCGTTGTCTTGACCAATTCAGAAGCCTTATATTTAGGTCGTTCAAACTCAACTGTAAAAACTTGAGGGACTACAGGTTGTTGCTCTCTTGTAATAAAACTAATTTTCTCGTTATTCCCATCCACCAAAAACTGATTTGTATTTTGGCTAGAAGGCTGTATAGTTAGAATCTTAGTTAAACCTGCTGGATACATGACATAATTAAATTTATAGCTGCCGTTTAATATCACGCGCGCCGTTTCCTTAATTCTTTCCACTTCGGAAGGAATCGAATAAATAGGGACAAGATCGCCTTTTCTAAAAGAGGTAAAGGTTGATCCTGAGGAAATCCACCCCTTCCCCGTATACATATCCTTCGTTTCCATCTTCCAATAGTTCTCTCCATTGCCCTCATAGGCAAAAACAGCTTGGTTATCACCAACAAATGGACCGCCCAAGGCTCTATCATCCGTACTATATCCAATCCGATGCGGACCTGCCTTCGGACTGGAGGTACCAGCCTTGTCGTTTTTGGCCGTTAAATAAGGCACTGGGTCTGGCCAGATTGGGGCAGCTTTTGGGGCAGCCATTCCCACCAGAACACTAAGAACAATCATGACAGACAGTGGAATCATCCATTTTCGAATGGACTCTGCATCATAATAGACTTTTTCCTTTTGGATGATTCGGTAAAAGGTCAGTATCCCCATGACCGCAAATCCCGCCACAACGGTTCGAACAATAGCGGTTTTGGCACTGTAGGTTGTAAAAGTATCCAATACAGTAATATAGATTAATGTCATAAAGAAAAAGATAAAGATTCGCTTCTGTCTTAAAAGCCAATAGTTAATTAAGTACACCATCAACCCTAACAAGATAAAAAACAAAAGGGTTCGAAATTCATTTGATAGATCATTCCATTGCCTGCTTAATAGTAAACCGACATTATCTGCGCATTCCGTTATGAAGGATGACAACCAGTTAAAGTTAAAAAATCCTTCCTCATAGTGAAGGTGATTGATGGCAAATAAGATATACAAAACCATCAACAGCAATCGCCAAACAGCTTTGATTTTAAAAAAGGAGGCTGCAAAGGATACAATTAAAAAAGCAATAAAAATTCCAATATTACTTGTATCTGTTAATTGTTTTATTGGGCGAAGCCATTCCCATAATAAGAAAAAACTGAACAAATACAAAAGAAACGATGGAATATCCCTTTTCATAACCGTAAACTCACCTCCGAAAAGGCTGCCCTATGATTACCCTCATTGATCAGGACGATTCGAATTCCACGAGCATTGGCAATTGCCATTAAAGAACGCTCATTTTCGGTTGGAGATTCTTTTGGACCCTTAATTAGAAAAAGGGCTATTGAACCTTTCCTTTGCCCTAAAAAGCTCGCCTTATCTATCAGTGGTTTCGTCAGCTGGGCAGTAACCAGCATAAAGGAAATGGTTTGTTGAATAAACAATCCCTCTGTTTCTATGACCTTTTCGAACGGCCTTAAACTTTTAGCTTCAATTTTTGCAAGATGATAAAAAAGCTGCCTAAGCTGTGGCTCCCCGCCGCTAATGGGAAAGTACGCCCGGTCGTTACTACAGGTTAATAATCCCGTCTGAGCCCCCTTCTTTAAAACGGCCCGAACAAGCGAAGCTGTAAAGGATACGACCGTTTCAAAGCGCTTATCGGGTATACAGTCCATTAAAACAAATACATCATGCGATTGGCGCTGCTCAAATTCCTTGGTCATAATTTCATTCCGCTTTGCTGATGCCTTCCAATTAATCCAAGAGAACCGGTCTCCTGGCTGATATTCTCTAACCCCTATGGCCATGGAGGTATCGCGCTGGACACGCTCTCTTGACGCGGTTAGTCCCTGGTCATATTGATTTTCAAATGGCTGGTAGAGCAGCTCAGAGTATGCGGGATAAACAATGATTCTCCCTTCTGCCGCAAAAGTCTTTTCCTTTTCAAATAATCCTAGCGGGTCACCAATCTTAAGTGTAAAGGAATGAAAAAAGTGTTCCCCCCGCGGCAAGTCATGGATAAGATATTCAAAGGAAAATTCTTTTCTCACCCCTGGCAGAATAAGCACTTTTGCTTTTTTTCGTTGTTGGGCTAATTTTAATGGTTCATCTAAGTTGTCTTCGATAAGCAGAAAAAATAAAGGAAAAACATTTGAGCGTTTCACTTTTACCGTCACTTGTAGGACTTCCCCGGCATTAAAATCAATTTTGGGTAAAATCCTTGATACTTCTAGTTCATTTAAGGAATAAAAGGATAAGGCCATGCAATAAATAGCAAATGGCAAAAAGCTATAAAACAAAAACCAACTGACAAATCCTCCTTGGAACATGGCATATGAAAACGTTAAGAGAATTAATATAAGTAAGAGAATGAATTTCCAAACCTTTTTTACCAGAAGCCATCTTTTTTCCATCATTATTTCACAAGCCTTTTTACCGGTACGGGTACTCTCGCAACTACCCGGTTGACAATATCTTCAGCTGATGTCCCTTCAAACCTGGCCTCAGATTTCAAAATAATCCGGTGTGATAAAACAAATGATGCCAAATATTGAATATCATCCGGCAAGACATATTCCCGGCCATACATAAACGCATAGGCCTGAGCTGCTTTCATTAAAGCAATCGAACCCCTTGGACTGGCCCCCAGATAGACGCTGCCATGCCCCCTTGTCCGGTTGACAATATCGACGATGTAACGCTTTATGGTATCATCGACAAAAACATCTTTTATTTTATTCTGCAAAGCAAGCAGTCCTTCGATATCAATCACTGGTGTAAGTTGTTCAATCGGTGCTACCTTTTCGGCGCGATTAAGTACTTCGATTTCCTCTTGTATATCCGGGTATCCCATTTTCATTTTTAGAAGAAAGCGATCGAGCTGTGCTTCCGGAAGGGGATATGTCCCCTCATATTCAATTGGATTTTGCGTAGCCATAACAAAGAATGGCCTGCTCAATTTATGGGTCACACCATCAATAGTGACACTTGATTCTTCCATCCCTTCAAGGAGTGCGGATTGTGTTTTCGGTGAAGTTCGATTAATTTCATCAGCAAGGATTATATTTCCCATAAGGGGGCCTGGCCGAAATTGAAATTCCATTTCCTTTGGATTATAAATGGACACCCCAGTTACGTCAGACGGCAAGAGGTCTGGTGTAAATTGGATTCTCCGAAAGTTGGCGCTTACCGACTTCGCAAGAGCACGCACCATCATCGTTTTCCCTACACCTGGTACGTCTTCTAATAAAACATGTCCTCCAGCAAGCAGTGCCACAAGACTTAACTCTGCGACATTTCTTTTGCCAATCATTACCTTTTCAATGTTTTCTATTATTCTTTCAATCGTTGGATTCTTTTCATCATGTGACAAGGTCATACCTCCTTGCGTTTTAACCAATTTATGTCATTCAATTAAATATTCTCTTTTTTCCGGAAAACTCCTGTAAAGAAGTAATATATCCTTAAAAAGGATATGTACTTACTGAAAACAAAAAGACCTCTCCAATAAGGAGAGATCTAATTTTTATTGAAAGGAAATTAAGGTTAACCTTTGTCCCCTTTTCCCTTCAAGTATAAGATTTACTATTTTCCCTTGAGATTTAAATAATTCATTGATTAAGCTGCCTGTTGCTTTAGCCGTATTAGTACGGCCATCACTGGTGATAAAAAGAAAAGTTCCTTCATTGTCGACCGCACCTATTTGGCCTGTTACCTTGATTTGATTTGGATTTGATGGGGCAGAAGGGATATTTATTTTTTGTCCAATTTTCAACTTAGTTGGCTCCACAGCTGGGTTCAACTTTTGAATAGCTGCTGTTGTAATATCTAGTGCTTTGGCGATTTTTGTAAAAGTATCACCTTTTTTTACTACATACACAGTGGTTGAATCCGTTTTAGTTTTTTCTTTACTCGTTAGATAAGTTTCACTGACGTATGCCGTTCTCCCATTAATTTTTATCTTTGCCCATCCATTGATATTTGCAGTCACCAACACTCGATCGTTCAGCTTTAACGAACCTAATACTGCGCTGCTAGTCGAGGATGCTTCTCTTACTCGTAATGACGTTGCTGTGACATACATAGTTTTAGCTTGCGATTCAATGATAGGTGAATCTTCTTTCTCTGTGTTTGTTAAATAATCTGCACTTACGTAACAAAGCCGTCCCTTAATCAAAATCCCGGCCCATCCGTTTTCTACAAATGATACTTTTACAACATCGCCTTTTTTATATTTATTAATAATACTGCTTTTAGTGGTCGCTTGAGACCGGACGTTAAGTGTCGAAGCAGTTACGATTCTGTCTTGAACCTTTGGCAGTAAAATCTTCTTACCCTCAATAGAAGCAAGGCCATTAGCATCCAGTATCTCTTGAACGGTAACTCCGTGTTTAGCTGCAACTTCCTCTATGTTTTCGCCATTTTTTACTTGGTAAGTGTATTCCTGAATATAGGCTGCTGCATTCGCCGTATTTACGTATAATCCAAGTACTACTGTAAAAATACCAGTAACAATTAATTTTTTGATTGGATTATTTTGAATCCATTCGTGCACTTGATTCACATATGTATGAAAATTTGCCCTTATATCTTTTAGTAATCCTTTAACATCCAATACATGACGTATATCAAAGAGAGTGACGTTTTTATAATATTCTCGTTTTTCCATTCTTGAAGTAAAAACCGGAACAGGTTTTATCTGTTTGTGTTTGCCGTATGTTTCTTTTCTACTTAATGTAAGTTCCCCCGTTGTATAGATCTCTTTTTTCATAATTAAACTTTTCTCCTATTCTCTCTATAAAGTTTAAGTTTTTTGCACCACTAATTTCCTCTATATGAACTATCTACCTATTAGTAAAGTTCGATAGTGCTCTAAATTTTCTGTCCATAATTCGTGCTTTTTCTACATATTCTTTAAATCATGCTCACTTTATAAAAAGACTCTGTTAAATTTGGGGGTTGATTTCCGCTCCAGGCGCTCGCTTTCCGCGGGCATGCCGGGGAGCCTCCTCGGCGCAATAGCGCCTGCGGGGTCTCCCCAGCCCCGTACTCCCGCAGGAGTCGAGCGCCTTCCGCTCCAATCTACAGAGTATAAAAAACAACAATATCGTTTAATAGAGCCTATAAAAAAAGAGGATGAATCCTCTTTGCGAATTCATCCTCTATATTTCAGGTATAAGGTAAACAATTAAAGGTTTGATGCATGAAAAGTATCTCCGCCTTCAATGGTGCCGGTTTGAAATCCTTTATTAAACCAGCGTTTTCTTTGCTCAGAGGTCCCATGTGTAAAACTCTCGGGAACAACATAGCCCTGGGCTTTTTTCTGGATATTGTCATCACCAACCGCCTTTGCTGCATTTAACGCCTCTTCAAGGTCACCCTTTTCGAGATAGCCCTTCCCTTGTGCATAGTGAGCCCATACACCAGCCAAATAGTCAGCCTGCAATTCATACCGGACGGAGTACTCATTTGTCCGTCTTTCGGCTGCTGAGGCCTGATCTCCTGAATGCAGAAGCGTCTGAACATGGTGGCCTACCTCATGGGCAATGACGTACGCCATGGCAAAATCTCCTGGTGCTTGGAATTTGTCTTTCAGCTCCTGATAAAAGCTTAAATCAATATAAAGTTTGTGGTCACCTGGACAATAAAACGGTCCCACTGCGGCACTTTGAGATCCACAGGCAGATTGGACACTATTGGTGTATAAAACGAGCTTAGGATTTTCGTATGTGAGCCCTCTTTTTTTAAATTCTTCAGACCATATATCCTCTGTATCAGCCAAAACCACAGAAACAAAATCCGCCTGTTCCTTTTCCTTCGCTGTCTCTTGGTATGGAGTATTGGTGCCAGAATCATTATTTGATGTTATGTTGTTCATTATATCTCCAGGATTTCCCCCAAGGAGTGTAAAGAGGAGCACGATGATAATACTGCCTATACCTCCTCCTATGATTGTTTTTCCTCCCATGCCCCGGCGGTCTTCAACGTTAGAGCTTTCCCGTCTTCCCTTCCAGTTCATAATTTTACCTCCCTAAAAAATAAATGCAGGTTACAAATTACTATGTCTATAGTGTTATACCCATTGCAAGGAGATAAAACCTGATTATAAATTGGAAATCGGTATGTTTAAACTAAGCGTATAATTGGTATTTTAAGTGAAAATTAAAGAAAGGCTATTTATTAAGAATTTAATAGATGATCGTTCTTGTCCTGTAAAGAGTCTGCCATTCATCTTTAAATACCTTAACATCTTGAAGAGTAGCGGGAAAGGCTATAAACTTTTCAATTAATTCTGTTCCGACCGTAGCTCCTTTTGCCCCAGATAGGCAAACATCGTGTACTTGTTGAACATTTTTAAAACTGGCCGCTAAAATCTCAGTTGGTAATTGATACGTATTAAATAGTTTATTAATTTCTGATACAACTTTTACACCATTGCCAGTTAAATTATCAATCCGGTTTACATATGGTGCTACATATTTTGCACCAGCAACCGCAGCAATTAAAGCTTGAAAAGAAGTATAGATTGTCGTTGCAAGTGTAGGTATTTTTTCAGAATCAAGCAGTCTAATTGCCTTGATTCCTTCTTCTGTTACTGGAATTTTAACGACGACATTTCCTGCTAACTTGCCATTAATAAATTTTGCTTCTTCTATCATTTCTTCAGCGGAATCACCAATTAATTGAACAAACAACTCCTTTTCA
This sequence comes from Neobacillus cucumis, assembly GCF_002860255.1. Lineage (GTDB taxonomy): Bacteria > Bacillota > Bacilli > Bacillales > Cytobacillaceae > Neobacillus > Neobacillus cucumis_A. The sequence goes on from NZ_PGVE01000015.1 coordinate 14,945, forward strand.
TGACCAATCACTTGTCTTATCTCTTTTAGCAGTTCTATGAAAGGGCGATTTTCCCTGACAATAATAGATGGATTAGTGGTCACACCCGAGATTGGATAGTATTCATTTATACGAGAGATTTGTTTTACGTCCGCTGAATCAATATATAACTTCACTAGTCATCCTCCTTAATAAGAAAGACTTAACCTTAGTAGATTAAGCCAACCTCTATTTGCTAAAGAATTAAATTTGGTTATTCACTTACAATCTTTATGCCAGACCCTACTTCGATGGCTGGTACCTCTTTATCCTCTAAATATAGAGTTCCCGGTAATTCCGGAATAGTTGAGCCATCGAAGCGCAAGGTAATATGTCCTAAAGTAGAAAGATTTCGTTGAACAACATCCCCTACAGAGGTGATTTTGAACTTTTCATTGTTAATGTACAGTGTTTGTCCTACTTGGATATCTTCTTCAACATTAACAACTTCAATGTTATAGCAAAAGTCCTTCAAGTCCTGTGGTGCTCCATCGCCAAATAAAATCAGCATTTTTTCCTCTAGAAAAGTATTTGCCATAGCCCCAATACTTTTTACTTCATTTTCATAAATTGTTTTCATATTCTCACGGCATTGGCAACCGAAATTGCCGAGCCCTAAACCTCCAATTCTTCTTAGTTAGTCTAGATAAGAGTGTATAAATGCAGTATACTTCAATTTTTTCACAGAAAACTAATTGACACTTTTTTTCACTAATTATTCATATAAACCAAAACTTGCTAACCAAGCGACAAGTACCCTTGGGACCCCTATTAAGAATCGAGAATAGAGAACAGAAGGCACTCCAACCTCTACTGTTTCAGGTTCAGCTTCAGCAAGACCCAGACCTACTGGAATAAAATCGCAGGCATTTTGCGTATTTATTGCAAATAATGCAGGCAGCGCTAGATTTGGTGAGATATTTCCCTTCCCAATTTCCACCCCAATCAATGTACCAATAACCTGTGCGATAACTGCACCTGGACCAAGTAATGGAGATAAGAATGGTAAAGAACAAATGAAACCGATTAAAAGTAGTCCCCAGATATTACCTGCAAGCGGTGACATCATTTTCGCAAATACATTACCGATTCCAGAGCCTTGGATGATTCCAATTAGCAAGGATACAAAGGCCATAAAGGGAATAATCGTGTTGATCATCGTTTGGACTGCATCACGACCTGCTTGATAAAAAGTGTTAATAACCTTACCGGCACCAAGTCCAAATTTCGTTATGATACTTTTATTCTTTTTAGCTGCCAACGTTTGAGAGATCTTTTTATCCGTGCTATATTTATATTCTCTTTCCGGCTCAGGTAATTTTTCCGCTGCAGCAGCTACTTGTATCTCTGCCCCATCAAGTAGTTGAATCTGATCAACATCAACAGCAGATACATAAATATCTTCCGTAATAAATTTAGCTAAAGGACCACTTTTACCTGTAGGCATAATATTAACAGTTGGAATACGTTTTTGTGGATAGATTCCACAGCGTAATGTACCGCCACAGTCAATGATAGCCAGCACAATCTGTTCATCAGGAACCGACGTTTGAAACCCATTTACAGCCTCCGCTCCAGTTAGTTCCACAATTTTATCTACAATTGCCGGCTTAGCCCCGCCGCCTGTAATATAAACAATTTTATTTTTAGCTGTAGTAGGAGTAATTGTTAACGGTCCTCCAAAACCACCGCTTCCTTTTACAATTTTAATTGAACGATACTCAGTCATCTTGAACCCTCCCTACATCCTAGTGATGTAACTTCACTTCTGTTTTTAATTTAATGCCTTGCTGTTTTTCAACCAATTTTGTTGTAAAGTCTGTAATCCAGCCTGCAAAGAAGTTCATAACCAAACCTACAAGCAGATAACGGACTGCCAACTCCGCTGTACTGAAGCCAAGCTTTTCAATCCCTGCTGCGATACCTAGGAAGATAAACAATTCTCCAGGGTTGATATGCGGGAATAATCCATTGCTTGTATGACAGAAATAAGCACCTGAAGCATAATAGCTCGGTTTATATTTTTCTGGTAAAAACCGTCCTAATGATAATGCCATTGGATTCCCTAACATGAACGACCCAATAAATGGGAGCACTAAATATCTTAATAGCGGGTTTTTGCTGGAAGCCATCGCAAGCCTGTTAATCCGTTTTTCTCCAATTAACTGAATCAACGTATTCATCGCAACCATTAATAATAAAACAACCGGTACGATTCCCTTCATCCATGAAATAAACGTGTGTGCACCCGTTTGAAATAACTTCATAAAGCCCTCGGCAAATACTACAATATAATCCATTAACGATCACCTCTTCTTATTTTTTTACAGCAGCCACACGTTCTGCTTGCAGCATCATTCGTTTAAAGAGACTATTCTTTTCAGGAATTTCTCCCCCGCTCATGATGACCTTATAATTATGAACTGCATCTAGAATGGCTAATTTTAGTAATTTATTGCATTCAGTAAGATCCTTGGTTTCAAGTGTTCTGATATTTTTGTCTTCAAAGCCTGACATATCTTTTACCTTTGCCATGACGGTAACTCCCTGGATTTTCTTTGCCTTGAGGATTTTACCACTATTGGTAATAGCAAACATAACAATGGTTCCAGAGCGAATTTTTCCAGGCTTCTTGCCGATAGCCACTTTACCAATTCTTCTTAATTCTGCATACGTTTTCGAAAAATGCTTAATTTGGAGATATCCTAATGCCATTTGAAGAATAAATGCACCTGCAATAAAAATCATGATGATAAAAATCTGCATTATTTCACTTCCTTACAAATTGATTTATGAAAACCTGCTAGCTTGCTCAAGATATTTTGATAACTCTTCATAGCTTGTTGTCCCAGCCAATTGGCTAACAAGCTTTTGACTAGCAGCAATCCGAATAATCTCATCGTAAATCTTCACTAAAAGACTAGCATCATAATCAGTCTGTTCAGGAATTCCCATTAGGAAGACTAATTTTATTTCTTTCCCATCAGCTATGACTGTTTCGGGAAATACACCTAGTGCCAGCTCAATTCTATTTGAACATTGATTCACGGTATGCGGAAGGGCAATGTATTGATCAAATACCATCGATCCTTTTTCCGCCCTAACTTTTAGACGCTCTTTGAAAGCCTCATCGAGATAACCCTTCATGACTAAATCTTCAATCATCAAATCAACATTTTCTTTGTAACCCTTCTGACTATCTAAAACAAAAAATTTATCTTCATTGGTTAGCATCTTAATGATGGAATGATTATTTCCTGTATCTTTCAACTTGAACTTCTGTAAATAAGTCACTCTTTCAATTTGTTGTGAAATACTTTTTTCGTCAAAAATTTCATTGATTGAAATTAATGGAGCTTCTGTCTCAATTGAAATCTGAACGGTTGAAAAAATCATATCATAATTTGCTAATCCTTCTTTCGTTATCTCTGATTCGGAAAACAAGTCAATCTTCGTGTTTTGATTCAACACCCGCTGAAGCTGAATAGCAACTAATTTTGCGGTCCCTCGCCCCGTTCCACAAATAACGGCAACCTCACGAAGCCTCTTCACCTTCACTTCATTCTGGGCAATAAATACTCCAAAATAGAAGGCTATATATCCTAGTTCATCCTCTGACACCTTTAAACCATATTCTGCTTCAATAACATTACCGGCGATTTCTGACATTTTATATGCGACTGGGTATTTCTCTTTTACATCAGCTAGTAATGGATTGCTAATCCTCATTCCAAACATCAACCGATTTAACATAAACGTTAAGTGGAATTGCAGGTCCTCAAAAAATTCCTTATTTTCAAGGATGACTCCCTTTTCAAACCCCACAGTTTCAATAATTTTATTCAAAAGATTTTTGACATCCTCAGTTACCGTGACATCTGCCAACGTCCGATTGTTTGTCGGCGTTCTGCGGCCGGCAATTGGTAATGTAATGAATAAAATCTCAGGTTGCGGAATCTTAATAGGGAGATGTCTTTCAATTGCAGCTGCAATTTCTAACCCAAGCTGATAATCCTTTGTTTCGGTCAGTTTATAGTGCCTCTCATTAATCTCTGTAATCGGATGACCATTTAACAAACGGTCTAACATGACAATAATGAAGCGAATAAGTCGGTTTTGTGTCGTTGATTCCAAATCAAATTGATTAGCAATACGGAATATCTCCTCTTTAATATCTCCATCCAGTGGATAAGCACTATATAAATAGTCATAAAGGTTATCCAAGATAAAGAAACGAAGGTTAAGTTCATTCCCACTTAAATACATGCCGCTGTTTTGTTTTCCTCGAATCGATAAATCATAAGTCTCTAATACCACAGCCACTCTCTTTAATTCATTGACAAGGGTCGTTCTGCCAATATTCATTTGAAAAGCTAATTCATCAAGAGTATTAATTTCATCACTGTTTATAAGTCTGTCAATAATGAAGGCAATCCGGCTTTGTGGTGAATCCTGTTGATTTTTATTTGTCTGGATTTTTTCCATGAAGCCCTCAAATAACTGCTTATCTTCAATTAGCAGATGGTAGCCTTTTCCCTTTTCGTTCACTACTGATGCGATACCTTCTAAATCGCTATTTAACTGTTTACTATAATTACGGATTGTTCTCGTACTAACCCCCATTGTTTCCGCTAAATACTCCAACGTACAATAGGTTCTCTTCTTTAGGATCTCAATTATTTGAACAACTCGTTCATCCACCATTAAATCAGACATTCTTCACCACCTCCTTCTAAAAACGATTGCAAAAATTATACCCGAAAAATAAATGGATGCACACTTATCAGTTCTTATTGTTACATGCTAATCTAGGCATAGCCTTCTTACTCACATTAACCTCGAGATTTACCGCCTGAGATATTAACCGTAGTTCCAGTAATGTAACTAGAACGATCCGAAGCCAGATAAGTAACTAACTCGCCTACTTCATTTAGTTTTCCTTCCCTTGCTAAAGGAATGGACTTACTGTAATCTGTTGCTAAACCATCAACCGTAACACCTCGTGTATAGGCTAATGCTTCATTATAAGCATCTGTTCTCAATCCAGTAGTTTCCATGATTCCCGGAGCAACTGCTACAACCCGGATATTATACTTACCTAATTCCTTAGCCCAAGCCCGAGTAAATGAGATGACAGCCCCTTTGGTTGCAGAATAACAGCTTTGACCAGCTGACCCTTCTTGTCCAGCCTCTGATGCAATGTTGATAATAACACCTTTGTTTTGTTTAACCATTTCTTTCGCAACAGCCTGTGAACAAAGGAATGGACCCTTTTGATTAACTGCTACCATAAAGTCGAAATCCTTCTCACTTAGCTCATATTCCGGTCTTTCGCCTTTTACATCTACTAATAATCTCGGAAGATTGATTCCTGCATTATTAACAAGAATGTCTACAGCTCCAAATAATGTCACTGTTTTATCAACCATAGCGTCAATGCTTTCTTTTTTGGTGACATCACATTTCATAAAATAAGTACCATCAGCTTGTTTGCCTTCCGCAACATTAAGGTCGGAAACAACAACCTTTGCTCCATTTTGGCGTAATTGATCTGCAATACTTTTTCCGATTCCTGATGCACCACCTGTAACAATTGCTACCTTACCTTCTAATTCAAGCCATGATGTATTCAATGTATTTCCTCCTAATCTCACATTCTATAAAGCGGTTTCAATCTATGTACTTAGTATAGAAATTTTCCTCAAAAGAATTAATACACACTTTTTCACCTAAAAGTGAAAACGGTTAAACTATTAAGCCGGGAATATTTTTTAGCACTATTTACCTATGCTCATCCTTCCGATTTCCTAATTTAAGGAAAATAGTAGGTTGTAAATTTTACCTTTTTAGTAATATAATAGATAAAGATTCACGAAGAGTAATAAATATACATAACTAGGGGGATAAGTCAGTGAAAAAGAACAAAAAGAAAAAAGTGGCAGCCAGCTTACTGGTAGTGAGTCTAGTTACCACTATTCCTTGGACAACCAGTTTTGCTGAGGGACAAAAATGGACAAACGTGAATGCATACGAAGAACAAGATGGAAGCAAGTTTAATAGCGAAAACTATGATTTTATAAAATTCTCACAAATTGGGACAACGCTCAAAAACATTGAGAAACAATCCAACCGTGTAAAGGTTGAGGTCCGCGGAACATCTGCAGATGGAAATCCTCTTTATGTTGTTACCATCGCTGACCCTACCACCCAAGGAAAGTTTGGCAAAATACAATCTCTAAGAAAGCAAATGTTTAAAAATCCAGGGAAGGCCCAGGATTGGATTGCCGCAAACCCGGATTTTAAAGTTCCGGTTATGATTAATGGATCGATCCATGGAACAGAGTTTGTAGGCAGCGATGCTATTCTCCAATTAATTGCACGTTTTGCTACCCAGAATGACAACGAAACAAAGACTATTTTAGCCAATAACATTCTTATTTTTAATGTCGTCCAAAATCCGGATGGCCGTGTCAATGCCACACGTTTTAACGGGGAAGGAATTGACCTAAACCGTGATTTTATCACTCAATCACAGCCAGAAACGCAAGAAACCGTTTCGCTAATTAAGGAATGGAATCCGATGGTATTTCTTGATACACACGGATATGTTAAAAATTATGCTCCAAACCGTCAAGGCTTAATCGAACCTTGTACACCACCACATAATCCGAACTATGAGTATGATCTTTATAATAAATGGGCTTATCAGCAGGCAGAAGCCATGGAAGCAAACATTAAGGCAGATCAGGCTAGTTTTAAAGGGGATCTTTATAAGAGCATGGAGGGTGTTTATGTTCCACAGCGCGATGATTCTGCTGGCTGGGACGACTATCCGCCAATTTTTACACCAATGTATGCCATGTACCATGGTGCGTACGGTCATACATTAGAAGCACCTACCAACGATTGGGATGGTGTTCGCTGGCAATATGATGCCATTATGGGTGCACTAAAATTTGCTACCGAGAATAAACAAGCCATGATTACTGATCAAATTGAAATGTTCAAACGCGGAATCAATTTTGACCATCCATTCCATCAGGACGGCTTCTTCCCGAAAGCTTATATTCTTCCGGTTAATGAAAAGGATCCAACTGTAACCCATAAAGCCGTTAATCATTTGCTGAAAAACGATATTGAAGTAGAGCAGGCAGCAAAAGAGTTTACTGTTGATGGAAAAACATATTCTAAGGGAACCTATATTGTAAAAATGGATCAAGCAAAGGCAGGATTAGCTAATACGATGCTTTGGGATGGCGAGGATATCTCGAACGATACACCGGCTATGTATGATATTTCAGCATGGAGCTTACCTGAACTTTGGGGCTTTGAAGCCACTCCAACGCAAACCGATGTTAATACGATTACAACAAAAGTCAATCAGGTGACAGAACAAGGGGCAATCTCTGGAAAGGGCCCATTTGTTATACCGAATAGTTCTGTTAAAGCTGTGAATCTAGTAAATACACTTCTTCAGCAAGGGGTATCCGTAAAACGGGATGCAAACGGTGACTTTTATGTAGAAGCACCAGCTAATCAAATTTCTGCAGCGGTCAAGGCATCAGGTATCCAAGTGGGAACCGCCGAGAAGGCACCAGCTGCCGCAACAAAATTAACCAGTTTAAAAGTGGCTATTCTAAAAGATGGCGGTATGGGAAAACAGCAGTCTCACAGCGGAACCAAGTTAGCTCTAAAACGACTTGGTTTTGAGGTAACAGAAGTAACACCGGTTAAGGTGGCTAAAAACGGTTTAGGTGACTTTGATGTATTTGTCTATAGCGGTACAGAGAGTCTCATCTCCCTTCCAGAAAAATTATCGTCTGCTAATAAAGAATTTGGATTCGAGAATGCAAGCCAATTTGATTCCTTTAAAACCAAAGTCACCTATTTTGTAAGCAAGGGCGGAAAATATATAGCCGTGGGTGCAGGTGCATCGAACGCTACCAAAACATTAGGTCTTACTGATGATAGTATTAATACAGCGGGATCCAATAGCAACGGAATTGTGAAGGTACATTATACGGGAACTGGTGTATCAGCTGGATATGGACAGGATGATCTTGGATTTGTTTATCGCCCCGTTTGGTATACGGGAACTAGCAATGATGAAGTGGTTGCAAGTTTAGGAAGTGATGATGACTTCTTTATGGCCGGCCATTGGATTAATAAAAAGGCAGATGCTAAGGGCCAGGCAGTCATTGTTAAAGAACAGGATAAAGACGTAACACTCATGGGATTAGAAGTTGGCTTCCGTGACCATACGGATTACTTATTCCGACTCCTATCGAATGCTATTTTTGAAAAATAAGAAAGTAAGTAATAAAGGCCTGGCACAAAAAATGAGCCAGGCCTTTTAATGCAGCAATCTCTATTCAATAGTAGTTACTGGCATCTCAATTTGAATTCCCTCCGCAGGTTCATTATTAACATATAATTGTCCTGATTCTACCTTAAACTCCATATCAGAACTAACGGTGGTTCCATCATTTAAATATACTTCATACACCTTGTAACTGCCATCCGGAAGCCGGAGTTGAAATTTCCCTTCCTCATTCGTATACGCCCATGCCTCTAAAGGATTCTCTGCATTGTTAGTCTCCATAATGTAGAGATATCCTATAACAGGGTTGCCTGATTGTGTAAGGAATCCCTTAACTGTAACGGGAGGCACTGAAATTTTTAATACCTCCTGTAACTCTCCATTCACATAAGTCTTTCCATCTACGATAGAGAAGGATTGATTAATCGATGCACTTGTTCCATCTTCTAAGTACACATCCATGACTTTATAGTTACCATCTGCTAGACGTAATGTGAATGTACCGTCAGGATTGAGATTCTTCCAACTATAAAAACTCTGATCCTCTGAAGTAACAGAAATCGATCCACTTGTTAAAGCATGGTCTCCTTCTGTAACCAATCCATTTACACTTACCGGAGGAATCTGTAGTTCTAAAATAGACCTTTCTTCTCCATTGACGTAGAGTTTACTGTTTATAATGTTAAATTCAGCACTAAGACCAACATCTTGACCTTCTTCAAATAGGTATCCCCCTGTCACTCGGTAGTTTCCATCTGTAAGTCGTAAGGAGTATAAACCATTCTCATCTGTCACGGCACTATACCATTCCATGTTGCCATCTTCAAGATTTTTTTCAATATTTATGGCACCTTGTAGAGGAACCCCGGAGTCTACTATTTTCCCATTAAAAGTAACAGGTGGCAGGACAATTTTTAAGTTAGTTACTACTACTCCATTTTGCAGAAGTTTCCCATCTTGAATTTCAAATGGGATATTTACAGTTGTATTGCGGTTTTGTTCATCAATACTATAAACTGTATAATTACCATCTGGTAATCTATATTGATAATTACCCTTAGAATCAACTGGCGTGCTAAATCCTATATATTCTCCCTCCGCTATTTGCCCTTCAAAAGTAATGTAGGAATTTCCAATTGGTGCTTTTCCATCTGTAACCGTACCTTTTACATTTAGATCAGGCACCTTTATTTGAAATGATGAAGTCTTAACACCATTAACATAAGCTATTCCATTTTGAATAGTAAAAGTTACACTATTCCATGAATAGTAAGTTTCGTGGTAAACACTAATGCTGTAGGTGCCATCAGACAATGCTCTTAATGAAAAGGTCCCTTGTTTACTTGTCGTTGTACTTTGAATATATTCCGTATCGTACTCATCGTCAGAAAGAGACTTCTCCAATACGATTTCAGCCCCAGCTAAACCTGAAATTGAATCTGCTACTTTCCCTGAATAAGCATTCGTTGGGATTGAAATGAAAAGATTAGATTGTTCTACCCCTTCAACCAATACTTTTCCATTCTCCACAGTGAATTCAAACGTGTAACGATAAAATCCGCCATCCTCTTCAATTCCAAATAAATAGTAGTTACCATCAGAAAGAGAGGCGGAAAAACTTCCATTTCCTATAGAGGAAACGGTATATATTTCTTCCTTATCGTATTTGGAGATAATTAAATTCGCCTTTAACCCTTTGCTTCCTTCCTTTAATACACCATTGAAATTACTGGATTGCGTACTTGGCTTTTTACTTTTTTCCTTTTTGGAAAGGTCAATCTCACCTTCTTTTAAGCCTTTAATTTTCCCCTTCTTTACAATGAATTTTTCATTCACACTAAACCAAGGACTATTTTTTCCCTTAAATGCCTTCACACTGTATGTACCATCTGAAAGTTTTGATTTAAATTCTCCTTTGCCATCAGTTAAGGTATGAATCCATTTTGAGTTATCTTTATCCTGTATCAAGACTAGAGAGTTTTTCACGGATTTTCCATCCTCTTTAATGGTTCCGCTTACCGTTTTTAAAGGATTATTTTTAACCGTTGCTGCTTTTGCATTACTGATGGTACCAGTACCACTCATGATAAGTACCAGTAATAAAAGTAACTTTACAACCTTTTTTCCCATATCTTTCCCCCCCTGTTTTGGTAAATACAAAATTTACCAAGTGTAATTTTGGCCAACTTAATATATTCCACCTTTCCCCTTTTTTTCCTCTATATCACACTAAGTTGTTACTCAAATTTCTTTCGACATGAACTTGCTTGTAAGCAGTAAAAAAACTACCTCATTTAGAAGTAGTCTTTTTATCAGTATCTATTAAACTTGGATGATGATTTACGCTCTAATCATTTTGAAACTGCCTTTATAATGCTAAGAAGCTTTATTTTTGTTATAAATATCAAAGGCCACTGCTGCTAATAGTACAAGACCTTTAATCCCTTGCTGCCAGTCAATCCCTAGACCCAGCAATGACATTCCGTTATTCATAATTCCCATAACAAGACCGCCGATAATCGCTCCAGGAACTGTACCGATTCCACCGTAAGCTGAGGCTCCGCCGATGAAGCAAGCAGCAATAGCGTCCAGTTCGAACAGGTTACCTGCTTTAGGTGTTGCTGCATTTAATCGGGCTGCGAAAAGCAGGCCGGAAAGAGCTGACAATACACCCATATTGACAAATACCCAGAAAGTAACTTTCTTTGTTTTCACACCAGATAACAAGGCTGCTTTCTCATTGCCGCCGATGGCATAAACATGGCGTCCCGCTTTCATCCGGTTAGTGAAAAAGCGATAAACAACTATTAGTAAGGCAAGAATGACGAGGATATTTGGAATACCTTCATACAATGCCAATGAGTAGGTAAATAAATTCAAGATAATAACAGTTGCAGCAAGCTTGGCTAGAAAAATCCCTTGTGGTTGAACATCCAGACTGTGTTTAATTTGGTTTTTTCGATTACTGATTTCGCCAAGAACAAAAAGTACGGACAAGACAATACCAATCATGAGTGTTGTAACATGAAGGCCTGAACCGCCAAATACGTCCGGCATAAATCCTGTGCTCATTTTTTGAAAACTTTCCGGGAAAGGCGCGATAGATTTACCTTCCAGAACAATCATGGTTAATCCTCTAAAAAGAAGCATACCTGCAAGTGTAACAATAAAAGCTGGCACTTTCACATAGGCAATCCAAAATCCCTGCCAAGCGCCAATTAATGCCCCAATGATTAAAGAAAGAACAACAGCAACGAAAGTTGGTATTTCATGATTAACCATTAAAATAGCTGAAATAGCTCCTACAAATGCCGCAATAGATCCTACGGATAAATCGATATGACCTGTGATAATAACGAGTACCATTCCGATGGCCAGCACGAGAATATAACTGTTTTGCAGGATTAAGTTTGTAATATTTAATGGCTTCAGTAATAGCCCGTCTGTCAAAACTTGAAAGAGCACCATAATGAAAATAAGAGAAATGATCATACTATATTGTCTTACATTACTCTTTAGGAAATTTCCAAGCATACTCCCATTAGAGTTTCCGCCAGAGGCTGGCTCTTTTTTATTTACCTTTTGCATGATTGTTTGCACTTCCATTACCCCCTAACCGTACTTTGTGTCATTAACCTCATTAAGCTTTCTTGATTTGCATCTTTTCTGCTCAATTCTCCGGTGATCCGTCCCTCACACATAACATAGACTCGGTCACACATGCCTAGAATTTCCGGGAGTTCAGAGGAGATCATGAGAATTCCTTTTCCTTCCCTTGCCAGCTCATCTATGATGGAGTAAATTTCATATTTTGCTCCAACATCAATCCCCCGTGTAGGCTCATCAAGAATTAACACATCAGGTTCTGACATAATCCACTTACTTAACACAATCTTCTGCTGATTACCGCCGCTTAAATTTCCAGCCTTTTGAAAGATGCTCGGCGTTTTGATCCTGAGTTTTTTGCGATAGGTTTCGGCTGTCATAATCTCTTTATTTTCATCGATAACGAATTTATTAACCAACTTATCAAGGCTTGCCAAGGTGATATTCTTCTTAATGTCTTCCATTAAAATTAATCCATTTCCCTTGCGGTCCTCGGAAACATAGGCAAGACCTTGATTAATTGCTTGGCTGACATCATTAAAGGCTACTTCTTTCCCCTTCATAAAAAGCTGTCCGCCTATCTTCTTACCGTAGGATTTACCAAAGATGCTCATCGCCAGTTCGGTTCGCCCTGCCCCCATTAATCCCGCAATCCCAACTATTTCCCCTCTTCGGATATAGAGATTGGCATGGTCAATTACTTTACGCTCCTGGTGCTGGGGATGATAAACATTCCAGTCTCTGACTTCAAAAATCGTTTCTCCAATCTTCGGCTTCCTTTCCGGATATCGATGAGTCAAGTCTCGGCCAACCATTCCTTTTATGATGCGATCTTCGGTGACTTCATCCTTTTTCATATCTAATGTCTCGATCGTTTTTCCATCACGTAATATCGTAATAGAATCGGCGACTTTAGAAATCTCATTTAATTTATGAGAAATGATGATCGCCGTCATGCCTTGTTTTTTGAACTCTAGCAATAAATTTAATAGATTCTCACTATCATCTTCATTTAAAGAGGCAGTCGGTTCATCTAAGATTAATAGCTCCACTTCTTTGGACAGCGCTTTCGCAATTTCAACTAATTGCTGCTTCCCGACCCCAATGTTTGTAATAAGCGTATTGGGTGATTCATTCAGACCGACTGTTTGCAGCAGTTCCCTAGTTTTCTTGATGGTGGTATTCCAATTGATGACACCGTTTTTTTCCTGTTCATTTCCTAAAAAAATATTCTCTGCTATAGACAGATAGGGGATTAAAGCTAATTCCTGATGGATGATAACAATCCCTAAATCTTCACTTTCCTTTATATCTTTGAATTGACATTCCTTGCCATTATAGAAGATATCACCGCTATAGGAGCCATACGGATAGACTCCGCTTAATACCTTCATTAAGGTAGACTTGCCTGCGCCATTCTCACCGCAAAGAGCATGTATTTCTCCTTTTTTAATTTTCAAGTTTACATTATCAAGTGCTTTCACACCTGGGAATTCTTTCGTAATACCCTTCATTTCCAAAAGGATGTTTGTCATAGGATCACCCGCCTGTTTTTAAATATAGGCTAAAATTTTTTATTTGATATTATTTAAGCTGATCTTTCGTATAATAGCCGCTGTCTATTAATAAAGATTCATAGTTTGTTTTGTCTACGGAAAGCGGATTCAATAGATAAGCTGGCACGACCTTTTCTCCGTTATCATAAGTTTGGGTATCATTCACTTCTGCCTTTTTTCCTTTTAAAACAGAGTCAGCCATTTCGACTGCTTTTTCCGCCAATTTCCTTGTATCCTTAAAGACCGTTTGGGTTTGCTCTCCTCGGATGATCGACTTAATCGAAGCCAGTTCTGCATCCTGTCCGGTTATAATTGGCATTGGTTTGTCACCTTTGCCATAGCCGACGCCTTTTAATGAGGAAATGATCCCAATACTTATACCATCATAAGGGGAAAGAATCGCATCCACTCGCTTACTTGAATAATGGGCGCTTAATAGATTGTCCATTCTTGATTGAGCAAGAGCGCCATCCCAACGTAAGGTTGCTCCCTGGTTAAATTTCATTTGGCCGCTTCGTACAACCAATTTTCCTGATTTAATATATGGCTTTAGGATGGACATCGCCCCATCAAAGAAGAAGTATGCGTTATTATCGTCAGGTGAGCCTGCAAACAACTCAATATTGAAAGGACCTTTCCCTTCCTTCAAACCCAGCTTCTCTTCTATATATGTTCCCTGCTGAACTCCTACTTCAAAGTTGTCAAATGTTGCATAATAGTCAATATACTTACTGTTTCTAATTAAGCGGTCATAAGCAATGATCTTAATGCCTAATTTGTGTGCTCTTTCTAAAACATTTGTCAATGCAGCCTGGCCGTCTATCGGTGCGATAACTAATACATTCACACCCTTTGTAATCATGTTTTCAATTTGGGCTGTCTGGTTTTCGACAACATCCTCTGCATATTGTAAATCGACTTTATAGCCCAGCTTTTTAAATTGCTTGGCCATGTTCTCCCCGTCATTTACCCATCTTTCGGAGGATTTTGTCGGCATTGAAATCCCAACATAGCCACCTTCCTTACCACTCGCTTGATTGGTGCCGCAAGCTGTTAAGGATACTAACATTAATAATAGGGTTATTATTGATAACCATTTTTTCATGTAGGTTCCTCCCTTCTTCTACTACTAACAAGTTTTTAAGAAAGCGCTTCAGTAAGTTCAATATATCACCGAATGAAAAACAGGTCTTTTTAAAAAAATAACTATTTTTATAAAAATTCAACTTATTTTAAATCGCTTTCATTCTACTTTTTTCCAAAATAAAAGGGGCATGTCAGATGGTATAACCGACATGCCCCTTTTCAAGAACCTTTTATATTGGAGTTTTTCGATATTGATTCGGGGATACCCCCATCACTTTTTTAAAGGCCGTACTAAAATAATGCTGTGTGTCATACCCGACTTTCTCTGCAATCTCAAGAATGGAGAAGTCTGTCGAATTCAACAGTGAAATGGCCTTTTTAACTCGAAGATTGGTGACCAAGCTGACAAAAGATATGCCTAATTCCTGCTTAAAAATTCTGCTTAAATACACGGGAGATACCTGCAGAGATTCGGCTGCCTTTTCCAGCGTAATACTGGGCTCAAAAAAATGTTCAAAAATATAGTCTCTGGCCCGGCGTACGACAGGTGAAATAGAGGAATCCTGTTCTATTATTTGTTTACATGCTTGATAAGCCACCGGAATACTGCTTATATCCTTTTTTAACGGTTCAAAACAGGAATGGATCGTAATCTTTAACTCTTCTTTCGCTCGTTTCCCAATTCTCATCATCTTTTCTTCATTGATCGAATCCCATAGCAAAATTAACATACATCCTGAGTAATCACGGATAAAAATCTTCTCAAAATGTTCAAGCTCTCCCAAAATAAGCTTTTCTAGAGCAATGGAAATTAACTGATTATCATCACCTGTTACAACAAGCTTATTGGCATAGTATTCTGGAGATTGTATAACCCCTATTTGTTTCGGACTTTTAATAGGTAAACCAAGAAACTGGAGCTGCTCGAATGCTTCCTCTTCACTTGACTTGCCGTCCAGTAAATCATAAAACAACTGTTCACGAAGCAGGCCGATATTTTTGTTTATTTGAGTCGATGCCAACTTTACAAATTCCTCTTGCTTTAAATCCGCTTTTAAATCGTTTCGGACTTTTTCAAGTAAGGTTTGCAGCTGCACTGGGTTGGCCGGCTTTAAGATATAGTCGGAAACATTTAATCGCAGGGCTTCCTGGGCATAATTAAATTCATCATATCCAGTAATAATCACGATCTTGCATTTCGGCAGCTGTGACCTGACGTGTTTAATCACGGAAATCCCATTCATTATCGGCATGTTTAAGTCTACTAGCAGAATATTAATAGAATGCTGTAATGCTAGTTCAAGTGCTTCCTCTCCGTCTTCAGCCTCTGCCACCACTGTCATCCCAAGTGCCTGCCAATTGACAGCCTCTCTAATTCCTTCACGGATAATTGGTTCATCATCTGCAATCAAAACTCTTAAACTTTCTTTCATGATGCCTCACCTCTTTATATCCTTTTCTCTTATATCATTGCTTTCTCTAGGCAGCAAAATAGAAACTGTGGTTCCCTTTCCCTCTTCACTATCAATATATAGACCATAGCGTTCCCCACAGGTGAACTTAATTCTTGCCTGCGTGTTTCTCATTCCATATCCGAGAGTGATTCTTTCTTCATCCTCTGATAAAGGAGTTCCAAGATTCTCTTGAAGGACCGTTAATTTATCTCTGGAAATTCCTTTTCCATCATCTGTCACACGAATCATAATATCGCCCACCCAATCCTCCGCTTTAATGAGAATATGACCAGGGCCTCTTCTTTCCTTAATTCCGTGATAAATGGCGTTCTCTACAATGGGCTGGAGAACCAGTTTCGGAATGATGACATTCTTGATATGCGGATCAACATCTAACGTATAATTTAATTTATCCTTATATCTCGCCTTTTGTATTTGGAGATAACTTTGTATATGTTCTATTTCTTCACTTAAAGAAATGACATCGTGACCGCGGCTAAGACCGATCCGAAATAGTTTAGATAAGGAACCCACAAGGTCAGCTACATCCTCTGCTCCTTGTTTCCGTGCCATCCAGTTAATGGTGTCCAAGGTATTGTATAAAAAGTGCGGTTTTATATGTTCCTGAAGACTTCTAAGCTCTGCTTCCCTCTTTTGTCTCTCCTGTTTTTCTGTTAATGATATAAGATGATTGATTTGTATAAGCATCTTATTAAAGCTTCGGCCAAGCATACCCAGCTCATCTTTTCGTTCTCCCCTATATCGAACGGATAAATCCCCTGTCTCAGCTTTATTCATAAATGACATTAACTGACCAATCGGTCTGGACATGGAATTAGATAAATAATAGGAGGCTGTTACTCCAATTAAACAGACAATAAAAACAAAGCTAATCATATAAAAATTGATTTCCTTGACTTCTGAAACCGCTTCATTAGAAGGGAATACCCCTACAGTTGTCCAATTCGTAAAAGAGGATTTTTGATAGATGAATTGTGTTTTGCTTCCATTGATCTGCCTAAAAAATGTTCCTGCTTCACCCCCAGCTGCCCATTCCAAAGGAAACCTTTTAATGAGTTTTTTTGCCGGTGTATAAATGTTTTCGCCTCTCTCATCCAATACCATTAAATAGCCCGTTTTTCCGAGACGTGCATCCTTTGTTGCCTCCGCTATGACTCTTAGTTTTAAGTCTATTAAGACAACCCCTTTCACTTTCTGAGTCTCAGGGTCGATAATCGCTCGGACTACTGATATCACATCACTGTCTTTATACTGTACATAACTTTTTACATCCCGATTAAATGGATGGCCGAGGATCTTAAAAATACCTTTATTTTCTTCAGCCTGTTTATACCATTTTTCCTGTGTTAAATTTTTATTAGAATCTGAATATAGTTCATTACTAACGTATTTCCCGCTGCTATTTACGACGAGAATACCTGCAACCTCAGGATACAAGGTGGTAAGGTTGCGTAAAAATTCCTTCATTTCATAGGAATCCGTTTCTCCAGATGGTTTACTATCTTGAGTTTGATCTATGAAACTTTTAATTTCTGGATTAAACGAAATCAAATAACTTATATTTTGCATATTATTGGCATAGCTTTCTAAAGTTTTATTGACTTGGCCAATTAATTGCAAGGTATTTTCTGTTACCTGTTTTTCAATAATACGCTCAACAGTCATACTAGTAAGAATACTGAGTCCAATGGAAGGTACGATACTTATCAATAACAACAAGACAATTAATTTATAACGGATCGAAAAATCATTGATCCTCCATTTTTCTAAACCACTTGGGTTGAAAGACAGTTTGATCAATCTCTTACTGTCCATAAAAATCCCCTACATTCTTTTTAGTGATGACAGAGACGCCTGTATCTACATTAGGCGGCAGTGGAGGAGCACTTATGTTTCCCAGCTTTGAGTCAGCAGTCAGCTTATGATTCAAATGAAATAAAAACTGCATGGACCAATACCCCATCTTCCATGTACCTTGTGCAAGTGTAGCCGAGATGGTTCCGTCTTTAATCAGATCTAGCGTTGGTTTATCCGTGTCAAAGCTGACAATCTTTACTTTATTTTTCCCTTTTACGGCACTTACAGCACTTCCCACTCCAATGCCTCCAATAGCCTCAGTAGCAAAGATCCCGTTTAAATGAGGATATTTGGATAAAAGTTCTTTAGCTGCCATTCTTGAAATCGGCTCGCTTCCTTTTCCATCTTTCACTTCTACTACTTTAATCCCAGGATAATCCTTTTCCATTGTCTCTAAGAAGCCTTTTACCCTTTCCTGATGATTTAACTGATTGGGTAATGTTACAATACCTACCTGCCCCTTATTGTCCAACAATGAAGCCATTTCCTGTGCACCCATTACCCCTGCATTATAATTGTCCGTGCCTATGAAGGTTTGCGCTTTACTGGATGGTGCCCCCGAATCAAATAGAACAACAGGAATACCAGCATCTATTGCTTTATTAATAGTCGTTGTTAATTTATCGGGGTCAATGGCTGAGATTGCGATGCCATCGGGCTTTTTGGCAATGACCTGCTCTAGGACGGTAATTTGTTCGTGGACATCATACTGTGCAGCCCCCCGGTATTCAATAGAAACATTTAAGGCACCAGCCGCATCCTCAAATCCCTTTAAGGCCCGTTTCCAATAGTCATGTCCTGCTTGGAATGTAACCATGACATATTTTTCATTCATATTACCGCGTATTCCCTCTTGGGCTTTTTCTAAAGCGGTTTCATTTAAACTTGTAGATTTATAATAAAATAGATATAAAGCAAAAAGCCCAAGGAGAAAGATGTAAACAACTATTAGCTTTTTCAGTTTAGTAAACCCCTTTCATAAAAATCTTACAAAAAATTACACGATTCTACTAAAATACACATATATACGTATTATAATATCAATTTTAATCGGCTTGTCACATCACAATAAGCAAATTTCAACAACAAAAAACCACTCCATTAAATGATAGGAAGTGGTTTTATAGCTTTTGAATAAATGATTTATTTGGCAATCCTCAGAAAGGGTGAGGATTAAAAGACTTAAAACATGCCAACCATTTATCTAAGTAATTTTGTCGATATCTTCTCAGAATTTGTAGATATTTCCCGGGAATTTGTTAGAATATGAAAATAGTAAATCTGATTTGTCGAACAACTGAGGACATGTTGGAGCCACGTCGAAGGTTTTGTCCCATATTGCATAACGCTATAAACGATTCATTGATCAAAAAAACACCTTATTTTTTGAACAAAGAGAAAAGCCATCCCCGTTTTTCTTTAGGTTCCTGTATCGCTTCTTCTAAACGTTTATTAAATTCATTTTGTGAATGCCATTCTTTTTTCTGTTCATCCCGTATACTTTGTAATTCTTTTTGCAGAAATTCACTTTTCTCCATTTCTTGGTGCAGCAATGTTTCATAATATGTTTTTTGTTGCTCAGTTAGCTTTTCAATTTTAGCATGTGTTTTTTGTGCTGAATTTCCAATACTAGAACTTATAACATGATGATCTTGCTGAAGCCGGGAAACCGTTATTTTAAGCTGAGACATATCGTTGGTCAGCTGGGCATTCATTTCACGCGCAGCTGCGAGTTCATTGACTACAAACATTAAAATCTCTTTTAATTGGTTGGGGTCTTGGGGTAGATTTTCATATGTATCGGATATCGCGACCTCTGTTTTATTGGTTTCTTCTAATCTTTCCTTTTGTTGATACGCAAGGTCTTTAGCTGTATCGTCTAAGGGTTTGTCCGTATCGCGCAGCGCTATAAGCGCTCCGATGTCAGATTGAACAAAAATACGCCGATCACCATCTTTTAAAAACTCATATCCATTCCGCTCTAAGATTTGGCCATACTTTCGAACAGTAGGTGTTGCAATTCCCACTTCTTCAGCCACTTCCTTAGAGGAGTATGCTCGTTCGTTAGGTTGTATATCACGTCGCATATCGGGCCTCCTTTTCTTTTAAATATGAAGGTTTTTCGATTTATTTGCAAGCTATATCGCCCTGCGATACGAAATAAAAAAGGCCACCAAACAGTGGCCTTTCTTCGTTTTACTGGTGCTGTATTTTTTTATTTTAACTAACTTTTTATATAACTCCCTGTTGGATCATTGCATCAGCTACTTTTACGAAACCAGCTATATTAGCACCGACAACAAGATTCCCTGGGGCATCGTAGTCTTCTGATGCTTTCAAACTCTTACTATAAATATCTTTCATAATATCTTGCAATTTCGTATCCACTTCTTCTTGTGTCCAAGCTAGTCTTGCACTATTTTGTGCCATTTCTAAAGCGGAGACTGCAACCCCGCCAGCATTGGCTGCTTTGGCAGGAGCAAATAAAATATGATGTTCCATAAAAGTGTCGATGGCTTCTTGAGTGGAAGGCATATTTGCACCTTCGCCTACCGCCTTTACGCCATTTGAAACTAACATATCTGCTGCTTCCTTATTTAACTCATTTTGCGTTGCGCATGGTAAAGCAATCTCGCACGGAATTGCCCAGATACCAGAGCATCCTTCCTGAAAAACAGCTTCTGGGTGTTCCTTTACATATTCATAAATTCTTTTATTCTCTTTTTCTTTTAATTTTTTTACCGTTTCTAGTTGAATTCCATTTGGATCATAAACATAGCCGCTTGAATCGCTGCATGCGACCACTTTTGCACCAAACTGCATGGCTTTTTCCATTGCATAAATGGAAACATTTCCTGACCCGGATACCACAACTGTTTTTCCTTTAAAGCTTGAACCCTGACTTTTGAGCATTTCTTCTACAAAGTATACCAGTCCATATCCTGTTGCTTCCTTCCGGCCTAAGCTTCCACCGTAACCAATGCCTTTTCCAGTTAATACTCCTGCTTCATACGCATTTTTTAATTTTTTATATTGCCCGAACATATATCCAATTTCTCTAGCTCCTACTCCTATATCACCTGCAGGAACATCCGTATCGGGCCCGATATGTCTGCTAAGTTCTGTCATAAAACTCTGACAAAAACGCATAATTTCTAAATCCGATTTACCTTTAGGATCAAAATCAGAACCGCCCTTTCCACCGCCTATCGGCTGTCCTGTTAATGAATTTTTGAAGATTTGCTCAAACCCGAGGAATTTGATAATGCTTGTGTTAACGGAAGGGTGAAATCTTAGTCCTCCCTTATAAGGTCCAATTGCACTATTAAACTGTACCCGATATCCACGATTCACTTTTACATTCCCTTTATCATCTACCCATGGAACTCTAAACGTAATCATGCGCTCCGGTTCGATCATTCTTTCAAGAACTGCTTGTTTGATATAGCTTGGATTATTCACAAGGACAGGTACTAAAGAATCGAATACTTCTCTAACAGCCTGCTGGAACTCCCATTCATTTGGATTACGATCTTGAACAACTTTAAATAAACGATTTACGTACTCTTTTACAATTTGCGTTTGATTCTCCTCTATTGTTTCCAGCATTTTCATGACATTCATCCCCTAATATATTTTAAAGTTTAGAAAATTTCCTTTTCTTAAGTGTGGTTTCATTCTATAATTTTATAATTGATAGTTTCAATATTATTTTCCGATGAAATTAATGCGTAAAACGCATTAAAATGGAGTGAAAAAATGGAGACAAGGCAAATTCAATATTTCCTGGAAGTGGCCAAAAGAGAGCATGTAACAGAGGCTGCAGATGCCTTGCATGTTGCCCAATCTTCCGTTAGCAGACAAATTTTCAATTTAGAAGATGAATTAGGTGTTGAACTTTTTATACGTGAGGGAAGGAGTGTCAAATTAACGCCTTTAGGGAGAATTTTTTTTGAACGGATGAAGCAGGTCTGGAACATGATGGAGGATGCAAAGCGAGAAGTAAAAGAATATTTAGATCCTGAAAAAGGGACGGTTCGTATTGCTTTCCCTATCAGCATGGCAGCTCATACACTACCATCGATCATTTATGCTTTTCGAAGGAGGTACCCGGAAGCTAAATTCCAAATGAGCAATGCACTATATTATGATTTAATTGATGGTGTTGTAAATGGTGAATTTAACTTGGCGATGATTGCCCCGATGCCCAATCTGGAAAAAGAGAAAAAAATCAATGGAGCGATTCTTTTCACAGAAAACATTGTGGCTCTCATTCCTGTTCATCATCCATTAGCTAGTCGGAAGTCGATTAGATTAAGGGACTTAAAAGAGGACCAATTCTGTGTGCTCCCTGAAGGATTCATCTTTCGTGAACAAGTTGTTCAGGCTTGCCATATGGCAGGTTTTTCCCCACAAATTGCCTTCGAGGGAAAGGATATTGATGCATTAAAAGGGTTAGTCTCTGCAGGCTTAGGTGTGGCCTTGATGCCAGAGATGACATTGGTAGATAACACACCGCGGTCCACCGTCATCATCCCAATATCAGAGGGGAGCCTCACTCGAACAGTTGGTGTCATTTATCCGACCGAACGAAAACTGCTCCCAACCGAAGTATTGTTTTATGATTTCCTGCTTGAAACCTATGAAAGATTGAATGAGTTTAGAAATTAAAAAATTGCAATGGAAAAGGACGATTCTCTCTGCCTCTCTTTGGATGCAGCAGAACCGTCCCTTTGCTTATTCTTCTAAGGTATTTGTTAAAGTGCCAATATTCTCAATTGTCACGCTGATTTTATCTCCAGCTTTAAGCCAGATTTGATCTTGCTCCGCATAGCCCAAAATTACGCCTTGTGGAGTACCAGTGAAAATGACGTCTCCCGGCTTCAATGTCATATATTTCGATATATAGCAGACTAAGTTAGCGCAGCTGAAGATCATATCTTTTGTATTAGCCTGCTGTCTTGTTTCCCCATTTACAGTACAAGAAATGGATAGATTCTGAGGATCCTGTATTTCTTCACTGGTGATTAAATAGGGACCGATTGGTGCGAAGCCATCCGATGATTTTCCAAGCAGCCACTGGCCCGTTCTAAATTGTAAATCTCTTGCAGATAAATCATTACCTGCGGAGTAGCCAAAAATATAGGAGAGCGCTTCTTCTTCGGAGACGTTGCTTGCGGTTTTCCCTATTACAACAACCAACTCAGCCTCATAATCAAATTTTTCAGCATCCGCTGGCAGTTTCACTTTGCCATTGTGCCCTTCGAGTGTATTACTAAATTTGCTAAATAAAATAGGAGAAGTAGGAATTTCCATTTTGGATTCCTCGGCATGGTCTACATAATTAAGGCCAACGCAAATGATCTTTTCCGGATTTATTACACTTGGTCCGTATGTAATTTGATTTTCATTCATAAACAAATCCGGCGTATTTTGCGTAATTGCCAGATCGATTAATTTATTCATTTGAAAGAGCCCTGACTCCCCTTGTAAAATAAGGTCTTCCAAAGTAACCGGACATTCGCAATTTAGTGTTTCCACTGCTTTTTGGATATTTAGAATGCCTCGCTCCGTTTTCACTGCAAGATAGGATTGGTTATTCTGTTTAAAATGTAGTAGTTTCATTTCATTTTACATCCTTTCTATTTTTCTATTAGATATGAAGTTTTCCAAATTTATCTTAAAAATTCTATATAATAAATTGAACATAATATATTTGAATCATATCAGGTACTTTTCTCTGAAACAAATATTTTAACAGAATTTTTCCACAATATAATTTTGTGTATTTTAAAAAAATATTTTGCTCAAATAAAAAGAAAAGGCCTCCTCCTGAAACCGGTGAAAGACCTTCTCTACAATTACCAAGTTTAGGACCAAACCTAGAATGCCGATATTTGAAACAATGAAGGGTTACACCCTTCTAGTTTTTAACTGCTTGTTTTTCTGGCATTGGAACAGGGTCCATACTTTGATCATTTGCGGTGAGATCCATTCCGTAGTCCTTTGCAAATACCATGTGTGTTTCAACTAAGACATTCTCTGTATTTTCATCCAAATTAAAAACACGGGCCCCTCGTAATCGATTGCGTTCTGCACCTGACAGTCCATAAGTACCAAAACCGGTGCTGCCCGAATAACCTAGTAAAATTCCATAATAGTTCCCCATATATGTATTTACATGGTCATGGCCGCAAAATACGCCTTTGACGTCTCCCCTATCAAGCATTGCTGAAAACAACCCGCTATTAACAGGACCCGGGCACTCCTCTTCATTCCTTTCTCCTACAATTTGATGCTTTGTAACAGCTCGGGCATGATCTTCTTCAGTTCTGCTATCTACACTTGAAAACCACATATATCGATGCTCCCAAAGAGGAATATGAATAAACATAAGAGAAGGAACCTTATAGCCAACCTGCTGCTCGAGCTTTTTGGAAGTCTCATAGTACCAATCTACCTGACTGAAGCGAATCCAATCCCAAGTCGGGTATCCACTAAAATCTTGTCCTGCAATCGTTTTAGGGGCATATCTGCCGCTATCTAGCAGCCAAAGGTTAAATGAAGCCTTCTTGCCTTTGGAATCCCTAATAAGCAAGTTCATGTTGCCAGTCCCATTGATGCTTTTTACCCCTGGCTGATTAACATTGTAATTGTAGGTCATATAATATTTAAGCATGGCTTCCTCATCAAGACCGCCTGCCGGTGTCGAATCTTCATCATGATTTCCAAAAGTAACCGCCCACTTGATTCCCCTTTGTTCCATAGGCTGTGCCACATTATTCATCGCTTCTTTCATCTCAAGCTCTGAATTGCAGCCTCCGGTAATGATGTCACCGTTCAATACTACAAAGTCTGGTTTCTCACTATCAAGCACTTTTTCCATAAGTTCAACAGTCCTGCGGTCAATCCGCTCATCATCCTGAGTATCGTTAAACTGCACAATTTTAAACTTTCCATCCGGATTAAATAGAAGTTTTTTATTATCATTGGTTTCAGCCTGAGCTACAGTACTAAATAAATCGACTCCTGGTATTCCGGCAGTGGCAATCGTTAGCGCCAGTGTGCTCATCCCTCCTACTTTTATGAAGTCCCTTCTGTTTAGCGCTTTGTTCTCATTTTGGTTACTCATATAAACTCCCCCATTTCTTGTAATAAGTCTGGTTTTTTAATGAATCAGATTTAAAGCAACAATGAAAAACTGAACATGGAAAATCTATCTCAAACTTTATCAAAAAATTGTAAATTTATTTTTAGCGATTGGTTTAATTTTCGTTATTTTTTTATTAATTGGTAACTTTTTATTATTTCCTTGACTAAGAAGGAGTAATTTATTTCAATTTATAGCCCATTGGAGAAAATTGGTTTCCAATGTTGATAAGCCGGGTACGTATGAGTTGTAAGCTTTATAAGCAAACAAAAAAAGAAATGGAGGCTATAACTATGAGTAAAACAGTTTTAGGTGTTTATAATTCTAGTGATGAAGTGGTTCGAGCCATTGAGGAATACCAAAACGAAGGATATTCTGTAAATGACTTGTCGATTATCGGCAATACAACAGATGTCCCTTCCTCCATCGAAGAAGAAACAGGAGTAGCTTCCCAGGAGATAAGCACAAGTAATCATACCCAAACAGAGGAGCACCAAGGGTTCTTAGCAAGCCTGTTTACCCCGTTTGAGGATCGTATGTATCAAAATGATGAAGACAGAACTACCTATTATGATCATTTGGTTGCTCAGGGTATCAGTGAGGTAGATGCACTAAAATACGAAGATGATATCAATGACGGAAAAGTCCTGCTTCTTGCTAAAAAAGGAACTGGATATGATAATGCAATCGACAGTGTCTCCACAGAAACTATGGCTCGTGAACAAACGGGTCTTCAAGATACTTTCGACACAGATAAGCAGCGCTCATTAAAGCTTCGCGAAGAACAGTTGGATGTTAATAAACACCGTGTTCAGACAGGTGAAGTAGAGGTTAAAAAAGAAGTCGTTGAAGAACAGGAAACAGTAAATGTTCCAGTCAAACATGAAGAGGTCTATGTAGAAAGACGGGCAGTGGACGAGAATGAAGCAGACACAACAAAACCAATAGGCGATGATGAAACCATCCGAGTTCCAATTGTCGAGGAAAAAGTTGAAGTTACAAAGAAACCTGTCGTATCTGAAGAACTGGTAATTGGCAAAAAGCAAGTAACGGAAACCCAAAAGGTAACAGAAAATGTAAAGCGTGAGGAAGCAAAGGTGAATAAAGAGGGCGACGCTTCAGTTAGTGAAACTACTACCGACAGCGATCGTGTGGATTCTGATAGATTCTAATTTAAAAATACGGGTGTCCTAAGAGTTTAATTTTATAGCACCCTTTTGTTTATTTAGGGATGATAATTAAGATGGTCTTTATAAAACATGCTCATCCTTTTACTTGAAGGATGAGCATGTTTCTTTCTTTATAGCAGGTTAAAACCACTAAAACTACTAGTGTTTACCTACCAAGAAATTGGTTTTCCATCTCTAAAGAACCCTCCGGAAGGTCCTTCAGGTCCAATCGTTGCTAACCACAGGATAGACTCCGCTGCTTGCTTAGGTGTTCGTGGAGCAGATGGTCCACCCATATCTGTACTTACCCATCCTGGATCGACTGCATTTATTTTGATATCCCCGTCGATTTCTGCAGCTATCAATCGTGTTAATCCATTTAGGGCAAATTTAGACAACTTATAAGCACCTACTCCTGGATTTGACACTTCGCTAATCG
Organism: Neobacillus cucumis; assembly: GCF_002860255.1. Lineage (GTDB taxonomy): Bacteria > Bacillota > Bacilli > Bacillales > Cytobacillaceae > Neobacillus > Neobacillus cucumis_A. The sequence continues at coordinate 41,621 of NZ_PGVE01000015.1, forward strand.
CCCCATACTCTGAAGAAACATTAATAATTCTCCCATAGCCGTGCTTTTCCATAAGGGGAATAAAGGAACGGACACAATAGTAAACGCCCAAAAAATTCGTTGCCATTGTTTTCTCCAGAACGAAAGGCTCCATAGCCAATAACTTTTCATTCTCATCTAAATACACGCCAGCATTATTAATCAATACATCTAATCTTCCAAACTTCTTATTTATTGTTATCGCAGCTTGTTGGATGCTTACTTGATTGGTGACATCCATCTCTATATACGAAACATCTAAATCTAGCTCCTTAAGTTGTTGCGCAGCTTCATGACCCATTTCTGGATCCCGACTTGCCAAAATCACCTTAAAATCATTTAAAGCCAATTGTTTGACCAGTTCATTCCCAATTCCTCGATTCCCGCCAGTGACAAGCGCAACTTGTTTATCGTGTGACATTTTTCTCCTCCCTTTGTTGTTCTTGGATTAAGTGGCATTGTAAAATCCCTATTAGGGATACTCCTTATACGGAGAGTTGTTTTGTAGGACTATACATATAATTTCTCAGTAAAATAGTTACCAAACTTAGCATCAATGATAGGATTCCCACTAATACGATGTATTGTATACCCATTTCTGATATAAATAACCCGCCAACAGCTGCACCAATGGTTGTTCCCACGTTACACGATGATATAAATAAGCCATTGGCGAAATCAGGCGCTTCGGGAGCTGAAGACGAAAGCCAATATTGATTGATATTCCCACCTACTCCACCTAATATCCCCCAAATTAAAGTAATGAACGCCATAGGTAAGGTAAACGGTCCAAATAGGAATAATAGGATGTAAACGGTCCCTAATATAAAAGGAAAAGATGCAACAAATTTGTTTGCATTTTTAGTTAGCAGTTTCCCTGCCACAATATTTCCAATAATATTGGCTACGCCGTATATAAATAATAGTAAACTAATGGTGTTCGAAGGTATATTCGTAACAGTTTTCAGATATTCAGCAAGATAACTATATACCCCATATACGCTCGAGTTTAATAAAATGACAGTCATAATGGAAAGCCATGTAATAGATTTCTTTAATACGGAAAATTGTGTACCATAAGAAAGTCTTTCTTCCACTGGCAAGGATGGGACAAAAATCAATGTAACAATGAAGACAATCCCATTAACAATAGCAAAGAATACCATTGCCATTTGTAAAGAAGTTACACTTGCAATAAAACTTGCGATTGGTACGCCGACTACCATACCGGCTGATACTCCAATAAAAACTTTAGAAACAGCTTTTGGAGCTTCTTCTTTACTTACTGATGCAGCAGCTACTGTAAATGCTAAAGAACAATAAATAGGATGAAAAAAGGCTGGAATGATACGAGCAATTAATAGAATGGTAAAGTTAGATGTAAATATCGATACGATATTCCCCAAAACGAAAACGCCCAGTACAAGTAACATGACCTTCTTACGATTTATACCGGAAAACAATAACGGCATCGTTGGACCGGATACTGCAACTCCAAGGGCAAAAAAACTCACAAGCCATCCTGCTTTGGATACACTGACATGAAAATGTTCTGAAATAGAAGGTAATATTCCAATAACCCCCATTTCGGTATTTAAAATGCCAAAGACTCCTATGGTTAGTATAAAAATCAACAAGTTATTTCGTCTAGCCAAAAAAGCAACTCCTATTTTCAATAAATTGCCCCCCAAAAAAAAATACTGTTATTTTCAACCTTTGCTATTTATTCTACCGTGCTTTTTAAATATAGCTAATACTTATATCTAATAACTAGATATGCTTGATAAGCATTTCTAAAACAAATATACTAAAACACTATAAAGGAGGAGGGCTTTATGGAATTTAGAGTTTTGCGATATTTTCTTACTGTTGCAAGAGAAGGAAGCATTACGGGGGCTGCAGATTTTTTGCATGTGACACAGCCAACATTATCAAGACAGTTAAAAGACCTGGAACAAGAGTTAGGAAAAAAACTATTTATTCGAAGTAGTCACAGTATCATTCTTACAGATGAAGGAATGCTTCTGCGAAAGAGAGCAGAAGAAATCGTTGATATGGTCGATAAATTAGAAGCGGAATTTAGTTCCATGGAAGAAACCATAAGTGGTGATGTTTACATAGGTGGTGGGGAAACAGACGCCATGAGACAGATTGCACGTATAGTAAAGGATTTACAGTTACATTATCCAAACATACGGTATCACCTCTACAGCGGAAACGAAGATGATGTGACTGAACGGCTTGACAAGGGATTGCTTGACTTTGGTATTTTAATTCAACCAGCTGATTTATCAAAATACAACTATATCAATATCCCAGCCAAAGATGTTTGGGGCGTTGTTATGAGGAAGGACAGTCCTCTTGCTTTCAAAGAAACCATTCAAGCAGTGGATTTATTAAATGTCCCGCTAATTTGTTCACGGCAGGCAATGAAACAGACCTTTTCTAAAAATGAATTTGCAGATTGGTTTGGTGAAGATTTTGATAAATTAAATGTCGTGACTACATACAATCTTGCCTATAATGCTGCCATCTTGGTTGATGAGGGCATTGGTTATGCAATAACCCTTGATAAAATAGTGAATACGTCTAGTGATAGTAACCTTTGTTTTAAACCTCTAGAGCCAAGACTTGAATCTGGCTTAAATATTGTTTGGAAAAAGCATCAGGTTTTTTCCGCTGCTGCTGATATGTTTTTAAAAGTAATTCAAGTGAAATTTTCAAATTCTTTAAATTGATGAGAACATCCGCTTCTTTTAGGTCCGTAAGATCATTTTCAAAAAAAGGATGTCCCAAAAGCTAGGCTTTTAGGACATCCCTCGAAATTACATTTAACTTAAATTGTGCTGGTATCAATCACGAATCGATACTTCACATCCGAAGCTAATACTCGTTTGTAGGCTTCATCGATTTGGTCAGCTGAAATGACTTCGATCTTAGGAGCAATGTTGTGTTCTGCACAGAAGTTCAACATCTCCTGAGTCTCACGGATGCCGCCAATCATTGAACCTGCAAATGAACGGCGATGACCGATAAGTGAGAATACGTTAAGAGACAACGGCTCCGCTGGCGCACCAACGTTAACGAGTGTGCCATCGAGCGCTAGCAATGAAAGGTAGGCACTAATATCGATCTTAGCACTCACTGTATTTACGATAAGGTCGAACGTACCAGCTAGTTTCTTAAACGTCTCGGAATCATTCGTTGCATAGTAGTGGTCTGCTCCTAATTGCAAGCCATCTTCCTTTTTGTTCAATGTTTGTGACAGTACAGTGACCTCTGCACCCATGGCATGGGCAATTTGGACAGCCATATGACCAAGACCGCCCATACCAACGACCGCTACTTTCTTACCTGGCCCGGCTCCCCAATGGTTTAATGGCGAATAGGTCGTAATACCTGCGCAAAGTAATGGTGCTGCGGCATCAAGCTCAATGCTATCAGGAATTCTGACTACAAAGTCCTCCGTTACGACAATGTGTGTTGAATAGCCCCCTTGAGTAGGCTCACCGTATTTGTCAACACCAGCGTATGTAGGAACATTTCCTTTAAGACAGTATTGTTCTTCTCCTTTACGGCAATTTTCACATTCGCCACAGGAGTCAACCATACATCCGACACCTACCCGGTCACCGACCTTGTATTTTGTGACCTCTGCTCCTACATCGGTGACAATTCCCGCAATCTCATGTCCAGGCACGAGTGGATAGTTCACAGGACCCCATTCGCCATGAGCAGTATGGATGTCAGAATGGCATATGCCTGCATATTTAATTTCGATTAGAATATCATGCAAATCAAGATCGCGTCGTTTAATTTCAGCTGCTCGAAACGGTTTGTCTGGACCGTCGACAGCGCGTGCTTTAGCTGTTATCATTTAAAAAAACCTCCTATAATTTATATTTTTCAAGAAGCTGTGCTTGTGCCGGGTATAGGTTCAAATTAACCCTCGTTTATTTCTACCCTGCTTTTTTCCTTGCAAAACAATATTAATCCTTATAGTTAACTCTAGGTCAATACCTTATTTTTAAAAAATTCATATTCTTAATTTTACTTTCCATTGAATGGTAAAGTAACATTTGACATTTAGCATACAACATGATAAATTTCTTTCAATCATAGAGTTAACTCGAAGTCTATAATGTTTAGAATAGGAGATTAGTAATGAAGACATACACGATCAGCGAAGTTGCAAAAGAATTGAATCTTACCGTATATACCCTTCGTTACTACGACAAAGAGGGACTTATACCTTTTGTAGAACGGACACCCAGTGGAGCACGCTTGTTTAAAGAATCTGATATCGACGCATTAAAAATAATTGAATGTCTGAAATCCACCGGAATGCCTATTAAGGAAATAAAAAATTTCATTGATTGGTGTTCTGATGGGGATTCCTCGCTGCAACAAAGATATGACATGTTTATGGATCGAAAAGCTATTGTAGAAGCACAGATAGAAGAACTAAAAAAAACTATGGGAGTCATCGAGCATAAATGCAGATATTACAGAACTGCATTGGATGCCGGAACGGAAGACATTCATAAAAACGATAAAATCGCGATTTCCACTACTTACTAATTAATAATTTTAGTTTGATGACAACTATGCCCAGTTCTAGTTTTAGTCGAAAAATGCAATTTACCAGTTAATCTAGTTAAATACAAAATGCCTGTACTGCCTGGAATTCCGAAAGTTCGACCAGGAGTACAGGCATTTTATTTAACTATTTAATCATGCATAGGAATGAATGTTTGTCCAAATACCTACACTCTTGATTTCCTTATATTCAGGCTTCCACATAGCCTCTTCAATAGCAGTCTCAACATCTTGGATATCCTCTTTTGCAATTCCTTCGTATATTGCCGCATTGACTACTTCAATGGCTACGTATTTTGAGACCTCATGAAGTTTTTCAATGGATGGCAGCAGGGATGCTCCAGGTGCGCTGGTGTCTGACATTCTTGCAACCGCATAAGCAGCTGCCGCGAACATTCCTTTTGAGATCACTTCAGCTTTTGCTACAATGGCTCCTAGACCTAATCCTGGAAATACAAATGCGTTATTTGACTGCCCAATTTCATAGGAAACACCTTTGTAATCTACATTGGCAAACGGGCTGCCGGTTGCAATTAGAGCCTTTCCATCTGTCCATTTCATCAGGTTTTCCGGCACGGCTTCAGTCAGTGCGGTTGGGTTGGACATAGGCAAGATGATCGGACGTTCAACATGTTTGGCCATTTCTTTCACAATTTCCTCAGTGAAGGCGCCGGCTTGTCCGGAAGTACCAATCAGGATGGTTGGCTTCACCCTCTGAACGACTTCCATTAATGAAATGGTCCCGTTCTCTTCCTTATCCCAGTTTCTGACTTCATCCGTTTTTCTTACATAAGGCTTCTGGAAGTTCAGGACATCTGGTGTCTCGTCCGTTAGTAACCCCCGATAGTCAATAGCCCAGAAACGGTCATAGGCTTCTTCTCTTGTCAGCCCTTCAAGAACCATTGTCTCGGAGATTTGGTCAGCTATACCGATACCAGCAGCCCCTGGTCCGAAGACCACAATACGCTGGTCCTTCAGATTAGTTCCTGTCAATTTCAATCCAGACATCACAGCAGCAAGAGTAACTGCACCTGTTCCCTGGATGTCATCATTGAAGGTAAGGATTTTGTCACCGTATTTGTCCAAGATTTTACGCGCATTCACGTTTCCAAGGTCCTCCCAGTGAATAAGAACCTCTGGAAAGAACTTTCTTGCAGTCTGAACGAATAAATCAATGAATTGATCATAACGCTCACCACGGACACGGGCGAACTTGTTGCCAATATAGATAGGATCGGCAACTAAATCCTGATTGTTCGTACCAACATCTAGCACAACTGGCAGAACTCGGCTTGGATCGATACCAGCTGCCGCTGTGTATACGGCGAGTTTACCAATCGCAATATTAATACCGCCTACCCCTTGGTCCCCAATACCCAAAATACTTTCAGAGTCGGTAACGACGATTAAATCAATGCCATTTTTGGGCTGTCCAAGATTGTGAAATGCCTTTTCAATGCCCTCAGGATCATCAATGGAAAGATATAAGCCACCCGGGCGGCGGTAGCTATGAGAGTAGGACTGGATCGCATCACCGACAGTAGGAGTGTAGATAATTGGAAGCATTTCTGCTAAATGTTCTTTCAACAATCGGTAAAATAGAACAACATTACGGTTATATAAATCATAAAGCAGACCGTGTTTAAATAGATTCGTTGTCCTCATTGAATATTGTTCATAAACCCTATTTACTTGTTCATCAAGGGTGAGCACTTGGGGAGGCAACAGACCGTCAAGTCCAAGCTCATCCCTTTCCGCTTTAGTAAAAGCCGTTCCTTTATTCAAAAAAGGATTGGAGAGAACTTCTTTTCCTTTTAATGTTGTAATAATAACATTCTCAGGTACATTCATGGTGTTTCCTTCTTTCTATCTTAAAATAGCTATTCGGATAATACCGTAACATAGATTTCTTACTTTTCCATGTTAATAACATTTTCCTTATCACAATAGTTTTTTTAATTTAATATCCCTTTTTTGTAATTAAACAAAGCAGACAGTAAAAACCGGCTGACTGCTCTGTTCTATCTTCTACTTTTTTGGTGTTTATAACATTAACTTTACTTTTTATCAGGCTGCCCTTGCCATCGATTGTTTCGCTTTTTTCTTTTCGGACCTTTTAAATACATAGCTCACAATTATCGGACAGACGATAGCAGATATGACACATGCAGCTGCAACTTGGGCAGTAGCTGAAGATGCTACTGCAGCTAAGGTTGGATCTGCTGCCGCCACAACAGCTGGTGTAGCTACCGCATTTCCTGCAGTTGACCCTGTTGCTAAACCAACGATAGGGTTTTCTTTAAATAACTTTAATAGGAAGTAAGCTCCAATTCCTGTGAAGGCAGCGATTAATCCTAGTAATATCCCAGGACCTCCAGCTTTTATAATAGTTGAAAGATTCATACCAGCACCTAATGGGAAGGAAAAGAATGGGATTAATAATAATTTACTGCTTCCAAGGAACTTTCTCATATCAGGATCAATATTTCCTAAAATCATTCCGATTACAATTGGAATTAATACTCCTAGAAGTGTTTGAAAAGGAATGGTGGCAAGACCTGATGCACCTAATGCCACTAATGTGAAAAATGGACCGTCTTTTAAAGAAAATAACGCATATGCGCCTACATCTGTTTCGTCACCATACGATGAAGCAAGAGATGCATATAACCCGCCATTAGCATTTAACAACGCTGCAAGGATGGCTAAAGGTGTTAATCCTAGTAATCCGGCAGGACCAAAAATCGCTGCTACAGCTAAACCAATACCAGCACCTACGATAAATTTTCCTGTTAATAATATGGCACCCTTTTTTAATGCCTTTGGTGCTAATTTGAAATTAATTTGTGAACCTATTAAAAACATAAAACATGCCAATATAGTTGATGAAGCTTCTTTACTAAATAAAGCTGTTGTAAAACTTCCAATTTGTAAAACCTGCGGAAAAAATGTATTTGTTAATACCCCTAAAAAAAGTGGAACAACCATCAGACCGCCTGGAATTTTATCAAGCGTTTTCTTAATTGGAATTTGCATTATTAATCCTCCTTTATCTTGCTACGTATCTATCATATTCCCATGTAAACCGTTTTCATAGATTATGAAAGTTTAATAATTCTTTTTGTAAATAAAAAAAGTAAGCAGTTTCAAAAGCTGCTTACAGAAAGTTTTTTATTAAGTGCTCTTTAAATTTGTTATATTCATGCTGATATACAGGCCTTCCGACCGTTCCGTAGATAACCTTGACTTCAAGGATTCCTAAGTTCTTTAGGAAATTAAGATATTTTCTTGCCGAAACCCTTGATATTCCTACAACATTTGCAACTTCATCAGTGGAAAAAGGACCGTCCTTCAATTCACGAATCGCATCCCATACCTGCTTTAAGCTATCCTTCGTTAACCCCTTTGGCAGTTCTTCTGCTATAACAGCTTCGTCTCTGTGCAAAAGTAAGTGATCGAGCTCCTGCTGACTAACCGATTCCTGTTTATCAATGAGCCGGGTTTGCTCAAGGTAGGTACCAAGTGCAGCGTTAAACCGTTCAAACTCGAAGGGCTTAATTAAATAGTCGACAGCACCAAACCTTAATGCCCTCTTAATTCGTTCAAGATCTGAGGCCGCTGAAATGATAATGACATCAATTTCAAGGTCATTTTTTCGAAGGTACGCTAACAGCTCTAGGCCCTGCTTTCCCGGCATAAAAATATCCAGAAGAATAAGCTGAATATCATTCTTTCCCAAAAATCGGATAGCTTCCGCCACTGAATTGACTGTTGCAGCCAAGCGGAATCCATCAATTTTAGAAAGATATTGTTTATTGATTTCTGCTACCATCGGATCATCTTCGACAATCATTACATTAATCATTCGATTCATCCTCTGCTTTATAAGGTATATACACGGCAAAATTTGTTCCCTTTCCAGGCTTGGACGAAATAATCATGTCCCCTTCTAATCTTTCAATTGCCTGTGCCAAAAGATATAACCCAAACCCGCGGTTTTCTCCTTTCGTAGAGAAGCCTTTATCCAATATTTTGTTTTGGAGTGAATTATTCATTCCCAACCCTGTGTCTTTAACCTCAATTGTTAAAATATCCTCTGCATAATCAAGTTTAAGGCCGACTTTTTTGTTTGGACTGTCCGCAATTGCTTCCATTGCGTTATCGAAGAGATTTCCAATGATTGTTATCAGCTCATGTGTGATTTCCGAGTTTGCAGGTTTAGGAAGTTTACTTACACAATCAAATGATAGTGAAGCACCTGATTCTCTGGCAAAGCTAAGCTTGCCAATTAAAAATCCAGCAAGAACAGGATCTTTAATTTTCTTCGTTACAAAGCCCATTTCTGTTTCCCGGTGGTTAACCGTTTCACTCACATAGTTAGCAAGTGTATCATATTGTTCAGTTCGAACCAGGCCAAGGATGACATGAAGTTTGTTCATGAATTCATGTGCCTGGGCACGGAGAGCATCCGCATAGTTACGCACACCTGTGAGCTGTTCGGCCAACAATCGGACTTCGGTTTTATCACGGAATGTTGCGATTGCTCCCACCGACTCATTTTCCACAACCACCGGAACCCTGTTTACTAAAATGGTCACCCCATTCAGGTTTTGTTCTTGATCCAATTCAGTTTCACCCGATTTTATTATGCGAGTTAACCGAGTCTCTGGCAAATAAGCTTCAATGTTCTTACCCATAGGGTTCTCTTCAAGACCGGCTCTCTTAAAAAGCTTACTGGCTGCCCTGTTTACAAGTGTGATTTTCCCTTCTTGATCGATGGCTATTATTCCCTCACGCACGGACTGAAGCATGGAACTTCGTTCTTCAAGCAGTTTAGCAATAGCGAATGGCTCGAGTCCTAAAAGTATTTTTTTGATGTATCTTGCCAGGACCACTGCACCGATTACGCCTATTAGGACTCCAATTAACGTCCCAATAACGATCCCCATCCGTCCTTTATGTACCGCCTTTGTAACGTTTTCTAAAGAAATTCCTACAGCAACCGCTCCGACTTGTTTTCCATGTGAATTCTTTATTGGAGTAAATGCCCGCATGGATCGACCGAGAGTTCCCTTTGAAATGGAAACATACTCTTTTCCTTTAAGGACAGGTCCTTCATCTCCTCCCCTAAAGTGCTTCCCCACTTTACTGGGATCTGGGTGGGAAAGCCGAATTCCATTCATATCCATAACGACAACAAAGTTAACATGGGTTTTTTCTTTTATTTGATTAGCTAAAATTTGTACTTCTTTCTTATTAGCTTTCCCTTCAAAAGCTCCAATCACTTGCGGGCTAAAGGCAATCATTTTTGCCACATTTAAGGCCTTTTCTTTCTGTGTCTCTTCCACACTAGCGGTAATTCTTTTGCTTATGATTAAATCAGTTATTCCAAGTGATAAAGCGACGACAATGCATACAAATATAATAATAATGGCTTGTAAACTAAGTTTGCCCCTCTTCATATTCTCCTCCAGGTATTATCATAATAATAGTATGTATAAGACTTATGCATAAAATGACAAAAGACCGCTATGCTCATAAAAGAGTTTAAGCAGCCTTTATCATAAATCATCGAATTAGCAAAATGGCACCCGCCATAATTGGGGTGAGAACCATTGCACTTTTTAAAATTGGCAGCGGAACATTGTTGGTAAATTTGGCTCCAATATAAGAACCAATCATCGTTCCAGCGAGTACCTGGACCAGGAGTAAGACGTTGAAATAGCCTTCAAAGTAGTAGCCTACCCCCCCAGCGAAAGCGATGGGAAGAATAACTAACATCGTTGTGCCAACTGATTCTTGTACAGTAAGGCCCAACACAACCATCAACCCAAGCTGAATGAATGGAGCCGACCCAATACCAAACGTACCAGATAAAATACCTGTCACAATACCGACAGACGCTGCTCTCATTAGAAAGCTGCCAGTTTGTCTCGTTTTCCTTTTATTTGGCTCTTTAAGCCTATTTACTATAAAAAGACGGATCATAAGCATAACAGCGGACAGGAACAGCATTCCCGCTGTGAGCCAATGGAGTGAATGAACCGGAATCCATACGGCAATCTTAGAACCAACAAAAGACATAAACGCCCCAAAAGCACCTACAGTTATTCCTGTCTTCACATCAATATTTCCCTGCCGGTAATGGCTATAAGCTCCGGACATAGTCGTAAACACCATTGCAGCCAGAGATGTACCTAATGCTGTGTGAATTGGCACTCCAAAAACAACGGTTAAGAGAGCAATGATAAAACCGGACCCTCCGGCCCCAATAAACCCTAGTAATATACCCATTAAGAACATAGTAAGTGTGATAATCAAAGATGTCGCCCCCAAACACACTTCACTTCAGTAGTGAAAATAATCCAAGTCTATTATATTACTTGAAATCAACAGGAGCCTTTTTGTAATTAAAAAAACTAAGTTTTTTGGTGTGGTCAAGGGCAACAGACACCCTAGAAAGACATTTGTCCATTTATGGTGCCTGTCACCTAAATTCACTTTAGTTACATGGTTATAAGGGATTTCCTCGCTACACCTGTTTCTACAGCGGCAGTTGCAACAGCGTTTGCTACCGCAGATGCTACTCGGTCATCAAAAGGGTTAGGTATCACATAGTCTTCTGATAGTTGTTCTTCTGAAATGAGCGAAGAAATGGCGTATACAGCAGCCTTTTTCATTTCTTCATTTATTTCTGTAGCTTGAACATCTAGAGCCCCCCGAAAAATCCCTGGAAAAGCAAGTACATTATTGACCTGATTTGGAAAATCAGAACGTCCAGTTCCGATTACTTTTGCTCCTGCAGCTTTTGCCTCATCTGGCATAATCTCTGGAACAGGGTTTGCCATTGCAAAAATAATTGCATCCCTTCGCATTGTTAAAATCATTTCCTTTGTTATGGCACCTGCAACAGATACACCAACAAAAACATCTGCGCCTACAATTACTTCCTCTAAGCTCCCCTCTGCATTGTTACGGTTCGTCTGTCTAGCAATCTTTTCTTTAATTGGATTCATTCCATATGTACGATTTTCATAAATGGCACCTTTTGTATCACATAGAATGACATCATACACACCAAAACGATTTAGCAATTGAGCAATTGCTACACCCGCAGCACCCGCACCATTTATGACGACTTTAATTTCTTCCATTCTCTTATCTACTAATTTAAGAGCATTTACTAATCCGGCAACCGTTACAATGGCTGTACCATGTTGGTCATCATGAAAAATAGGGATGTTTGTTTCTTTTTTCAAGCGTTCTTCAATTTCAAAGCATCTTGGAGCTGAAATATCTTCTAAATTTACCCCGCCAAATGTTGGTTCAAGACGCTTTACTGTTTCAATTATTTCTTCCACATCCTGTGTATTTAAACAGATAGGAAATGCATCTACGTTAGCAAAATTCTTAAATAAAGCTGCTTTACCTTCCATTACTGGCATTGCTGCTTCAGGCCCAATATTCCCAAGCCCCAATACCGCCGAGCCATCTGACACGACGACAATGGTGTTGCCTTTCATCGTGTATTCATATACTTTATTTCGATCTTCATAGATTTCCTTACAAGGCTCTGCGACACCAGGTGAATATGCTAAGCTCAAATCATTTGCATTTTTAATCTCTACCTTTGCTTTCACTTCTAATTTTCCTTGTTTATCCCGGTGCATTTGTAATGCTCTGTCACGCAATGTTTCCATCATTCCCTCTCCCTTTTCCAAAAATTTTAATTTCGATCCAAATTGTTTCAAAGCTTATTTAAAGGCTTCTATATTCTTGCGCTTATTTCTCAATCATCCTTAGAAGAAAACTATTTATCCGCTTTGAAAACGTTTTACCTTGAAGGTATAATAAATATATCCCAATCTTATAAATTAACAGACTAGTTTAATAGAATATTTAATTAATTAAAGCCTTTTTGTAATTAAAAAAACAGGAGAATAACTAGCAGATTAATATGTTTTTGCGCTCTTTTTTGTCTTATGCTGCTGTTGCAGAAGACTATAATGTATTGGGGATTTTTTCTTATTATGAGTATAGTTACGCTAAATGAAACAGTGAAAAAGGAGTGGGATGAATGGAGAGGAAAAGAAATTGGGCAGGTAATTTTCAATATAGCACGACAAACTGGCATGAACCTGAATCTGTTGAAGAAGTTCAACAATTAGTTTCAAGGTTAACAAAGCTACGTGTGATCGGAACACGTCACTCGTTTAATAGCATCGCAGATTCGGATGAGAATATAGTATCCTTGCAAAAGCTCAACAAGGTCTTATCCATTGATCGAGAAAAGAAAACTGTAACCGTGGAAGCCGGAATCAAGTATGGCGACCTTTGTCATGTGCTTCAGCAACATGGCTATGCCTTACATAACCTTGCTTCCCTTCCGCACATTTCAATTGCTGGTGCTTGTGCAACAGCAACACATGGTTCAGGTAATGGCAATCAAAATTTAGCTGCAGCAGTACGTGCTATGGAGGTTGTCACCGCGGATGGAAGTCTTGTAACGTTTTCAAAGGAAAAATCGGAAGAGGAATTACATGGCGCGGTTGTGGGACTAGGTGGATTCGGTGTCGTCACAAAGCTAACCCTAGATGTCCATCCAAGTCATCAAATGAGGCAGGATGTTTACGAGAATCTTGCGTTTGCACAACTAGAACATGATTTCGATACCATTTATTCCAGTGCCTATAGCGTTAGTCTGTTTACGAATTGGCAGGACGAAACGTTTAATCAGGTGTGGCTGAAGAGCAAACTGACGGATGAACAGACCTTTTCGTTAGGAGAGGACTTTTATGGAGCAAAAGCGGCCAAAGAAAATCTCCATCCCGTACCCGGGGTTGGAGCAGAGAATTGTACAGCACAGCTAGGTGTGCCAGGGGATTGGTTTGATCGCATGCCACACTTCCGGATGGATTTTACCCCAAGTAAAGGCCAAGAGCTGCAAAGTGAATATATTATGGCCCGGGAGCATGCCTATGATGCTCTTTGTGCGATTAGTGAAATCCGTGAACAAATCGCACCACATCTGCTTATATCCGAAGTGCGAACTATTGCGCAGGACGAGCTTTGGATGAGCCCATCCTATAAGCAAGATTCGGTTGCTTTTCACTTTACGTGGCAGGATAAATGGGCGGAAGTTCAGCAGGTGCTGCCACTTATCGAAGCCCAGCTTGAACCTTTTCAAGCAAAGCCGCATTGGGGAAAACTATTTACTACCTCGCCTGCGAAAATACAATCACTTTATGAAAAGATGCCTGCATTTCAGCAGCTGCTTATGAAGTATGATTTGAATGGAAAGTTTCGCAATGCTTTTTTGAATAAATATATATTTAATGTGACAGAGTAATTTGTAATGTAAAATAGATTACTCTTGCTAGAATGCGCGTATAAGTAATAAGGAATGGCCCAAAGGGGCAATTCCTTTTGTTTAAACCTTATTTCGTTTTGGCTATGAGCACGTAAGAGTATTAATGACTATTGCCTCAAAATCCCCCTATATATCAAGGGGGGTGAGGTATTACATCCTGCCGCCCATTCATTTTTATATAAAATAGAAAAAAATAGTGTATTAAAAAAGCCTTTAAATCAACATTTATAGGAGATTTAACTTAAATATTTTAAATATGATATAAAACATCGGAGGACAAATAGGAGGACACCAGCTATTACTTCTTACCTGGAAGGCATGGAATCTTTTGAAGCGACACCTAAGTAACACAACGTGAATTCAACTATGTTAAAAAAATGGGTAGCTAAATATAGAAAACATGTTTTAGCTTATGTGCACAAAAGAGGTGACGAACGAATTCGCCACCCCTTTCATTATTTATACTGCTCTTTTACCTCAACTAAAACTCCAAGCGCTTTTGATGTGTCAAAATATTCATACGCCTCATAGCCCTTTTCGTGTTTAAAAAGTGAATCAAATCCTGTATTTTTCATAGTTTCTTCGTCATCTTCTAAAGGTCCGTCTGACAACAAACAAATGGAGCAAATTGACGTGCCATGTTCTTTTAACCAAGTTGCCCATGGGTCATTATTTCCTAGAGGCTGGATAATTTCAAACCAGAAATTATCGCTGAAAACACTTTCTACCTTCATTGGGGTATCAGTGATATCGGCACCTTTATACCTCATAAAAGGTGTTCTTACCTCTTTATGCTCTGTATTTTGCTCTGCAGGCTCTTTCCCTGTTCCCAGCAAAGTTTTATATGCAGAAACTGTTTTTTCTAAATCGTCTGTTACGACTATAACCTTAACTATATTCGTTGATGATAATGTCATTATTTTTTCTCCCTTATATTATTTATTAATCACTATTTGTTTATCTATTGGTGAAACCGCCGTCAGCAATAATTTCAGCACCAGTCACATAAGAAGATTCATCGGACGCTAAGAACAATGCAACCGCCGCAATCTCGCTAGGCTTTCCAATATGCCCTATGGGAAGTTGCGAAACTATATTGTTTCGTCGTTCCTCATCGCCGCCCACAAAATCTGTAAACGCCTGTGTTTCCGTTGGACCAGGGCTTATAGCATTTGCTCTAATACCCTTTTCTGCAAGCTCTCCTGTGAACGAGCGCGCCATAGACCTGACCGCTGCTTTCGCCGCATTATAGACAATGGCGTTTTTCCCACCCTGAAAACCTGCAATTGATGATATGAGAACAATTGAAGATTTATTAGACATAAAAGGAATTAACTTCTGAACCGTGAAAAAAGCTGAAAAAACATTAAGGTTCATTGTCAAATGAAACTCCTCAGGTGTTATTTCTTGAATCGGGTTTTGTGGCCCGTTACCAACAACTGGTATCACCGCCTTTAATTTACGCCCTGTCCTTTTAACGGATTCCGTTATTTTTTCTAAATCTTTCACATCTGTCGCGTCAACTTCTAGAATGTCAACAACCTGACTGTTTCCCTCATATATTTTTTTTGCGGCTTCAACATTTCTCGTTGCCACAATCAAATCGGCACCTTCACTTATGAAACGTTCTGCGATTGCTCTGCCAATTCCATTCCCCGCACCCGTGACAACGCACAATTCTTTCTCCAATAATTTACGCATAAAAACCTCCATTCCGCCGCTACCGCCTGTCAAACTTCTCTTTCGCCAAGCGACCAATTTTCAGCACTGTTTTCAACAACACAAACTAAAATATCATCGCGCCTGATTCCAATGTCAACAAGCCTCTTTGTTAGTTCTTTATATGTTTTTTTCTTTTGCTCAAGTGAAAACATATTAACCATTGTAATTCTAATGATGATCAAATCGTGCCTATCGCGATTGTCATAAGTTGGCGAAAAAATAATCTCCCCTTCATCATGCGGTCTAAACACGTGGAAAAGATCGGTTGTATCCATACCTAGACCTGCAACCAGCGAATTATGTATTGCATTTGATATTTCTTTTCCTTTATCCTCAAACACTGACCTTTTTAAGTCAACTTGAATCAACGGCATAATGATCTCCTTCTTTTCACTATGATTCTGCTCTTGTTTCGATTATTTTAGAGCTCCAGCACTCATGCCGTTTTCAAAATTTTTCTGCATGAACAAATAAACAATAATCTCAGGAACTGCAGTGAGCACAGCTGCCGCTAATATCTTCGTCTGATCATTTGTAAACTCACCTTGGAAGTATTGTGGAAGCAGCGTTACCGTCTGCATATCCGGGCTTTGTAAGAACAAAAGTGGCAGGAGATATGTGTTCCATGAGTGGATGAGTGTCAAAACAATAATTGAGGATGCAATTGGCTTTGTAAGCGGAAGGATGACATGCCAAAACATCGACAAAACACCCGCACCATCAATTCTTGCTGCCTCCATTAACTCATTAGGGATTCCACTGACAAAGTTTCTAGTAAGTAGAATAGTAAATGGCAGTTGCAATGCTGCGGTAGGTAAAATTACAGCCAAAAAGGTATTAAATAAATGCAACTTTTGGAATGTTACAAACAATGGAGACAACAAAATTACTTCAGGTAAAGTTAAAGCAACAAGAATCAACCAAAAGTACACTTCTTTTCCAAATATGTGTAATTTTGAAAACCCAAAGCCAGCTGTCATACTGAATATATAAACCAATAAAATTACGCCAGCTGATATGATGAGTGAATTTCTAAAAAAGATTGGAACTACACCTGTGTCCCAAACCGCCTTATAATTTAAAAAACCTGTTCCACCGAGAGAGCCAAGGAACATTTGAACAAGTGGAATCACATATGGGATCGTTAATATCAGTAGAATGATTTGCAAAATGACTTTACTTTTTAAACTTCTAATTTCAAACATTTTTATCTCTCATCTCCTTTATTACCCCTATTAACAAGTATTGCACCGCAGATTGCGAGTATAAGGAGCATTACTGATATGGCAGCTGCATAGCCAAGATTAGATTTCGTTATTCCCTGTGTATAAATATATGTGCCTAAAAATTCTGTTGCGTGATTTGGCCCACCGGTTGTAATCAGATAAGGAATATCAAATGTTTTCAAAGCACCTATAATTCCAAGCATTCCAAGAGAAACTGTTGTGCCTTTGCAGTTTGGCAATACCATGCTAAATAAAGTTCTAAAGTTTCCTGCTCCATCTAGGCGCGCCGCCTCAAGCATTTCTTTATCTATTTGGCTCATTGCCGCATAATATAGAATGAAACTCATTCCTGTGAACTGCCAAATCGCAACAACCATGAGAACGAAAAGTGCCGAATTTGGTTTTGCCAACCAATCAACAGTTATGCCTAAATGAAGTGTGTCAAATAGATTTTGCAGCATTCCCTGAGGCGAGAACAGCAATCTAAACACTGGCGCCATAGTCGCAGGTGCTAAGATTGTTGGTATAAAAATCAAGCACTTGTGCAATGTTGCAAGCTTTACTTTTGTATGCAAAATTGCGGCAAGTATAAAACCTAAAAAGTTTTGAATTAAAAATGTACTAATGAAAAAAACAATTGTGTTTTTTATAGCTTTCAAAAAAACCCAGTCAGAAAATGCATCAGTATAATTACTTATCCCCGCTTTTTCCTGAATTGGATCAAGCCCATTCCAATCTAGAGTAGACAAATTGAATGTATAAAAGATTGAATAATAGATAAGCCCTACAACAAAAGCAAATGCTGGAAGAATCCAAGGAAGTCCGTTTATCTTCGTGGACCTCAATGGTTTAATCTTTTTGATCTTTTTGATGTTTTCCACGTTTATAACTTTGGTGTTTTCCATGTTTATACGTCTCCTCAACATTTAATGATAGGGGACACTAGAAAAAATAGCCCCCTATCAAACTATTATTCCTTATTTACTATTAGCTTGAGTCGTTGCAAGTTGAGCAGCACCATCTTTAGGGGTGATAGTTCCTCCTGCCACGCCAGCCAATACATCTGTCAATGCTTGGTTCATATCTGCATTTATTCCTCCAAAACGAGGGTTATCACCACTAGCCATTGCATTTTTAATAAATTCTTTGATTGGTTCGTTTTGTTTCTCAGGATTTACAAGTTTTACATTGTCCCAATTCGGAGTTACTGATTTTAGATTAGGAACAAGGTTTAAGGAATCTGCAACCATCTGTTGACCACTTTGAGAGGTTGCAAGCCAAACAGCAAATGTAGTTGCAGCCTTCTTATTCTTTGATGTTGCAGACACTGCGTCTGCATAGTCTGTATCGCCAAACATAGATCCTGTATGTCCTGTTCCTGCAATGTCAGGGAAATAAATTGGAACCATTGTGAACGGCTCTTTTGTTGAAGCTGCAGACGCAATATTAGCCTTCATCGTATCAGGCAAAGCGTTCATTGTATACCAAGACCCCATCATAACCATGGCAGCCTTTTGAGACATAAATAAATTGTTTGCTTCTGGATATTGTTTAATACCAAGAGCACCTTTTTGCATAATTCCGGCATCAAACAGCCCTTTCCATAGCGTTAATGCTTTAACAATGGAGCCATCAGTCCATTTAACTTGACCTCTTGTTGCTTTTGTGAAAGTACCAGGGCTTACATTATCAGCGATTGCATGGAAAGTATCGATGTTAAATGCACCTTGACCTGCTCCCTGCACAAAACCTTCGATACCATTTTGTCTAAAAACTTTACAAGCCTCTATCCACTCATCTAAATTTGTAGGAACTTTTACATTGTATTTATCAAAAAGATCTTTGTTAATCCACAGGTTTCCTGCATATACAGTTCCGACACCCAGTGCTTTCAACTTACCATTGATAGTCATAGTGGTGATTGATGACTTGTTGAGCTTGTCTTTATAATTAGCACCTAAAGCCTCTTTTACAGCAGGGGTCAAGTCAATTGCTTGCCCTCCATAAGTCTTAACTCCACCATTTCCTGAACCCGGTGAAACCTGAAAAGAATCAACACCCTGGCCATTTGCCAAAGCCGGTCTGAGAGCCGCGTTATAATTATCTATTGATGTTTGTTTCCACGTAACTTTGATGTCTGGATATTTTTTGTTAAATTCCGCAATATATTTTTCGTTAACTGGGGAACCCGGCGTCCACCCCCACCAAACTACATTGCCTTTCGTTTTAGTTGAAGTATCTACTGTTGTCTTTTGAGTGCCACCACATCCTGCTAACATAGCTGTCATCATAACCATTGAAGCAACTAAGCCCACTGCAACTCTTCTTTTTTTCATTTTATTTTCTCCTCTCACTTGGTAACCTCGCAATATAACCGCTTACATTAGTGCCTTTATGTATGCGACACTATTTAAATATTCTTCATCTGTACTAAGATGCTCTATGATAAACGGCATATTTTCATCAAAGGATAATCCTCTTTTGATCAGGTGCTTGATATTTATCCCACCGTTTCCAGCACTAGTTTCCCTAAAAAACAGCGTATAATCGTCCTCCATCTTGACATCTTTCAGATGGCAACTTTTTATATGCTCACCTAGTTTCTCGAAGCATTCGCTTATAAATTCCTCATTAAAGAAATACCTTCTTGGTGTAGTTATCCAGTTAAAAATGTCCATATGAACAGCAAATCGATCTCTGTCCACAGATTCAAGCAACTGCAGATATTCATCCGGTCCAGTCGGGAACATCCATGGCATTGACTCGATTGTAAAATACGTGTTCTTAGGGTTTACCTCATCTATAATCTCCTGAATTGTCTTTACACCCAGTTCCCACGTTTCCTTTGTAAAATTATCTTTATAAGCACCATCCCAGCGAGAGCCTCTTGCACCTAAAATATTCACACAACAGCGAGAGCCTATCCTATCAGCAAGTTCAAGCTGCTCCACGGCGTACTTAATAGCCTTTACACGTTCATCTTCATTTAAATCCAATGTATTGCGCCAAACCCCAACCTCTGCTATCACAAGGTTGTTTTTTTTTGCTTCTTTAACATACTCGTCAATTAGCGCATCATCATTTTCGTAAGTGAGAGGGAAATTTACAGTTCCAAGTCCTAAGGTTTTATGTTTCATAGCCCATTCTTTTGGACTACTGTGATTTAATGATGAAGATGTCCCAAGTCTCATATTTAGTGTCATGCCTTTCTATTTATAACTAGTGTTAAAATTACTTATTGTAACTCTCGAGAAGCTCAACTAAACATTTTAGATCCGGAGCATCAAGATAATTATATTCGCCGCTGCCATCACCATAAACACCTCTTTGAACCAGCTTTAAACCAGCAGCTTCAGCATTTGCAACAGCAGTTTTTGAATCTTTAACTTGAAATGCAACGTGGTGAATGCCCTCGCCCTTCTCCTCAAGATAGTTTCTCCATGTTGAAGGTTCCTCGTTAGGCTGAATCAGTTCAAGCTGCAGTCCCGGACCAACGTCAAAGAAAGCCATCCAACAATATGCATTGGGAGCGGGTTCGCCTTTAAACTCTGTTCCTGTAACCGTATAGTCACCAATAGGTTGCGTCTCTGGGATGTCAACACCTAAAAATTCAGCCCACTTTTTCTTTGTTTCCTCAACATCTTTAACGATAATTCCCACCTGTGCCAATAAATTCGTTCCTAGTACTCCTGACATTTTATATCTCCTTTGCTCAATCAAATATTAAACTTCGTCCATATATCCACC
Organism: Neobacillus cucumis; assembly: GCF_002860255.1. Lineage (GTDB taxonomy): Bacteria > Bacillota > Bacilli > Bacillales > Cytobacillaceae > Neobacillus > Neobacillus cucumis_A. Next base: position 62,303 of record NZ_PGVE01000015.1, read on the forward strand.
TGTTTTTAAAGGCTCTGGCCTCTCACAGGTAGTTTTCATTTTGTTTTAGTCTCTGCCTTTTTATTTATAGTTAGTGTTAATATTACTTCTTGTAACTCTCGAGAAGTTCAATTACACATTTTAGATCCGAAGCATCGAGATAATTATATTCGCCGCCACCATCACCATAAACACCTCTTTGAACCAGCTTTAAACCAGCAGCTTCAGCATTTGCAACAGCAATCTTTGAATCATTAACTTGAAATGCAACGTGGTGAATGCCCTCGCCCTTCTCCTCAAGATAGTTCCTCCATGTTGAAGGTTCCTCGTTAGGCTGAATCAGTTCAAGCTGTAGTCCCGGACCAACGTCAAAGAAAGCCATCCAACAATATGCATTTGGAGCGGGTTCGCCTTTAAACTCTGTTCCTGTAACCGTATAGTCACCAATAGGTTGCGTCTCTGGGATGTCAACACCTAAAAATTCAGCCCACTTTTTCTTTGTTTCCTCAACATCTTTAACGATTAATCCAACCTGTGCCAATAAATTCGTTCCTAGTACTCCTGACATTTTATATCTCCTTTCAAGACTTTGCTCAATCAAATATTAAACTTCAACTCCGAATCCAAGTTTACCTATTTTAAATATTCTAAGATTATTGCTCCTTTCTTATTAAACTTCTATATGCAGAATATTATCAATTTTACATACAATTTACTCTTTAAAAATTGTGAATTACCTGTGCATATTTTCTTATAATTATTTTTATTGCAAATACAATGTCCATAAAAAAACATTGATATTAAGGCATTTTGTCAATTTTGTATGCGATCCTTCCTTTAAGCATCTCAAATATTACTATTTGACATCTTAAATGATATAATCATATACAAAATTTCTCACATATACATAGACCCTTATAGAACAGTAAAGGAGATTATCGATTATGCTGATGAATAACTATTTCGAGAGGTTGAATTTTGATAGTGGGAAGAAATTTAATGTATCAAAGAAAATCGATATGAATTTTTCTCATACGATGCATTGGCATCCTTTTATTGAAATACTTGTAAGCCTTTATGATAATAATGAAGTAACGATTAATTTCACCAAACATGTCCTTAAAACTAATGACCTGGTCATAATCTACCCCGGTGACTTGCATTCGATTAATCATATAGCTGAAAATGCCTTTATTCTCGTTCAGTTCCCTCTGGACTTACTGATGATTATGAGTGAAATTAGTGCTAATTTTTCTATGTTTTCCCAGTATCATTACATTAAATATGACCCATCAAATATTGATGCCGATAGAATGATTTTTTTAATAAAAGAATTGGCCGAGCTTTATTATTCCGACACACCTTTTAATGAAGTGCGTATATATTCACTTCTTCTAGAGTTTTTTGCAATGCTTGGAGAATACTGCGTCAATACTAAGAAAGAAGAATTCTCTGATGATCCGAACACAGAATATAAATCTACTAAGCTAATTACAGAAGCTTGCCTTTACATGTCACAAAACTGCACTAACCCCCTTACACTCGACGATATTTCTCATCACATAGGGGTTAGCAAATCTTATTTCTCGTATTTATTCAAAAAATATACGAATATGACATTTATAGAATTTCTTACTACTGAGCGTATCAAGAGGTCAGAGTTTTTGCTTTTGGATCCAAAAGCACAAATAATTGATATTGCATTTGACTCAGGATTTTTAAGCATATCTTCATTTAACCGTGCTTTTAAAAAAATAAAAGGGATTTCCCCTAGCGAATTTAGGAAAACGATGACTAAAAACGCATTTTAGAGTCCCATTATTATAGATACATATTTTTCAGTTAATAGTGCCTTTTTACTAAATTTTATGAATAAAAAAAGGCCTCCCAACAGTTTAACAAACTGATGAAAGGCCTTCTCCATGATATATACTTAATTTTATAAGACTGTTGAAATTTCCTTGTTGTGACAATTGCTCCAACCGCATTTCCAAATATTAAGTTCTGCTTCGTAATCTATCAAGAAGGACGGCAATAACAATAACGATCCCTTTTACAACTTGTTGCCAGTAATAATCCACGTTAAGTAAGGTCATTCCATTCGTTAACACAGCCACAATCAAAACCCCAATGATCGTTCCTTGTATACGGCCACGTCCCCCTACAAAACTAGTACCACCTAGTACGACAGCTGCTATCGCATCTAGCTCAAATCCTATTCCTACCATGGGCTGCCCTGAGAACAAACGTCCTGCCATCACAACGCCACTAACACCGGCGAGTAAACCACTGATGGAATATACATTAATCAGGGTGCGATTAACTTTAATCCCGGTAAGATGTGCAGCTTCTTCATTACCGCCAATAGCATAAACATGGCGCCCGAACATCGTATTCTTTAAAACAGTTATCATGATGATATAAACAATTATCATCACATAAATAGGAGTAGAAATCCCCAGAATTTCACCTGCACCAATGAACTTGAACTGCTTTGATGCCAGAACTACAGGATATCCGCCGGTTATAACATAAGCCAGCCCCCTCAGGTAGGTCATACTCCCAAGCGTCACGATAAAGGCAGGCAACTTAGGTACAGCGGTTAAAAATCCATTAATAGCCCCAGCAACATATCCTACCGCAACTCCTACTAACATAGCGATGACTGGAGGGGTTCCGGCATTTGATAGTAAAACAGATATAACACCGCTCAATGCAAGGGTTGAGCCTACCGATAAATCAATTCCTCCTGTTAATATAACTACAGTCATCCCAGCTGCCAGAATGGCTGTGATTGAACTCTGCTTTAGTACGTTTAGGATATTACTTGAGTCTGTGAAATTCGGTGCAAAAATAATCATAACGATGATTAATAAGGCAAGAATTATCACCATGCCCAGCTGATTAAAAATCTGTTTTGACCGTTCCTTGAATGAAACTACGGATGGACTTGACATTTGTAAGTTTGTATTCATTATTTAACCTCTCCTGTAGCATAGTACATAATTTTTTCTTGAGTAGCTTCATCACGAGATAGTTCAGCTTTTAGTTTCCCCTCATGAATCACTAAAATCCGATCACTAACTCCTAATACTTCTGGTAATTCAGAAGAAATCATCAACACAGCAAGCCCTTGCTCTGCTAATTTACTTATGATTTTATGAATCTCAGTCTTTGCACCTATGTCTACACCACGGGTCGGTTCGTCAAGCAGCAGTATTTTAGGACCAATAGATAACCATTTAGCAATAACAACCTTTTGTTGATTTCCTCCGCTAAGGCCCATAACATTTTGTTCTTTTGATGCCGTTCTTACTCCAAGTTCTTTAATGTATCGATCCGCATCACGATTCATTTGCTTATACTGCAATAGTTTAAATTTACGATAGGTTGGCAATTGTGCCATCAGTATATTTTCTTTTACAGATAAATTTGGTAATAACCCCTGTTCCTTCCTGCTTTCAGGAACATGAGCAATGCCAAGTTTTATTGCGTCAATAGGACTTTTTATATGAACCTCCTGGCCATCCAAAATTATTTGACCCTCTGACAGTTCGGAAAGTCCAAAGATTGTTCTTACCAGCTCAGTCCGTCCCGCACCGACAAGGCCTGCTAAGCCCACAATTTCTCCCGGGTAGATCTTCAGCGATATCCCCTTTACAAACTTCTTGTCAGAGACATTTTTTAACTCAAGAACAGGTTTTTGTTCAGACCTAACAATACTTTTAATTCTTTCTCTGACAAATAGCTCATTTAACTCTCTTCCTACCATAAGTTTTACTAGATTCTCGGGATTGGTAACCGAAATTGGTCCACTTGTAACCCAATGACCGTCCCTAAGAACTGTAAAGCGATTTGAAATTTTAAAAATCTCATCCATTCGATGAGAGATATAAACAATAGCTACGCCTTTTCTTCTTAATTCTTCAATGATGCCAAAAAGCTTTTCTATTTCTTTATCTGTCAGAGATGCCGTCGGTTCATCCATAATTAAAATCTCAGAATTAAGTGATAAAGCTCGAGCAATTTCTACCATTTGTTGCTGGGCCACACTTAAGGTGGAAACATCCGCTCGAGGATCCAAGGAAGATCCTATGGATTTTAAAACTTGGGCAGCATTTTCATAAATATCATTCCAATTTATTAGGCCCAGCCTATTTTTCTTAAATGTTGTCCCCATCATAATATTCTCACCAATGGACAAATTCGGTGAAAGGCTTATTTCTTGGTGAATAACACTGATCCCTTTATTTCTTGCCTCCATTGGATTATTCCAATGTACTTCTTGACTTTTATATTCAATCGTTCCTTCATCAGGCTGATACACTCCAGCCATGATCTTCATTAAAGTAGATTTTCCTGCACCATTCTCCCCCATCAAGGCATGAACTTCCCCTTTATAGAGTTCGATATTAACGTTTTGCAACACCTTGACACCGGAAAATTTCTTCGTAACCTCCTTCATCCTAAGGATGGGTAACTGACTCTCTGGTAAACGACGATTTATTTGTTCTTGAACCTGAAATACTGCCATTAGTGCCACTCCCTAAGTCTCTTTTTAAGCCCTATTTTACTAGGATATAAATATAGTGCTCCTGATAGAGCACCATATTTTACCTCCACTAGAGGGAAATCAATTACCAGCCACTATAGGAATCCACATTATCTTTAGTGATAAATTTAGTTGGAATAAGAACTTTTGAGTCAACTTTCTTTCCATCAATGACTTTTAATGCTAAGGCAACACCATCAATAACCATTTGATTCGGGAATTGTGCTGAAGTACCAGCAAAGCTTCCGCCTTTTTTCAGCGCATCAACCGCAGAAGGCGCACCGTCAACACTTACGACAAAGAATTCATTTTGTCTATTAGCTTGTTCTTGTGCAATTTGTACTCCAACAGCCTCTTCATCATTTATGGTAAATACTGCATCGATTTTTTTGTTTGCTGTTAGTGCACCTTCCATTACGGTAAGAGCCTTTTCACGATTACCCTCACCATTTTGTTTAGCAACAACCTTGATATCTGGATATTTTTTAATTACTTCGTTAAAACCTTTAATTCGATCTGTCACTGCTGAAACAGGAGGTCCATCAATAATAACAATATTACCTTTTCCATTAAGTTGTTTTACAAGATACTCCGCAGCTAATCTACCTGCTTGAACATTATCAGACATAACCACAGTGTCAATGCCACCTTCTGCAAATCCATCAAGAGCAACAACCGGAATACCTGCTGCTTTTGCCTCACTAACTGCACCAGCAATACCAGCAGAATCAAATGGGCTTAATAATATTAAATCAACTTTTTTTGTGATAAAGTCTTCAATTTGTGCAGTTTGTTTTGCAAGATCTTGATCCGCACTTACAGTCGTTACTTCAGCATTATACTTAGAAGCAACTTCTTTAGCCCCTTTAGACATCGCTACAAAGAAGGGATTACTTAAATTTGGAACTGTTAAACCAATCTTTAGCTTTTTTTCAGTATTAGACTTGTCATCTGTTTTACCTGTATTAGAAGCGCTTTCATTATTGCTGCATGCACCTAAAAAGCATAATGTTAAAATTAATAATACTATGTTAAAAATTTTAAAGTTTTTCATGGTTTGTAATTCCTCCTAAATATAGTTTTGTAAAGTAATAGATACTTCTAGCAAAACACAATCCTTGTAAAAAAATCTGTAATACCGTAGTATAAAAATGAGTGCTAAAATTAATATTAATTTTAGATATACTCAGGCAGGGTTATGATTTTGGGCTTTTTTCCATTTGGTCGTGGTTGCCCTGAATCGTAACCTTTTTTGTGATTCTTTCATTTTTCTCCCCCGAAGAACAAGTTAATTAAAACGATTAACATCTCTTCTATTATTTTTTCAACTCTATAAGCATCACCTCCTAAAAATGATATGGGTTTTTTAAAACGCTTTCATTTAAACGCCTTCATTTTTTGCTTTTATCTGATATACGATCTTTACCTATGGGGGAAAAGTCAGACTACACGAACAGAAATTCCTGATTCCTCAATGCAGTTAAGTACGGTCTTTTGTGCAGCACTATCGGTTATTAAATAATTTATCTCATGAATATCCGCAAACTTCGCAAAGCTTACTTGACCTATTTTGGTATGGTCAGTGATGAGGATAACCCTTTCCGCACAATCAATCATCTTCTTTTTTGTTGATGCCTCAATTAAATTTGGGGTGGTTAAACCATTTTCTACATCAACGCCATTCGTAGCAATAAACGATTGGTCTACACAAATTTGATTAAAGCTCATTTCAGCCAAAGGACCCACCAAGGCTAGTGTTTCTGAACGCAGAGAACCACCACATAATAAGACTTCAATTCCAGATACATCCTTTAATTCGTTGGCACATAATATTGAATTCGTAACCACCTGTAAGCTCGAAAAGCTTCTTAGTTCTTGAGCAAGATAATAAGTTGTCGTACCCGAATCGAGCAAGATACTTTCACCGTTCTTAATAAGCTTAGCCGCTTCCTTTGCAATAGCCCTTTTCCCTTTTTGAAACTGCACTTCTTTCTCAATGTAAGTCGGTTCGAAGGTCACACTTTTGAACAAGACAGCCCCACCATGCGTTCTTTTTAACAATTGCGCTTCCTCTAGTTCCTTTAAGTCCCTACGGATGGTTGAGTCAGACAAGTCGAAGTGCTGACTTAATTCTTGTACATCTACTCTAGCATTCTTGTTTAGTAGCTCCAGTATGGCCGACTTTCTTTCTATACCGTACATAGAATCGTTTTCCTCCAATACATTTGAAATGCAATGCGACATTTGACCGTTTTAGCTCATTTTTGAATGAATTTGGTTTTTTATGCTCATTTTTGATTATATGTGCTATTTTACCAATTTACAATATGAATTTTGGAATAATTGTGAAAATTTTAAAATTAGGGGGAAACACTCTGACTAAGTAAAACTTAGAAGTAAACACAAGTTCGGGCTTCGAATGGTATTAATTCGAGAGAAATGAAAGTAGTTTTGAAAAAGAAAAATTAAAGTATAAATTCTAAAATAAAACTAAACGGAAAAGGAGTTTCACATTTTAGCGAGTAACTCCTAGTTTGTGGTTCCAAAATTGAATAGAAGCAGCTTACTTGATTCCTGCCTCTTCTTTTAAAATCCTCAGAAGAAAGTACAGGAGTACTATGGTGAAGCATATCTTGACGAAGGATTCATTTTTGCTAAGAAAGAGAAACAACCCGGCTATTCTATTTTCATTAAGACTGTGGAAAACAGAATGGCGCGGCTGCTGAAGCTGGCCGCCTTAAGTGCAGAGCTAACGCCTCACTCTTTGCGCCACACAATACCTCGTTGTTAGCAGAAGCAAAGGTGGGATTGGAAGAGATTATGGACCGCTTAGGCCACTGTGATGACGAGACAACAAAAAACGTCTATCTTCACGTAACGAAAGAAATGAAAAAAGAGGCTTCCCACAAGTTTGCGCAACTCATGAGAAACCTCTAATTTTAGGAGAGAAATGTTAGCAAGATGTTAGCACTCCGCTCCCCTCTTACATAAAACCCTCATATATCAAGGGGGTTGGGCGATGATTACATCATGCCGCCCATTCCACCCATGCCGCCCATGTCAGGCATTCCGCCGCCGGCACCAGCTGGTTCTGGCTTATCAGCCACAACTGCTTCAGTGGTTAAGAACATAGCCGCAACAGATGCTGCGTTTTGAAGAGCTGAACGAGTAACCTTAGTTGGGTCAACGATACCAGCTTGAATCATGTTTACCCATTCGCCATTAGCAGCGTTGAAGCCTGTGCCAACTTCTTCACGCTTTAAGCGGTCAACAATAACAGATCCTTCAAGACCAGCATTGTGAGCGATTGTGCGAACTGGCTCTTCCATTGCACGTAGGACAATGTTAATACCTGTTGCTACATCGCCTTCTTCTTGAAGCTCAGCAACTTTGCTGTATACGTTAAGAAGAGCAACACCACCACCGGATACGATACCTTCTTCAACAGCTGCACGAGTTGAGTTCAATGCGTCTTCGATACGAAGCTTGCGCTCTTTTAATTCAGTTTCAGTAGCCGCACCAACTTTGATTACTGCTACACCGCCTGCTAATTTAGCTAGACGTTCTTGTAATTTTTCACGGTCAAATTCAGAAGTAGTTTCTTCTAATTGAGAACGGATTTGGTTTACACGAGCTTGGATATCTTCAGTAGCGCCAGCACCTTCAACGATTGTTGTATTTTCTTTTGTTACAACAACCTTTGCAGCACGGCCTAGAGAATTGATAGTTGCAGATTTAAGGTCACGGCCAAGCTCTTCAGTGATGACTTCACCGCCAGTTAATGCAGCGATATCTTCAAGCATTGCTTTACGACGGTCACCAAAGCCAGGAGCCTTAACAGCAACAGCATTGAATGTTCCGCGAAGCTTGTTCACTACTAATGTAGATAATGCTTCACCTTCGATATCTTCAGCAACAAGTAATAATGGCTTGCCTTGTTGTACTACTTGCTCTAATACTGGAAGGATTTCTTGAATGCTAGAAATCTTCTTATCAGTGATTAAGATATATGGATTTTCTAAAACAGCTTCCATTTTGTCAGTGTTTGTTACCATGTATGCAGAAACATATCCACGGTCAAATTGCATACCTTCAACAACATCTAACTCAGTTGTGAAACCTTTAGACTCTTCGATTGTGATAACGCCATCGTTACCTACGCGCTCCATTGCTTCAGCAATCAATTGGCCTACTTCTTCGTCAGCAGCAGAGATTGCAGCAACTTGTGCGATAGAAGCTTTGTTTTCAATTGGTTTTGAAATTGCTTTTAATTCTTCAACAGCAGAAGCAACTGCTTTTTCGATCCCTTTGCGGATACCCATTGGGTTTGCACCAGCTGTAACGTTCTTTAAGCCTTCGCGGATCATTGCTTGAGCAAGAACAGTTGCAGTTGTTGTACCGTCACCGGCAACATCGTTTGTTTTGCTTGCTACTTCAGCAACCAATTTAGCACCCATGTTTTCGAATGCATCTTCTAATTCGATTTCTTTTGCGATGGTTACACCGTCATTTGTGATCAGTGGAGAACCAAATTTTTTCTCAAGAACCACGTTGCGTCCTTTAGGTCCAAGAGTAACTTTTACTGCATTTGCTAGAGCATCAACCCCACGAAGCATTGCGCGGCGTGCGTCTTCACTAAACATAATTTCTTTAGCCATTGTAAAAAAACCTCCTCGTATTTTTTACTCTGAATCTATTCTTTGAACTTCAATGCCAGACAAGAGTTCCAGCTTCTAAACGCTTTATTACTCGCCTACTACAGCAAGAATATCGCTTTCACGTAAAATTAAGTATTCAACACCCTGGTATTTCACTTCAGTACCAGCGTATTTTGAGAAGATAATGCGATCGCCTACAGCAACATCAAGTGCTACACGCTCACCGTTTTCAAGGACACGGCCATTACCTACGGCAACAACTTTTCCTTCCTGAGGCTTTTCTTTCGCTGAATCCGGTAATACGATTCCGCTTGCAGTTTTTTCTTCTGACTCAACAAGCTCAATAACAATACGATCACCTAATGGTCTTAACAATTCAAACAACCTCCTCAAAGATATATGTAATTTCGTCTTTATTAGCACTCTCTTCTAATGAGTGCTAACACAATTATTATAATAATGAATCTGAAAATCTTTTGCAAGTATCATGCATAAATTTTTACAAATAAATTTTCTTTTCTGCAACCTTATAAAGTATGTGAAAAAGCCTGCATTCTATACCTGTTTTTTTAAAAGAAAATGGACAAATGCTGTTTACTAGTCCTTACAAGTTTAGGCGCTTTCATTTTTTCATTACAAGTCATCTAAATTGAAACAATTACAGCTTTAAGAGTAAAATAAATATTAGTGCTCAAATAGACTGAATATAATTAGTTGATACTCATTGCATTATATAAATGTACTTAAAGGAGATTGTGATTTGAAAAAGGAATACTGGTGGGTCATTATTGTTTATATTGCTATGCAGTTTTCAAGTCTTGTGGGACTTCCCATCTTAATCTTTGGCTTTAAACATTTCGATATCAATCAAAAATTTGCTGTTCCCGTTTATCTGATTGCGAGCTTTTCCATCGCTTTAGTTATCATCTTACTTATTTTACGAAAAGAGATGAATACACGCAGCCTGGACGAGAGAGGAAAATCATTCGGCTATTCGGCCATGTGGGCGGTTTTGGGTGTTTTTCTAGCGTTGTTTGCTCAATACATTGCCGCCATCATTGAGAGCCTTTTAGGCGTTAAAATGGGGTCAGAGAATACGCAGGATATCCTAAAAATTATTGAAACATTACCGCTTGCGATCCTTGTGACAAGCATTATTGGTCCTATCCTTGAAGAAATTGTTTTTCGTAAAATTATTTTTGGCGCTTTATATAAACGATATAATTTTTTCATCTCAGCATTAATTAGTTCCGTTATCTTTGCTTTAGCCCATATGGAACCAGTGCATATTATTCTTTATTCTGCTATGGGTTTCACGTTTGCATTTCTTTATGTCAAAACCAAGCGTATTATTGTTCCAATCTTTGCTCATGTCTCGATGAACACCATGGTGGTTTTGGTTCAATCGATATATAAAGATGATATAGAACGACTAAGACGAGAAGCGGAAGCGATTCAAAACTTTATCGGAGGCTTTCTATGAGACGTACACCCTTGTTTTCCGGCTTTATTTATCTTCTGCTAGGCGCGTTGTTTACCTACTTCGCCATCGACCATGTCCAAACACACGGATGGGGCTTCTTCAGTTACCTGCTGATTTTACTAGCCACCTTCGACTTTGGCTCCGGACTCAAAATGATCCTTTTTCATATAAAGTATAAAAACCAGTTGAAAAGGTAAATAAAGGTGACAGGCACCATGTGAAATTTTCACATGGTGCCTGTCACCTTTTCTACTATTTTGATGCTATTTGCCTGATTATTCTTAGAAGGTTTTTTCCGAGGATGAAGATAAAGAGGAATGCTAATACTGAAGGGACTAGTGCCCATGTAAAGGTGTGGACGATGGGGCTTGATAAGACTTCAGCTATTTTCCCAAACTGTCGGAAGTGCCCGACTCAATAATCCAGCAATGACTAACCCTAACTTACTATTTCACTTCCCCTTTATACCTTCGTCTCCGTTTTGATTGTTGCCGCTGAATCACATGTCAGATCCTCCGTATACTCCACCAGGCCAATTTGACAACCAGGACCGATTTTCACCCTACTTCCTCTAACAACAGCAGCTGTGGTATTTTCTAAATATATATCATCACCCTCAATCACTTGGGCCGTTAAAGTCCCTTCCTCTCTTCCAAAGGGGAGAATTGAACTTTTCCTTCGTTTTACAGTAATTTTACTTCCGCCGATTTCTTCAGCTGAACTTTGCCCGAACCGAAGACCAATATTAATTTTGTCCGCTGTAAGCAGTCCTTTGATTTCAAAGCCGCCGCTGGAATCAAACGTTTCATACTCCACATCCCCCTTGACGGAGATACTTCCTTTAATGGTCGCTTCATTTCCGCCTAACTTTTCACCAACTTCAAGAAGACCAAACACCTTCATCTTTTTCAAATGAGCACTCCCGCCAACCCTCATTGTACCCATGATCAGTGTTTCATTTGCCGCTAAATCCTTTTTAACCTCTGCCTCTCCCATGATTTTAACTGAGCCTGTTTTTACATTTTCACTTGCCTCACTCGTTCCATACACATGAAAGGCCGCACATTCGACGTCATTTACAATGGCCCCTTCCCCACGGATGCTGACTTTATCATATATGCCGCCTGGATAGCTTCCTGAACCATTAATAATTAAATTTTGACTATTGCCCATTCTCTCATCCCTCCTCCTAAACCTTCTGGATATCGTCTACAACCGAATTTTTATGCTGGGAAAATTCATCCGAATATTCAACCACACCAATATGACAATTGGGACCAATCGAAACCCTGTGGCCCCGGACAATCTTTGCCACCGTATTTTCTAATACAATTTGATCCCCCTCGATTACCTCTGTTTCTAATTGCGTTTTATAAAATGGTTTAAATAGAGTCCCGATAAAGGAACCTTTATGCGGCTTAACTGTAATGGTCTCTCCGCCTATTTCTTTTGCTTTACAATCACCATAAATCTCCACATCGATTTGTTCGGCATTCAAGAGTCCACCTATGGTAAATCGGTATTTTCCTTTGAATTTCTCCGCTTCACAGTCCTCACCCACTGTGAATATTCCATGAAGGTTTACCTCTTCCGCTTTAACCCTTCCTTCAACGTTGGCTTTACCCGAAATCATTAAGGATTTCACCGATAGATTATCACTAATTTTAATCGTCCCATCGACTTTCAGCTTCTCGCCCTCTAAATTTCCATGAAAGCGGAAAACTCCGCTTACCTTTGTTCTATTTGCAGCCACGTTCCCCTTTAATGTCCCGGTTCCGTTACAATCTAGTTCTTCACATTCCAGGTCACTGTTGACAGTCCCGCTTCCATTTAACGTCACTCGAGAAAAAACTCCCCCGTTCGATGAACCTAATCCATTAATGACCAGATCTCCCCTGCGATTCGTTTCCATCGTCATTCTCCTTATAATAATTTTGCTTTAATTTCTTCCATACAAGTCATCAGTGATAGGACTGTGACCACCTTTGTCCCTTGCTCGAAATGAAAGGTTTCTGAATTAACCATTAACAGGCAGGAGGAAACTCCCAGCTTTCTAGTTATCACCAATTCGCATTTTTTCTGTTTGATCAACTGTGCATGTTCCTTTAATACCTGGAGCAGCATTTTACCTTCATCTAAATTTATTTCACCTGACTGTAAAAGTTTCTCTAATACATAAACTTCAATCATTCTAGAAAAAGTAAACTGATGGCTGCCTTTATCTATTTCCAAATAAATACCCATAACACTTTTTGAAACAATGTTACGTTTTACTAATTCACCCTTTTCCAGCTTTAAATCACTAATATTAGGTGAAAACATATCCGCCAACTCATCTAGTGACAAATTTTCCTTCATCGTCTGGATTTTATTGATCCGCTCGAGAATCTTTTCTTTTGGAAAGAACGTTTCCTGACCAGTAAAGGTTGATTTACGAATAAACCATTCCTCTGGAATAAGATCTTTCCGTTTCCATCGATACAGCTGCCCATAAGAAATTCCGGCTAGATCCAGCAACTCCTTTTTCGAAATTAACTCGTCGCTCATTCTTAAAACCCCTTTCTATTGTTAATGTAACATAACACTGTTACGCGTGTAAAGTAATAAAAAAAGCGTTCCACTAATTTTTGTAAGTGAAACACCCTTTTACTGATTATTCTTCTATTTCCTCTGTTGGATAATGTTTTAGGAAGTAAACCAAAGACTGAAGTTCAACCGCCAAATCTATATGATGAACCCTAATAGTAGAAGGGACATTTAATCGAGCAGGGGTGAAATTTAGGATTCCTTTTACTTCTGCTTTTGCTAGTCTATCCGTAATAACTTGGGCAACAGGGGCTGGAACAGTCAGAATAACAACCGATATCTGCTCCTCCAAAAGCACCTTTTCTAGATCATCCAGATGATAAACAGGCACTTCACGAATTTTTGTACCCATTTTATCGGGATCCACATCAAAAGCAACCGCAATTTTTGTGTTATTATTTTTTAAAAAATTATAATTTAAAAAGGCTGTACCCAGATTACCAACACCAATTAATGCCACCTTAGTTAATTCATCCTGATTGAGTGTCTTACTGAAAAAGGTTAATAGATAATTGACATTATAGCCATATCCCTTCTTCCCTAAGGCTCCAAAGTAGGAAAAATCTCTGCGAATCGTAGCACTATCTACCTTAACCGCCTCACTTAATTCCGCAGATGAAACCCTTTGTTTCCCAGAAGTATGCAGATTTTTTAAAAATCGATAATAGAGGGGCAGCCGTTTCGCTGTCGCCTGTGGTATCTTCATTGTTTCATTACTCATAATCTCCCACACCCCTTAAAAATTTGATAAATTTATCTCACTTGTTCTGATCTTTTAAAATCTCCATTCTTGCCGCCAGTTTTCTCAACTAAGTAAGTTGGCCCAATGACCATTCCTTTATCTACAGCTTTACACATATCATAAATAGTTAACGCACATGCAGAAGCGGCTGTTAGCGCTTCCATTTCAACACCTGTATTTCCTTTTGTTTTAACAACTGCGGCGATATGCAATTGATACATCTCATTTGAGACTTTTTCCCACGAGAAAGTTATATTAACCCCTGTTAATGGAATGGGGTGACACATCGGAATGATATCCCATGTTTTTTTCGCAGCCATGATCCCAGCAACCTGTGCAACTGCTAAAACATCACCTTTTTTCATTTCATGATTCGTTATTTTTTGATATATTTCATCGCTGACCGAAATGCTAGTATGAGCAATAGCGGTACGTGCCGTTTCAGGTTTGTCACTGACATCAACCATTTTTGCTCTGCCTTCTTCATTAAAATGAGTGAATTCTGCCATAAAAAAATCCTCCTACAAAAAAATAATACACTATTTTTACCACTATGTGTGTGAAACTTTGAGCGAAATATACAATTTTCTTGAAAAAAGTGCCATCAAACCTTACTTTATTGCTGTCTATACGCTTATACGGTACACTAATTATATAGAAAAGCCATTTTTTGCTTATTCTTCGTGAATTTTTTCACTATATAATTTAAATCGAATACAGCTGTTTCAATTTAAGATTTTGCGTAAGCCGATTACGTTTCGTTGTTAATAGAGGTGATGAAAGATGATTTTACTGCAAGTGAATCAACTGCAAAAATATTATGGTGCTGACCTTATTTTATCGAATATAAAGTTAGAATTACAAACGCGTGACCGTGTTGCACTTGTCGGCCGTAATGGCGCTGGAAAATCTACATTATTAAAGATTATTGCCGGACACCTGTCCTATGATGGCGGCGAGATTATCAAACCGAAAGATGTAACCATCGGTTATTTAGCCCAAAATACCGGACTTGAATCGAAATTGTCGATTTGGGATGAGATGTTAACGGTTTTCAAACCCCTTCAAGAGATGGAAAAAACGCTTCGCCGTCTCGAAGAACAAATGGCCGACCCTGCGATTTTTGAAGACAGTGGAAAATACGAACGCATCTTAAAAGAATATGACCAGCTTCAGGTGAAATTTAAAGAACAGGGCGGCTATCAATATGAATCAGATATTCGGTCAGTCCTCTATGGATTAAACTTTCATGATAATTCTCTGATGATTGCCAGTCTAAGCGGGGGGCAAAAAACTCGACTGGCCTTAGGTAAGCTATTATTAACAAAACCTGATATTTTAATATTGGACGAGCCTACGAACCATTTAGACATCAATACCCTTTCCTGGCTGGAACAATATTTGCAGGGATATGATGGTGCCATTTTAATCGTTTCGCATGACCGTTACTTCTTAGATAAGGTCGTAACACAGGTTTACGAAGTATCACGTAAACAAATCCAACGCTTTACTGGGAACTATAGCGCCTACCTTGATCAGAAAGCTGCCAATTATGAGCGCGATATGAAGCTATATGAAAAACAACAGCAAGAAGTTGCCAATCTGCAAGATTTCATCCAAAGAAATCTAGCTAGGGCCTCTACAACAAAGCGCGCCCAAAGCCGAAGAAAAAAGCTTGAAAAAATGGAATTAATGGACCGTCCGCTGGGAGATGAAAAATCAGCCACTTTTTCCTTTGAAATTGAAAAACAAAGCGGCAACGATGTGTTAATGGTAGAATCCCTCGCAGTAGGTTATGAAGGTAAAAAGATTTCAGAGGATATTTCGTTTCGGGCTTATCGAGGGGAAAGTATTGCCTTAGTAGGTCCTAATGGAATTGGTAAATCCACTCTCCTTAAAACGATTATTAAGAAGCTTCCATCATTAGAGGGAGCGATTCGCTACGGAACCAATCTAGCCATCGGCTATTATGACCAGGAACAAGCAGAATTAACTTCTAATAAACGAGTATTAAATGAATTATGGGATGATTATCCTCTAAAAAGCGAAAAAGAAATTCGTACAGTTTTAGGTAACTTCCTATTTTCCGGTGATGATGTTTTGAAAATTGTTTCCACTTTAAGCGGCGGTGAAAAGGCACGGCTGGCCCTTGCCAAGCTCATGTTACAAAAAGCCAATCTGCTTATTTTGGACGAACCAACGAACCACCTTGACCTCGACAGCAAGGAAGTTCTTGAGAATGCATTAATTGATTATCCTGGCACCATCCTTTTTGTTTCTCATGATAGATATTTTATTAACCGCATCGCGACAAAGGTGTTGGAATTGAGTCCAAAGGGCAGCTTAGAATACTTGGGAGATTATGATTACTACGTGGATAAGAAACTCGAACAAGAAGAACTTGCCGCTCTCGCCCAAGCAGCTTCCATTAAGAAAACAACTGAAAAGGATTCAACTGAGAAAAACAGTTATCAACAGGATAAAGAAACCAAAAAAATAGAACGGCAGCGAAAAAGAAGATTAGAAGAAGTTGAGCTGAGAATCGGAGAACTTGAAGAACAAATACAAGAGTTTGAGCTGCAATTATGTGATCCAGAGGTGTTTCAGGATCATGAAAAGGTATTGAATATTAATTTACAAAATGAAAAGGCAAAATCAGAGCTTGAGCAATTAATGGATGAATGGGCTGCACTTGCCGAATAATGACGAAACCGGGCGAAATATCCCGGTTTTTATTTTCACCAGAATTTCAGTTGTCCACAAGGTTACTCACATTTCAGATGGTATTTATATAAACATTTATCGCACTTTTCCACATTATCCACACTTATCCCCGGTTTTATCCACATTATCAACAGATTGTGGATAGATATCCACAAGTTGTGAATTGTTTATCTACTTTTCTGAATTTTTTATCCACAGATTTTTATATTACTAATCAAAAAAATAGCCCTTTCCTAATGGAAGGACTATTCATTATATAACTCAATATCTAAACCAGGATTGGCATTAAGGTTCAATCCTGCCCTGATCCCTTTTTCAAACATAACACTACCGGCAGCGGCAATCATCGCCGCATTATCCGTACATAATGAGAGTGGAGGAATGACTAATTCAACTTCAGGGTGTTTTGAAAAAGTCTCTTCAAGCGCCCTTCTCAACCCCTTATTAGCCGCCACACCTCCAGCTACTAATAGCTGTTTAACCTTATATTCTGCCACAGCTCTCTCCGTCTTTTTTACTAACACATCAATC
Source organism: Neobacillus cucumis (assembly GCF_002860255.1). Lineage (GTDB taxonomy): Bacteria > Bacillota > Bacilli > Bacillales > Cytobacillaceae > Neobacillus > Neobacillus cucumis_A. Next base: position 79,558 of record NZ_PGVE01000015.1, read on the forward strand.
ACACTTTCCTGAAAGCTTGCAGCTAAATCCTCAGGGGCAATGACCACGCCACGCTGTTCAGCATTGTGGACTGTGTTGATAACAGCTGATTTTAAACCACTAAAGCTAAAGTCAAACGAGCCTTCTTCGAGCCAAGCCCTTGGTAAGTTAATGGTCGGTGTTCCTTCATGTGCCAGACGGTCGATATGCGGTCCCCCTGGATAAGGCATATTCAGCGTTCTTGCCACTTTATCATACGCTTCACCAGCAGCATCGTCCCTCGTTTCGCCAATGACCTCAAAGTGTCCATGTTCCTTCATGTAAACAAGCTCTGTATGCCCTCCAGAAACGACAAGGGCTACGAGTGGAAATTTCAACTCTGTAACTAATCTATTCGCGTAAATATGCCCTGCTATATGATGAACAGGTACAAGCGGCTTATTATGAGCGAAGGCAAGGGCTTTGGCCGCATTTACTCCAATTAGCAAGGCCCCTACCAACCCTGGCCCTTCTGTGACAGCAATAGCATCAATTTCTGAAAAAGTAAGATTAGCCTGATGCAATGCTTCTTCTATTACAAGAGTAATTTGTTCCACATGGTGTCGAGAAGCAATTTCCGGAACAACCCCGCCAAATCTTTTATGACTTTCAATTTGAGAGGCCACCACATTAGCCGCAATTTCACGGCCATTCTTAATAATAGCAACAGCTGTTTCATCACAGCTTGTTTCAATTCCTAATATCCATAAATCTTTTTTCATAAGTTCACCCACATAATTAGTGCATCTTCCTGATTATCTGAATAATAATTTTTTCGAATACCGCCGTTTTGAAAACCAAATTTCCGGTAAAGAGATTGGGCCACATGATTGGTCACACGAACCTCAAGTGTCATCGTTCTTGCTCCCATTTCCCGGGCTGTTTCCATAAGTTTAGCCAATAAGGTCTCGCCCAGTTTTCTGCCCCTATAATCCGGCAAAATCGCTATATTAGTGACATGGGCTTCATCAATTACAATCCACGTGCCACAATAACCAACGATTTTATGATCTTCCTCCAAAACGATATAGACAGCAAATTTGTTATTGTGTATTTCATTATAAAAGGCCTCCCGACTCCATGGTGTTGTAAAGGAGGCATGTTCCACTTCTAATACTTGGTCAATATCCTCTTCCCTCATATAACGAAAAACAAAAGAATCTACCATTTGTCTCTAATCCTATCCATTTTGAATTTTCCCTTTTGCCTCCAGCCATTTCGCTTCTGCTTCTGCCAAGCGAATATAATTTGGAACAAAGGAATGTAAATCTTCCCCTGGTTTAACCTGACCTAACTGAGCTAGCTCTGCTGGACGGGGATTGCGCTCTGTCACACTTGCAAACACAGCTTTTGCTCCTAATACCTCTTCAATTTTAGCTTGATGAAGTGGTAAATCATTTCCAACAAATAATACAGCTTTGTCCATTTCTTGCAGTTCTACAGCCCAATCTGCTAACATAACCAGCTGATCCTGTTTTACCGCTGTCAACCTGCCGTCTTGATATTGATAGAGAGCAGTGTATACTTGTCCTCTTCTTGCATCAAATAGAGGTGCAACATAACCATTAAAGTATCGTCCAGTGCCCGCTGCTAATATTTCGAGGCTTGACACTCCCACAAGTGGTATATGCAAGGTCCAAGCTAATGTTTTAGCAATGGTAACGCCAATTCTCACGCCAGTATAGGAACCTGGCCCTTTTGCAACAACAATCTTTGTTAAATCAGCAGGTTCCTTTCCACAATCCTTCATTAAGGTTTGAATCGCAGGCATAATCCGGACAGAATGGTTCTTCTTTAAGTTTGTAATATATTCACCGAGTACTTGATTTTCCTCTAAAAGCGCTACTCCTAATACATAATTAGAAGTATCAATCGCTAAAATGGTCATCTAAAATATCTCCTTACATAATTGCTCATATCTTTGCCCTTTAGGTTTTAAGACAATTCTCCGCTGATCCTGACCATTATGGTATAAATAAATGGTTAGCAGTTCCTCTGGAAGCTGCTCTCCAATTAAATGAGCCCATTCCACTACTGTAACTCCATCGCCTTCAAAGTATTCATCAAAGCCCAGGTCTTCGTATGTGTCAGCTACTCGGTACACGTCCATATGGTACAACGGGAGCCTGCCTTTATATTCTTTTATAATGGTAAACGTGGGGCTATTAACTGTCTTTTTTACTTCTAATCCCTTTGCCAGGCCTTTAGTAAAAGTAGTTTTTCCAGCTCCAAGGTCGCCTTCAAGAGCGATAACGTCACCTGGCTGAAGAAACTCAGCAAGCCTTTGGGCAAACTGAGAGGTTTCCCCATCATTTGTTGTCGTTAATTCATATTCTTTCATCCAATCACCTAACTTTACCCTAACAATTCTTATTTTCATTTTACCCTTATTTATGTATAAAAAAAACCTTAGGATACCGCCTAAGGATTGATATTATATGTAGTTTACAAGAATTTTTATATTTAAGCAAAAAAGCAGCGGCTTGGGATTAAGATTTGGGATTCTACGCGCGTTGAAGGACAGTTTATTTTGTTTAAATTTATATTTTGTCCTTCATAAGCCAAATGAAGAACAGTTTATCTAGTTTTATTTTAGGTTTTGTCCTTCATAAGCTATAAGTTCATTTATAGACAAAAAAAAAGACGAAACATCGTTTCGGCTACTTTTAAAAAATATGGCGGTCTGGACGGGACTCGAACCCGCGACCTCCTGCGTGACAGGCAGGCATTCTAACCAACTGAACTACCAGACCAAATTGCGGGGGCAGGATTTGAACCTACGACCTTCGGGTTATGAGCCCGACGAGCTACCAGACTGCTCCACCCCGCGATAATAAAAAGTATTAAGTTTGGAGCATGCTCCATGTTTTGTTACTGACTGTCCCCATCTCAGAAGGCCTATTCAAGCAGCAGCTCGATGGATACAACTCGCAGATTATTCATTGAAGCAACGCTCGTTGCTCCACCCCGCGATAATAAAAATAATTAAAATTAAACAGCCTGGCAACGTCCTACTCTCACAGGGGCGCTTGCCCCAACTACCATCGGCGCTGAGAAGCTTAACTTCCGTGTTCGGTATGGGAACGGGTGTGACCTTCTCGCCATAATTGCCAGACTTATTAAATTAGAG
>NZ_PGVE01000016.1 GCF_002860255.1 Neobacillus cucumis
ACGTTTGCTGAACAGTGCATAGAAAGAATACCTTGTTCAGGTAGCAAGAAGTTCATAACAGAGAAAATAGATTTTTTCATTTCTCCAGCGTACTCTGTTCCACCAATCAAGACGATGCGCTTTTCAAGCGACACAATGATGAACGTTTCAGAGTTTGTGCCATCCACTTTTGGATCCGCTTTGAATGAAGGGGCAGCCAAAATTGTGAATTGCGATTCGTGTGCTTTTAATTCTTCTTCGGTTGGACGGATGAATAATTGGTGAACAAACAGATTTTGCCAAGCTAATTCATTAATTACTTGGATAGACAATTGAGAGTCTTTATCTGCTCCTGCAAACCCTTTAAATACAAAGAGTTCATCTTTTATCTTCAAATGATCAATGACTTTCGTGTATAATGAATCAAAGATCTCTTCTGAAATCGGACTGTTCGTGCTACCCCAATCTACTTTATCCTTAGACACTGCATCTTCAACGATGAATTTGTCCTTAGGTGAGCGTCCTGTATATTTACCTGTACGTGCAGTGATCGCACCGTCGGCAGAAAGTTTAGCTTCGCCTCTTGCTACTGCTTTTTCCGTTAATTCCGCCACAGACGCTTGGATCGTCACGTTGCTTCCACTAAGAAGACTTTTTAAACTATCATCAATTTTTGCAGATATCATGTTTACATACCGTCCTTTGCGTAGTCGTTTTATTTTTATTTAGATGAGAATATCCTAATTCGTAAATAGTATAACACATTAAGAATAATAATCTATACTAATTCAAAACTCAAGTGATTTTGAAGAAATAATTTGACAAAATCCAAACTTTTTAATACGATGTGACATGAACGGATACTCTTATCCCGAGTTGGTGGAGGGTACAGGCCCTGTGAAACCCGGCAACCTGCAATAGACGCAAGTCTAACGCGAAGGTGCCAAACCTGAAGCAAGGTTTAATTCCTTGGACGATAAGAGTGAAAGGTGCTGCGCGTGAAATTTTGCCTTTTACTCATGGATTGAATATGAGTAGAGGGCTTTTTATATTGTCTAGCCCTGAATCCTTATGGTATATGCTTGACGTCTAGGCGTGGAACTTTACCAGGGACTTATGAGAGTACCGTATCATGATGCTTAATATAGGGGGAAACAACATGACAAACCGTCGACTGTTTACATCAGAATCAGTTACAGAAGGCCATCCTGACAAGATGTGCGACCAAATTTCAGACGCAATTTTAGATGCGATCCTAACGGAAGATCCAAATGCGCGTGTGGCATGTGAAACGAGTATAACGACTGGACTCGTATTAGTAATGGGAGAAATCACTACGACAACGTATGTGGATATTCCAAAAGTCGTTCGCGACACTGTTAAAGAAATTGGGTATGTTCGTGCGAAATACGGCTTCGATTACGAAACGTCCGCTGTACTTACTTCCATTGATGAGCAATCACCCGAAATCGCTGCAAGTGTCAATGTGGCACTCGAAGCACGCGAAGGCTCTATGTCAGATGAAGAATTAGAGGCAATCGGTGCAGGAGACCAAGGCCTAATGTTTGGATATGCATGTAATGAAACGCCAGAATTAATGCCTCTGCCAATCAGCCTGTCTCATAAATTGGCACAACGCCTGGCACAAGCGCGTAAAGAAGAACTTATATCCTATTTACGTCCTGACGGAAAAACACAAGTAACGGTAGAATAT
>NZ_PGVE01000017.1 GCF_002860255.1 Neobacillus cucumis
TGGCTAACCTTATAATACGAAGAGGCAGGTTAGTTTAAGGTAATCTTTCTCAATCTGCATTTTTAGTGTAAGATAGGGTAATTTTCCAGGTTAATGCATCTAGCTAGCAAATATCCATTGCCTCCATTGACCCCCACCATTAGGCAGGGGATGCATGTATTTATCGTTTACCCCTTACGAAAATTCAGTCGTCAAGTGAGAATTCTTGCTAGACCGAATGCAACTGCTGCAGCAAGTCCTCCAGTAATCATTGTTTGAAAAGCACTCTTCACCGGAGAAGTTCCAGTAAATCGTCCTTTTACATATCCAAAAATCAATAAGGCGATAAGTGTGACAATAACAGAAACCATTAACGCTGTTGCAGGTTTATGAAAGATGAAATAGGGAAACAAAGGGATTAGCCCTCCGACAATATAAGAAATAGCAATGGTAATCGCACTGTTTCTAGCTCTTGTCGGCTCCGGCTTTTCTAGCCCCAATTCAAATTTCATCATAAAATCCACCCATTTTTCAGGGTTCTTTTTCATGGTTTTAGTAATCGATTTGATTTGGTCTTCTTCCAGCCCATATTCCCTGAAAATTTCAGATACTTCCTCTTCTTCACGATCAGGTAGTTCTATTACTTCGCGCCGTTCACGGGTTAGCTCAGATTCGTAATGTTCCGCATCTGTTTTTCCTGCCAAATATCCGCCAAGTCCCATTGCAATTGATCCTGCTGCAATTTCAGCGCCTCCGGCAGTGAGAATCAATGTTGTTGTATCAACAGCACCGGACAAACCAGCCGCTAATGCAAACGGTACGGTTAATCCGTCTGACATACCAATGACAACATCTCGAATCAAGTCAGATCCTGAAAAATGTTCTTCTACGTGATGTAGATGTTGATCCATTTTTTCACCTCCAATTTAACTATGTAAAACTAAAAGAATAAAAATTGATTATCACCACAAGTTTTAATTAAATGGGGGATTTAAGTTAAACAAGTGAGGCTGTCTAGGTAGAAATCCCAATTCTTATTATGCTAATAAAAACATGTAAATATCTCAGATTTAGGAGAATTTAGTTGGATTGTAATATGTTTCACTTAAACTAAAATGGTGCTTGAGTTGAAGAAGGAGTTGCGGTGGCAGCTCTTTTTTTGTTCTACTAAAAGTTCAGTCAGAAGAAAGGTTTACACTTCCAGAGCTATTATTAATGGTATCATTCCATTTATAAAAATAACAAAAACTAAAGCCATTTTTTTATTTATTATCAGAGGTTAACAATATTTATATTGTGTCAGTTCAATACTGTAAAAAGAACCAATTGTAATATGAGGTTACTCTAGATATTTAGGGGGATAAATGATCAATGGACAAGTTAAACATGTTGTTTCTTCATAGAATAGGTGTCCCAAAAACTGAGAATGTGACCTTTGAAAATTTGGATAGTATTCTTGAAAAGACTGCTAGAGCCATCCCATTTGAAAATTTGTGTGTCATCAAGAACAGGACAACTGACATTACAAAAGGGAATTTAATAAACAAAGTACTTACTCGAAATGAGGGTGGGCTGTGTTATGAACTAAATTCTATTTTTTATTTATTCTTAGTTGAGAATGGCTTCAATGCGAACCTTTTTCGGGGTGTCACATATGACCCTATCGTTCAACAGTGGAGTAAAACGGGAAGAACACATGTAGTCATTATAATAACTTACAAGGGTCAACAATATTTGGTCGATACAGGATTCGGAGGTAACTTACCATTAAAACCAGTGCCACTAAATGGGGACACAGTTAAATCGAGTAATGGCGAATTCAGAGTGGAAAAGGCCAACAATGAGTATGGCAATTACGTTTTATATATGAAGTTAAAACATAAGCACGATGATTGGAAGATTGGTTATACTTTTGATTCTACAAAAGTAGTTAAGAATCTCTTAGAACTAAATGAAGTACAAAAGATCATATTGGAGCATCCCGCATCTCCGTTTAATAAGAAACCATTAGTGACTAGGCTAACAGAACGAGGAAACATCATTATAACGGATACCTCGTTCACAGAATGGATAGATGGAAAAGTACTAACAAAAGAAATCGACAACACTATGTTCAACGAGCTGATTAAAGGGAATTTTGGCATGGAAAGTCATTGAAACCCACTTAAACTTATCTAGCATTATGGGACTAAGTGGTGCTTTTGTTAAGGGTGATGGTCACTTAGGTGATCCTTTTTTTTTGATCTAACGGATTAGTCCATCGAAAAAAGAAAGCAGCTCTAAACAGGATAATTGTGTTTTAAAGTTATATTAGAATTATTTTGTAATGAAATTAACATATTGTTGTGATGAGTCTGTTATACCTTTCTAGTATAGTGAACCTATCAACTCACACTAGGAGGAAACAATCATGCTAAAGAAATTAATTATAGCCGTTACCATTCTAGCTTCTTGTGGCTCTTTGTTCGCCGCCAAGGGTGAAAAAGCGGAAGCAGCTACTTATAATTATCATACAGCAGCCATTTCAATTGCAAAATCTAATATTGGAGTTCCTTATCGATGGGGAGGGATCAGCCCAAGCGGATTTGACTGTTCAGGACTTGTGAAATATTCTTACGGAAAAGCGGGAAGAACACTCTATCGCACTGCTGCTCAAATGTACTATGGAAACGGATATCGGCCATCTAATTTGCAGATAGGTGATTTACTGTTCTATGCTCCTACCAAAGCAAGTGCCCCAACTCATGTTGCCATCTATATAGGATACGGGAAAATGATCATGGCATCCTCCTCAAAAGGGGTCATTATCACCTACACAAGCAACCCATATTGGCATTCTAGATATATTGGAGCAAAGCGAGTGTAAAGATCATCGGTGACGATGGTCTCTTTTTTTATTTAATATTTTTTTCTTTTCTGAAAATCCTATCCTAAAATAGGGTAATTGAAATTTTTACTTTGTTCTTAGAGGTGGTATATCCATGAGAAGAGATAGCTGGATGGAATAACACATTTCATTGATAGTAATCACCAAAGTTAAAAATTTCCACTACAGCTACCACAAAAATGAATAGGAATTAATTCATTCATTTTGAGGAAAATTAATAAAGTTACGTTCTGAATTAAAGTGATAAAATGGTAAAAAAGGACCATTCCCAGGACTTGATAATTCTTGAATTCCTGGTCATGTCTAACAGAAAAATTCAAAATTTAAACAAAGGGGTTAAAAACATGGCAAAGTCTTTTAGAGATATGGTCACAGAAGCACGAAATAATGTCCAAGGAATTTCATCTCAGGAGGCAAGAGAAAAAATAAATAAAAATCCGAACACATTGGTTATTGATGTGCAGGATGCAGCTGATGCGGGAGCATGTGGGCTTATTCCGAGTAGTGCTAATATTTCGTTAGGAATGCTCCCAATAAGAGCAGATTTGCTAGTACCGGAGCATCTGCGTGATGAAAGGTTAGCGGATAGAAAACGTCCTGTTATCATCACCTGTGGAGCTGGAGGACAGGCAGCACTAGGTGCCTATCTCTTAAAACAGATGGGGTTTGAAGATGTTGCTTTTATAGAAGGCGGAACAACTGCTTGGAAAGAAGCAGGATTTGAAGTCGAGTAGTTTTTTATACACTTTTAAAAAATCAAGAATTAGCGGGCATGGTAGTGCTCGTCTTTTTTATGGTCGATATTGTGAATGATTGCACTTAAAATCTAAACGAGAATATAAAGCGTCTTGAACAAATTGGTGTTCCTCTTGTAAAGGTTGTTCTACTAACGTGGCCGATTAGTGGAAGAATGATTTACACAAATGCCCAACCAATTTGGAAGGGCATTTGTGGTCATTTTTGTTTCGCGCGCTCTGTTCTATTAGGTGCAAGTGGAGGTTGTTCTAACCATCTGTTTTTTACCATAATATCAAACCAGCTTTTTGTAACCATTAGATTTTGTAAAATGGTTGACTCGTAAGTGGTGACAAGGTCTGTTCTCATAGATAATGCCAGCCCTGCCCCATGATAATTTTGTGCAGCTTGAAATAAAAATCCCATGTGATACATTAATAATTTTTCGGAAAATGGAGAGTCAGTTGACATTGAAACTTCTGTTTCCCAAGATTTTGGAACTGGTAGGTTATCCGCTTGCATAATCTTTGCAAAAGCTTTTATTTGTCCATCAGCAGTTTTTACAGAATCCTTTAAAAATTTTTTAACTTCTTTCGATTTCGCTACCTGGCTGAATGCAATAGAAAGAGTTTTTGCCATAATACTTTTTTTGAGGTTTAAAGAAATACTTATGATTTCCGTTGCTGAAAGTGTTCTGCCTTTCCCAAAATAACCATCTTTGAAATCTTTGCTTAATATATATTCAGGATGGTCATACGAATAATATAAAGGGTCTCTTTGGAAAAGTCCTTTTTCAAGCAATAACTCAATAGTTTGATGATATAGTTTTTTAGCATCGTTATCGCATGCGTCGTAAAAATCCCTTAGGTCTTTTCTTACAGAAATGCCTAATGCAGTACTGTGCCCTAATAATCCATGTATAGTCATTATGTTTAAATAATTCAAGCAAAATGCATCCGTAAACAATCTCTGTTTTCCTACAAACAGGTCGGTTTCATTAAATCCAATTGGAACAGGAAACCCTTCATTTTCAATAAAAGTTTTCATCTGTTTCTTCTGTTTTTCGAATGTCTGAATAGCATCATGAAAAACCGCTTTTATTGCCTCATCTTCAATAATTGAGTACATATATCTATTTACTACATCTGTGGCTGTTCCGTTAATATACTCACCCCATAAGGAACCTATTTCAGAAGATGTAAGTTTTAATTTTTCCGTTTCCACATCATCACCTCCAAAGTATTATTTGCAATTTCAGAAGTGAGTATGATTTTCTTAGTTTATTTGGAGGAATAAACATATGTAGTTGATAGAAGAATTGCGGACAGAACAGGATCGGAAAATTGGGTATTACTGAAAACTGGCCGCTGCTTATGGGCAGTATAAGTATAATCGATCTTTTAAACCTTCTGAGATTTCTTTTGGCATTTCCCTGACCTTGATATCCTCACCTAGAAAAAGCAGCCAATTTGTTATTTCGGTCAATTCTTCGGGCTTACTAACATTAATAAAAGTCCTTAGAATGGCTGTGGATTGATAAGGATTCGTATAGGAAATTGAAACTTTTAAAGGGTGGTATTTTTTGAACTGGGCAATCGCTGTTGGACCAAGTTCAAGGACAAGATTGATTACTTCTTCCTGCTGACCTAGAATTTCTAAAATCTTTTTCTTACTTAATCTTTTTTTGGTCGGGTAGGGTTCGACCTGGGTGAGATTGTCGACAGGAAAAATCTGCTTCTTTTCTTCCTTTAAGTCAAAGCCTTCAATCAGCCAAAGGCTTTTTTCCTGATAAAGGTGCAAGAGATAAATTGGATAAGACTTGATTACCTTCTCTTCTTGAATGGTAACCAATAAATACCGATCCAAAAGAAGGATTTGAATGAGTTTTTCTAACATGGGATGAGGGAGGTCTGACAGATCAAGAAGGTCAGGATTCTTAGGGTTGGTCCCTTCAAATAGCAAGATTTGATTTAAAAGAACAAGGTCCTCTTGCTGATATTCTGAAAGCAGGCCTAGTAATTTTTCAGCTAAAGACTGACGACTCTTTAGATAGGGGAGTTGTTGATTTCTTGTGGCCATAAAGGCAATAAAAAGAGCTTTGACCTCATTATCTGTAAAGTGAACATCGGGGAGGACAGAGTTGTGCATGACAAAATAACCCCCATCCCTTCCGACTTCAGCGACAAGAGGCATTCCCATGGTCTCAATTTCTCTGATATCTCTAATAGCTGTCGAACGAGAGATATTAAATTCTTGCATGATTTCAGAAATGGTAAAGTGGGAGCGGTTGTTGATATACCGCATGATCACATTAATCCGTTCAACTTTTTTCATTAGGACTCCTAAACAGTATCATTTTTTGACATGATTTAAGGCTATGATATATCTATCAAGTGAAGAAGACAAATCATTTGATTAATTTAAAAAAAAGGAAGGTTTTGAATATGGCAGATTATACCCTTGTAGAAAAAGACAGCTTTACCGTTTTAGGTTTTGGAACGGAACTTAAGAGCGATTACAGAGACTTTGCTGGCATAAACAAGGAAAAATCAGACTTTTGGCAGGCCTTCAGCCAAGATGGAAGGCTTGACGCTTTAAAGACAAGAGCCACAAATGACTACGTTTTTGCCGTTAACGAAGCAGTGAATAATAAGATGATGCATTATGCTGGCGTCATGATAGAGGCTTCTGAACCAGCACCAGAAGAAGCCAGAGTTATCCAATTTCCTAAGGGGGAATACCTAGTAGTTAAAGGGGAAGCGAAGTCGGCTGATGAATTGAATAATAAACTTACTGGCATTGCTTTTGGTCAAGTCTTGCCAGAAGCAAAGAATTTTACCTATGTCGGCGGGCCAAACGCAATGGTTGAGATGGGGCAGCGAAACGGCTTAATTTTTGGTGAATTCTGGATTCCTGTTGTTAGGAAATAAATAGAGAGCTGGAGGGATGGAAATGTCTTATATCATTGATTTTAAAAATGTGTCTACGGTTGGTTTCGAATCTTCACCTGTAGTAGAAGCGCTTGCTGGTTTACGTGCTAATGAAGCCCGTTACTTTATGAATAAATATAAGCATGAATTTACGGTTGAGCCAGCTAGTGAAAGCCAGGAGACCCTTGATTATGTGAACCGGATTTTGAAAGAAGAACGTGATATTGAGTTTGCGGCCAAACCTTTAGAAACGTCGCGTTTTCAAGTGGAAAATATTAAATTTGCCTATGTCTTTTATGAGGACGGTCTTGGGATCAACGTTATGTATACGGTTGATGACCCTAAGAAGCGGGCCGTTGGTTTTAAGCTTTCTGAGGGGATGGAGGTACCAAAGGAGTTAGAAGGGAAGTTTAAGTTTGCTAGGCAGAAGTCTAAACTAGCTGGAACCATTCGGGGCTCATATTTTGTAATAAAAGGAGAATATTAAAAGAGCAAGTGGAGAAATCCAACCATTTTATGTATTTTCTCATCCTTTTTCTTCATTAAAATGAGTGAAAGCTATTTTCTCTTTAGGAAATAAAATAGCTTTCACCCTCAACAATCCCAATCCCTTCAATGCTTTAATCTATTGGACCAATAATCACTGGCAATCTTAATAAGTTCTTTAGCAGGATTACTTAAATAGGTGCCTTTTTTATAAGAGGCACATACTTCCCAAACAGGTTTTTGTTTGATTAAAAAATAAGAGACGTTAGAGTTAGGTTGGGCATAAGCCATTGGAATGATGGAACAGCATATTCCTTCAGCAACCATATTGTATAAGTTATGGCCGCTCCTTGTTTCTAACAATATATTTGGATTAAAATCTTCGTCGGTAGAGAGATGATCATAAATTTCTCGAAGAGTGGATCCTTTTTGCATTAGGGCAAAGGTATCGTTTTTAAAACGGTATAAGCTTATTTCGGGCAGTTTATCACCAAGTTTTCCTCCTATATGGGAAAGGGGATGCGCTTTTGGAACGGCTAAAATAATATCTTCCGAACAGAAATAGATATATTCATCATTGGTTTTTTGTGAATGTTGCAAGGTTAAAAATCCAATATCAAGATTCCCCATGGATATTTCATGCTGTTGTTGTTTCACCGGCATTTCAATGGGTTCCACTTTTATATTTGGATACTTTTTATAAAAAGCAGGATAGATAGAAGCAAACATTTCAGGACCGCGTTCAGGAGTTAAGCCAATACTAAGCTTTCCTTTTTTTATATCCAGTAGATCATTAATTTGGTTATAGGTATCTTTTTTCAAACGTACCATTTTTTTGGCATTCTTAATATAAATTTCTCCTGCCTGTGTTGGATGCCAATTGGTTCTTGAACGAACAAAAAGCTGCGTTCCCAGCTCTTTTTCTAATTTTAAGAGCTGCTGATTTAATGCTGATTGTGTGATAAATAGTTTTTCGGCCGCTTTTGTAATATTGTTTTCCTCAGCGATTTTAATCATATATTCCACCTGTTTTAAATCCATATGAAATTCTCCTTATTACTCTTAGTTTTTTTAATAGAATTCTAAAAATAACCACTTTTACTTTATTTATGATCTAAGAGTACAATGGTTTTAAGAATAGAACAAGAGTTTAGGAGGAGTCGCAGTGGGAAATCGTTATATAAAAATCAATGAGAATGATAACGTTGCCATTACGGTAAATGCCATCCCAGCAGGCACCATTGTCATGGATGCTATTCCAGCAAATCAGGATATTGCTCAAGGGCATAAAATTGCCTTATGCAATATTGGAGAAGGTGAACCGATCATTCGATATGGCGTCACATTAGGATATGCCTTACATTCTATTAAAAAGGGCGACTGGATCAATGAACATATGTTGAAGCTCCCAATCCCTCCAGCATTGGATGAGATGGAGTTTGCAACCAATTTGATTAAAGATCTGCCAGAACCGCCAGTTAGAACGTTTATGGGGTATCCAAACAAAAACCGTGGGTATGCAGGCACAAGAAATATATTGGGAATTGTTACTACTGTTCAATGTGTAACAGGTATTTTAAATAACGCGGTAAAGCGAATCAAACAAGAACTTCTTCCAAAGTATCCAAATGTAGATGATGTGGTAGAGATCAATCATACCTATGGATGCGGTGTCGCCATCAATGCCCCTGAAGCAAAAATCCCGATTCGAATGCTGCAAAACATGGTCAAACATCCGAATTTCGGTGGAGAGACGATGATCATCTCTTTAGGATGTGAAAAACTAACATTAGAAATGTTGTTGGATGAGGAATATAACACTCCCGACAATGTAGTAATATTTCAAAATGAAATGGGCCATCAGGCTATCATGGCAGAAATAATTCGAATGGCAGAAAACAAATTGAAAAAATTGAATGAAAGAGTTCGTGTTGAGTTGCCTCTATCTGAGTTATGCATTGGATTACAATGCGGTGGAAGTGATGCTTTCTCAGGTGTAACAGCGAACCCTTCCGCAGGTTTTGCTGCCGATATGTTAGTCAATGCAGGTGCGACCGTTATGTTTTCTGAAGTAACTGAGGTCCGTGACGGCGTCCATATTATTGCAGAGCGTTGTGTGAACGAAGAAGTTGGCAAAAAATTAGCTGATGAGATGAAATGGTATGATCAATACCTAAATAATGGTCAAGTCGACCGTTCAGCGAATCCAACACCTGGAAATAAAAAGGGTGGTCTATCAAATATTGTGGAAAAAGCAATGGGTTCGATTGCTAAATCTGGTAAATCTCCGATTGTAGAAGTTCTTTCACCAGGAGAACGACCAACGAAAAAGGGGATGATTTTTGCTGCCACCCCAGCCAGTGACTTTGTATGTGGCTCTTGCCAGTTATCTAGTGGAATTACACTCCAAGTTTTTATGACAGGACGAGGAACTCCGTATGGATTAGCAACTGCTCCAGTGATTAAAGTATGTTCAAGAAATGACATGAAAGATATGTGGCAAGACTTAATTGATGTGAATGCAGGGCCAATTGCTACAGGTGAAGCAACCATTCAAGAAATTGGAACTCTATTATTCAATGAAATTATCGATGTTGCCAGCGGAAGAAAACAAACTTTTGCAGAAGAATACGAAATTTATAATGATTTTACCCTGTTCAATCCAGCACCAATAACCTGATTAAAGGATGAATACTTTTTGATTGGCTGATCAACATATGCTATTACCTTTTGAAAAGAGGTATTGAAATGGAGAAATTATTCAGAGGTATAAACATCCCAAGAATGATTAAAATCAAAAGAAAAGCTTATCAAGGTTGAAAAATCGGAAGAGTATTTAAAATCCCTTCATATCCGCCAGGTGAGGGTACGGATACATCAGGATATTGCTAGTATCGAGGTAGAACCGGCTTATATGAAGATAATTCTTGAAAATCATGACTCGATTGAAAGAAAACTTCAAGAATTCGGTTACAAATATATAACGTTGGATTTAATTGGTTATCAGAGCGGCAGCATGAACAAAGTTCTTGGTGGAAAATAAGTTAACTTATTTTCCCTCTACTCGATTATATAAATTGTGTAGGGTACTACTAGACAAACTGTGAAGCCTCTTTTGCTATGTTGGGAAACCCAATAAGGCAAAAGAGGCTATTTTCATGGAGGTCATGCAAACAACCACAGGATATTCGTTTAGGAAGGTATAAGTTCACAAATGAGAGAAACGTGAAAGAATCGTTTGAAATGTTTATATGAGCGAAAGTTTCAAGTATAATGAACCATATTCAGATTATGCATATGATATTTCTTTGAGAGAAATCTATAGATAAGCGGGATAAAAATAAATAAACGAGGTCTATACATGAGTGAAACCAGATTTGACGATTATAAATTAAGTGTTGAAATCAAAAGATCTTTGAGGATATTAAAATACGAAGCTCCGACAGAAGTTCAGAGCAAAGTGATTCCATTAGCTTTGGAAAAACATGATCTTGTTGTAAAATCGCAAACAGGCAGCGGCAAGACTGCGTCCTTTGGAATTCCTCTTTGCGAAATGATTGAATGGGAAGAAAAATCGCCACAGGCCATAATTCTTACCCCGACCAGAGAGCTGGCTGCTCAGGTTCGCGAAGACATTACGAATATCGGAAGGTTTAAAAGGCTCAAAGCAATGGCAGTTTACGGAAAAGAACCTTTTACGAAACAAAAGGAAGAGTTGAAACAAAAAACCCATGTAGTTGTTGGTACCCCAGGACGTGTGTTGGATCATATTGAAAGAGGAACCTTGGTTTTAGATAAAATTAAGTATCTAATTATTGATGAAGCAGATGAAATGCTTAATATGGGTTTTATTGATGAAGTAGAAGCAATTATAAATGAACTCCCTTTAAACAGAGTAACTATGGTTTTTTCGGCAACATTGCCTAAAGATGTTGAAAATCTCTGCTATAAATATATGGAAAATCCTATTAATGTCGAGATTGAGGCTGCCGGGATTACGACGGATACAATAGAACATCGTCTAATCGAAGTGATGGATGATGAAAAAATTACACTCCTGAAAGGCATTACCGTGGTTGAAAATCCAGACAGCTGCCTTATTTTTTGCCGAACAAAAGAACACGTCGAAACTGTCTTTGCCGAATTGGAAGAAGCTCATTATTCTTGTGAAAGACTCCATGGCGGATTAGAACAACAAGATCGATTTGCAGTAATGGACGGTTTCAAAATGGGGAATTTCCGTTATTTAGTTGCCACCGACGTAGCTGCACGTGGAATTGATATTGACAATGTGACACTTGTTATCAACTATGATGTTCCAATGGAAAAAGAGAGTTATGTCCACCGAACAGGCCGTACCGGTCGCGCAGGTAATAAAGGAAAAGCGATTACGTTTGCGACACCTTATGAAGGGAAATTCGTCAAAGACATTGAACGGTATATTGGCTTTGAAATTCCCATAATGGATGCACCCAAGCCACATGAAATTGCTGGTAAGAAGGCTGCTTTCGAAGAAAAAATCAGCGGCCGTCGAGTCGTAAGAAATAATAAAACAGCAAGAATAAACCAAGATATCATGAAACTATATTTTAGCGGTGGAAAAAAGAAGAAGATCCGAGCAGTAGATTTGGTTGGAACGATTGCGAAAATTCCAGGAGTAACTGCAGATGATATTGGGATAATTACAATCCAAGATCAAATGTCCTATGTTGATATACTGAATGGAAAAGGCTCGCTCGTTTTACAAGCGATGGAGAACGCAACCATAAAGGGAAAGAAGTTAAAAGTGAGTAAAGCCCTTAAATAATCAAAACAAGCAAGGATGTTCCGCCACACATAAAAAGGTTAGATTATAGGTGTTTTTTGAGGGATGTCTCTCGTATAACCGTTGGCCATTTTATAAGAGAGACGTCTATTTCTTTCTACAATACGTCTTTCTTCTCTAAACGACATCACAGCACCACATAGGTACATGTGCATAAGATGATAAGTGCACAATAATGGAGGTGTGATGTTCAAACATGAGGTTTTTCAACCCTTATAGACAATATACGCCTGTTACGGCTTATCTAGCAGATAGACCCATTTATGTAAATGGGACGGAAGTAAATACACTGGGCTATCCTGTTCTACAATTTTTCCCGAATAACGCACAGTATCCATTCGTATATTTACCGATATCGGAGTTTACAAGAATAGGAGCAAGGGTTCATTGGGACGAAAAACAAATGGCTTTTCATGTAACGAGTGATTATGATGCATTAAAAGCTCAAAATGAACATTTAATGCAAAAGCTAATGGAACTAAAAAGGCTCGTAAGGAATCAGGATTTACGGGCTGATAGCCAAAACTGGCAAATGCATTTAGGGGACCAGGGAAATACAAATTATTCGACCGCCACATTGCCCGTGGAGATGACCTTAAAGAAAGATCCATTTAAAAATGCTTCATCCCTGTTTAGTGTAGACCAAAATCAGCTGTATTCTGTGGAACGGATTGAGAAAAAAATTCTTTCTGCAACCAACTTGGACACCTATCAAGAGAAGTGGGATTTTTCAACAGAAAACCAGGATGCTTTTCTTGATTTGATTGCAAAAGATGGAGTGATATACGCTTCCACCATGAATAAACTTTATGCTATTCAGGATAACGGCACCTCTTCGCAGATTTTATGGAGTATTGATACGTTTGCCAATCGGCTTTTAATAGACCAAAATACATTATTTTTTTACACCCGAAACACTGCGGGTCTTGAAGGAATTGGAGCTGTTGATGCCAAAAACGGTCAAAGTAAATGGAATTATACCCTTAAAACAAATGAACAAATAGCAGGTGTTTTGGCTGCAGGTGGCAACCGCCTGTATGCCAATATACGGAACCCGGTTCAAATGACTTCAAAAATGTATGCGTTTGATTCTGCTTCGAGCACTGTACTTTGGACATTGGATGTTGCTGCAGGGGCGTCCATCTACGGAGCTCCTGTATATAAAGAGGAAAAGCTTTATTTGGATTTGAAAAATACAACAAGGAATATTCTAGCTATTGATGCAGCAACAGGAAGGACTTTGTGGAAGTTTAGCCCAACAGGTATCTTTACGCAGCCCCTTTCTGTAACAACTGATTCGGTCATTGTCCTTGATGATACGAATATTTACGCAATTGATAAAAATACAGGAATCCAAAAATGGAAGACCCTATATGCCGAGCAGTTTGTTGCAGGCGGACTTCAGACCATTAGAGGTTCAGATGGAATGGTCGTTGCATCAGACAAAATCATATTGGAGAATTACAACAAAATAAAATTCTTTAATACAACCAATGGACAGCTTATTTATTCAACCCTTCAGCTTTCTACTCCTACTGGCGGTGTTGGCGTACGGCCAATAGGCGTCATCGATGACACCATTTTTGTAACAGAGTCTAATCAAATCCTTTACACGTACGCAGTGCCAAAACCAACCCAAATAGATACAGTCAAGCCAACGGCAACGATTGATTTACAAGCATTGAACCAGCTTTCTGTTCAAGATGGGAAATATCAAATTAACATACCGGTTGCAATCAGCGAAGATGCAGATATGGATGTAACGATTGTCGATGAAAGTGGGCAGTCAGTTCAAACAATCGGATGGGGACGTCACCTGAAGGGGACATCTAATTTCTATTGGGATGGAAAAAATAGCAGGGGCTTTAACGTAATCCGTGGAAATTACCATCCTGTAGTCAAGCTCATAGATCTCGCTGGAAATACGAATATGTATGATGCGCGTGACAAGGTCATTCAAATAACGGAAGGTTTTGGTTTAACTGTAAAAAATTCAAATCTCCGTACGGC
Source organism: Neobacillus cucumis (assembly GCF_002860255.1). Lineage (GTDB taxonomy): Bacteria > Bacillota > Bacilli > Bacillales > Cytobacillaceae > Neobacillus > Neobacillus cucumis_A. The sequence continues at coordinate 13,853 of NZ_PGVE01000017.1, forward strand.
AGCAGACACACAAAGTACCATCCTAACGACCATCCCTGCTGGTTCTGAGGTGATCATAACAGGTGAAACGGGTGATTGGTATCAGGTAGAGTACAGGATAATCAGCTCAGTACTGAACGGATTTATCTTCAAACCATTAATAAAAGTTCCATCCAATCAGGAGATCCAAGCGATTGACAATGCTAAGACCAGGACAAACGCCAACGTGAGAACCTCTGCTGGAACCCAGTATGCGTCAAAAATTGTACTGCCGATGAATACAGATATTAAAATTATTTCCGCGCTCGGGGACTGGTATTTAGTAGAGTATAAGAAAGACACCATTTATTCAGATCAGGGTTATGTAGCTAAATATATTGTTACTCTTCCCATTGTAACAACTTTTGTTTACACCGTTGTTTCCGGCGATACTCTCTGGAAGATCGCCCAGAAGTATGGTGTAACGGTTGACTCGATAGTCAAAGCCAATAATCTCGATGTAAACCAACCCATTTATATTGGGCAAAAATTGACCATTGTGAAATAAATCTATTGAGAAAGAGAGCTAAGGCTCTCTTTTTTCAATTAATACATTGGTTAGTACATATTCAAGGTAGAGTGGGAATAAACTTACAAGAATAATAGATGTATCATTAAATGGATATAGAAGGTGACAAGCATGGAAGCGATCGTCTTAGCTGCTGGTTATTCCTGTCGAGCGAATGCGTATAAAATGACTTTGCCATTGGGGCATAGGTCTGTGTTAGAGCAAACGATTTCTAAATTTGAAGGAATATGCAGCAGGGTCATCATTGTAGCCGGGTTTAAAGCGGAAATCATCCAAGAGGAAATGGCAAAAATCCGCCATAAAAATGCCTTTTCATTTAAGCTGAAGTATGTTTATAATGAAAACTTTCATCAAGGAATGTTTACTTCCATTCAAAAGGGTTGCAACGAAGTTAATGCCACGACCTTCTTTATTACACCCGGAGATTGTCCGCTTGTAAAAAATGAGACCGTTCTTCTATTAGCAGAACACAAAGGAAACGTAGTGATTCCCAGCTTTCAGTATAAAGGGGGCCACCCTATCAAATTATCAAAACAAGTGAAACAGAAAATTCTCGGAACCAATTCAGAAAGTAATTTGCGTGCGGTCCTTAATGGGTACGAAAAAGAATACGTGAATGTAGATGACCAGGGAGTAATAATGGATGTTGATACGCAGGAGGATTACCAAAAAGCCATTGATTATTATTTTGGCTCTTTTTCGTAAACTTTGATGCTCTTAAGGCACAAAGAATCGGATACTCCAAGCGTCATGTGTCTCACCAGAGGAGAGTTTGGACAGGATAGGAAGAAATTCCGGTAGCTATTATTTTAAAGCCTAAATTACTATCTTTGGCTTCCAGTCATAAAGCCCTATTAGGATTTTCAAGTAAAATACACATTTTTTGTGGAACAAGTTTATAGGTTGATAACCAAAGAATATAATGTTGATGTAAAATTAATTTGTAGGGAGTGCATTTTATGTATCCTAGTCATATACATCAATACTATAATATTCCATATATTCAAGATGGTTATCTATCTGCTGCTCCATTCCAATCAGATTACTATTCGACCCATGATCCAAGACATTTTGGCGGGTTTCAACCTCCGTCTGCTCCACCTCCTGGTCTTCATGCTCCAACTCCACCACCATCAGGTCATCATGATCTTGAAGCTGGACCACCAACATCTCCACCCCCATCTGTTGTTCCTCAACAAACGCAACATGCAGGAGCATTTGCAGTAGACCCAGGCAGTATGGTCAGATGTTTACACAGATATACCTATGTTTGGTTAAGAGGTTTTGAGCAATTTTGGTTTTATCCGACATTTATTGGTCGACACTCTGTTTCAGGATATCGTTGGACTGGATCTAGATGGGTAAATTTCGGAATTAGCCTAAGGCAAATTCAATCGTTTACTTGCGTATAATGAAATTTTGTAAGTGAAACCAAACCAGACTCGCTACTGTTGAGCGAGTTTTGTTTTTTCTTGTTCCAACCTAAATCAAAGACAGTTATTCAATTGTATTTTTCATTGCATTGGACATAATTGAGCCTTTATTTATATTACTTGAATGTTGCCTTTTTATAATAATGACAAATAAGCTTGCTAATACACAGAAAACTCCTGCCAAGAAGAATGCCCACGTATAAGTGTTGAAAAATTTATAGATTAGCCCCCCTCCATAGGCAGCTGTAGCAGCACCTGCCTGATGAGATGCATAAATCCAACCATAAACGATTCCACTTTTTTTCGTGCCGAAAATTTGTCTTGAGATAATAATAGTTGGTGGTATTCCAAAACTAATACAGTAAGAAACAAAATGGGTACCAATTAAACGGCTTGTTGAAAGCCCGCAAATAAAGAAACTATATGTTAAAGTTGGAGTGGATTTAGATTGTTTGACTTTATAATTGACTTTATATTTGATTTATTAGGTCCATTCTTCGCTGGAAGTAGTACAGTTTTAAATACAAAAAAAATTGACAAAAACATCGAAATATTAAAACACCAAGATTGGTTTAAAAGGATATATGAAGATGAAAAGTATCATAAACTTTTTTTTACAAATAAATATGTAAGAGCTTATTTGCAAAGCAATTTTCGAGTAAAAAAAATTGTTCGGAATGAGAAAAATCAAAAAAAGTTTTTGAATTTGCTCGATATTCAATTGAGAAGGTAATTTACATTGTTTATTGAACAAACTGGGTGCTTATGTTTAACTGCTTCAAGAGTTAAAGATTGGGATGGCTGCCGCGATCCTTTTTTTGATTATTGCACTAAAGGTGCAGGATGTTGAAGATGGGATATGTAAAGAAGCATATCCCTAAATGTTATTTAATAACTATTTTCAATGAAATATACCGTATAAAAATTTACTAACCCAAAACGCAAGTAAAATCCAAATCAGAATGAATAATCCGCCAACAAACCAGTTTTTTGGTTTCCCATTTTTCCTAAGTTCTTCAGCCTTTTCTCTGTTTTCTTTAATAATGTAAGGTGGTATTAATTTTAGTGCTAATGAAATGCCCAGCGGAACAATAATTAGGTCGTCGAGATAACCCAATACAGGAATGAAGTCAGGGATTAAATCGATAGGACTAAAGGCATAAGCAACTACACATATAGCAACCAATTTAGCGTACCAAGGAACTCTATGATCTTTGTATGATAAATAAAGTACGAATAAATTTTGTTTCAGTTTTCTTGCGTATTTTTTTAACTTTGTTAAAGTATTTTGTTGCTCCATCTAACTCCCCCTTGTATCTATTAAAACATTTAGGAGCGATGAACTAAAGAGGGGAATATCAATTGTTGTCGATACTAATGCTTCTCTCTCTGAAGTCGCTAATTATTATACAGAAGAGTTTGCCAAAAGGGACATCAGAGCTTTAGAAATGCCGGCTATTCAGGGAAATTCCTTAGATTTAGAAACTTCTACTGAAGCAAATGGAATCTGGGAGACCCAAAGCTCTACCAAGTTATAGTCTATCTTAGTTCGAAGCCACCATTAACTTCAGTTGAAATTAGCGTTTTAGGAAACTCAATGTTATTTCTCCCTAAATAAATCCACTGTCCTTGGTTTTCTAACACATTTAACACATTGCTATTTTAAAAGTAAGCTTGTGAAGAAGTGTCCTTAAACTATCGAGGGCATTTGTTTAAGAAGAATGGGGACCTAAACAAATAAAGGTTCACCTATTACTATATAAAAGTCTACATTTATTTTTACAGAGACTAAATTTTAAATTCAATCCCGTTTTCTATATATATTGTGTTTTGTATTCCGGTTAGGTTTGCCACATATTCAAATACATTTTTGGCTGTGCCTATGATTATCTCGCTCAGTCCTAAGTTGTCAAACACGCGTGCATAGCAGCGGATAATCAACGTATCATTTTCGTTTAACAGATGAAAATAGACGGTTTCCTTATGTATTTTCGAAAAACAATGGATAAATAGATATTCATCTGTTGGTTCGATTCCTTTTAACAAAAGTTCTTTTTGAACTATTCGTTTGATTTCCGCGGTTTGTTTATCTGATAAATTTATTCTCATAACAGCACACCATCTTATTTATTGATTTGCATTCCACAATTATTATTATACGAAAGAGCGCGACACCTGTCACAAAAGAAATAGATTGCTGTAACAATCCTGTTTTCATATTGTGTTAACTGGGCATTTAGTTGAACAATCATCATTAGCTTTTTTTCATAATCGGTCCAGATCGTGGAGGATTGGTAAATTTCAGTTCTTCAAATAATAAGATTATTAGAAGAAGGAAAGTTATGTGTAATTAGTGATGTAAGTTTATGTCTTTTATGTAATAATTATATTTTGTAAAAGTATAAATTTACAATTCATACATAGTGAAAGTGGGAATCAAAATGGCAACAGGAACACATACAGTAGAAATTCCAGTAGAAGTACAAGCAGTTTGGGATTATGTCAGTGATCTTGAAAAATGGGCAACGACAGTACCAGCCTATAAAGAACATGAAGTCATAAATGACAAGCAATCTATTTGGACATTTGAAGGTAGTGTGAAAGGTATTAAAAAAACAATCCAAGCGCAGGTAGATATTACCGAATGGAATGAACCGTCAAATATTAAGTTTGAACTAAAAGGTTTATCAGATAATTTTACAGGAAGCGGTCACTTTACCTCAGAAGATGTTAATGGTAAAACAACAATGACTTGTAGGGTGGAAGTCCATGCAGGCGGATTATCGGGTGCGGTGTTAACACCAATTATAAAATGGGCTGTTCCCAAAGTAGCATCTCGTTTAACAGAATCTATCGCACGTAAAATTGCAGTATTCTCATAGTTGTCAAGGATTGAAAATCTCTTCATAAGCAAAGGTGTTAACAATCTGATATATTAATGTAATGATAAAGAGTAAATTAGGAGGCGGATAAAAATGGAGAAGGTAACACCATTTTTAATGTTTCAAGATGGCAACGCAGAAGAAGCGATGAATTTTTATACATCCATCTTTGAGGATTCTCAAATTACAAACATTGTTAGATATGGGGCTAATGAAGCTGGACCAGAAGGCACGGTAATGCAGGCTACTTTTACCTTAAAAGGACAAGAATTTATGTGTATTGACAGTTATTTAAAACATCAATTCTCCTTTACACCTTCTTTCTCAATCTTTGTTACTTGTAATACAGAAGAAGAACTTGATAATTTTTATGAAAAACTTAATGAAGGTGGACAAGCACTTATGCCTTTAAATAATTATGGTTTCAGTAAAAAGTTTGGTTGGGTAAATGACCGCTTCGGGGTTTCGTGGCAACTAAATCTTCCTATGTAAATGTTTTCGGGAAATTAATAAATAAAAAAATACATTAGGTATAGGGGTATTACTTCCAAAAGGGTAATACCTAATTTTATCTAAAGGCTTTATTTTATTGATACCCGATTGATTTGAAACTCGCCTGATAATATATCTCATTTGGGCAATGCTCATTCTATGAGGATGTCGTTCAGTTACAAAAATAGCGGGGGCCTTATCTTGGCGGTTGTCCAGGTAGCGTTTCAACCAAATCTCACATCGAATATAAAAATAGGAGTGGTAGTTGCGTCTCCTTTTTCATGTTCCACAAACGGGAAGATTAGTTGAAAAAGGAATGACAAATAAAAAACAAAACTTGCTACTGTGGAGCAAGTTTTGTTTTTCATGTTCCAACATAAATCAAAGATAGTTATTCAATTGTATTTTTCGTTGCATTGTACATATTGGCTACGTGTTCATCGACTTTATCTCTTGACATTCGTAGTCGTTCTACTGAAGTACCATATCCAATTTCTTGTTTACCCTCTTCTAATCCTTTAAAAATCCCATCTGCGAATTCTTCTAACGGTTCTCCATGAGTATGCAACCCTGCTCCGCCTAAATCTGTATTCACTGCCGGAGGAGCAACTTCAATAACTTCTACAGATGAGTCAGAAAGCTGGTGACGTAGACTCATTGTAAATGAATGAAGTGCCGCTTTCGTTGCTGAATAGATTGGCGCAATGGCAAACGGAGTAAAAGCTAACCCAGATGTGACGTTAATGATAGTCGCCTCTTCTTTTTTAGCAAAAAATGGAGCAAACAGCATAGACAAATGAAAAGGTGCTTCAATGTTGGTTGTGATTTCTTTATTGAAATAACTCCAATCGTTCTTCGCATCTGCTTTTAATACATTAAAACGTTGTTGAATCCCTGCGTTGTTTACTAACACATTCACTTCTGGATAGTTCTCTGTTACCCAATCAAACAATGATACACGCTCAGATTCAGTGTTCAAATCACTTACATGAGTAATAAGGTCCGGGAATTTTTCTTTCGCATTTTGAAGTACATTTTCACGTCGTCCAGTAACGATGACTTTATTTCCAGCTTTTATAAAGCGCTCTGTGAAAGCTAATCCTATTCCAGCACTTCCACCTGTAATAAGGATTGTATTTCCTGAAAGTTTCATTTTAGTTCCTCTTTTCCAAATATTTATTTCACTTAATAAAAACATTTTTTCATTATAATGTAAGTTAATTCTGTAATATTGCATTTTGCTGCAGCTATGCTAATTGAACATGTTTCATCGGGAGACCTCCAATTTTTATCTTTCCTTGTCAACAGGACTATAATACGACTTAAACCATGGTTTAAGTCAACAAAAAAACTAAAAAATATTTGATTTTGTACAAGTTAAAGAATTCAGACATATAGTCACAATGTGAAAAGGTGAACTTAAACTAACGAGTACTTATATTTAAGAGGGGATGGCTGCAGCATTCCGTTTTCTTATTATGCTTACGGGAAGATTTGTTGGAGAAGGTATTTGTTATCGAATATTGAATAATTAGTTACATATACAAAAAAAGTAAAAGTTTTAGATATGGGTTAATTAATGTAAAGGAGGAATTAAATTGAGTGAACTTAAACTGATTACTACTTACAAAAATGAGCTTAATAATTACTCATTGGAACATCTAAGATATAAATCTGAAGAGACAGTTTGGTCTATTGGGCAAATGTATGACCATTTAATCCTTGTTGCCCATGAGTATCTAGATAATATGGAAACATGTGCCACCTTAAATGATGAACACCCCCTTGGGAAAACGGAGTTTGGTGAGCATTTATATAAAATCGGAGGGTTTCCACCAATTAAAATTAAATTACCAGATGAACTAAATACTCCACCTAATAATTCAGATAGCAAAGATGATCTTATTAGTAGAATGGATCAAGTAATTCGAAGGTTGAGCCAATGGGAATCGAAAGTGGATACTATAAACCCAAATTATAAAGTCGAGCATGGAGGGTTCGGCTGGCTGAATGCAAGGGAATGGTATGATTTGGTTGGTATGCATTTTCGTCATCACCTACGCCAAAAAGATGAGTTAGAACAAAAGCTTGTTAAGTGACGGGTATAAGTTGAGGATAGGATTGTTTTGGATAACCTGTTTTCTTATTTAAGTAAAGGATGCGTTTATATAAGAGTATTATAGTTGTGTAACGGGTTCCGTTAACTATCGCAAACACTAAAAATGTAATGTAAAAGGAAATGAATGTTGAGTTCAAAGTGTATAAAAAATAAGCGGTATAATTCCGGCTAAATTGGGAAATACCCATATTTTCTTAAAAATAAGGGGAGTTTTTCCGTTAATATTATCCAAATCTTTGGATTTTGACTTTTTTAGAACAGTTAATCGGAATATCTCCTCTTATATCCTCTTCTAAAGCTTCCCCTATTTACATTAGCAGGAAATACTCCGCCTATGAATTTCCATACCTACACGAAATCGATACGGAGATGGCGGAAATGGTTTGCATTCGCAATCCGAAGAATGAGCAATTAAAAGCAAAAAATTTCTAATGTTTTTTAATCTCTCTTTAAAACTATCCAATGAGGTACTTAACTGGTCGAAAAACTGTAAACTTGAAAACGCTTTTAATTAGTGATATTCTTTAATAAATATTTTTGTTCGGTGAATTTCGTCTTGATGATCACTGAGAGCAAGGATAGTAATATTTTGTGTGTGTAACATACTAGGAGGCAACCAAAAAATGGAAAATGGAAAAGTAAAATGGTTTAACAGCGAAAAAGGCTTCGGATTCATCGAGCGCGAAGGTGGAGAAGATGTGTTTGTTCACTTCTCGGCTATCCAAGGCGAAGGCTTCAAAACTCTTGAAGAAGGTCAATCAGTTACTTTTGACGTTGAGCAAGGTAACCGTGGACCTCAAGCGGCTAACGTTCATAAAGCTTAATCCAAAAAATAATTAACAGACTCCTCTTTGGAGTCTGTTTTTTTATGCATAAAATAAAGAACCCTACTTAAGAATGAGTGGGGAAACTGAAAACAGTAAATCAAATGGTAAAAAGCGTGTAACATATAAATATTGAAAAACCTAATTCGAGCGGTCTGTTTTTCATAATCGACTAAAGTGACCACAGAAGATGTTGTTGTAACAAGTCAGGGTATTGAAGAATCTGGTAATAATGTTGTAGGACAAACGGATCTAAATAATGATTTTAAAACTGTTGAATGAGTTAAAGGGTTTGCTAAGTGCATCTGTTGGAAGTGGACCATTTTTATCATTTGTATTGTTCGCCATACAATTATAATGTTGTCTGTTTTTTTTGTGCGTGTTAAGATGTTTGAAATCTAGTTGGAGGATTTTAGAAATAGAATTAGCTTTCTAGAAAGGGTTAAATGATGTTAAGGTCTATTAAAAAGTAACTGAAAATTCAGGGTATTTTAGAGTAAAGGAATCTATTAAACTTAAAAAATAATTGTCAATACACAAATAAAAAAGGAATGATTATAATTGAAAAATAAATTTGCTGAGAGAACTCATTTAGTAAAACCTTCTGAGACACGTGAAATATTGAAAATAACAGAAAGACCAGAAATCATCTCTTTTGCGGGAGGACTGCCAGCTCCAGAGTTGTTTCCTGTAGAAGCTCTTAAGGTTGCATGCAATGCTGTATTGAATGAAGAAGGTGAGGCTTCTCTTCAATATAGTACGACTGAAGGATATATTCCTTTAAGAGAAGCTATTTGTCAAAGGATGAAAGTTATTGGGATTAACTCAACTATTGAAAATGTTCTTATCACTTCAGGATCCCAGCAGGCAATCGACCTTACTGGAAGATTATTTATCAATGAGGGAGATACTATTATTTGTGAAAGCCCAACCTATCTTGCAGCAATTAACGTATTCAAGTCATATAATGCCAAATTTGTTGAAGTAGCTATGGATGATGAAGGTATGGTTATGGAAGAGTTAGAGAAAAAGCTACTAGAGCATCCTAACACAAAATTTATCTATACGATTCCAGATTTCCAAAACCCTACAGGCCGCACATTAAAGCTCGAAAGACGAAAGAGAATGATCGAGCTCGCTAATCAATATGATGTACTGATTGTAGAGGATAATCCCTATGGAGCCATTAGATTTGCGGGAGAGGCCCTCCCACCTGTGAAACATTTTGACACAGAGAGCAGAGTAATTTATATAAGTACCTTCTCTAAAATTTTTACTCCCGGTCTTCGACTTGGATGGATTTGTCCAGGCGAACGTTTTATTGATAAGTATGTTTCTTTTAAACAAACAGCTGACTTGCATACTGACAGCTTTGCTCAAAGAATTACAGCTAAGTATTTGGAACTTTACAATATCGAAGAGCACATTAATAAAATCAAAGCTGTTTATAAAGAAAGATGCACAGCTATGTTATCTTGTATCAATGAATTTTTTCCGAAAAATATAAACTATAGTATGCCAGAAGGTGGATTATTTATTTGGATAGAGCTTCCTGAGTCTGTTGATTCTGGGAAATTATTCGCTAGATGTTTGGAAAATAATGTTGCGTTTGTTCCTGGAGTCCCATTTTTTCCGAATGGTACAAAGAAAAGCACTTTACGGTTAAATTACTCGAATATGCCTAAAGAGAAAATTATTGAAGGGATTAAGCGAATGGGAGAAGTGCTGTATCGTGAAATAGAAAAAGAAACAACTCTTATAGGATATTCGAAAAAAATGAATTGAAAAGAATCAGAATCCTACACGGATACTCATCAATAGGTACAAAAGGTATAATTGTTTTAATAAGAGCCACATTCAAATTATTGGATTAGAAAAAGGATGCGTATCATGCCAATTAATTCTTTTGAAAACTATCCGATGAGCTGGAAGCCATCGATTGATAAAATGAAAAGGCCAATTTATCAAGCACTTGCAGGGCAATTGGAACTGGATATATTAAACGGAATTTTATTACCTGGAACAAAACTTCCTCCACAGCGAGAATTGGCTGATTATTTGGATTTAAATTTGAGTACCATTTCAAAAGCTTTTAAAGTTTGTGAGTTAAAGGGATTGTTAAGTGCATCTGTTGGAAGTGGCACATTTGTATCGTATGATGCGTTATCGAATGCGTATTTACTTGAAGATACAAAGCCGAAGCATTTAATTGAAATGGGAGCAACCCTGCCTGATCATGCTTCTTACAAGCCTCTGCTGTATCAACTAAAAAGTATGCTGCAAGAGACAGATTATGAAAAGTGGTTTGGTTATGGTCGGGCAGGCGAGAGTCTTTGGCAAAAGGATGCCGCTTTAAAGCTAATCAGAAGAGGTGGGTTTGAAACAACCGTTGATCACATTTTATTTGCAAATGGGGGGCAAAATGCGATTGCTGCTACATTGGCAAGTCTCTGTAAGCCTGGAGATCGCATTGGTGTGGACCATCATACGTACCCAGGCTTAAAAACTGTTGCAGCAATGCTTAGTGTGCAAATCGTACCGATCAAATCAGAAAATTATGAAATGAGTCCATCTTCCTTTGAATATGCGTGTAAAAATGAGAATATTAAAGGCATTTACTTGATCCCAGATTATCACAATCCGACGGCTTCTTTTATGTCTGTTGAGAATCGAAAAATGATTGCAGCTATTGCCAAAAAGTATAAACAGTTCGTTATTGAGGATGCATCGTACCATCTTCTCAACAAAAAACCACTTCCAGCAGTCGCATCATTTGCCCCAGAACAGGTCATCTATATTGCAAGTTTATCTAAAACATTAGCACCAGGGTTACGACTAGCTTATGTAGCCGTACCGAGTCAATATAAGGAGCCAATTTCAAAGGCACTTTATAATTTAAATATAACCGTTTCCCCGCTATTAGCAGAACTGACAGCACGTACAATTGTATCGAATCAATTTGAAGTCTTAATTGAGGGTCATCGACAACAAACTATTCGCAGAAACCAAATGGTCAATCGATATTTGGGTGACTATACGTGCATCGGTGATGAAACAGGCATCTTTCGGTGGTTGCTATTACCAGGTAAGATTACTGGTGCTGAATTTGAAACGTTAGCTGCCCAGCAAGGAGTACAAGTGTATGCGGCTGAACGTTTTGTAGTTGGTAATAGTTGTCCCGAGCGGGCTGTAAGGATTTCTGTCTGTGCACCAGAAACGCTTGAAGAGCTTAAGCAAGGATTGATGATCCTTAAACGTTTGTTAACCGATCATACCTAATATTGTTTGCCATACAATTATAATATTGTATGGTTTTTTTGTGCGTGTTATGATGATTCAAATCTAATTGGAGGTTTATAAGCAATAGAATTAGTTTTCTAGAAAGGTAGGTTAGATGGTGGTAAACAAGGATAGTGTAAAAGCATTACAAAGCGGAAGTAATTCTTCAGAAAAACAAAAAACGTTATACCAGCGTACATTATTCGTTGTTAGTATTTCACAAATTTTTGGAGGTGCAGGTTTAGCTGCAGGAGTAACGGTGGGGGCACTGCTTGCTCAGCAAATGCTCGGTACGGATGCATTTGCTGGAGTTCCTTCCGCTTTACTTACTTTAGGGTCAGCAGGAGCAGCTTTATTTGTTGGGAGACTTTCGCAGGCGTTTGGCCGCCGTACAGGTCTGACAGCAGGTTTTATGATCGGTGGACTTGGAGCAATAGGTGTCATAATGGCAGCAATCATAAATAGTGTTCTCCTTCTATTTACTTCCCTGCTAGTTTATGGAGCAGGAACAGCAACAAATTTACAAGCTCGTTATGCAGGTACGGACTTAGCGAATAGCAAACAGCGGGGGACTGCTATTAGTATTACGATGGTTTTTACAACCTTTGGTGCAGTTGCTGGTCCAAATTTAGTGAATGTGATGGGGAATTTCGCTCTTTCTATTGGTGTACCATCACTTGCCGGTCCTTTCATTTTAGGAGCGGCAGCCTATATCTGTGCAGGTCTTGTCCTTTTCATCATGCTTCGTCCAGATCCGTTAGTTATCGCAAGAACGATAGAAGCGACCAACCAAAAACGTAGTGACAAAGGATATTTGGTAACATCTGAACAGATCGAAAACAAAAGGGGCATCATCGTTGGTGCAACAATTATGGTTCTTACTCAAATTGTAATGGTAGCTATTATGACTATGACGCCTGTTCATATGATGCATCATGGACATGGCTTGGGGGCAGTGGGTCTTGTTATTGGCTTTCATATAGCTGCCATGTATCTCCCTTCACTGATTACAGGTGCCCTTGTTGATAAGTTGGGGCGTACGGCAATGGCTATTGCTTCTGGAACTACGTTGCTTCTGGCAGGTTTAACAGCAGCATCTTCATCAGGAGATTCTATGATTGTTCTCGTAATGGCTCTTTCTTTACTTGGATTGGGATGGAATTTTGGCTTGATTAGTGGGACTGCATTGATTGTTGATTCAACTGAAACTTCCACACGGGCTAAAACCCAAGGTACAGTGGATGTTTTAATCGCTTTGTCAGGAGCTGCAGGCGGAGCCTTGTCGGGAATAATTGTGGCCGGTTCAAGTTATGCAACATTATCACTTATTGGAGGGATTTTGTCTTTATTACTAATTCCGGTGGTGATATGGTCTCGTGGAGGTGAAAAATAAGTTGGGCTAAAAGGTAAATAGGTATTTCGAGGGGATGAACCGGGGCCATGAAGTTCATGTACGGTAATGTCTAGCTATTTAAAAAAACGAAACTCTCCTCAATTTAATTATAGCATATAAAAAATGGCCAATATAGACTTTTTGTTCTCCATTACAACTGCTAAAATTCAATAGAAACTTAGTGAAATTTGGTAGTTAGGAGAGATTTCGAATGAGTTCTTTTGTTCTCGGTTTTCAGGAAATGGAAAAAACAGAGCTTTTGATCGTTGGTGGAAAAGGGTTAAATTTAGGGAAATTATCCAAAATTCAAGGATTACAAGTACCAGAAGGATTTTGTGTGACAACAGCGGGATATCAAAAAGCCATTGAACAAAACGAAACGTTTCAAGCTTTGTTGAATCAACTAATACAGCTAAAAGTAGAGGATCGAGATCAAATTGGTGAAATCAGCAGGAAGATTCGCCAACTCCTTATAGAAGTAGAAATTCCTTCCGATGTTGTAAAAGCCGTTGCTTACTATCTCTCCCAGTTTGGCGAGGAACATGCTTATGCAGTGCGTTCTAGTGCGACTGCTGAAGATTTACCACATGCCTCTTTTGCTGGCCAACACGACACCTATTTAAATATCATCGGAAAAGATGCTATCTTGCAGCATATCAGCAAGTGTTGGGCTTCCCTGTTTACGGATCGTGCTGTGATTTATCGAAATCAAAACGGATTTGACCATCGCAAGGTTTCTTTATCCGTTATCGTTCAAAGAATGGTTTTCCCACAGGCTTCAGGGACTTTGTTTACCGCTGATCCGATTACTTCTAACCGAAAGCTGCTATCCATCGATGCCAGTTTTGGACTTGGAGAAGCACTGGTCTCTGGCTTGGTCTCTGCCGATTGTTATAAAGTACGGGAAGAAGAAATCGTAGATAAGAGGATAGCAGCCAAAAAATTGGCTATCTATGGACGAAAAGAAGGCGGAACAGAGACAAAGCAGATCAATCTTGATCAGCAAAAGACTCAAACACTTACTGACAAGCAAATTTTACAACTAGCACGCATCGGAAGACAGATCGAAGCCTATTTTGGCTGCCCGCAAGATATCGAATGGTGTTTGGTTGATGATACTTTTTATATGGTCCAGAGCCGTCCAATCACTACGCTTTTCCCCATCCCAGAAGTGAGTGATCAAGAAAATCACGTCTATGTATCTGTCGGTCATCAACAAATGATGACAGACCCCATCAAACCATTGGGATTGTCTTTTTTCCTGTTAACGACTCCTGCACCCATGCGAAAAGCCGGCGGAAGGCTGTTTGTTGATGTCACAAATCAACTGGCTTCGCCACTCAGTAGAAACAATTTATTAAATGCCATGGGACAACACGATCCGCTCATGAAAGACGCACTAATGAACACACTTAAGCGAGGAGATTTTATCAAATCGTTGCCAAATGATAATAAAGCACCGAGTCCCACTAGAGGCAATATAGATATGCTGGCACAAATCGAAAACAACCCATCAATCGTTACTGATTTGATTAATCGTAGTCAAACATCGATTGAAGAGTTAAAACACAACATCCAAACGAAATCAGGAATAGATTTATTTAATTTTATTTTAGAAGATATTCAGGAATTAAAGAAGATATTATTTGACCCACAAAGTTCAGCTGTATTTATGGCTGCTATCAATGCTTCAACATGGATCAATGAAAAAATGAACGAGTGGTTAGGTGAAAAAAACGCAGCAGATGCGCTTTCTCAATCTGTACCAAACAATATTACTTCGGAAATGGGTCTGGCACTTTTGGACGTTGCAGATATGATTCGTCCTTATCCAGAAGTAATGGATTATTTGCAACATGTAAAAGATGATATCTTTTTGGAAGAACTGGTTAAGTTTGATGGTGGACAGGAAGCTATAGACGCCTTCTACGCTTTTCTCAACAAATACGGAATGCGATGTGCCGGAGAAATCGATATTACGAAAACTCGTTGGAGTGAAAAACCAATTACACTTGTCCCCATGATTCTTGGTAACATCAAAAACTTTGAGCCTAATGCCAGCAATCGAAAATTTGAGCAAGGACGGCAGAAAGCTTTGAAAAAAGAACAAGAGTTATTAGACCGATTGAAGCAATTACCGGATGGTGAACAAAAAGCTAAAGAAGCAAAGCGAATGATCGACCTTATCCGGAATTTCATCGGGTATCGTGAATATCCAAAATACGGCATGATTAATCGCTACTTCATTTATAAGCAGGCTTTACTGAAAGAAGCAGAACAACTCGTGAAAGCGGGCGTGATTCAAGAAAAAGAAGATATATACTATCTCACTTTTGAAGAACTCGCCGAAGCTGTTCGCACAAAAAAATCAGATTACCAGATCATCAATAAGCGCAAAGAGGATTATAAATTATATGAAAAACTGACTCCCCCGCGTGTGATCACATCTGATGGTGAAATCATGACAGGTAAGTACAAACGAGAAAATCTCCCAGCTGAAGCGATTGTAGGTCTGCCTGTTTCTTCCGGAGTGATAGAGGGACGTGCACGTGTCATCTTAAACATGGGAGAGGCTGATCTAGAAGATGGAGATATATTAGTCACCACCTTTACTGACCCCAGCTGGACACCATTATTTGTATCCATAAAAGGCCTAGTCACTGAAGTTGGTGGACTGATGACCCATGGAGCAGTTGTCGCACGTGAATATGGCTTACCAGCAGTGGTCGGGGTGGAAAATGCCACCAAACTGATCAAAGAAGGGCAACGAATTCGGGTGCATGGAACAGAAGGGTTTATCGAAATATTGTAATTGCTGAACACCTTACAATATCTAAAATTATTAATAAGCAGAAAATATGCAGGTTTAAATTTATCTCTTGTATATTTCTGCTTTTTTTTATACAAAAAACCTAGTGCAATAAATAAAGTAGTCACATTAAAGTTTCCAAAGACAAACAACGAAATACTTGTAAGAAATTAATCATAAAATATCATTTTCAAATATAAAATCGTAGGAAGAGGTTTCTATTGATCATGTGTGCGCTATAAAAAATGCGTCGAAGGGTGTTGTTGGAATGAATCTAAAAGACATAAGCACCTCAGTGCCCAAAAAGGACCATAAAGGGAAAGTATCGGGCCAGTTGGCTTATATTAGTGATGTGAAAGTGGAAAACATGGTTTATGGTGTTTTGGTTCGCTCACCGATTGCTTTTGGAAAAATCAAATCCATTCATTTACCAAACCTTCCGGAAGGATATGAAGCCATTGGGGCAGAACATATCCCTGGACCGAATTATGTGAAAATTATCCAAGAAGATCAGCCCATTTTTGCCAATGAATGGGTCAATTATATTGGTGAGCCAATTCTTATGCTTGTAGGAGATGACCTGGATACCCTGTATCGTTTGTTAGAAAAAGTGAAGATTGAATTTGAAGAACATCAGGCCATTTATACATTGGACGATGCCATCCAACAAAAATCAGTATCCGGAGTGGTGATGGCAAGCTATGAATTTGGCGAGGGATTAGAGACCATTTCAGTGATCGAGCAGGGAGCCTATCAAATCATCGAAGAAGAATATGATACGGGCTATCAGGAGCATGTCTACCTTGAGCCACAAGGAATGCTTGCCATTTATAAGGAGGATGAAATTGTCGTCCAGGGTTCCATGCAATGTCTTTATTATATAAAAAATGCCTTGCTAAGCGCTTTAGCCTGTGGTGACGATGAAGTCAGAGTGGTCCAAAGCCCTACTGGCGGAGGCTTTGGCGGCAAGGAAGAGTTTCCTTCGATGATGGCGTGTCATGTAGCTGTTGCGGCAAAAACCGTCAAAAAATCGGTCATGCTCGTGTTCGACCGCTCTGAGGATATGCTGGTTACGACAAAAAGGCATCCGTCCAAACTCAAATACCGAACGGCCCTTGATAAGGAAGGAAACATCTTGAGCATGTGTGTAGATGTTTTTCTGGATGGAGGAGCGAATGCAGGATTGAGCTCTGTCGTGCTGCAGCGTGCCTTAATAAACAGTGCCGGTGTGTATAAAATTCCGCATTTTCATGCAAAAGGTTATGTCTTAAAAACTAATACTGTTCCTAACGGTGCTTTCAGAGGCTTCGGTGCTCCACAAAGCTTTGCCGGAATTGAAAGTCATATAGCACATCTTAGTAAACTAGCAAACATCGAACCACTTGAATATAAACGAAAATACCTCGTCAAACAAGGAGACCCCACCATCACCAAAGGAAATTTCCGCGACCCCATATTAATGGAAGAAATGATAGAGGACTTGCTAAACACTTCTGAGTACAAAAAGAGAAAAAGGGAGTTTCAGCGTCTGAATCAACAAAATCAGCGCTATAAAAAAGGAATCGGAACTTCGCTATTTCTCCATGGATGCGGATTTACAGGCAGCGGTGAAAGAGATCATATAAAAGCAACGGTGAAGCTGATTAAATCAAAAGACGCTAAGGTTATGCTGAAAATCTCCAATTCTGATATGGGACAAGGAATATATACCACGTTGAGTAAAATTGTCGCTAAAGAACTCAACCTCCCGTTTGAAAGAGTTTTGTATCCTAATCCCGATACCAAAGAGGTTCCCGACTCTGGTCCGACCGTAGCCTCCAGGACGACAATGATTGTCGGAAAATTGCTTGAACGTGCCGCCCAAAAACTGAAGGCTCAGTGGCAAACAGGGGTGGAACAAGAAGTAGTGGAGAACTATGTTCATCGTGAAATGATTCCTTGGAACGAGAAAACCTTCACTGGAGATGCCTACCCGGCTTATTCATGGGGAGTGAATATCGTGGAAGTAGAAGTGGATACGTTAACAGGAAATGTAAAGTTGGAAAAAGTATACGCCAATTATGAAGTGGGGAAGGTCATCGATGACCGGATTATGAAAGGTCAAATTGACGGTGGTTTAGCTCAAGGATTAGCGTACGGTTATTTAGAAAAGATGACGTCTCATCTTGGTAAGATCCAACAAAAAAGCATCTCGGATTATGGACCGCCGACTTCATTGGACGTTGTACCCATCGAAAGCAAGGTCTTTAATAACCCCTATGCGGATGGTCCATATGGAGCGAAGGGCGCAGGGGAATTGACCTTAATCGGCGGCGCTCCAGCCGTTCAAGCGGCAATTGAGGATGCGCTGAAAACTTCATTTAAACAAATTCCCATTACACCGGAAGTCATTATGGAAAGTCTGTGGATGAGAGAAGGTGAACAAGGTTGATAAAATTTACCCTGAATGGAAGAACGGTAGAAACGGATGTCCCAGCCACAACAAGATTACTAGATTTTATAAGAGATGAGTTTGAGTTAATCGGTACAAAGGAAGGCTGCGGTGAGGGAGAATGCGGAGCCTGTAGTGTTTTTGTGAATAGCCTCCTGCAAAACAGCTGCCTGATCCCAATTGGCTCGATAGAGGGAGCCGATATTCAAACGATAGAAGGGATCATGGAAACGGAACAATTTAAGATTCTAGATGAATGCTATTCTATTGCCGGAGGAGTGCAATGCGGGTACTGCATTCCTGGGATGGTTATGGCAAGTGCCGCCTTATTATCCAAAAACCCTCATCCTTCAGAGGATGAAATTCGTGAGGGGATTTCCGGAAATCTATGCAGATGTACGGGCTACAATATGATTGTGGATGCGATCAACCTGGCAGCTAAAAAAGGGGACGGCTTATGGGAGAAAAAATAACCGCCTATCGATTCGATCGTCTAGACCAAACGTTGAGCCAATTGAATAAAGAAGACTGTGCAATCATGGCCGGAGGCACCGATGTCATGGTCCTGCACAAAAGTCGAAGAGGAGTACCTCCGAAAATCCTTAAACCACTTATTTTTATTGATCATCTTTATGAACTGAAACGTGTGTATCAAAATCAAAAGGATCTTCACATTGGTGCCTGCTGTACCTATAGCGAATTACTGGAAGACCCGTTCATTCCTTTTGCCTTAAAGGACGCAATCAAAACCATTGCGGCACCGGCCATTCGAAACAGAGGGACATTGGGAGGAAATATTTGCAACGCTTCTCCGGCTGGCGACACCCTGCCATTATTATATGTCTACAACGCAAAACTTTTGCTGCGCTCCGTTACCGGTGATCGCATCGTCACGATTAGCGATTTTATTCAAGGTCCACGAAGGGTCGGTCGGAATCAAAATGAAATTTTGGCTGAAATTATTTTGCCTTCCATATTCGAAGAAGGTGCTTACGTCGTTTTTGAGAAAGTCGGCAACCGCAATGCCGATGCCATTGCCAAAGTATCGTTTGCAGGATATATCCGGATAAATGGCGAGGTAATAGATGATGTCCGTTTTGCCTTTGGGGCGGTCGGGCCTACAATGGTACGTTCCATTGATATTGAAAAGAAACTGCTTGGTAAGACCATACCACTAGCCGATGCAGACATCGCTCAGGTTGTGGCAGACTTCGATAAGATCATAAAACCAATCGACGATCAGCGCTCGACTGCTTTATATAGAAAAACAGTCGCCTTAAATCTTTTACGTTATTTTCTAAGTAGGAAGCAATATCAACCGAATTAACGGTTATAAAAGGGGGGAGCTGTTCATGCTATTGATGGAAAAAGTGGCCTTGCTAACGCGTCAGAACGAAACCTTTGCTCTAGCTATGATCATTGAATCAAAGGGCTCGACTCCTAGGCATGTTGGAAAAATGATTGTATACCGTGATGGTACAATTGAAGGCACTATCGGAGGTGGCTTGGCTGAACACTTTATCATTGAAGATAGTGTAAAAGCAATCCAAAATGGCCAATCGAAAATCGTTGAATACAAATTGAATAATCAGGCAAAAGACGGGATTCAAATGAATTGTGGCGGCACGTTGCGGGTATTTATTGAAATTTATACAAGCAGGCCTGAACTCGTTATAGCTGGAGCCGGACATTTAGGCTATGCGTTGGCAAAACTCGCTGATTTCCTCGAATATCCTTATTGCATTGTAGATGATCGCATGGGTTATTGTACGAAGGAACGTTTTCCTAATGCAACTCACCTATTTGTAAACGAGGATATTGGAAAGGCAATATTTGCAGCGAACCTTAATGAAAAGTCCTATGTGGTCATTGTGACAAAAGACGGAGATGATATGGTTTTAAAAGCAGCCCTGCAATTTCCGATTGCCTATGTTGGAATGGTCGCCAGCAAACGCAAGGTCATAAGAATTTTTGAAAAATTAAAAAGTGAAGGAGTCACACAAGAACAATTGGAGCAGGTTCATTCTCCTATCGGTTTGGAGATGGGATCGGAAACAACAGAAGAAATTGCCATTAGTATTATCAGTGAAATTATCAAAGTAAGCAAGGAAAAAAAGCCTATAAAAGTGAAACAATTAAATGGATAAGCGTAAAGAATGAAAAGGTTCCTAAAATTAGTAAAGGGTTCCGTTTTCGGTGCACTTTGGCTGCCGGCAATTTATTTTTTTCAAAAACAAGGGGCAGTTTAGCGACAGTAATGGAGGGTCTAGCCATGGGCATTAGGAATTATCTGATCGAAGGCGTTTCCGGCACCGGCAAAACTTCGGTCTGCAAAGAATTGCAGCGGCGCGGTTACCATGCCATTAATGGTGACCGTGAATTGGCTTATCAAGGCGATCCGGAAACTGGTACACGTACGGATGGCGTCACGCACGAGCACCACATTTGGCATGTAGATAAAGTAAAAGCTTTGGTCGCCAACCAGGATGAGGCGGTAACATTTTTCTGCGGTGGTTCTAGGAACTTTTCGAAATTCATAGATCTATTTGACGGCGTGTTTGTCCTCGAGGTC
Source organism: Neobacillus cucumis (assembly GCF_002860255.1). Classification (GTDB taxonomy): domain Bacteria; phylum Bacillota; class Bacilli; order Bacillales; family Cytobacillaceae; genus Neobacillus; species Neobacillus cucumis_A. The sequence continues at coordinate 34,634 of NZ_PGVE01000017.1, forward strand.
GACCTTGACACATTGAACCGGCGGCTTGACGAGCGACCTGAAAATGAGTGGGGCGGAAAGAAAACGGAACGGGAACTCATTGTGCGATTGCACCAAACGAAAGAAGACATTCCCAAAAACGGAATTATAATCGACGCCACCGCACCGATCGAGCACGTCGTTGACAAGATCGTCCGTCAAAGTGAAGAAAAGAAACGCCAACCACAGTAACTTATGGTCGCTCACGGACAGCCCAATACACCGGTGCACCTGGATTCGAATAGTCCTCCACTGCGCTAACCGGGTGCTTTAGTTCAATAAGAACGGGTAATTTATAACAAAGAAAACTCGCTATTTTTGGGGCGAGTTTTGCTTTTTTATATGCCATTTACGATATCAAAAAGGCTGTCATTTCGGTGCATTTTTTTAGAAAAGCACCTCAAAACGGTACCCTTTACAAAATTAGGGGACCTTTTTGGTGGGAAATAAATTACTTTAATTAATTGAAAATAAAAGTAGAACAGAGCAGTTCCAAAATTTCCTCAGGCGAATAACCACGTACATCCCTTTGGAAAAAATACGAATCGCTGCTCAAAGCCATAAGCACCATATCAGCTTTAAATGCACTGTGCGAATAGGTCTGTTCGTTTGCTTCCATTTCGTTAAATAGATCGACCATGATTTGATGTAATTCAGCATATAAAGGGCTTTGGCTCCGAGTCTTAAGTGGGTTCGTTGACTTTGCTTCCTCGACACCTGTAAGCAGTTGTGCTTTTTTTTCCCTAAAACGTATAAAAAAGCTGAGTACTTCTTTCAGTCTTTGATTGGGCGGTACTTGACCGTTCTCCTTCAAGTATACTTCAATATCCTCGAAAAAAAGATCAACACTATCTTTAATTAAATCCAGGCATAACTCCCCTTTGTTTCGGTAACGGCGATAAAGTGTGCCTGGACCAATTTGTGCTTCTGTGGCAATTTGATTCATACTAACGTGTTCAACACCAAATTTCTCAAAAAGCCTATGAGCTGTATCTAATATAAGCTGACGATTCTTTGCTGCATCACGTCGTTCAGTCCGAGTGCGGGAGGTGTTCTCGTCATTTATCATGCTATCTATCACATCCTAAAAAATTCAATACATATCTAGAACTTGACAAGCGGAGAGGTCTCCATTTAGTATGAAGAGGAGAATTCTCCGTTTAATAGTAATCCAAAAAGGAGGAATATACAACCTATGCAAAATCAAAATAAGAAATCCGCATTGTTAGTCATGGATTTGCAAAATGGTATTGTATCCCGTTTCGCAGAAAATGCAGATGTTCTTCATCCATTTCAAAAAGCAATTGAAGCGGCTCGTCAAAACCATATTCCAGTTATTTTTATTCGAGTGGGGTTTAGCGAGGGGTATCCAGAAGTTAGCCCACAAAATAAAGCATTCTTAGCCATTTCTAAAAATGGCGGAATGACCATTTCTGATTCAGCCACACAAATTCACGAATCTATTCAGCCTAAACCAAATGAACCAGTTATTACAAAGTACCGATTTAGTGCATTTGCCGGCAGCAATCTAGAAGTCATTCTTCGTTCTCAACAAATCAACACACTTGTCCTTTGCGGCATTTCTACAAGTGGAGTCGTATTATCCACATTAAGGGAAGCGGGGGATAAAGATTTTGCCATGACCGTGCTTTCAGATGCATGTCTCGATACAGATACTGAGGTTCACCGCGTTCTCATCGAAAAGGTATTTCCACGCCAAGCAGATGTTCAGACTGTGGACACTTGGATTAGTACTTTAAATTAACTTAATCAATCCTTGAGAAAATCGAGTAAAACCAACAAGCGCCTCTTCACCTAAAGAGGTGCTTGTTGGCTTTTTAAAACACAGGAAAGGACAGCTTCCATTTATGCCAATTTGGAAAAGGAATTTAATTGTATGTTGGTTTGGGATGTTTATGTCCAGTATAGGGATGAGCCAAATCGCACCAGTATTGCCTTTATATATTAACTATCTCGGTGTTCATAATACGGCTTTAATTGCCAAATATTCGGGATTTGCGTTTGGGGCAACCTTTATCATTTCAGCTGTGTTTTCACCTATTTGGGGAAGTGCGTCGGATAAATACGGGCGTAAACTCATGCTCATGCGGGCAAGCCTCGGGATGGGAATCGTTATTGGATGTATGGGGTTTGCACAAAATGTTTTTGAACTCATTGGATTAAGATTATTATTAGGTGTGATTGCCGGGTTTGGTTCTGCCTGTACGGCTTTGATTGCGACTCAAACAGATAAAGAACATGCAGGATTTGCTCTGGGTACACTTTCAACGGCAGGTACAGCAGGTTCATTGATTGGTCCGATGGTTGGTGGTTATTTGGAAGAGAGCACTGGATTGCAAAATGTATTTTTTATAACAGGAGGCTTGCTGGTTATTTCATTTATTGCCACTGCTTTATTTGTAAAGGAATCTTTTAACCGCCTAGAAAAAAAAGTACTTCCTATAAAAAAAATATGGAGTCAGGTTCCAGAAAAAAGTTTAACTATCACTTTGTTTGTCACCTTTTTTATACTAACATTGGCTCTTTATTCTATTGAACCGATCATTACAATCTATGTTACTTTATTAACAAAGAACTCTAGCCATGTTGCTTTGTTAGCTGGTTTGACATTCTCGGCCTCGGGACTGGCAAGTATCTTGGCAGCTCCAAGACTTGGTAAATTATCGGATAAACTTGGAGCACAACATGTCATCTTTGCTGCACTTATTTTGGCAGGATTGATATTTATCCCGCAAGCCTTTGTTAAAAATCCCTGGCAGTTAATGGTGCTAAGATTTATTTTAGGATTGGCATCAGCAGGATTAATGCCTTCGGTAAATACTTTGCTTAAGAAAATTACCCCAGATTTCCTTACGGGTCGAGTGTTTGGCATTACCATGTCAGCAGGGTATTTAGGGGTATTTGGAGGATCCATTTTAGGTGGACAGACGGCGGCTTACTTTGGAATCAGATCTGTGTTTCTAATTACGGGTGCCTTATTACTAATGAATGCTGTTTGGGTTTATTATAATGTCCTAAATAAAATGAATCGTAAAGAAAAAACATCGTACTAAGCGGCTTTAGCTCTATACACTATAGAGCTGGGGCCGTTTTTTCGTTTTGGAATGCTAAGTATACTTGAACATTCATTTTCAGAAAATAAATATATCAGTAAATCATAGGCGGGAGATTTGAATGTTACTCAATTATAAATTAAACTTAAATTAGTAACATTGAAGGGGTAATGATGAGTTGGAAACAGTCGATGCACTTAGAGACCTAGAACAAATAAATTCCTTAAAAGATTACCTTAAAAAACATTCCGATCGGGATTACTTGTTGTTTGTTTTTGGAATCAATACAGGCCTAAAAATATCTGAACTGCTTTTGATAAAGGTGAAGGAGCTTTTTAATAGCGAGGGAGAAATCAAAGATTTTTATCATTACTCTGAAATGGAGAGCGAAAGGAGGAAATCCGTATTTTTAAATAAAAAGGTGAAGGAAGCGGTCGTGTCTTACTTAAACCAGGTCAACAAGGAAGAACAGATTTATTTATTCCAATCCCGAAAGTTTAAACAACCGATTACTCGACAACAGGCCTATCGAATTATCCATGAAGCCGCTGCAAAGGTAGGCATAGAAGGAAAAATTGGGACAAATTCATTGGCAAAGACCTTTGGATTTCATGCGTTCAAACAAGGTGTCTCGATTGCACTTTTACAAAAACACTTTAACCATTCTACACCTGCAGAGACACTAAAATTTTTAGGAATAACAAAAGAAGAAATGATTTCCACTCAAATCGATGTCAATTTATAAGTTCAAATGATTCATAGGAGGTTTACGAGTAATTAAGTAGAGCTAAATTTGAAAAAGAAAGTGGAAGAGAGGAAAAATATGGAGAAAAACAAATTACATAAACCTAATAAACTAAAATTGATCCTGCGAGGATTAATGGTCATAATCGGGGGTTTTATCGCTGCATACGGACTAGAAACGGTCTTAATTCCAAACAACGTATCGGATGGGGGAGTGACGGGTCTTAGTATCGTTGGATCAGAACTATTTGATTTACCGTTAGGAGTTTTAATCGCCATTATAAACCTTCCTTTTATCTGGTTAGGATATAAACAAATCGGAAAAAGTTTTGCACTTTTTTCAATCATCGGAATTGTTTCACTAGCTGTCGGTACAAGTCTCTTGCACCATACCCCAGCTATTATTGAAGGGGATACGTTGTTAATTACCGTTGTTGGCGGTATTATCCTTGGATTTGGGATGGGCTTGGCCTTGCGTAATGGCGGGGCATTAGATGGGATTGATATGCTTGCCGTTCTCCTATCGCGAAAATTACCGTTTGGTACAAGTGATCTCATTCTATTCTTGAACATATTTGTGTTTATTTTTGTTTCCTTTGTATTTGGTCTACAAGGGGCGATTCTTTCGGCCATTGCTTACTTTATTGCTTCGAAAGTCATTCACATTGTGGAAGAAGGCTTAAGTGGTTCGAAAACCTTCCAAATTATCACCACTCAACCAGTATTAATGGTAGATACCATCCGAGACCGTTTAGGGCGAAGTGCAACGTATAAAGAAGCATACGGCGGTTTTTCCCATGAAAAGTTTAAAGAAATCACATGTGTCATTAACCGTTTAGAAGAAACCAAACTAAAGGAAATCATCAATGAGATAGACCCAAAAGCCTTTGTTACCGTATACGACGTAGCAGAAGTGAAGGGTGGTAATTTTAGAAAGCATAATATTCATTAAACTAGCTGCCTAATGTAGAAGCACAAAAATACTATAAAATCCCTCAAAATTGCAAAAACGCCTTCAAAATTTCTAATTTGAAGGCGTTTTTTTGATGTTTGACACTAAAAATGCCCTCAAATTCGAATAATGGAAATTCGCTTTACCTAACATATCTCGATATTGTAGAAGTGTTGAGGACAGGTGGCTTTTACATAAAGCCTCCGCAAAGAACAAGGTGATGAAAGGGTGTCATAAACTTTTCACAAATTATTGAAAAACATATGACCATTTTCATCATTTATTTATATATCAAGTAAAGAAGAAATTTTTTTAAAAAGAAAGGCAGTGGTTAAAGATGGCAAGGTTTAGAATGGTCCGTACTGATTTTTGGAAGAATCCGATTGTTTCAGAAGAGATGTCACCGGAGGATAAATATTTTTACCTCTATCTGCTTACGAATCCACATACAACTCAAATTGGTATCTATAAGATTACGAAAAAACAAATGGCATTTGATTTGGGCTATTCGATTGATAGTGTTCATTCGTTAATGGAGCGATTCATCGAGCTTTACAAGTTAATTCGTTATAATCCCGTAACGAGAGAACTCGCGATTAAATATTGGGGAAAAGATAATCTGCATAAAGGTGGAAAACCGGTGATGGACTGTATTTATTCCGAGTTAAAGGAAGTAGAGGATCTCTCACTAATTAAATATGTTGCCGAATCCATTCAAAAACAGGATATTCGCAGCCTATATGAATCTTTTTGTGAACAAGAAGAGAGGTTTTTTGGTAACGAAGCTAGCTGCCAAGATGAAAATGAAACATATCCAGACTCGGAATGTGAGGAACTTGACGATACGTCGACGTACCGTTATACGATAGGGGGACAAAAAGAAAAAGAAAAAGAAAATAAAAAAGAAAAAAAACAACAAGAAGCTTTTCAGCCAAATATAGAGAATAATCATGAAACAGTGAATCATCAAAAATCTGTAGATGCAAAAGAAATCATTGAGTTTTGGGACCAAAATGGATTTGGTTTTACGAATATAAATGCGAAACAGCAGCTGTTATTTTGGTTAGATGATTCTAGTTTTCTAAAGCCGAAAGAAGTGATATTAAAAGCGATGAATATAGCATGTGCCAATAACAAACGAAGGCTTAGTTATGTCATTGGGATTCTCAAAAACTGGGAAAATGAATCGTTACTGACTGTAGAAGAAATAGATTCGTATCAGGAGAACCAAAAGCTTGTACCCAAGCATAGGCAATCTACCCAATCTACCGGAAGACAAATCCCAAGTGGTTTCGAACTCAATCTAACGGCAGGTGAAGAAGCTTAATAAAGGCAGATTATTTACTTAAGGATACTGTAATCCAACCTGAACAGCTAGCAGGTCACTGAAATTTCTAAATCCCTAAAAAACATGGCGAAGGATTGACCATATATCACAATTAGACTTAGAACAAGCGGATCATCAGAAGGTAGCAGAAATGTTTCGAAACAATGTTTTAGGTTTTTCATAAAGTTTGCATTTACTCACTTTAGGGAGGCGGATAGAAAAATTGACTAAGGTAGTACTCAGTGTTATTATATAGTGGTAGTAAGTATTACTTAATATCTGTTACACCAAATAGCTGAATCACAAAAGAGTGATTCAAAAATTTTATTTCACTATTCTGTAATACAGATTATTGCCGTGAAAGTACTAAGAAGAAAGAAGTAGAAAAATATGAATAAAATTACAGAAATGCTTAAAGGTGTGCTTGAGGGGTGCGTGCTAGAAATTATCAGCCGTGGCGAAACCTACGGCTATGAAATCACGCAGCAGCTACGGGCACTGGGCTTTAGCGACATTGTGGAGGGAACAGTTTACACGATCACGATGCGGCTCGAAAAAAATAAACTCGTGGATATTGAGAAAAAGTCATCAACGATGGGCCCACCGCGCAAATTTTATCGGCTCAATAAAGCTGGTCAGCAAGAACTGGAAAATTTCTGGGCCAAATGGAACTTTGTCTCAAGCAAACTAAACGAATTAAAGCAATATAAAGGAGAACAAACATGAGTATTTTAGCTGAAAAAAACTCAACGAGGCGATTAAATAATAGAACTTTGCTGAACAGCTTAGTATCTTAAAGGAGACTACAATGAACTTTTTAGAAAAAATAACAGGTAGCGATATGACTAAAGAAATGAAAGGTTTTGAAGCACGATCAAAAGCCTTGCCAGCTGAATATCAAACTACTTGGAATGAAATTAAAAGTAATCTATGGATTCACGGAGATTTCACCGGTCGTAATCTGATGCCGATTCTTGACAGTGCTCTTGAACTGCTTGAAGTTACATCAGCCGACGGCCAGAGCGTCGAAGAAGTACTAGGGGATGATATCAAAGGCTTCTGCGCAGCGCTTATTGGTGATGAAGGCGCAAAATCTTATAGAGATAAATGGCGTGACCAACTCAACAAGAATGTAGCAAGAAAATTAGGAGGTCTGAAATGAGTATCAAAAAAATCATCGAAGGCAAACAAGAATGGAGAGCCCATGTTTCGCGCGTAAAAGCACTTCCGAAAGATTACCAAATTGTCTATAAAGAGATCCAAAAATATCTCTTCAAAGTCGGTCCTGTTGAGCTAAACGAAGGTATCGGACTGCTCTCGGAAATTCTCAGCTTCTTTGAAGAAGGTGCAGCTGATAGGAAAGGTGTGCTTGAAGTCACAGGAACAGACGTTGCTGCTTTCTGCGATGCGCTGATTGAAGATTCAAAAACTTACGCTGATCTCTATCAAGAATCGGTCAATCAAAAAGTCGATAAGGCTATGAAAAAATAGAAGGAACGTAGTACTTAGGCAAAATTCTATCGAACTTTTGCCTAAGTACTGTGCTAACCTCCCAAACTCGAAAGTATATGTAATAGTGAGTAGAGCCTTTTTTAGGCTCTTTTATATTATTAACAGGGTACATTTAAGCCAATAAGTCAACTTCTATCCTGTGCGATTTTTTCATTCATATTTTAGTGGGAAACTTTGTAGCGCTTCATTTTACAGCTTCAGCGTAGAACAAATAACAGGTGTAAGGGTCCGGGAAACCGTTCCGGATATTGGCGAAAGTAAGAAGTTATTTTTGTTTGTACTAATATAAGGCCTGACAGTGAAAGGCTGATTCGCCGTGGATTTCGTATTGCCTATCGTCTTAAAGCAACCTGGTATGTCTCGGACCGGCGCAGTGTCTTTAGAAAACTGGTAAGTGAGATGAATGAAAAAAATACAACTCAAGTAATTATTGGACAATCTGCTCGTACCCGTTATGAGGAAATAATAAAGGGTGCTGTTTTTCAACGATTGTTAAGAGAGGTACGACATATGGATGTATTGGTGGTAGCAGACCAACATAAACAAAAATAGATCCGATTTATTTTTTATTACCATATTGGTTTGTAGATCAGGATGAATACTTAACACAGTAAATGTAACGTAAAAAGTTTTTGACAAATGGGAAAGAGATTTAAATCTTTCCCATATACTTTTCATTTTTTTACACCATCTGGATAATTTTTAACATAATGCTTGTCACCAAGATGTTTAAAATCCTCAACGGTTTTTTGTAATTCAACGATAAGTACTCGCTTTACCTCACTCATACTTGTGTAAAAAGTATATTCCTTCTCCCCATCCGGGTTTATCCCAGCTAGGGAGTTTGAAGCCACTATCCGTCGATGTTCGTCCACTAATTTATCTATCGCTTCCACTACATGCTGTGTATATTTTGCTATTTCTTTATGTTCTGTTTTTAATTGATCTTGAAGCTCTTTAATTTGTTTGTCCACTGTGTGCCCCCACTTTGCGTGTTATTAAAAATATTTTTCCCATTAATGCTCTTAATAATAAGTTGGGAATCACCTATTGTCGAAAAAAAGAAAAAAACGGTAAGATTTTTAAGAGATTCTTTATTATGAAATGAGATTTTAAGTATTTAATGTTTCCTTTTTTCCTCCGGTTGCCAAACAATGATTCATTTCCGCTAATTGCCTGTGTATTTATCACACACCCGAATGAGGGGACAAATCATATGATACATTAGGCTTTGAAATCATAATGCTGCAAGCACAACTACCATAAAGAACAGTAATATTGGGGGAAATGCTTTTTCAAAAAAGAACATCAGGGGGGACATTTTGAAGACATTATTATTAGAGAACATTTTAACTGCCATGAACATACAGCCTAATGTAAAGCAAAAAGGTATACGGATCAAGACGGTTACTGATGACAGATCTGAAATAGGGAGCCATACGTTATATTTTCGTTTCAACAATAGAGAGGTGCCTGTTGAAAGGATAAAGAATTACAAGAATGTATTTATCGTTACAGATACTTCATTTTCACATATGGAAAGATTAAATTCTGAGCAAATCATTATGGTAAAGGATCTCAAAGACAGTTTCTTTAAATTCACTTCGTATTACAGGCATCTGTTCAACATTCCTGTCGTCGCCATTACAGGTACATGTGGAAAGTCTACAACGAAGGAAATGCTAAAACACATATTAGAAGATACACACAATGTCCAGGCAACCATATCCAGCAAAAATGCCGATTATTATAACCTTTCTTATTTATTGGGTATGGATGAAAATACGGATGTGGCAGTGTTTGAAACAGCCGTATCTAAAAAAGGGGATATGACGGAGTCTTGTAAGTATTTTTACCCGACGATGGGGATAATGACAATGATTGATGTAGATCATACGGATAAAATTCGATCATTTGATAATTATCTAGCAGAAAAGGCAAAAATAATGGAAGGTATGAACAATGAAGGGATTCTCATACTAAACTCGGACGACCCCTATCTTTCCTCCATCAATACTTCTAAATTTAAGGGAGAGATTATCACATTCGGAAAAAACAAGAATGCTAGTTTTAGGATTAAGAGGTATCAATACCATTCATCCGGCATGATGTTTTGGATGGAATATAAGCAAAGGGATTACAAAGGATATATACCGGGTCTTGGGGAGCATAGTGTATATAATGCAGTTGCTGCATTAGCCGCAGCTTCTATGTTAGGAGTAGAAATTCCCTATGCTTTAAAGAGATTAGCATCTTATCATCACATGAGATCCCATTTTGAAATAATGGAAGGACGAAATCAAATTACATTGGTGGATGATACGTGGAAGTCCAATCCTGCCTCCTTAAGAAAAGGATTAGAAACATTAAGCAAGATCGCCTTGCCAACCCAAAGAAAAATTGCTGTTCTAGGAAGAATGTGCTCACTGGGAAAATATGCAGATGAAGAATACGAAAAGGCAGGACATTTAGTCGCTGCTTTGGGGGTCGATATTCTCATTACCAAAGGGTTTATTGCAAAAGATTTTCAAAAGCCTGCTATAGAGGCAGGAGTGAATCCGGATCATGTTTATCATTTTTCAGATGCAGATGAAATGAAGAGGTTTTTTGATTCATTTTTACTCCCAAATGACATTGTTTATTTTAAAACAAACGCGAATGATTCAGACATGGATGATGTCATTGAATATTTAAGAAGTTAAAATGGTTGAAACTTTCCATAAAAAAAGCAGCTTTCCTTTCATGAATGGCAATCCAATTGTTTACAATTGGAGGTGCTGTCCATGAGCGGCAAGCTGTTTTTTTAAGATTTATGTTTATTTTTATCAGCTAGATATTTAGCATACAATATCGTATTTTTAGCTACATCTAATTCAAGACTGTAAATATTAGGTGGACCTGGTCTCCAATTCACTTCAAAAAGCCATAGTTTTTGGTTTTCATCTATTCCAACGTCAATTCCTAATTCATCCAACTCATCGTCATACAAAGAATCAAAATGATTGGAAAAACTGATCGCAAACTGTTCAAGATACTTTTTAATATCATACCAAGAGTCTGCAAACTCTTGTTGTAAAAAAATATCCAGGTAAGTACTATAACCACCACTCCCCATATTAGAAGTTATGGTCCCTAAACGCCCGATCCTTGGATAGATAGAAGTAATCACCCATTTTCCTTGTCCATTTTTTTGTACATGCAACCGGAAATCAAAAACATGACCCGATTTTGTTTGACTTGTAATAAACTGTTGAATGACGTAATCTTTTTCTTGTACTTTATGAGATAACCAGTCTAACAATTGTTTTTCATTAATAGATGATTCTACCCCTGCATCATTGATTTTGTAATGATTGGATCCATCTTTTTCAATAAAAACAATGCCGCCTCCTTGATGCCCAGATAACGGTTTAATAATTACTTTTTGATAACGTTTTATCATGTCAAAAAATATCTGAACGTTCGTTAATTCATAAAAAGGAATAAGGTAATGTTTATATTTGTTTGCTCTTTTAATTCTGTTATAAACCGATAATTTGTCCCCAATCGAATGACTTGTAAACGGAATCCTATCATACAAATAATCAAAGATATGTTTAGTTTTCTCACTTGCAAGATAGCTTGCATTATAAATGACATCAGGGAAAGGAAACTCCTTTTCAACCCATTGTCCATTTTCATAGGATTTTCCTAAAATTTTATGCTGTTTGATATTCACTTTTCCTAGGGTAAAGTAAAAAAAGGTTACACCTTCTGCTTTTGCTACAGCGGCATAAGCAAATGCTTTCTTTACTTTATTTGGATCTCTACGATGATGAAGCATGCCTATTAGCGTCATTTTACTTCTTTTTCACCTCTCCAAATACCTTTTCTCATAAAAAGACTAAAATATTAATAGCTTACGATGAACGTCATACTCATTAGTTGTCACTGAGTACTTTAAATTGGGTCAAGGTCAAAATGGATATTGCTGGCTGCTTGCATGGCAATACTTTTCGCTTCTGCTTTATTATTTGAGGATGCCAAAATGTATCCGCAACGATCTCCCATGGATATTGGCGGACGTACGATCTGACCTTGTCGGGGTTTGATATATACCTCTTCTACGCCGGCAATTTGAGAGCTGAGTTCTTTCCCCGTTACCCTATTTACTTTCCCTCTAGACTCAACTGTTAAATAATGCGCATAAACATACTTACTGTGTTTTTTAGTCAGGCTAGGCTCATTTCCTAACATTAATTGAATAGTTTCCTCTACTAAATTAATACCATATCCGACCTCAATGATTCGATTCATCGCTCCACCAGAAATTCTTGGATTAATTTCAATCAATTTCCATACCCCATTGACTAAACGCATTTCAAGGTGACAGGCACCATTTCTCATCTGAAAAGCTTGTAAAATGGAATTTACTGAGTGAAAAATATTACGGTACATTCTTTGATTGATATCTGGTAGTAAACTATATCCGGTTACGATAAATCGGTGAAAAAGAGTAATCTGTTGTTCGATGATCGCTACAATATGAACTTTGCCATTGTGAACTAAAACTTCAACTAAATATTGGGGTCCTTTAAGATATTCCTCCAGTAAAATCTGTTCATTTCTTTTTAGTAATTCTTGTATGGCCAGCTTTAACTGGTTCACGTTATTTGCCAACATAACATCTTTGGAGCCGGCAGATGTGGGAGACTTAACAATAAGAGGCAAATGGTCCTTGGCTAAATCAATAAAGTACTCTAAGGAATAATCATCTGGATTATAAAGTTCATAATGGGGAGAATTTGGATGTCTTTTAAGAAGCTCACGAGTTAGAACTTTATTTTCCATTTTTAAAATGGCATCCGAAGAGACTACAGTGGAGCAAAATTCTTCTGATAGGGTTGCTGCTAGATGGACGAAAGAATGTACAAAACTCATAATGGCTTTTATTTGTTTACCTTGTTTTTGTAAATTGTTTATGTTTTTTCTTATTTCGACATGATTTGATAAATCGACTAAAATCATTTGATGGACTTCGGGAAATTCGGTTCTTTGTTGAAGGTATTTTTGTCTATTGGTGAATAACACTGTAAAATATCCAAGTCTTTCAGCAGCTTTTATTGCTTCTCTACTGGATCCATGTTTGTTAGTTTCAATAAATACAATAGTTCGCATAAGCCTTGTCATCCTATCTTTACTGGTTTTTTAATGAAGGATTTAGTTTCCCAGTTATATTTTGAATTACATGATAAGTACAGTTTATTATATTGTCTTAAGACAACCATGGTTTGGACAAACGTCATCATTCTTAAGACAAATAAATGAATGAATTTGTAAAAATGTAAAATGTGATTTTGTATAAGCAAAACTCACTTCACAACAGCGTGTGGTTGTTTATCGAAATATGATTTCTTAAAAATAGGGGAGTATAAAATATATCCCTCCGTTTATGGGATTGAAGGGCTAAAACAAGAGTTAGAAAATTCTAAACTACTTTATGGAGGTTATCAGCGGCTATACAAGTACAGATAGCTATAATTGAACAACATAAAAAGCAACCCATCTTGTTTAAGAGATCATTGCTAAGGAGGAAATTAAATGGCAGAAATTAAATATGAAATCATCCAAACGATTGCCGTAATCTCAGAATCTGCAAAAGGATGGAAGAAAGAACTCAATCTGATTAGTTGGAATGGACGGGAACCCAAATATGATCTCCGTGACTGGTCCGACAATCATGAGAAAATGGGAAAAGGGATCACGTTATCTAATGATGAATTAACTAACCTGAAGGAAATTCTTAACTCTCTTTAACCTTTTAAGTATTATGGCATCATTTTGGGTGCTTTTTCGGTATGGTTAGAAATTACGATTCTATTGAATATTAAGATATTGGTTAATTGTAATTTTATTATGTAAACTACTATCCTCTTGGGTGGAAAAAATCGAGTTAAAGGGAGCAAAATAATTATCTTTAATGGTAATTACTTAGCTCCCTTTTTTTGCAATGATATTTTATTTTTCTCCTATTTCAAATCCATTACGACACATAGCCCAATCGGAATGTTTATAAGGCAATGACGACAATCATAATCATCCAAGGAGCTTGCACGACCAAAGTCCGACTCCACTTGTTATAGAATCAGAGAGCAATTGACGACTGCAAATGAATAGAATGAGAGAACAATGTACTCTATAGGAACTATAAACGACCGTGAATCATAAAAATGAGGTAAGAGGGTAGTCAATAGAGCTTATAGACGACCATAAATTAAAAATACGAGGTAAGAGGGTAGCCAATAGAGCTTATAGACGACCATAAATTAAAAATACGAGGTAACAGGGTAGTCAATAGAGCTTATAGACGACCATAAATTAAAAATCCAAAGTAAAAGGGTAGCCAATAGAGCTCATTGACTGCTGTAAATCGAAAATTTGAGGCAATAAGGTAGTCAATAACCATTTTTATTACAATTTGTAAATAAATATAGATTAAATTGTTGAGGTACACCAGCCAATATACCCCAACAATTTAATACACATTCTTATGCAAATTCCTGTAATAATAACATTAAATTGCTAATGACAAACTAGATTTATCCTTCTACAAATCTTGAGAGTTTGGAGATCAATGGTGGAAACCATTGTCGTACTTTGTGTCATGTGGTATTGGTCCATCCAAGGAATCCAGATAGGAGACAGCCTGTTTGAGGTTCAGCATGAACAATTGTGCCAAGTCCATGGAAAATCCATTTCGAACCACAATACGCATAATCGTTACTTCTTCCATGTCTGGAGGTAAAGGATAGGCAGGCACTTGCCAGCCGAATATACGCAATTGTCGAGACAAGTCATAAAGATTCCAGTTGGATGTGTGTCCTTCTTTCAATTTCCATGCAAATACTGGAATATCTGAGCCATCTGTCAGTAGTTCAAAAGCTCCCATATCAAGAATCTCTTTGCTGAGGAATTGCGCCACTGCCTGAGAAGTCTTTTGCACCTCATAGTATCCATCCTTGCCTAAACGCAGAAAGTTATAGTATTGTAGGAGTACTTGTGCACCGGGACGAGAGAAATTCAGGGCAAACGTTGGCATATTACCGCCTAAATAGGACACTCGAAAGATGAGTTCCTCAGGGAGATCTTCAACCTCACGCCAAATGATCCATCCAAGACCCGGGTAAACCAATCCATATTTATGTCCGGAAACATTGATGGACTTCACCCTTGGCAAGCGAAAATCCCAGACTAAGTCTGGTTGAAGGAAAGGTGCAATAAATCCTCCTGAAGCAGCGTCAATATGAATCGGAATATCGAGCCCCGTTTTGGCTTGATGCTCGTCCAAGGCTTTCGCAATGGCTGCGACTGGTTCGTAAATACCGGTATAGGTCTCCCCAAAAATCGGAACCACACCGATAGTATTTTCGTCTACAGCAGAAAGTACTCCCTCAGGGTCCAAATGAGGATGATCTTGGCTAATGTTTACATAACGCGGTTCAACCTCCCAATAGTTGGCGAACTTTTCCCAAACCACCTGAACGGCAGAACTAAATACGATATTTGGCCGGTCAATTGGCTTCCCATGTTTTTTTCGTTCGTTTTGCCAGCGCCGCTTTAACGCAAGGCCCCCGAGCATACACGCTTCCGACGAACCTGTTGTCGAAACGCCTATCGTATTATGAGGGTCGGGCGAATTCCAGAGATCGGCTAAAATTCGAACACAGCGTTCCTCTATCGCTGCTGTCTGCGGGTATTCATCCTTATCAATCATGTTCTTGTCAACTGATTGGGCATATAAACGTTCTGCGGCTGGCTCCATCCAAGTGGTAACGAATGTTGCAAGATTAAGACGGGCATTTCCATCTAGGGCGATTTCATCGTGAATAATTTGATACGCGGTTTCAGGTAACATGCTTTGATCACGCATACGAAAACGCGGAACGGCCTCTTCTCCTTTACGGACGAAAAGGGGATTGATAGAAAATTCATTAGACAACATCCTTTGCTCGATTTGCGTACGGCGCGGGTGCCAATGTGGCATATAGGATCCACACTCCTTCATAGGAATTAGATTTCTTCTATTGTTTTGTCAATAAATGCCTTAAAATATGCATCACGCATTGATTCGTCATCGGTAATATAACCATCCAAAAAATTAGTTAAATTGAAGCGTTCACATAATTGTAGAAAACCATTAGTAAAGACAGAATTATGGTGAAAAAGCAGTGTGTTCTAATTTGATAGAAGGGAGGTAGAATGAATGTCAAAACCATAATAACATTAGATAATTTTGAAATTTAGATTCCATTTCTATTAAATCTGCAAACTTCCCCATTCATTTTCATCATTTTATATCCACTATCATGTCATCTTTTCATACCTTCCTGTTAAAATGCTGAACCGAGTTACTCTTTGAATAAATAGGTAAATGGGAATGTTGCCTGTTAAAATAATAAAAAAGGAGCGGTACTATGAATGCAGTGCTTAGTAAGATTGCAAAAGGCATTACGGTGTGTTCTTCAGAGGTTTTCCCAAATTCAGACGACGACTATTTCAACTTTGTTTATATTGGAAAGATATTTTTGGTAGCTGATTCATATTGTATGAATCCTGATTGTTCATGCGAAGAAACAGTTCTTAATTTTGTTCAGGTTTATCCGAGAGAAGATAGGAAACCGAATAGTTTCATCATAAGGTATAAACTTAGCGGCAGAGGATATAAAATTCATGACCATGGGAATTTCACAAGACGAGAAATAAAGGCCGTTGTTAGGTATTTTACCGCTGACGAGATAATCTTGGACCTATTAAATGAGCGATACAAGGAAATGAAGGAAAAAGCAAAAGAAATAATTAGTTAAACGTGGATCTTTTCCTTGAATTAGTATTTTAAAAAACTTTCCCCCATTTCCTTATTTGTTACTAAGATTGACTATCATATTGATAGTCATTTTTTTGATTATATTAATCTATTTAAAATTTCATTTACCTGTCATTACTCAACTAGTTTATAATATAAGGATGTCCAAATTGGTTAGTAGAAGTCAAAACCATCCGGCGTTTAAAAGATTTAAGTAGGTGATTACAATCGATGTTATTGAAACAAGGGTGAGAAGTTTTATTGAAGATATCCAACACCCTAAACAAAAAAAGAAAATAAATATTAATGATTTAGAAATTCAGTTGCGTAAGCGTTTGGATGATTATTTTGAAAGGGATGGTTATTCGTCGTTTTATCGTACCATCGAAACATTACAATCCGAAGGACAACTGATCCCGATTCAAAATAATCAATACAATGGTAGAACACCAGCACTTGCCCTTTATTATTGGGTAAATATAAAAGTTCAAGCAGCCAAATGGGATCGTCTCCTGATGATGAAATTAAGTGATCAGTTTGATTTTTCCTATTATGAACGGCATCCCGAATGGCAAACAGAAGAGGAATGGGGGCGAATCCAAAATCTATATACGTTCCTAAGCTCCAGTCAGGAACGGGAAATCGTTTCGGTCGAAGAAAGAAGCCTCGAGCTATTTGGTCATGAAAAATTCTTACTAGATGGAGAAAGTTTTCCTGCCGGAAAAGGTTTTCTAGCTAGAATTGGGGTATCAGAAGAGCAACTTAAAATGGTACGCTACGGGGAGCCTTTTGTATTTTGGATCAAACAAGGGAAAGAACTCAAAGATATTCAGCGGGTCTTGATTGTTGAGAATCTATCTTTCTTTCATACTTCCATTAAATTATTGGAAGCAAATGACCTCGATTATGAACCTGAACTGATTATTTATGGTGAAGGGACGAAGATTGAACGAAGTTTTTCCTTCTTCTTTCGAATGTTTCCAACTAAACCCTATCTTTTCTATTACGCAGGAGATCTTGATGCTGCAGGATACGGGATTCTTATTCGCCTGATTGAAAAATACCCAGATTGCTGTATCCAGCCAGCCCTAAAAATTTATCGAAAAATGCTAGATTGCCTTGAACAAAGGAATGACCAGAAAGACGGCCAAACACAAAGTACCCAATACCGTGATCTATTTTTTCAATGGTTTACTGACGACGAGCAAGCGCTATTATGGCAATTATGGCAGGAAAATAAACGGATCGCTCAAGAAGTTTTAACAATTGAATCATGGAGGAGATGGATGTGAACGAATCATGGGAAGGATTCGGCAAGCGTTTGCAACGGTTAAACCCATTGTTTGAGCTTGGGAGAGGAATGGAAGTAGGGGAGCTGAAACCCCATATCCAAACCATTCTGATGCAAGTGCTCCTCACCATTTTTTATCGAGAATTAAATGATGATGATCATAGACGAAAAGCAGATATCAAGTATATGGTGCAAGATTCCATCAAACAAATGAGGCTCTTAGCAGACGATAAGCAAATGGAACGGATAACAAGCGGGCTTTTATATCAGGGGAAAGAAGAATATAGTAAACCGTTTGAAGCCTTATATTACGATGAAATAAGACAATCCTGGGAAACGCAAACTTTCCGCTATGTCACAATGGATGAATTATATACGAATTTAGAAATGGGCGGTTCCATTGTTTACAAACTCACGGATGTTGCTCAGGAAATGATTTTTATGAGCAGGGAAATGGCGGAGGAGTTCTCCATCACCATTTAACAACTCTATAGTATGCAGTTGATTAAAAACGGTAATTTTCGCAAAGCTACTCGAAACCTCGATCACCTCATTTCACGAGTAAACCGCTTAATGGCCAATGAATTTACCTTTCAAAAGGAAATGATTAACAATCCCAAAATCTTATTAATGGAAGAAGAATGGCAAAGGGCAGACAATCGTGTGGAAATTGAAAAGCAATTTGAAGAAGAGAAAAATCATTTCCGGACCATCACTAGTATGATAGAAAAAACAAAACGAAGAAATGAAGAAGATGATTTGGTTCAGAAGGAACTCGTTCTTCTTCAAGAAAAAATTGGCCATACAAGGCAATTGCATGATCGTTTCGCCAAGTTAGTGATTCAAAATATTTCCTATGAGATGAGATTAAAAGCGGAGAACCCTTCATTGTTCTGGGAAAATAGCCTAGTTTCTTTTCGTGAGCATTTTTATGAAAATTGGTTCATGAAGGAAGGCGTTCAAGGTTTTAACGAAATAGAACGAGTACTTTCACCTTTATTTTCACCGAAGAATGAGTTTATTTTGCCGCTCGATTGGATTTGGGGCGAACAAGAATTTAATGAAACTCCAACGACGGAAGTTATAATCGAAGATGAGGTGGAAGATAGCATTACTCGTCAGCGCGTAACAAACTGGGACTCTGTTATTAAGGCATGGAGTTATGTTTTTCAATATTTACAAACATACGGAGAGTTTTCATTAGCTAATTTAGTAGAGTTACCATTAGAAGTACAGGATTTATGGTTTGAAGAATCGGAAACGATTGATTTATGGATGATGTTTGATAAAAAGCCGCTGAAGGTGCAAGTACTGTATCGAAAAGAAGATACCTTAAGCGATGAGAGGGAAATTCTTCTTTATAAACTAATGATGGAGTATCCGCAATTTCAAGTATTTGAAGGCTCAAAGCTTTTTACATCATTTGATCATCGAGCAGAGCCTTTCACCTGGTACAGAATGAAAATAACTCCTTTTAAAATATGTGTACAGGAGGAGAAAGAATGAATGCAGAAACGATCAAAAAGGCTTCGGCCGTCTATTTTACTCTATTAAAAGAAAAAGTAATCGACGAGAATAGTGAACACTTCGAGGCTTATTTTAATCCGGAAGTGAGGCAGACCGTTCTTTTATTAGCGGACGAATCTGGTACCTATATCATTGAATCACCCAAGCGTATCCAATTAGTGGTCCAGCCAACCGGCTCTGTCTTTGCGACGAATTTCACTCATTTGAAAGAAAAACATCGGCAAGTTGAAACGAAGAAGCACTTTCATTTGATGAGCGTTGTCATTATGTCATTTTTGGCAGCAATCGACCGCAACCAAGCGGCAAAAATTCGCACAAAGCGGGAAGGAATCAGCTATTACGCATTAGAGCGGCAAGTGAACGACCTCATTATGAATTGGGATAGCATTCTTAAAGCGAAACCTGCATTTGGAGAAGAAGAACGAATTGATATGCAGGAAGTGGTGACCACTTGGAAATACATGGAGGTCGACACGGAGGATTATACTGTTAAAAAAGGCAATAGACGAACCAGAATTGGGCTAATTGCCGGTGCGATGCGTTTATTAGAGACGGAGGGGTTAGTTGTCATCCTTGACCGTGACGATATACCAAAGGCCATTCCAAAACAAGAGCTTTTTGAGCGAATTGAGTACTTGTATCATGATTATGATCGTTATGAATTATTTAAAAAATTAATGACTTCAGAGGAGGTTGAGCATGCCGAAAATCCATCGAATTAGAATTGTTGGCCTCAAGTATGATGGCATGCAAAAGCAATACAAAGATACTACTTTTAATTTCCATAATGATGAGACATCCACAAATGGCCTCATTGCCATGATGAATGGGGGCGGGAAAGGTGTGTTCCTGCAAACGATTTTCCAGATACTGAAACCTGGAACTTCGTGGGGAAAACAAAACAACCGTTATTATCAGCAGTTCTTCTTTAATAATAAAGAACAATTTATTCCATATACCTTTCATGTTCTTATTCAATGGGAATTGGACGGTGCTGACCGCAGGCATCTAGTCACAGGAGGAATGTTCTCAGCTGAACAGCGGATTTCGATGAGTGAAGAAAGTGGAAATGAAAGTAAGACATTGGAACAGGAAGCAAAGATCCTTCCTAATATTACTTTTTATACAAGAGAATTTGACCGGAAAGAAGAGGCAGCACTTGAGCATATTCCACTCTATGAAAATGATGAGGTTGCTGAAACAGAAAGCTTGAAGGATTATTTAAAATGGAATGGATATGACGTTTACCGAGATACGAAGAAGCACTATCGCATCCTTGATACATACGGAATTAATCGTAAAGATTGGGATATTATGAAGGACATCAACAAGGATGAGGGGGGCGTTGGGAAATACTTTGAGGGAGCTGAGGATGATTATTCCCTGTTTCAAAAAAGAATTATTCCGACTGTTAGTCAAGTCTTACATCGAACGGAACATCAAAAGAATGATCTTGTGGAGATTTTCAAGAGCCAGGCAAGTATTGCGAAGGACCTGCCTGTTCTGTTAAAAAGAGAGCAAGCACATAAAGAGTTTTTAGAAGACATTGTTCCATTTGAAGAGCACCTTGCTAAGGGAGTAGAACATAAAGAAATTGTTCAGGAAAGTATAAAGGTAGGAAGACAGCTGCTTGGGGCTTTAGAGCATATGAAACAAACGGAAGAGGATGCACTGCTTACTTTAGAAAAGGATATTGAAAAATTAATAGTGAGGCAAGCAGATTTACGTTTTCAAAAAGATAACTTAGAGTATGCAAAAGCTCACAAAGAGGTAATGGATTGGGAAAAGAAATTAGTCGAAGAACGGACCAAGCATACTTCATTACTAGAGCTTGCGAAAGAAAAGCAGGAACGAAAAGAACAATTTGCATTTCAACTTTTATTGAAAGAGTGGTTTGAAAACGAACATAGCATTCTCTCTCTTTCACAGCAGATCGAGAAACTGGAACAAAATAGTGGCTTAGAGCAAGTGAATCAAAGAATGGAAGAAATCAAAAAAGAAACAAGCTCGCAATGGGAACATGCATATCTCTCTATTCAAGAGGCGGTTAAGCAATATGCGGGGTATCAAAAGTTCCTCAATAAAAAAGGAACGGAGCTTTCGCGGCAGGATAAACAAAAGACAAAAGACATTGCGCAGCTTAGTACGGAAATTGATTTTCTCTATACGGATTTACATAACTTTGAATCGAAGGAAGCGGCACTTGTTCAAGAATTTGGCGACCGCTTAACCTATGATTTAAAGGGACTGATCGAAAACTTAAATAAACAAATGGAAGACAAAAAGGTTAAGTTAGAAGAGCTCCAAGCAAAAGAGAAAGAATCTAGTGAAAGGCAAAATCAACTTGCCACTTCACATGGGACACTGGTCCAATCCATTCAGTTTTCAGAAGAAAAATGTGCAGAATTAAAGGTTGCAAATGAAGAGCAAAAGCAAAAAGAAATAAAACTACTAGATAAGCTTCATAGTCTATTAGATGGTGTCACGTCGCCGTTTACTCATTCTCTCTTATCGAAGTATGTAATACAGATAGAAGAAATGCTGGTCCATAACCGTGAACAAGGGGAACAAATAAAAAAAGACCTCTGGGAAACACAACTTGACCATTCCTTAAATGATGAGCATTTCTGGATTGCCAATAAAGATGTAAAAGAATTAAAAGAATGGATCGATGAGAAGACGGGCATTGATGTATTTTATGGAACTCATTTTCTTCAATCATTAAGTACAGATGAAATGACAAACTACCTTTTGATGTACCCGCTCCTTCCCTACGGTTTGGTCGTCAGCCAACATCAATGGCAAAAAATTAATCAGCAGGTACTTTCCGGCAGGATGTTTAAAAGTCCTGTTCCCATTTTCTTGCGTGAGGAAATGACCCGTGAAAATCAGCAACTATCCTTTGTGATTTTAAATGGAACCGAGAGAGACCTATTAACAGATAAACATCTATTTACCAACTGGAAAATAAAGATTGCGAAACAAATAGAAGAAAAGAAAGACACGCTTGTTGAAATTGAAAAAACAGAAACTTCTTTACGTCGAATTTTGAAAGAAATCGATCGTTTTTTATTAGGCGAGCTATCAAGTGATATCGAAAGAGCACTCCATCAAGAACAGAACGCTCTTCATTCAAAGAAATCACAATTACAGGAAATCATCACACAAGAAGAAAAAGAAAAGGAATTACAGCTTCAGCTCAAAGAACAGCTTGAAGACACGAAGCGAAAAATAGAGAAGCATTCAAAAGATGTTCATACATTAGAGGTTTTTGACCAAGGAAAGACCCTATATCAAGAAAATAAACGAGTGAAACTAGAGAAAGAGAAGCTAAAGGATGCGCTAAGCTCGGAGCAGCAAGAAATTGTAAAGGAACACCAAGATATCGTTGACCTGCAAAACAAGTGGAATCAAACGTATCTAGAATGGAAACTTACAATCGAACAAACTATTAAAGAGATATCTTTCTTTATTGAAGGGGCAGCTTTTCCTGCTGATGAAAAAGCAGATCCATGTGAAGAGGTTCCACGCCTATCTCCACATTTATTAAAAGAGATAACTGGAAGTATCGAAGAGCTAAAACAGCTCCAAAAGTCTAAGGAAGAACAGGCAAGAGAATTACTTGTGATTCAAGCAAGAAGAGAAACCGAACAAAAGCAGCAAAAGAAATTAGAGAAAAAACTCGATTCGCTAAATAAAGATTGGAATCAAGCTCCAGAACCAGAGGAACCTATCAGTATATTAGAAAATATGCTGCAAACCTCACAAAAGGAAACGAAGGCAGCGGAAAAAGAAGAACGGGAACAAGGAACAGCTGTAACTATAGCAGAAACCTCCTTAAAACTGGCGGCCGAACAGCGCGACAAGTCAGGAAAGAAAGTGGAAAAGCATGAAAAACAGCCTGAAGCATGGGAAAACCTTGATCTACAAATAAAGGAGATCGAAATTAAAGACCAAACAAAATTAGCAAAAGAGGAAGTAAAGAAGGCGGAGAAACGACAAAAAGAATCAGAAACGAAAATTACGGGTTATGAAGGGGATTTATTAACCTTATCCGTTATCCTTAAAGAGGAAGCGGCGGCATTTACGGACGATGATGTAGAAAGAATTAAGAGTCAAGGAAAAGCAGGTATTCTTTCCTGGTGTGAAGAACATCAAGCGATTCAGGAAGAAGGCCAAGAGAAGCACGCGAAAATTGAACAATCCTTGCGTAATTTAAAGCTTTCCATTGAGGGAAAAGATTGGGAGATTCGCTTTAAAAATGAAGTACTAACTACACTCGATCATATGGATACAAGGCATTATACGCATATCCAAAGCACCGTTAAAAATATGAAGCGTTTTTCACAAAGTGGATTGGAGCAATTAGAACGGGATAAGGAAAGGGCAGAAAATGCTCAAAATTTCTGGGCTAGTCGTGCCAGCATGAAAGTGATGAGTATTTCAGAGGCTATTCGTTCTATGATTGCCAAAATGAAGCTAAAAAATGAACGAGGATCCTTTCCACTTGTCCAGCTCAAAGAAGACATCTTACCTAAAAAGGCAGAAGATATCGAACCACTATTGAAACAGCATTTTGTTACTGCCATTTACAAAATAACCAAACAATTTGATGTGATTGACGATGTGAATCAATCCTTAGACCAAGAAATAAAAAAACTCATTAGTGATGAGCAAATCTTATTTGTATCCCTACGAAATCGGTATCCTGAACTGCTTGTCTATAATATGCGGACGGATAATGCCTTTATGTACGGTAAACCGCAAAGGGAGCATTATTCAACATGGCAGACTATTAATCAAGGTTCTAAGACGAAATCCGATGGAAGCGGCGGACAAAAGTTATCGGCACGAATGGTGATGATGATGATGTTATTATCCGTTAAAAGCGAAACTGATCAAAGCTGGGTTCCGTTAGTCTGTGATAATCCGTTCGGACAAGCTGCATCGGCACATGTCCTTGACCCGATCTTCGCCGTTGCTGAAAAATTGAAGTTCCAATTCATTGTCGTCACTCCACCTGAACTGGTGAAAACGGAAATTAGCCAAAGATTTGATGCCTATTATAAATTGGACTTCATCCGTGAAAAAGGAAAAGAAATTGTATCGGATACGATTGTTCCAGCCTTTCGGATTTACCAGGGAGAGGAAATCTCACAGATAAGGTAAAAATAATGATAGAATCGAATAAACGTAAAAAATCTCACTTTCTAATGGAAGGTGAGATTTTTATTTGTACCACGTTAAAGGAAATTATCTTAATCTAAAAAATTATTAACCAATTTAGACAAATGGAAGAGAAAAATATATACTAATATCAGGAAAAAGCATGAAAAGAGGAGAAATAATGGATATAAAACGTCAGAATGTCGATTTTGGTAATTCTATCTTTCAAACCCTTGTGGATGGTTATTATTTTGAGATTCCTACTAATGTAGTAGAAATAACGAAAGATAAGGCAGACGGCCACTATCCGTCTACTTTTAATGACCCCCAATTCCTTCTTCAAAATATGCTCATTTCAACTACCATAGACGGTGTAGAGAAATATTATTTAGTAGGCGATTCAGCTGAAAAACAGGTGTTAGGAAACATTCATATCAACAAGCTTCATGATAAAACAGAATCTGAGATTCCCTATGTGATGTTCCTTGCGTCAGTTGCCTATTATCATGTATTAAAAGGATTCAGCAAAGAAGATAACCAAGTGAACATTAATTATTTTTCGACCATGCTTCCCATTTGGTTACTTAAGAAAACAAACAAGTTCAGTGATATGCAAAATAAAATGGCCAGCAGATTTGAAGGGGAGCACCAAGTAGCGATTTTAACTCCAGGATTTGAAAGAGTGGTCACCATTCAAGTCGAAACAAGCAAATGCCGGATTGAAAGCGAAGTTGCTCGCTGGGCCATTAAAAAAGATTTTGATTTGCAGGATCGTGAGGAAGCAAATGCATTTAAAAATGTTGAAACTCTCATTGTAGATTTAGGGGGAGGGACCGTTGATCTTGCCTTGCTCCAAGCAGGACTTCAAGCTCCTAAAAGCAGGGATTCACTGAACTGCTTCACTGACATTTCGTATTTAAAACATATCGAAAAACTGAGAAGCGAAAAGTTTCTAGAGTCCTTTGATGATGTTCGCTCACTAGAAGAATTCATTATCAAAACAATCGAGAAAACAAAAATGGAGCAGCGGGATGGAAATAGCGGTAAAACCGTTGATCTTACAGAGCCAATCCATGAGTCATTAAGGGAATATACGCAAATTTTATTAACGAAAATTGAAAACACATTCCCATCACCTAAGGATAAAGTTTATAAATATATTTATATAGGTGGAATCGCCGGAATCCTTAAACGATTCCTTGAAGAATCAATTGATATAAGATATGGCGTTGAAATTAGAGAGCAAAATCATCTATTCCTACCTGATGCCAGAAAGTTAAATTTATATGGTCTAGAAATTTTAAGCAGGCATGAAACAAACATAGTTTCCGCATAAGAGGGGAGAAGAACGTATGAGCAACAAAGATCATCTTCTTGGTGAAAAGTCCGCTGTCGGATACCATAATTTCTATTCAGATCTGACTGCACAGATGTTTGCACCATTTTACGCTCTATCAAACTTTTTATTACCTCCTGCTACTCGCCAAACGGATGTGGTCAGATTAATGAATTCGGAATCAAGAAGTAAAAACGAACGTGTAGGGTTGACATTAAATCCTTTGAAAATCTCTCCAAAGGTGTATGCATTTCTTGAGGAGAAAGCACAGGCAAATGAGTTGGAGGATTATATCACGAATCTTATTGAACAGGATTTGGATAAAGTGAAAAAAGAAGAGACACTAACCTTAATCGATACACTTCGTGAGGAGTTTTTAGGTAAGATTGATTTACTTAAACAAGAATTTGTCTCTGGTCGCGCAGTTGATTCTTCTGGGATGGGGTCCTTCCAAGCAAATGAGTTACGGGAGTTTATCACGAAACTCGGTGAGCAAAAATTAGATAAGAATCAATTCCAAACCTTGTTAAAATCCTTTCGCATCGAGCTATTAGGTGAGATTAACCAACTTAAAAATGAACTTACTTATCGTCCTGTTGATTCTGCTCATCCAAATAACACAAAGCCTGCAATGGGACAGACTAAAGAAGTCAACGATTTGAAAGAAGGGCAATTGCTCAAAAGTGATCAAGTGACAGGTACTATTAATGAAGTTATAGATATTGATTTTTAAAATAGGAAGAGCCGGCTGATCTTGAAAAGGAGCTGAAACGGGTTATTGAGTCTATTTACTAGATATCTAAGATCTATTTTTAGAAATCCAACCTGAATTCATATATTACGCCTTATCAAAAAACGCATGACACGTAAAAAATGTCATGCGTTTTTGTTACTTAATTAAGGCGCCCACCGCTGAATTAGTTTCTTAACATAATGATCCAAAAAAGCTTGCTTTTATAAAAGAAACGACCGTATTTTCTATTTGCCCGAATTTTTATTTCTTTTTTATCCATAACGGACAATACAAAATATAAAAACTTAAAATCATCACCATCTCCATGGAGAGAAGATACCATGGCCACTGTCCAAGATAATCTAAAAGCGAAACTGATTTTGGTTTTTTCATGATATATAGATAATTTGCTCCCAGCCATTTATTGAGGAAAAAGACAATGCCAGAATAAATGTTTACAATAAAAATGGTTACCCACATTCCCTGAAGAGTCGGGCAGTAATTGAATACCAAAACCATGAATAGACAAGCCAGCACCACCCCGCCATGTGACACAAAGAACTCAAAATATTCAAAGTGCGGGAAGGAATATCTTCCAAGGTCAGGAGTCAAAATAGCTTGAAGCGAACTGCCTAACCCTGCAAAGTACATAAATTCAAAAAGTTTTTTACTCCTGGTAAACAGCATCACAATAGCGAGAATGACAGAAAGATCACTAAGCTGAAGCGGTAATGACCTTTTCAATGACCATCCATGCTCAAATAGAAGCCAAGCTTGCTCCCAAGCGGTAGAAAAAAAAAGGAGAAAGGCTAAAAAGAAACTTACATATCTTCTTTTACTTTTCTCTTTTAGCTTGTTTCTAAAAATAAATAGGAGAGTGCATAAAATTAAAATGATACCAAGCGGCAAAAGGTGTTCTACTGAAAAAAGGCGGAAAGAATGAAGATTGGAATGAATCCGAAAAAATGCATGCATTTTTTTACCCCATTATTTTGATCATTTCTCATTTTAATTTGGGGCAAATTCTTCGCATACTATACCAACCATTAAATTTTTCATATGAGTTAATCCAATATGTTATGCTCCCATTTTCCCTTGAACTACAACCTGTTTTGCCGTCTGCTTTTGCTTCTTATTTACGAGATAGATACTAGCCACAATCAGTATAATTCCTAAAAATAAGAGTTTCGTAAAGGGTTCATTCAAAAATACAGTTCCAATGACAACTGCGAACATTGGGACTAAGAATGTAAATGTTGCCACAACACTCGCATCCCCTGTTTTCACAAGTATGACGTAGAGAATCCATGATATTGCAATCCCCAGAATCGTACCAAATGAAAGACCCCATAAAAACGTATCGTTCCAAACAATACTAGTCCACTTTTCAGAAGAAAGTCCGGCGATCATAAGAACACATCCCCCAATTAAGCATTGGAAAGCTACCATCCAAAGGGAATCCACCGAGTGCGCATGTTTTTTGGTGTATACGGTACCTAATGCCCAAGAAAGTGCTGATAATAATCCGAAAATAATCCCTAAAATGGAAACATGCCCGGAAAATCCTTCTGCACTGACAGAAATGACTCCTAGAAAACCTAGAATAAGTCCCGCTACTTTAGCTATAGTCATTGATTCGCCTAACCATAGCCAAGCTAGAAGACCTACTATAATCGGTTGAAAATAGACGATGACAGAGAATAAACCGGAAGGTACTAATTTAAGCCCTTCAGTTTGCAGCCCATAGAACAAAGCAATATTTAAAGTGCCGGTAATAACATAGATCTTCCAATTCTTTCGCCATTGAATGCGGGCACGTGTTTTCCAAATGACAACACTCAAGATCAAGCCGCCTAACAAACACCTCATCCCTGCAAAAAGCAATGGAGGTGTAAATACCAATGCAAGTTTATAAATGGGCCAGGAAACACTCCAAATAATGATTAATCCTGCCATCATTAAAAACCATTTTACATTCATCAAATCTCTTCTCCCTCAGTGTAATTGAACGAACTGAATGGTTCATAGACTTTAGAGCCTATCCCCTTAAAAAACATAACTTTCATAGAATACGCCCCTTCGTAAAATAATTCAATTAAGAAATCTTGGATATTCGTTTTTAGTCATTGATAACCCATTCTAAGGGTATTTATAATAAATAGAAACCTAAAAAATGAAACGGGTGTTTAAAGGAATGAGTATTTTAAAAAATGACTGGGCTCCTTTACTAGAAGGAGAGTTTTCAAAAAACTATTATTTACGATTAAGGGAGATTTTAAAAGAAGAATATCAAAAGAAAGTGATTTACCCCGAAAAGTCTGATATATACAATGCACTCCATTTTACTTCATTTAAGGATACAAAAGTGGTGATTATCGGACAGGATCCATATCATGGACCTGGACAGGCTCATGGACTTAGTTTCTCCGTGAAGCCGGGGGTAACGATTCCGCCTTCATTGAAAAATATTTATAAAGAATTGTATAGTGATATAGGCTGTGAGATACCAAATCATGGATCTCTAACGGAATGGACGGATCAGGGAGTGCTGCTGCTTAATGCAGTGCTGACTGTACAGGCGGGGAAGCCCAACTCCCATAAAGGATTAGGCTGGGAAATGTTTACTGATAGAATCATAGAAATCCTGAATGAACGGGAGACACCGGTTGTCTTTATCTTGTGGGGAAAATTTGCGCAGCAAAAGCAGCAGCTAATCACCTCACCAAGGCATTTTATTATAAAATCGCCGCATCCTAGTCCGTTTTCTGCCAACAGTGGCTTTTTTGGCAGCAGGCCCTTTTCCCGAACCAATGACTTTTTACGAAAAGTAGGGCAGGAGGAGATTGACTGGACAATATCAAACATTTAAAAAACTGAAGGGAGAGACTATAGGCGCAAGCCTACGTTATGAGTGCCTGTTAAGTTAACTTTCCTTCCTCAACATTAATTCAAAAATAACCCTGAATGATTTACATTCAGGGTTATTCGTATTTATTTAATCTTTATTTAGATTGGTCATGGGGAACAGAGGCAGTAACACTCTTAGTTATTTCATTACCAGCTTTATCTGTAGCTGTAAAAGTAATCGTGTATATACGTCCATTACCGTTCCCTAATCGATCTGCACGAAGTTCAAAGGTAGTAGTAGAACCTGTAATAGATGTATTCAATTTTACATTCTGAATATCATCAGATGGAATCTTCTCATTACACGTAATGGAAGTTAACACGACGGAGTCGATTCCTGATGTGGCATCAGATGAACTAATACTAGCCGTAACTGGCACCATCTTATGATTAGCTGGCCATAAAACAGATTTATCAAGAGTGATAGTTAACGTAGGTGCTGTCTTATCCAGTTTAACGGTTGTTGTCTTAACCGGCTCGACATTTCCAGCGTTGTCTACACTCCAATAAGTGATCGTGTGGACACCTTCATCAGAAATCGTGAAGGTACTACCAGTGTGTTCGGTTCCGTTATCAATCTTATAATAGGTAGCTTTAACTCCCGAACCATTATCATTTGCGTGGAGCGCAACCGTAACATCTTTATTAACCCAAGCTGTTGGTGCATTATCAGTCGTAACAGGTGCGGTGGTGTCAACAAGTGTCAGGATGCCGAATACGGATGTATCTTGGTATCCATTACCGGTTGTATCGTTCCATGTCGCCACGCTTTGACGGGCACCTGCTTTACCGTCATTGATTTGTACATCAAAACCGATCTTTGTGTTGTGCTGAGGAGTGATCGTTTTTAACGGAATCTTCATTTCAACGATGTAGCTATTACCGGATACGTGGGTTGCAGATTGGAAACCACTTGCCATGCTTCCAGGGTTGAAGGAAGTCTCATTGTCAAAGTTTACTCGATATTGTCCGTCTCCATTTTCGTAGGACGAGGTCTTTGCATTATTCTCGTCGACAAAGACTTCAACGGAATCCTGCTCCCATGGATTTGGACTTGATTTGTCAAGTTGGGAGTCGCTTACCTGCGTCAACACATACAGGTTTTCTTTATCCCAAAGGACCTTGGATACGCCGTTTGCTCCTTGCCAAGCCATTTGATAGCGGTTAACCGGAAGTTCCGGAGCGTTATTCCAAACAGCATCTACCGTTCCATCAATTTCAGGTGTGCCGAATAGAGCAGTGGATTGATTAGCCTCTTTCTGTTCAGGCGCATGTTCTGCAATAAATTTATCCGAATCAATCACACCATAGTAAGCTGGTTTCGCTTGCAGGTCTTTATCGAAGATTAACGGACTTTGGGCAGCACGCCAACTTGTCGCGTCATTTAATCCCCAGAAGGTTACGCGTCCGATGTGATCTGCGTGATCTTTGTAGATCTTAAACAATTGCGCGTATAGATAAGCCTGATCATTCGCTTGCTGTCCGGTAAGTTGATTGTTACTTCCGGCTGCCACGTCTAGTTCAGTGATGCTTACCTCTACACCCAAGGATAGAAACTTTTCCATCGACTTTTTAACATTTTCTGGGTTGGTTTTTGTATTGTAGTGTGACTGCATACCAACGCCATCGATGAGAAGTTTACCATTGTGCTCTTTCGCATATTTGTCATTGATTTCTTTGACCATCTGATAAATGGCTTCCGCTTTGTTCTGATTATCTTCGTTGTAATCGTTGTAATAAAGCTTAATATTCCAGCCGTTTTCGTCGACTACTTTCCTCGCCTCTAGGAAGGCCTGCTCTACAAAATCCGGTCCGATGGATTTATACCATGCGGATTGACGAAGGGATGCTTTCCAATCCGTCGGGTTCGGCGGGTTATCGTTTATCGCTTCGTTAACTACGTCCCAAGAAATCACATTGTTACCGTAATGCTCAACGACTGTTTTCACATGGGTTCTTAAATTTGCGAGTGCTTCCTCACGCCCCAAAGGATTGCCGTTTTCATCCGTATTCAACCAAGCTGGTGTCTGTTGGTGCCATACAAGGACGTGTCCATGCAATTTTAGACCTTCAGCCTTAATTTTAGCGACGAGCGCGTCTTCATCGGAAAAGTCAAATTGTTTGTTGGCATTATAAGCTTGATCCGGTTTCATTGCGTTTTCTGCAGTAACAATATTGAAATGCTTTTTAAGGAGCTGAAGTCTAACGCCATCCAGATCTGCCATTGATACGGCGTTTCCGATTAAGAAGTTGTTTTTATATACCTCTTTTATCGGAGTTAAATCTTGGATTTGGATTGGACCCGAACCAGTAGGTTCGAAGCTGATGTCGTCAATATAGAAAGAGGAGGTTGCGTTATTTGAACTTTCTACATAAATAGTTAAATATTCGCCGCCTGCATTGTTATAACGGTAGGTTCCTTCTAGCTTAACCCAGCCGTCTGTAGTGCTGATTGTTTTGCCTTGAAGGTTATTGTAGCTAGCACTGCCGCCGCTGCCAACCTGTGTGGAAAGCTGCAGTTGGGAACTTCCCGGAGAAATCAACTTGACCCAAGCCGAAATCTTATATTCTTTTCCAAGGTCAACGTATTTTTCTACATGTAATGATGGACCATTCCAAGCTTGTGTTCTGCCATCAATTTTTAAAGCATAGGAACCGTTTGGGGTATGATTCGCATCATTAGTTACAGTCAGCGATTCAGTACCAGCTCTGCCCTCAAAGCCTCTTGTCGTTTGATCTTCAAAAGTAATTGGATGGAAGGTTTGCGCAGGTGGTCTTTGGCTTCCAGGCTCATTGCCGCCGTCTGAAGCTACCTTCTCTGTGATCAGGATATCTCCGATGTAGAAAGGAACCGTTTTTCCTGCATCGTTAGATTGAATGCGCAGTGCTTTATCTTTGCTCGTATCAACGGTGTACTCACCGCTTAAAGTAAAGGTCTGACCTGATTTATAATCTGCTGCCACATACAAGCCATTGTAGCTGTTTACATTCTGAAGTAATGCTTGTGCACCTGCAGGGACACTGAGACTTCCATCAACATAACCTTTGACTGTGATGCTATATTTTTTGCCATTTTCCATGCCGACGCTGCTGAAATTGATATCCACGCCATCCCAGTTGTTTGCTCTTCCACTTACATAGATCGCTTTACCGTCATCATTACCGTCAAAAACTTTTCCAGAAACCGCTTCTACTTGCGGACCGCCAGCTTTCGTTGCAACACCCACACCATTGGCAAAGGTTTCATGATAAACCGTTTGAGTCGTAGTCTGGTCTCCTGGTGTTGTTGTCGGTGCTGGGCCGCCGATCATTTGAGCGATTTGAGCTAAGCTCTGATTTGTTACATAGTAACGACCCATGGCATAATCTCCATCATTAGGATAGCCAACTTTAAAGGCGTATTTTATACCATTTTCCTGGTTTACTTGTTTTGTCATATCATTGTAGCTGCCATAAGGGTAGGCCATGAGCACAGGGTCTTTGCCAGTAATCCCTTTAAGATAAGTATTTGCTGATGTAATTTGATCCTCAGCTTGTTCTTTCGTTATAGTACTGCGCGTGCCTCCGTCAGTTCCCCAAATAGCACCATCATGTGTTTTAGTATGATTCTGCAGACTTAAAGATGGCTCATTCGCCAGACTTTTCAACTGCACCTCTGTCATGCCGTAACCATTGCCGATCCAGTCACTGACAATAAACAGAACTGCGTTCATGTTATATTGTTTCAATACCGGAAGAGCATTGGTAATGAATTCAGGAGTACCATCATCAAAGGTTAATAGAATCGGATGTTCAGGAGCCGTTTCTTTTCCTTCCATGATGTTTACATATTGTTCCGCAGACAAAGTGGTATAACCATTATCATGAAGATACTTCATGGTCTGCTTAAACGTATCAGCGCTCGTATCCGTCCATTGATTTGTAGGATTATCCATGATTCGATGATACAGAATAACTGGAATATCTGCATTTGCCGCCTTAGCAACACGAGTAATCCAGCCTGTCGGAATAACCAAAAAGGCTACAAGAAGTAATGAAATGATTCTTTTAAACTTTCCCCTCATTTTCTGCCTCCCCTGAATTCTATAAAGTTAAGCGCTTACAAATAATAAATTACCTCCTCTCTCTATTATTCTTTTATTCTAGCTTGATGCCCAAAACATTAAACCGTAAAAACTATAGATAATATTTAAGAAATTAAATATCTTACTAGTTATTGGTAGATAAAACAGTTTTTGGCGATAGAAACTACAAGTTCAATGTAAGGGTTAATCTGTATCTAATTTATAAGGAAGTTCTTCTTTGCAGTTAAAGTGCAAAAAAATCGGGCGAGTGCCAAGAAATTTGGCATATTGGTGTCCTGAAAAACTTAAGAATCGGCGTTTTCACTATTGGCACAGAAATTGCATTAATAAAAGTGAAAAATAGCGATAACTGTGAAAATTCTATCGCTATTTTTATAACATTATAGAATTAAATACATTATTTAGGAGGATTCAAATGAAAACAGGTACAGACCGTGTAAAAAGAGGCATGGCTGAAATGCAAAAGGGCGGCGTCATTATGGACGTTGTGAATGCAGAGCAAGCAAAAATCGCAGAAGAAGCAGGGGCGGTAGCTGTAATGGCATTGGAGCGGGTTCCTTCTGATATTCGTGCAGCTGGAGGAGTGGCAAGAATGGCGGATCCGAGAATCGTAGAAGAAGTACTGAATGCGGTTTCCATTCCGGTTATGGCGAAAGCTAGAATCGGCCATATTGTAGAAGCTCGTGTACTTGAAGCTTTGGGCGTTGACTATATCGATGAAAGTGAAGTATTAACACCTGCTGATGAAGAATTCCATTTATTAAAAAGTGATTATACGGTTCCATTTGTATGCGGCTGTAGAGATCTAGGGGAAGCTGCCCGCCGGATTGGTGAAGGCGCATCCATGCTTCGTACAAAAGGAGAGCCTGGGACGGGTAATATCGTAGAAGCTGTTCGACATATTCGTAAGGTGAATGCTCAGGTCCGAAAAGTTGTAGGAATGCACGAAGATGAGCTGATGACTGAAGCAAAGCTATTAG
This sequence comes from Neobacillus cucumis, assembly GCF_002860255.1. Classification (GTDB taxonomy): domain Bacteria; phylum Bacillota; class Bacilli; order Bacillales; family Cytobacillaceae; genus Neobacillus; species Neobacillus cucumis_A. The sequence goes on from NZ_PGVE01000017.1 coordinate 69,128, forward strand.
GTGCACCTTTTGAATTACTGCTTGAAATTAAACGTTTAGGCCGTCTTCCAGTTGTAAATTTTGCAGCGGGCGGAGTCGCGACACCTGCAGATGCCGCACTTATGATGCAACTTGGAGCAGATGGTGTATTTGTAGGATCAGGAATTTTCAAATCGGAAAACCCTGCCAAATTTGCACGAGCCATTGTGGAAGCAACCACTCATTATCATGATTATCAATTGATTGCTGAGCTTTCCAAGGACCTTGGAACCCCAATGAAGGGAATCGAAATTTCATCATTAGCACCGGAAGCACGTATGCAGGAACGTGGTTGGTAAGGAGTTTTTTTAGTATTTCAAGGTGGGTTAGCTAATAAATCTTATATTAAAAAAATAATTACGTCTATTTGAAAGCGCTTTAACCTTTTTGAAAATTATGAATTTTATCATTGACATTGTTTTGGCAGACCCGTATACTCATGATTAGAAAATGATCAGTTAGTTTTAAAAGGAGGTTTGGAGGCATGCAAACACTGGAAACAGTGATTGTTACAGGATATGCAAAAGCTCCACAGGGAACTTCCATGTATGAAATGTATAAGCATGCTGGAATTGTACTCGAAGTGGATCCGAAAGAACATAAAATTATCAACGCCGAATTTACTTTCGTTACAGAATTAACGAAAAATCATTTTCAAAAACTGCTGATAGGCTACCGCCTTCAAGATGGTGTGGAGCCTCTGATTCAAAGAATTCAAAGCTTTTATTTTGCTCCATCCCAGCAAGCGATCATTGTGGCCCTTCAGGCTGCAGTTCAACGATACTGGGATAACGTGAAGCAAAAGAATACATAACGTTTGGTTATAATAAAGTGGGAAGATGACCTCTTTCCATGGTCTTATTAAAACCGGGCAGACATGAACACTTTGTAGGGAATTGTCATTCACATGACATTCTTTATAAAGGATTTATGTTTTGCTCGGTTTTTTATATTTCCAAACTGTTAGCACACACACTCGTCATGGAAGGGCAGGGGAAAACATGAGCAAGCTGATTACCTGCAAAGAAGCAGTAAAAAAAGTTAAAAGCGGCTCACGGATTATGGTAGGGGGATTTGGCCTTGTGGGAAGTCCGCTAGAATTAATAGCGGCATTAGCTAAAACCGAAGTCAAAGACTTAGAGATTATTAGTAATAACCTGGGAGAACCCGGAAAAGGTCTTGGAGTATTAGTCCGGCAAAAAAAAGTGAAAAAAGCCATAGGTTCCTATTTTACATCCAACCCGGAAGTTGTTAAAGCTTATCAGGATAAAGAATTGGAAGTGGAGCTTCTCCCCCAGGGGACAATGTCTGAAGCGATTCGAGCCGGGGGGGCTGGCATTGGAGGGTTTTATACACCTGTCAGCGTGGGGACAAAAATCGCGGAAAACAAAGAAGAGCGTACGCTTAACGGTAAAAAATATGTTTTCCAGGAGCCCATGAAAGCGGATTTTGCTTTTATTAAAGCAAAAAGCGCGGACCGATTAGGAAATCTCATTTACAACAAATCGGCCAGGAACTTTAATCCGATGATGGCAACAGCAGCGGATGTTGTGATTGCAGAGGTGGATGAGTTAGTGGAGACAGGCCAGCTTTCCCCTGAAGAAATTGTGACCCCGCATTTATACGTAGATTATATCGTGGTAAAGGAGGGGAACTAGCTTGAATGCGAAACAATACATTGCTGCAAGAGCAGCAAAGGAATTAAAGAATGGCGACATCGTCAATTTAGGGATTGGGATTCCAACACTGGTGGCTGATTTTATCCCTTCAGATATAGATGTCTTTTTACATTCGGAAAACGGCATTCTCGGAGTAGGCCCTTCACCAGATCCGGGGCAAACTGACCAAAATCTTGTCAATGCAGGGAAACGGCCTGTCACCGTGTTGGAAGGTTCCTCCTTTTTTGATAGCGCTTCCTCGTTCGCTATGATTCGCGGAGGACATGTAAGTGTTTCTATTCTTGGTGTTCTCCAAATAGATGCCATTGGGCGGATCGCCAATTGGGCCGTTCCAGGAAAAAGTGTCCTCGGAGTAGGCGGGGCAATGGATTTATTAGAAGGCTCCAAAAAGGTGATTGTCACAACGATGCATACGAATACGGAGGGAGATTCAAAAATCGTCCCTAAATTAACTTATCCGCTCACTTCAGAACGAAAGGTCGATTTAATTATTACGGAACTGGCTGTGTTCTCCGTTAAGGAAGATGGACTTCATCTAATTGAGCTGGCTCCCGGAGTTTCCCTAGAGGAAGTTCAACAGAAAACGGACGCACCGTTCCAAATTTCCGAGACTTTTACTAGAGGTAATGAGGTGATGGTGTAGTGATTGTAATCGTAAATGCCTTTCGCACGGCTATTGGGAGCTTCGGCGGATCACTGGCGAAGATACCTCCGGAAGAGCTGGTAGCCCTCATCATGAAAAATAATCTATCAGCTGCCGGGTACGGCGCGAACATGGTCGATGAAGTAATCGTAGGCCAAACAAAGCAGAGTGCCCATGCACCTAATATTGCCAGGGTGGCTGCCTTACTTGCCCATTTTCCTGAATCGATTCCTGCTTATACCGTGCATCGTCAATGCGGCTCCGGTATGCAGGCAGTCGTAAATGGGGCAATGTCGATTTTAACCGGTCAAGCGGACGTGGTTTTAGCCGGAGGGGTTGAAAGTATGTCGCAGGCTCCTCACTATACGATTGGTACACGATTTGGCCCAAATATAGGAGAGATGACTCTGTATGATTCGAATACGGAGAGTCAGCCAAAATCACAGCCAGAGGGGATATACGGCCGCTTTACAATGGGGCAGACAGCAGAATGGCTCGCTGAAAAATATACCATTAGCCGTCGTGAACAGGATAAATTTGCTTATTTAAGCCAGCAGAAAGCCAAACGGGCGATTGAAATGGGTCGTTTTGAAGAAGAAATTGTTCCTGTCCCGGTAAAGGAAGGGAAAAAAGGGATCAGACACTTTGCCATAGATGAATACCCAAGATTGACGGACCTTGAAAAGTTAGGAACACTACATCCCGTTTTTCAAAAGGATGGTACGGTAACTGCCGGAAACTCTTCTGGGAGAAATGATGGAGCCTCAATCCTATTGTTGATGTCGGAGGAAAAGGCGAGACAGTTTGGAGTGATGCCACTCGCAAGGATTCGTTCCTTTGCTTCAGCGGGCGTATCGCCAAAAGAAATGGGAATCGGCCCTGTCCCTGCATCCGAAATCGCCTTGAAAAAAGCAGGCCTTCGCTTGGAAGATATCGATTTGATTGAATTAAATGAAGCATTCGCAGCGCAAAGTCTTGCGTGTCTAAGAGAATGGGGCATCAAAGGTGACAACGTAAATGTAAATGGAGGGGCGATTGCCTTAGGCCACCCGCTTGGCTGCTCCGGTGCTAGAATTGTCACTACTCTATGTCACGAGCTTGAAAAACAAAAACGGCAATTTGGCCTGGCGACACTTTGTGTAGCCGGAGGATTAGGAATGGCAATGGTGGTGGAGAGATGGAGCGAATAGAAAATGATTACGTGTTTCATCGAGATTTAAAAAAGGAGTACCCGATCATTACTCACGGTGTAGGGTCTTATCTAATAGATGAAAACGGCAAAAAATATTTGGATGCTTGTTCAGGAGCGGTTGCAGCCAACTTGGGCCATGGAATTCCATTTATTGGGGAGGCAATGGCAGATCAAGCAAAAAAAGCCGCTTTCGTCCATACGATGCGTTTTGAGACGAAAGCATTGCATCAATTGGCTGAAACAATCGGAAAAATGGCTCCCGACCAATTAAATAAAGTTTATTTTACAACCGGAGGTTCCGAAGCAAATGAAAGTGCTATGAAGCTGGCAAGACAATATCATCGGGACGCCGGCAGATCTCAAAAACATATTGTAATTGGGCGATGGCAATCGTATCACGGGAACACGATTGGTTCCTTATCAGCAGGAGGGGACGTGAAAAGAAGGCATGCATACACTCCGAATCTATTAAACTATGCCCATGTCTATTCACCATACTGTCACCGATGTCCATACGATCGCCAGCATGATGATTGTCTTTCCAACCAAAACTGGACATGTGTAACGGATATTGAAAGAACCATTTTGGAACTTGGACCTGAGAACGTGTCGGCATTTATAGCGGAACCAATTGTCGGAAGCCAGCAAGGTGCAGTCCCGCCGCCGCCAGGATATTTTGAGAAAGTCCGGGAGCTGTGTGATCGTTACGAAATTGTCCTCATAATTGATGAAGTGATGACTGGATTCGGCCGTACTGGAACCAATTTCGCGACAGAACAGATTAGAATTACGCCCGATATTATCACTTTTGGAAAAGGGGTATCAGCAGGATATGCCCCACTGGCGGGAATGATAGTTCATGATCGGCTAATCGAAGGGCTTATCCAAAACAGCGATGGGAAATTTATTCACGGTTACACCTATAGCGGGCACCCAGTAGCCGTTGCTGCCGGACTTGCCGCATTGGACGTATACAAGCGGGAAAGGGTACTAGATAACGTCATTAAACAAGGTGACTACCTTTTCAACCGTCTTTTAGAGTTAAAGCAAAAACATACTTATATAGCTGATGTTCGGGGCAGAGGACTTTTAATTGGGATCGAGCTTGTAAGAGATCGGGAGCTTGATCTGTTGTTTGATCCAGCTGAAAAAGCGGCCGACCGATTGAATGGAATTGCGATGGAACTCGGTGCCGTTTTTTATCCCGGTGCCGGCTCGATTGACGGCACAAAGGGGGAACACCTTATCATCAGCCCTCCCTTAAATGCCATCAAAAAAGAAATAGATGAGATTGTGAGAATATTAGACGAATCATTGACCATATTTAAGAGTCTGGAAAGAAAGGGCGAGCGATATGAAATTACGAAATAAAACAGAAGAAATTCAAGAAAAGGCAAAAAAGCATCTTTCACCGGTCATGACAAGGGTAACCGAGTTAGTCATTGAAAAAGCACATGGCGCCAAATTTTGGACGACAGATGGAAAGGAATATATCGATTTCGTTTCAGGAGTGGCAGTCAATGCAGTTGGGCATACAAACCAAAAGATGGTTGATGCCATTAAAAAGCAGGCGGAAGCCCTGATTCATCTTGGATTGAACTATGGTTACTATGAAACGGCAGCAAATTTGGCGGAAAAGCTTGCTCAAATCACACCAGGAAATCTGGACACGGTCTTTTTCTCAAATTCAGGAGCTGAAGCGATTGACGGTGCGCTAAAACTGGCCAAAGCAGCCACAGGCAGACCGGCGATCATTGCTTTTGAAGGCTCATTTCACGGCCGTACATTAGGGGCAACAGCGATTACCGCATCAAGCTCTAAATACCGTCGTTATTATGAGCCAATTTTAGGAGAAGTGTACCATGCCCCATATCCTTATCCAAGCCAGCTGAAAAACATTAAAACAGAAGAAGCGGAAGAATATTGCTTGAATCAACTTCAAAAATTGTTCGATTTACGAGTCGATCCTTCACGTGTGGCGGCAATCGTGATTGAACCTGTCATGGGTGAAGGCGGCTATTATCCGGCACCGCCAAGCTTTTTACAGGCGTTAAGAAAGATGACAGAGGAACACGGAATTTTACTGATCTTTGATGAGGTTCAAACAGGATTCGGCCGTACGGGTAAAATGTTTGCCGCGGAGCATGCCCATGTGACCCCTGATATTTTAGTATTGGCAAAAGCCCTTTCTGGCGGTATGCCTCTTGGGGCGATTGTAGCGAGCCGTGAGCTTCATGAAAAATGGCCGACGGCAGGTCATGGTTCGACATTTGGAGGAAACCCCGTTTCATGTGCGGCGGCTTTGGCGAATATTGAGGTGATTGAGGAAGAGAAGTTGGTGGAGCGCAGTGCAAAAATCGGTGCGGAGATTGTCAGCCGCCTGCAAGACACGGTCGGGCATTTACCGGGCATTATCGATGTAAGAGGAGTCGGTATGATGATCGGGATTGAATTCGATTCAGAATCCGCATCATTGTATGTACCGAAAATTAAATCAAAAGCATTGGAACATGGCTTACTTATTATGAACTGTGGAGTGAGTGGGCAAACGATCCGACTAATGCTGCCTCTTAATATACAGGAGGACGTGCTCCATAAAGGTTTAACAATTTTAGAAAAGGTGATGACAGAAACCCTTTTAGGAAACTGATTTTGTTTATAAAAGACCATAAAAAGGAGGCAAAGGTTATGTTCAGTCAAATCAAAACAGATATTCTTCAGGGGGATCTTTATATAAATGGAAAATGGGTACAGGTCCCTGGACAGTCCTATTTTGAAAGTTTAAATCCGGCAACTGGGGAATTTGTCGGTGTATATGCAGCTGCCACAACGGAGCAAGTGGATGAAGCGGTATTTGCGGCAGACGAAGCGTATTCAAAATGGAAGAATACCCCTATTCCGGAACGGGCGTCGTATTTAAATAAAGCCTGTCAACTTTTTGAAGCACGGAAAGAAGAATTGGCCCGTGTCATGACGATGGAGATGGGTAAGGTTCTAACGGAATCTTTGGGCGAAGTGGGAGTGGTTATCGCGACTGCTCAATATATGGCAGGCGAGGGTCGGCGCCTCTTTGGGGAAACGGTGCCTGCGGGATTCACCGACCGGAACGTAAGAATGGTTCGTGAACCTCTCGGTGTGGCAGCGTGTATCACATCTTGGAATTTCCCGGTGGCACTTGCTTCCTATAAGATCTTTTCTGCTTTGATTGCCGGCAACACCGTCGTATGGAAGCCAGCTTCAGAGGTGGCATTATCAGCAAAGATTTTCGTGGAAATCTTAGAAGAAACGAGATTGCCATCAGGGGTAGTGAACTTAATTACTGGTTCCGGAAGTAAAGTGGGGCGAAGACTTGCCGATCATCCAGATGTGAAAGTCATTTCGTTTACAGGTTCAACAGAAGTAGGACAACAGCTGGCTGAAATGAGCAGTAAAACGTTAAAACGAATTTCATTAGAATTGGGCGGAAAAAATGCCGTGATTGTCCTAAAGGATGCGGATCTTGATAAGGCGGCAGACGGAATTGTAAAATCAGCGTTTACGACAACCGGTCAGCGCTGTACGGCGGCAAGCCGTGTCATTGTCGAGCGGGCAGTGAAGGAACGGCTCGTTCAAAAAGTGGTTGAATTAACAAAATCTATGAAAATAGGGAATGGACTTGAAGAGGGAATTCAAGTGGGCCCGCTAGTAAATGAAGATCAGCTTCATACAGTGGAGAAATATGTAAGCACAGCGATTAAAGAAGGCGGAAAAATTGTGTCGGGTGGTCAACGTGTTAAAGAATTGGGCGGTTACTATTATCACCCGACCATCATTGAGAATGTAAAACCGAACGATACCATTGCACAGGAAGAAATTTTTGGTCCTGTACTCGCCATTATTGAAGTGGACTCTTATGAGGAAGCGATGGCGGTCAATAACGGGACAGTTTATGGGTTATCAACTTCTATTTATACGGAGAGCCTGCATTATGCGAACCGTGCAGCAAGGGAATCGGTAAGCGGACTTGTCTATATTAATAACGGAACGTCCAATGCTGAAATGGGTGTTGCGTTTGGTGGGATGAAAATGTCTGGAAACGGTCACCGCGAAGTTTCTTATCATGCCTTCGATGTCATGACCGAGTGGAAGTCAATCTATACCAACTATTGATTAACAACCATTTCATTTACAAAGGGGGAAGAATATGAGACATCGTATTGGTATAGCCTTCTTTTACCATGAATCCCACAGTTTCAGCCCCATGAAAACCGAAATTGAACATTTTTGGAATGAAGGCTACTTTATCGGCGATGAAATTTACGATGCCTATACTGGAACGAAAACGGAAGTGGGCGGGTTTCTAGATGTTTTGAAACAGCAAGAGGATGTTGAAATCATACCGCTTCTTTGTGCGGCCGCGGTTCCCTCAGGTGTGGTTTCTAGCAATGCCTACTCGATCATCGAAAAACAAATGCTGGAATCCATTGAGCAGGCGGGAAGGCTGGACGGGGTATTGCTGGCACTTCATGGAGCAATGGTTGTGGAGAACCTCTTTGATCCGGAAGAGCATCTGTTGAGTAAAATCCGTCAAGCAATCGGACCCAATGTCCCCATTGCCACAACTCTGGACATGCATGCCAATTTAAGTGCAAAAATGATTGATTACACACCGCTTCATTTTGGATTTAAAACCTATCCGCATATTGACATGTATGAACAAGGGGTTCAGGCGGCTATCGCCTTATTAAAGCAATTAAAGGAAGATATTTCTTATTATGCTGCCTTTGAAAAATTACCGATGATGCCTCCATCTATTAATATGAGAACGGCAGAGGGGCCGATGCACAAAATGATAGAGTGGGCGAAACAGGCCGAAGAAGATGATGAGATTTATAATGTATCCATATTTGGCGGTTTTCCTTATTCCGATATCCCCATGGCTGGCGCAAGTGTACTGGTTGTTTCACTCCATCCGCAAAAAGGGGAGAAGACAGCGAAAATGCTAGCTTCCTTGTTTTTGAGTGTAAGAGAAGAGTTTATCATGGATTTGCCAGATGTGAAAGAAGGTCTGAATCGGGCATTGGCGTTCCAAGATGACAATCCAATAGTACTGGTTGATATCTCAGATAATCCTTTAAGCGGCGGCAGCGGGGATACAACTGAGCTGCTTCGGGAAATGGCTCAAAGGAATACGCCCGATACGCTGTTCGGAGGACTCTATGATTCTGAATCTATTGAAGCTTGCCGTAAAGCAGGGGTGGGAAACAAGGTGTCCTTGTCTCTTGGGGGGAAAATATCGCCCGAATTCGGCGAACCTGTTCTGGTTGAAGCTACGGTTGTTGCCTTATCAGACGGCATATTTTATAATTCCGGTCCCTTCAACCAGCATCTAAAAGTAGATTTAAAGGGAGCCGCTCATATTCGCGTTGGCCATTTGGATATCCTCCTCATTGGAAGGCCGATGTCAGCAAATGATCCAGAAATGTTTCGTCATATTGGCATTGAGCCGCAGGAAAAGCGAATACTTGGGTTAAAAGCGAAAAATCATTTTCGCGCAGCTTTTGAGCCGATAGTGGGTTCGATTATTTATGTGGATGCACCTGGGGTTGCTTCCAATCGTTTAACCACTTTTAAGTATCATCATATTCCAAGGCCAATTTGGCCGCTTGATGAAATCCATTATGAAGTCGAACAAAGGAGGAAAGAAACGTGGAGACACTAAACAGATCCTATTTTGTTGAAGTACCATCTTCATTGAATCCGGAACAGCTAAATATGATGATGGAGCTTGAAAAAGATGCCTTTCCGGGCTTAGGCGCGGTAGATGAACAAACGCTTGTTCCGCTGACACGCTATGGAAAGCTGATTCAATATTGGCAATCAGATGACCCAAGGCCGATTGCAGTTTGCGAACTTATGAGAGATTACAAGGATATTCACAAAGCTTATATTTTTGGATTTTATGTCCGCTCCGACCAGCAGGGGAAAGGAATCGGAAAATTATTTTTACAGGAGATTTATCCGATTTTGAAGCAAGATGGATTTCGGAAGGTTTGCCTGACGGTCAACGTTAAAAACGAGGCAGCCGTGAAGTTATATGAAAAAGCAGGATTTGCCATAAAAGAGACGAGGTTCGATGAATTTGGCGAAGGGGAAAATCGCTATTACATGGAGTACCTCATTTCTTTATAGGCTGTATTAAAGATAAATGTTTATTATTTAACCCTGTTGATTGGAGCGTAAGGCCCGAAAACTCCTGCGGGAGTACGGGACAGGGGAGACCCCGCAGAAGCGAAGCGACGAGGAGGCTCTCCGTACCGCCCGCGAACCGCTCGGGCCTGGAGCGGAAATCAACAGCCATGTTTAATAGAACCTCTATAAAGTAAAGTTCAAAGGGGAATTCATTCAAATTGTCAATATAATCGATTAATTTCAGGAGGGGTTATGATGAGAAACACTTTATTCACACCGAAAAGACATTGGAAAGAGATCGAGCTATGGAAGGAAGTAACAGATGAACAGTGGAACGATTGGGTGTGGCAGCTGACGAATACCATCAAAAATTTAGAAGACTTAAAGAAAGTAGTTAACTTAACACCAGAGGAAGAAGAAGGGGTAAAAATCTCAACGAAAACCATCCCGTTAAACATCACACCGTATTATGCCTCTCTTATGGACCAGGACGATCCAAGATGTCCGGTCCGTATGCAGTCTGTTCCGATTTCCGAGGAACTTCATAAAACAAGATATGATTTAGAAGATCCTCTTCACGAGGATGAAGATTCTCCGGTACCTGGGTTAACCCATCGCTATCCGGATCGCGTGTTGTTCCTAGTAACCAACCAATGCTCGATGTACTGCCGTTACTGTACAAGAAGACGTTTCTCCGGACAAATCGGAATGGGCGTTCCAAAGAAACAATTAGACACAGCGATCCATTACATCGCATCCAACCCGCAAATTCGCGATGTGTTAATTTCCGGAGGAGACGGACTCCTGATTAATGACAATATTTTAGAATATATTTTAAAGAATTTACGAGAGATTCCCCATGTGGAAATTATTCGTATCGGTACAAGAGCACCAGTCGTGTTCCCGCAGCGCATTACAGAAAATCTTTGCAATATCTTGAAAAAGTACCATCCAGTTTGGTTGAATACACATTTTAATACGTCGATTGAAATTACCGAAGAATCGAAACGTGCGTGTGAAATGCTGGCAAATGCGGGGGTACCTCTTGGTAACCAGGCGGTTATTTTAGCAGGTATTAACGACAGTGTACCAATCATGAAACAACTAATGCATGATCTTGTGAAAATCCGCGTTCGTCCGTATTATATCTACCAATGCGATTTATCAGAAGGCATCGGCCATTTCCGTGCACCGATCAGCAAAGGCTTGGAAATTATGGAAGGGCTTCGTGGTCATACATCCGGTTATGCCGTTCCAACGTTTATTGTAGATGCACCGGGTGGAGGAGGTAAAATTCCATTACAGCCGAATTATATTATTTCTCAAAGTGCAAATAAGGTGGTTTTACGAAACTTTGAAGGTGTCATCACCTCTTATCCTGAACCGCAAAACTATCTGCCAGGAAGTGCGGAAGATTATTACAAAACGGTTTATCCAGAAGTATTTGAAAAGTTTGAAAGTAATGGGGTTCTGTCCATTATTGACGATACGAAATTTAACCTAACACCTGAAGGATTAAAGCGTCTGGACCGCCGGAAAACGTATAAGGAAAATCCTGAACATAGTTCTTTAAAGGATAAACGTGAAAAGCGGGATGAGTTAAAAGAGAGGAAGTTCCAGGCGCAAATAACTAAGTATGTAACGGTGGGAGCAGAGGAGGAATAATGTTGGTTTGTCAATGGTGCGAATCTGACTTAACAAGCAAAACTAGTAACACCGTGTATTGGGAGCTTCCAGATGGAACGAAAGTGATCGAAATTCACAACACACCAACCATTCAATGCTTGGAATGCGGAATGAACTATCAAACTGATCGTACTGTGAAAGAAATTGAGGATCAACTCTATTTAATTGATACCTCTATGCTCGAAAAAAGTATGACGTATGACACACTCATGGCTGTTCCACGCTTATTGAAGCGAAACTACTTTGATTTTTCAAAATAAATAGTGGGCTGTCTCCCGTTTTTTAATAGGAAGAGGAATTGAATCTTATGGACCATTTATCGCTATCCTAATTCAGTTGGGATAAATGGTCCTGTAAAAAAAGCAAGATTTATCGTTCGAAAGTGAAGGGAGATAGGACATGGAAGCAACCAAAAGCCATAATCATGAACATAATAATCAGAAATATCAGAATGTCAAAGAGGAGAAACAGCACATAAAAAGAAACTTAAAGGCACGTCACATGACGATGATTGCCATTGGCGGTTCTATCGGAACGGGGTTGTTTTTAGCGACAGGGGCGTCGATCCAAACCGCTGGACCTGGCGGGGCGCTAATAGCTTATGGAGCGATTGGCATTATGGTCTACTTTTTAATGACTAGTCTAGGAGAAATGGCTACCTTAATGCCTGTTTCGGGTTCCTTTGCAACCTATGCCAGCCGTTTTGTCGACCCGGCGTTTGGTTTTGCGCTCGGTTGGAATTATTGGTTCAACTGGGCAGTGACCCTTGCCGTTGAAATCGTTGCATCTGCTATTATCATGAAGTTTTGGTTTCCGGATATACCCAGCATCGTTTGGAGTGTACTGTTTTTAGGAGTCATCTTTTTATTGAATGCATTGTCGGTCAAAAGTTACGGAGAATCCGAGTATTGGTTCTCCTTGATAAAAGTAGTGACAATTATTGTTTTTATTGGAGTAGGTCTATTGACGATTTTCGGTATTCTGGGCGGACAATTTATCGGATTTAAAAACTTTACCTTAGGTGATGCTCCGATTCACGGGGGCGTTATGTCGATTTTAGGGATCTTTTTCATTGCCGGGTTTTCCTTTCAAGGAACTGAACTCGTCGGGATTGCTGCAGGAGAAAGTGAAGATCCTCAGAAAAACGTACCAAAGGCAATTCGACAAGTATTTTGGCGTATTCTCCTATTCTATATCGTTGCCATTGCTGTTATTGGCCTTATTATTCCTTATACAAGTCCCAATCTATTAGGCGGGGACGTTGAGGCCATTGCGGTCAGCCCTTTTACCCTTGTCTTTAAGCAAGTGGGCATTGCATTTGCGGCATCAGTAATGAATGCGGTCATTTTAACATCGGTTTTATCTGCGGGGAATTCCGGTTTATATGCCTCGACTCGTATGCTATGGTCGATGGCAAAAGACGGTCAGGCGCCAAAATTTTTACAAAAACTAAATCCTCGCGGAATTCCAATGAATGCTCTTGTCTTAACGACCATTATTGGAGGCTTTGCCTTTTTAACATCCATTTTTGGAGACCAAGTATATACATGGTTATTAAATGCTTCAGGCTTAACTGGATTTATTGCCTGGCTTGGAATTGCGGTCAGCCACTACCGTTTTAGGAAGGCGTTTACAGCCCAGGGCAGGGACTTGAATGAACTACAATTTAAAGCGAAATGGTTCCCCCTTGGTCCGATTCTCGCTTTTACAATGTGTATAATTGTGATTTTAGGCCAAAATTATCAAGCTTTTTTAAATGGTAGGATTGATTGGTATGGAGTAGCTGTTTCTTATATTGGGTTACCAATCTTTTTGGCAGTATGGATCGGGTATAAGATGGTTCATAAAACGAAGGTCGTTCCACTAAAGGAATGTTCCTTTGAAGAGAAGTAGTCTAAATAGAAATTCGTTATTTGGTGTCTCCGGTCATTTTTCTTGGAGATAACAGCTGAAAACTAGAATGTTCGAAAAGCAAACAAACTTGCCTGACATGCAAGTTTGTTTGCTGCTTATGGGTCCCGTTTTATTGCTGATTGGATTTTAAACTGTAATATTTATTTAATCTAAAATGGACACTCGAGAGGTTGAGGGAAAACAGTCAAAAAAATCAAGAGACTGCATAGACCCATTGATTACTGAAAAAAACATGCAGTTGAATGGGGTACTTGTGTCCTCCACAGTCTTCAAAACTGCTTGAGACCTGCGTGCCAGGTCAGGTGGGTTCGATTCCCACGCAGTCCCGCCAATGTTCTACTCCGGCAAGGGTTTGACAATGATTGATCCAGTGATTGTTGCCGGTGATTGATACGTTAACTTACACAGTTTCAGCCTAGTCTAAGCGCAAGACTGTAAAAGACTAGCGGATAAAACTGTAGTTTTGATAGTTGCCGAAAACTGTTCGTCCTCTTACGCTAGCTACTAAAAATTGCGGAAGGGGATTTTTTATTATGCGGAAAGGATTAAATCGACGTAAACGGTGGCATCGGTTAAAGATACACTCACAATTACGGAGATGTTCGAGGAGTTCATGCTCATAAAGAAGGGCGAAGGATTAGCGAAATGGAAGATTCAGGAGCATTATAATAATTTCGGTTATTTTAAATCGTATATCGGCAAGGAATTATCTGCGGATGAAATGACAACGGAACTCTTTATGGGTTGGATAACGTATATGCTTGAGGAAATGGACTATACTCCGGGTACCGTTAATATTAGAGTCAGAACTATTCGTGCATTCTTACGATATTGTTACGAGGATAAGATGTGGTTAAGCGAGCCTACTCATAAGCGCTTTAAACCGATTAAGGCGCCTGTTGACGAAGTTGAGGTGTTTACAGTAGAGGAATACAGACGTCTCATTGTGGCCTTTGATGATGAGACTTATGTTGGATTTAGAACAAAAGTCATGACGTTTGTGCTTCTAGATACAATGGTCCGTGTATTCGGATTGGTGGATATGAAGCGACAGAATATAGACTTTAAGACGATGTCTATACGCTTGGGGGAAGCTGATACTAAGACTCGAGTTGGACGTGTGGTTCCAATATCCGCTAGAACTGCGAAACTTTTAAGCAAGTTTTTACAAGAGACAGAGGAATTTGGCAACGTGTATGTATTCTTAACTTATGAGGGAGAAAAGATTGGCGAGGCCACGGTCCGTGATAATCTAAGAGTCTACGGCCAAATAGCGAAGATTAATAATAAACGAGTGAGTCCGCATACACTGCGATATAGATTTGGCATTTTAACGAATTTTTTCATTATAAAAGCTCCTCCAATTGATTTTTAGGTAGTTTATCAATTGCTGAAGAGACATAACCATTTCCAGGAAAATGTCAGTAGGAAAATAAATGTAAAAAATATATTTTCCAATTGTGAATTTCGATATTTATTTCGTTCCAATAACGTATTATTTTCATGTAAATAGGTCTTTGTGAGGGGGGATGGTCACATTTTTGTTTCAAAAATCCTCTTAATTTTTTAGTAGCATTTTAATGGGGGGGGTATATTTATTTAGTATTAATTTTCTTTTCTGTGTATTTGATTCAGTAATTCAAATGGTTCAAAAACAAAAAAGTAGATTGGTATGAATTTAGTAGAGAAGTTGATATATTTTGGCTAGTCAAGGATTACATAGACATATTAACTTGAAACATGGGGTGCTTAAGGCGGCGGTTCTGATGGTGGTTTGGGAGGATGAACCAAGTGGCAAAATATTCTTCATCAGACATTCTATTTTAAATCTAAATCTTATTTGTTAAACTTTAGAATGGTGAATGTACGATTTATTTTTCGCTTTTAAAATATTCATTTACCAAATAAACAACAGGATTCATTTCAGGAGGCAAGTAAAATTAATGAAGTGGTTTGTCTTTATGTGTCTATCCCTGATTTTTCTAATCTCACCTTTTCAGGAAGGCCTTTATTATAGCGCTGGTTACTACTCACTCGGTCTTATTTTGTTTATTATTTTTCTTGTATTTCTCATTAGGCTTTTGACAAGAAATGAGATTCATTTAATTAAAAAGTACTTGATCATTTTACTATTGCCATTATGTTATATAGTGTCACTTCCTTTCTCAGAAAGTCCGAAAGGAGCATGGGATTCAGTACTAAAGTGGCTTTTTTACTCCAGTTTTTTTATTTTATTGATTTGGACTGCATCAAAACCGAAAATCAAAGAAATGCTCCCTCATCTATTTCAATTCTCAGGAGCAAGTATTGCTTTATCCATGATATTTGACTATTACGGCTGGGTAAATTATCCTCATGCCATTGAAAGTGGCCGCTTCGGAGGCGTCTTTCAATATGCTAATACATTTGGTATGGCCATGGCGCTGTTTTTTTTCTATTGTTTGGTTAACTTAACAGAAGAAAAAATCCCTGTAAAGAAACTATTTTTACAAACATCTTTATCATTGATCTATTTTGTTTGTATGATTCAGTCGTCTTCACGGGGAGTAATGATGTTTTTCCCGCTGATTTGGCTTGCAGGATTACTATTGCTGCCAGTAAAAAAGCAGCTGAAGTATATATTCTATTCTTTCATTAGTATTCTTGCTGCTCTTATTGTGTACCAGTCAATGATAAAAGAGCAATCTATCAAAGTTCATTACCCTGGATTCATTTTATTGATCGTTATGATGCTCATATCAAATGTAATGATCTTCTTTATAAATCGGATATTAATCAATCGCACCTTTCCTTTCGTGATGAATAAATGGACTCGTCTTGCTTTACCGGCTGCAATTGTGGTCATTTTCATTCTTGGATTTCTCGACCTAAGGTACCATGGCATAGTGTACCACCAACTGCCGGTTCAATTACAGGACAGACTTGGAAGTATCAACTTAAGTACACCGACTGCAGAGAACCGTCTAACCTTTTTTAAGGATGCTTTAACGATGAGTAAGTCTTCTCCTATTATTGGTTTTGGTGGAGGAGGATGGGGAGTAATATACCATGAGTTTCAGACTTTTCCCTATATTACTAATAAAATACACAATGGTTATTTGGAATGGATTATAGATACCGGCTGGTTAGGTTTTTTACTATTTTTAACTGTATTTGGTCGGTTCTTCTTTTTACTTATTCATTCCTATATAAAAGAAAAGAGCTCTTCATTAAAGATATCTGTCATTCTTGCGCTACTAACTATATTTTTGCATAGTTTTGTTGATTTTGACTTTTCCTTCGGAACTGTATGGTTCCTTATTTTTTGGTTATTTGCTATCGTATTTTCGGATTTGCCGAAGGATAAACAAGCAGAAACTAAACAATTGAAAAAACTAGCAAATAAAAAAACCATTATAGTAGTAGATAAACCAGGGAAATATAGGGCTATTCTTATTGCTTATGCCTGTATTTTGATCATTGGGCTGATTCAATCCTACCGATTTTTAACCGCACATCAATATTATGCGCAAGCAAATTTCTCAAAAGATAATAGTATGAAAGAGTTACTGATTCAAAAGGCAATTGGAAGGGATCCAAGCAACATTAACTATATGCTGGATTTAGCAAATATTTACCTCGGACAATTTAGACGAACTTATGGTGTTGAATATCGGAAAAAGGCTGAACAATTGGTAGAAAACATAGGGAATACGGAACCTCATAATTCAATGGCTCTCTATCAAATTGCTCATCTATCCGAACTGCTTGGTAATAACGATCAAGCTCTTAAGTACTTCAATCAAGCTTTACGTGTTGATCATTTCAATTCTTCCTTATATCAGGACAGCATTATCTTAAAAGTTAATATGGCTATTGATTATAGAATTGACCATAATGTAGAAAAATCAAATAACTTGATTAATTCAGCTATTACTGATTTTCAACAAGAGGAGTTGTGGTATGGCAAAATTGATCATTCAGAGGCAGGAAAAAAATTTTATTATAACAGAAATTTTTATATTACTCCGTCTACACAATATTATACGGGGATTGCTTATATTATAAAAAAAGATTATTCACGAGTAGTAAAAGTAACTCAGGTACCAAAAGATGAGATGGGAGATAATCTTCATGCTTTACGTATTCTGGCTAATGAGAAATTAGGCATAAAGAATGAAATAGCCTATAGTAAAAGTCTGGAAAAAATTATCGAAAACCTGAGGAATCTACTACAAAAAATGTAAAAATTACTAGACAGATAGGATTTTAAAACTATATCATATTATTGTGAAAAATTTATTAATATTATAGACAGGGGGTGTAAAGATCTCTAAAAATAGCAGAGATCTGATATGAGGAAAAAACTATCTTTTCTGAGCGGCTTGGCTGCAGTAATACTATTTTTATTCTCAACAGCCATTAATACATTTGCCGCTAACGGTCTCGCTGACACCAATACAAATTGTGGTGGCTCGGTTTCAGGAAATGTATATGGATATGACTCAGGTGTGACCAGTAACGTGTATGGCAATGAAGGTCCGGGAGTAACCGGTGACGTTTATGGTTCTATAGGGTCAGGAATAACCGGAGATGTGTATGGCTATAACGGTTCAGGAGTAACCGGTGATGTCTATGGCAATGAGGGTCCGGGAGTAACCGGAGATGTGTACGGCAATGAGGGTCCGGGAGTAACCGGAGATGTCTATGGCAATCAGTGTACGGGAGTAACCGGAGATGTGTACGGCAATGAGGGTTCGGGAGTAACCGGTGATGTCTATGGCAATCAGTGTACGGGAGTAACCGGAGATGTGTATGGCAATGAGGATCCGGGAGTAACTAGTGATGTGTATGGCAATCAGTGTACGGGAGTAACTCCATTTATACCGCCTCTTATCGATAGTGTATCTGTCACGCCGCAAACGGTTGTTACTGTTAATGATCAGGTAACCGTAAGGATTAAAGCGCATGATGATCCATCAGGAATCTCTATGATGACTGCGAATTTTAATAATACTAGTGGAACATTCAATGGGAAGTCAGTTTGGCTTAGATATGATCCATCATCGGGTGACTGGGTTGGAACATTTAACGTGGGACAGAATGATATGACTGGAAAATGGACACTTAGCGTTGTTTCGATAACCGATAATGCAGGAAATTACACCGATGTAACGGTTGCTGCAACTGCCGATGCATCATTTACTGTTGATAATCCAAATGCTGACTATACAGCTCCGATCATTAACAGTACAAAACTATCAGCATCTTCCATTCATGTTGGTGAAAAAGTAACGATCACAAGTGATGTAACGGACGATAAATCTGGAGTGGATACTGTTAACGCTTCTCTCAGCAACCAACAGGGAGGAGATTCCTATAATATTCAAATGAGATATGATGCAGCAATCATGAAATGGGTGGGTACATTTGAAGCGACAGAGACAACAAAACCGGGACAATGGGATGTATATGTAGATGCGAACGATAAAGCATACAATTATACATCTGACTATTCCATTGTTTCATCATTTACTGTCGTTAATCAGACTGGAGATTACATTCCTCCTGTTATTAGCAATGTTGTGGCAGATAAAACAGAAGTTAATGCGGGCGATCAAATTACTTTTACCGCAACAGTCGACGATTCCCAATCCGGTGTTGGCTGGGTAGAGGGCACGCTCAATAATGTTGGAACAATTGTCTTTAAAAAGGATAACAATACAGGGAAATGGGTGGGTACTGCCACGATTCCGACAAATATCACGGATGGAACCACATTAGCTCTGGAATCGATCCATGCTACAGATTTAAAGGGCAATGCTTCTTGGGGCGGGAATTCAGTATTCTTCCTGGTCCATAACAAAACCGGGGATTATACCGCACCGTCTTTAGATGACTTGCAAATCAGTTCCGTAGATGTAACGGCAGGCGACCAAATTACCATCAAAGCCAAAGTGTCAGATTCACAAACAGGGGTTAAATCGGTATCGGGATTTTTTAACAACAGCAACAGCGATCTATTTCCGATGACGTTTACGTATGATGCTTCCTCTGGGTTTTGGATAGCAAACTGTACAATCCCGTCCAATGTGAATCCAGGCCAATTAGAATTAAAAGTGGATGTCGAAGATAATAATCAAAACTCGAATCTTGTCAATACGGGAAAATACATCAAGGTTAGTAATCCAAATATAGATATAACTGCACCAGTTATTGAAAACGTCGAAATGACTCCATCCATTTTAAATGTAGGAGATAAGTTGAATGTTGCAGCAACCATTACAGATACCGAATCTGGTGTTCGCTATGTGGTAGCTACTATCCATTCAGGAAGCCATTTTGCACAAATTCCACTCACGTTTGACGCAGCACTAAACAAATGGGTTGGATCGTACACCGTCCAGGCCAATGACCCAAGTGGCACGTGGGAATTTAACTTGGGCGCTTCTGACAGCTTCTATAATATTGTTTCTTATAGCAATGTATTCAAGGTGAACAATCCAGATGGTGATCTTGATGCGCCTTATCTAGATTCTTTTACAGAATCCTCCAGCACAGCGAATGTCGGAGATACTGTTCATTTTGAAACCATGCTGAAGGATGACCAATCTGGTGTGAAATCGGCCCATTTAGAGATTTATACAGATGATTACAGAACTTTTGTTTCGGTACCATTAAGTTTTGACAAAACAAAAGGTGTTTGGACAGCTGATTACATCGTCCCAAGTTATTCAACGGCTGGACCACATAATATTATAATGATAGCAAATGACAATGCCGGTAACGAAATGTGGGTACAGATAGCACAACGATTATTAATCTTTAATGATCATCCTGATAATGATGTTCCAATCGTTAGTGATATAACCGCAAACTTGAATAAAGTATCAGTTGGAGATACTTTGGATTTTAAGGTAAAGCTTAGTGATTCAGGCTCAGGTGTAGGTAGTGCATATGTAGTACCATCTATGATAGGTAGCACTACTGCATATGATGAAGGTTCTAATCCTATGTCAGTTCCGTTAGAATATGATAAAGACCAGAATCTATGGGTTGGAAAGTATACCGTTAAATCTTCTGACTTGCAAGGTACCTATATCTTCGGTGTTTATGCCACAGACAATGCTGGCAATAGTACAATGGATTGGAATGTTGGATCCTTCACGATCATAAAACAGGCAGCCATTGATAAAACAAGTCCAGTAACAACGACTAACTCTGTTAATCAAAACTGGACCCATTCAGATGCCACCATTACTTTAACGGCCACTGATGACTTGTCAGGATTGGCCCGTACTGAGTATCGTGTAAACAATGTAGACTGGCAAGTATATACTGGTCCCATAACGATTAATCAAGAAGGCCAAAACACAGTGGACTACAGAAGTATTGACAATGCCGGCAATACAGAAGAAATGAAAAGCTTGTCCGTAAAAATTGATAAAACTGAACCTGTTACAGCACTAAGCACAAATACAGGTACACCTAATGGTAAAAATGGCTGGTATACAACGGATGTTCAAGTTAATTTAAGTGCAACAGATTCAGGCGGTTCTGGTATAGCTAAAACAGAATATCGTATCAATGGGGGAGCATGGACTGTTTTTAATGGGGCATTTACTCTATCTACAGATGGAACTTACACCATTGATTATCGAAGTACAGACAACGCTGGAAATACTGAACAATCTAATACACAAACAATTAAACTAGACAAGACAGCACCTACCTTTACTATTAGCTTAGACAAGAACACTTTGTTACCAGCTAATCAAAAGATGGTTTCAGTTACGGGTACAATTAATGCTTACGATGACACATCAGGAATCGATTCAGTAGTGTTAACATCCATTACTAGCAATGAACCACTTCAATCTGATGATATTCAGAATGCAAATTATAATACGCCTACTACTGGTTCAACTGACTCCTTTGAACTTCGTGCCGATAGATTAGGGAACGGTAATGGACGTATATATACAATTGTTTATACTGCTACAGATAAAGCGGGTAATGTGTCAACTAAGAGTGTTACTGTATCAGTTCCCCATGATCAATCTAACAAATAATTTATTGTTACGAAAATCACCAGATTCTTCGGAATGATAAAAAAGTATAAAGTTTTGTCACCCCACAGTCCTTGAGGTTGTGGGTTTTTTTGTAAATTGAGTCAAATAAACTCAAAACGAATTAGGTTGGTTTTATAGAATTAATGGCTGAGGTTTATACTTCTTGTAAAAACCGGTCGTTTAAGATTAGCTTTTGGGATCAGTCTCAGACAACCCAAAAGTTAGTGTAGGGTAAGGTGTGAATGCCATTGCCTTTCCCACAGCTTTCTAAATGGGACAAAGCGACATGAGTATTTCATGACTATTCTTTTTGCTACCCTTCCTCATGCGCAGATAGGAAACCAAGACTTATATAAGGAGACTATTTCAAACTTGCAACGAGCTATTGAGGCTACGTTACAACCTTTTCTAAATACTGATCAATTGAAGAAAAAGGGGAAGATGCTATCTGATTTAGTGCCTGTATTTGTTTCGCATCAAGTTTTATTTTTAGGTCAAAAAGTAAACAAAAGTTATATTGAAAATATTGTTGATGAGATTATGTTGCCAGCAATAAAGTTTAGTTAATTATATATTATTTATTTAATACGGGGTTTTTAGGAATATGGCTACTGCTTCCGTAGCCTTTTATTATGAGAAGAGACAAGTCTGAAGAAGCGAGACGTTCAGCCGGTACAGGCCGGTTCATATGGAGAAGGTGATTGATGTTGTTTTTTATGATGGAAAGGGAGTCCATCGGAACCAGCTAAGAACATTTTTAAGGGAACAGAGTCATGTTCCCTATATTTTTGTGTCTCCAAGCTTAGTAAGGTTCCGTGCATATTGACCCTTAATTGAAAAAGCTTAACCTACATCATAATTATACTTATGCGCAATGGAATCTATCTCATCAATAGAATCCTTAAAATCTCGATCTAGCCATGTAAATAAAATGGAACAAAGAGATTTAGAAGCAATATTGATAAAATATTCATTTTCAATTGTCTTTGGATATCTCTTGTATAGATTTTGTGCCATTTCATTTAACAGATTATCCTCAACTAAGCTAAGCAACTGATTTTTCTTAAGAAGATAAAGAAAATCTTTTCTAGCATACCAAAATTGAAAAAATAGTTCTAAACCAGAAACCGCAGCATGGGAAATTAGTTCATGAAATTCTTCTGAATAACCATCCATAATTAATGATAAAACATCTTCTTTGGTTTCGAAATTATTATAAAACGTTCGTCTTCCCACCTTAGCGGTATTGCATAAAGTTGATACAGAGATATCCTTAAATGCTCCTTTTTGCATTAATGCTAAAAGGGCATTTTTTATTAGTTGCTGACTATATATGGCAGATGGATTTGTTTGTTTTTTATACATAAAAAGCCCACTTTCAGAATATTGTGCCACTTGTTTCCGAGGCATTGAACTCTACTTTCTTTTACTTTATCATAAATTTGAAAACAGTTACAAGTGTGCCAGGAGAGGTGGAGATATTGATATGAAGCCAGTTTTTAAACAATTATTGCAAATTGGTATTATTGTCAGGGATGTAGATGCATCAGTTAAACACTATGAAGAATTAGGAATGGGTCCATGGGATATTTCTTATATGAGTTATGATAAGGAACCATTTGAAGATTTGACATTTGATGGAAAGCCATTACCTGTTAAGGGGGATATATTAAAAACAGCATTCCTTCTTTAGGAACTTTTGTTCAGTACACCAAAGGGGCAATGCTTTTAGAACGAACCCAAAACGAAGCACCTGAGCGTTATGTACTGCCTGAAAATTCAGATGCAAGGTCAATTCATTTCATTGGTGGTGTACAGTCTCTTATTGATGCTGTAGCAGAGACTATTCCCTCTGGGATAGTCAAGCTTGAAACACGAGTTACAGCAATTAAACTTGATGAAGCTGGTGCTATCACGGTTGAAGCAGACCTTGCTAATGGAAAAAGAGAAAAAATTTCTGCAAGTGCTGTTATCCTAGCATTGCCGCCTCGAATTGTGGCACGTCATATTGAATTCTCTCCTTCTCTCCCTACAGACCTTATGACTGATCTGGTAAACAAACCTACGTGGATGGCAGGACAGGCTAAGGCTGTTGCAATCTTGATTGTCCTTTTTGGAGGGAATCAGGGCTCTCTGGCTTCGCAACGAGCTGGGTTGGACCTTTGCAAGAAATCCATGATGCTTCTCCTGATACAGGCTCTGGTGCAATATTTGGTTTCTTCGGAATGTCAGCGAAAATGCGTAAAGAACTGGGGGAGGATAATGTTTTAAATTTGGTCATTGAACAATTGGTTAGGCTCTTTGGAACCTCCGCCCAAAACGTAAGGGCTATCCTATACAAGGATTGGTCCAGAGATTCCGAAATAGCTGTTGAGGAAGATTTAGAACCGCTTAGAGATTTTCCGAGCTATGGTCAACCACCAAAATCAGGGGTTTGGGAAAAGAAGATTATTTTTGCTGTTACAGAAACTAATTCACAATATGGGGGCATCTTGAAGGTGCACTCCTGGCAGCTGAACAGGCAGTTTTTGAAATCACTACTTTAAATAACAAGCCTTTATAAGACGATTAATGAGTATCTTTTGTGAAAGCTAATAGACATTGATTTTTTGACTTTAGTAAAAGTCAACTTCACCTGGAAGTGTGTATGCATACATTGATGAAGCTTTAGGAGCATAGGAGCAGCGTCCGGTGTTCAAAACAATGTTTCGCTTGGTTCTAATAAGTTTAATTGGTGGCATGTTGACGGCAAATTAACTATTTTAAATAAATAACTATAACAGACTAAAACAGAAAAAACCTTGCAGTAGCGGGTTATTGTTAAATAAGGCCTTAATCAAAGGTTATTAAAAATTTTATAATAAAAAAGCATGACTTTTCATGTCATGCTTTTTCATTGGCTCTGTTATTTTTTTAATTGTTTTAGTTTATTGGCAGGACCTTAAATCAATCCCCAGACAAACAAATAATAAAGACCAAATACAAGAAAAATGAGTATTAAAGAAAAGGATAGGTAAACGACCATTAATTTTGAAAATCTAAATGTTTGATTATTAATTTCGTTACCTTTTTTAAAATATGAAATAGTAGTAATGATTAACGCAATGATTCCAACGACAATAGAAGCTAATCCAATCACTCTGGCTAAGATATCTGCCATATTTAGTTTGATCGTAAGAGTTGAAAAATGCAGATTTGTGATTAAGAAACCTACTCCCATAATAGTAATACTTGTTCTAATCCATGCAAGATAGGTTCTTTCATTTGCTAAATGCTGCTGAATATATTTTGAATCAATAGATTGCTTCTGTATATTTTCTGAATTGATAGATCTTTTACGAGCTTCATTCATACTTTATACCTCAGTAGTTAAATATCGATCTTTTGCAAATCCTTTCATTCTGCGAACCGTAATTAACAATACACTGGTTAGAATAATTACAATGGAAATCACCTGAGCAATTCTTAAATGGCTTGTAAGCATTAAACTGTCAGTTCTCATACCCTCGATAAAGAACCTGCCAATGGAATACCAGATAAGATAAGTAAAAAACATCTCGCCACGGCGAAGATTAACTTT
Source organism: Neobacillus cucumis (assembly GCF_002860255.1). GTDB lineage: Bacteria > Bacillota > Bacilli > Bacillales > Cytobacillaceae > Neobacillus > Neobacillus cucumis_A. Next base: position 94,062 of record NZ_PGVE01000017.1, read on the forward strand.
TCTTAAAGAAATTAGGAGAATAACACCCACAAAACTCCAAAGGGATTCATATAAAAAAGTAGGGTGGTAATATTCCCCATTTATATACATCTGGTTGATAATAAAAGTTGGAAGGTGCAATTGTTCGAGAAAAGCTCTTGAAACAGGTCCTCCATGAGCTTCCTGATTCATGAAATTCCCCCATCTACCTATTGCCTGACCAAGTAATATGCTCGGAGCTGTTATATCAGCTAACTTCCAAAAGGATATTTTTCTTTTATAAGTAAAAATTATGGCAGTTATAATAGCCCCAAGAAGGCCTCCATGTATAGCTATACCCCCATGCCAAATTGCCGGGATTTCAGAGATATGATTTTTATAATACCCCCATTCAAATAGTACATAATATATTCTTGCAGAAATAATGGCTATTGGTAATGCAAACATGATTAAATCCACAAGGTGATCCGGCAATAAACCTCTTTTTTTACATTCTTTTGTGGCTAAATACAACCCTACTAATGCACCTAAACCTATGATTAATCCGTACCAATGTACGTTTATTGGTCCTAAATGAAAAGCAATGGGATTTAAAGGACTAAATTTAGTTTGCACAATAAAAAAATCCTCCTTAAATTTTTTAAAATTTTTGTTCAATTTTATTATAACATCCATAAAAAGCTTTAACAGAATATGAAGAAAAGTTAATATTTCTTTACAAAAATGTGATCGAAGTAACGGATATGGGTGTGCCTGGAGGCAAGGAACGTGAATATGGCAATGGGAAAAGTATTATAACCTCTAAAAATGAGATTGATTGCTGGTGTTATCATTCATTTTATTTACAAAAACTTTACATTAAAAAATTTGATTTCAATAGTTTATTGTTCTAATATATAAGCGAATAGTTATATATCAATCTTATAATGATAACAATAGAACGATATGCATAAATTTCATTATTACAACAAAAAATTAAAAAACTCATAATTTGATGGTTTTAAAATAAGCAAATAACTATTTACTTATGAATATAAAGAGGAGGTGTATGCCATGTTGAAATCCACAGTTGAATTAGAGCGTGCCGCTAATGTTTTAAAATTATTAGGTGATAAAACCCGCTTGGCTATTATAGCAATTTTAATACACCGTGAATGTTGTGTTTGTGAATTTCAAGAAGTTTTTGACATGAGTCAGCCATCCATAAGCCAGCATCTTCGAAAATTAAAAGATGCAGGGTTGGTTAAGGAAGAACGAAGAGGACAATGGATTTACTATTCACTAAATCAACAAAGTGAGCTTTACGGCCTTATTGAAGATATTTTGGAACATGTACCAGACCAAATAGAGAAAATCAAAATAATTGAAAAAAGTAACCCTACACTTCGATGCGGTTGTTAGCTTTATGATAAATAGGGAGTGAGAAAGATGAATACTAGTACTACAGAAAAGAAACGATTATCGTTCCTAGACCGATACCTTACGCTTTGGATTTTTATTGCTATGGCGATTGGTATTGGATTGGGTTTTGTTTTTCCTGGCTTTGTCAAAGGAATGAACAGATTACAAGTTGGAACCACCTCGATTCCACTGGCCATTGGCTTAATATTAATGATGTATCCACCGCTGGCCAAAGTTCGATATGAGGAAATTGGGCGAGTCTTTAAAGATGTAAAAGTCCTAGTCTTATCTCTTGTACAAAACTGGATTATTGGACCAATTCTAATGTTTTTATTAGCAATTATTTTTCTTCCTGATAAGCCAGAATATATGGTTGGTCTAATTATGATTGGCTTAGCTCGTTGTATTGCAATGGTTATTGTATGGAATGACCTTGCAAAAGGGGATACGGAATATGCTGCAGGTTTAGTGGCATTCAATTCTATTTTCCAAATGCTATTCTTCTCCGTTTATGCGTATGTGTTTGTAACCATCATTCCTGAATGGATAGGTATCCAAGGGGTGGTGGTAAACATTACGATGATGGAAGTTGCTAAATCTGTTTTCATCTATCTTGGAATACCTTTTATAGCTGGAATGATTACACGTTTTATATTTGTAAAAGCAAAGGGGAGACAGTGGTATGAGAAAGTGTTCATACCCAAGATAAGCCCTATTACGTTAATTGCTCTTCTTTTTACGATTGTTATCATGTTCTCTTTAAAAGGAGATACAATTGTAAGCTTACCATTAGATGTAGTTCGAGTAGCAATTCCTTTGTTAATTTACTTTGTTTTAATGTTCTTTGTTTCTTTCTTTCTTGGAAAGAAGATTGGAGCGAATTATTCTGTAACCACAACCCTTGCTTTTACTGCTGGAAGTAATAACTTTGAATTAGCGATTGCTGTGGCTGTTGGTGTATTTGGCATACATTCTGGAGCAGCATTTGCAGCTGTAATTGGACCACTTGTTGAAGTACCTGTCATGATTGCGTTAGTAAACGTAGCATTATGGTTTAAACGAAAATACTTTAAAGAACATGCAGCTTGAATCTAATAATAAAGGTGGAACTCAACATGAAAAACAAAAAGAAAATTTACTTTTTATGCACAGGAAACTCATGCCGTAGCCAAATGGCAGAAGGTTGGGCCAAAAGGCATCTAAGCGATGAATGGGAAGTGAAAAGTGCTGGGCTTGAGGCTCATGGATTAAACCCTAATGCTGTAAAAGCCATGAAAGAAGCGGGCATCGATATCTCAAACCAAACTTCTGATGTAATTGATCCTGAAATATTAAATAATGCTGAATTGGTTGTTACGTTATGCGGACATGCGGCAGAACACTGCCCAGTAACTCCTCCACATGTAAAACGAGTTCACTGGGGATTTGATGACCCAGCAAAAGCTCAAGGAACTGAAGAGGAAAAATGGGCATTCTTCCAACGTGTTCGTGACGAAATCGGCGACCGTATTAAACTTTTTGCTGAAACTGGTGAGTAAGAATAATTATTTTTAGCCAAGAGTATCAAAACTCTTGGCCTTAACTTTTTATGGAAACAGTTGAAATATTTGACCCAGCATTATGTTGTGAAACGGGAGTTTACGGTTACCATCGGATTAAGAAAGAAGTGGATTAACAAAGTAACTACTGAATTGGCAGAAAAAAATGCAATTGTTCCTCTTATGAGTGAAGAGAATAAAGGATATGAACATTTATAACATTTTCTGAATGTTAAGTGACATGAAAGGTGGAAAAAAAACATGGCTGATAAGAACTATAACGAATTAATTAAAGATCGTATTTATTTTGGCGGGGCAGATGATGTTCCGAACGTGATGGAAAATGAAAAAGCCGATGTTATATTTGATTTACGTGCAGAGTCACATGAGAACAAGTCCGGGTATGATCGGATACATAGCCCAATCGTTGATGATGCAGAGCATCAAGACGAATCAATAAGAAAATCAATCGAACATGTAGTAAATGCTTATAACGAAGGGAAAAAAGTTTATTTCCATTGCGGCGGGGGAAGTACTCGTGCAGGCACAGTTGCTGTTGGAACCTTATTGTCATTAGGTAAGGCAAAGACCATTGAAGAAGCGGAGGAAAAGGCTAAGGCCGCTCGTCCTAAGGTAAATGTAAAACCTCAAATGAAAGCTGCATTACAACGTATTTATCCGAATACTTAAAGCTACAATATTCACTTAATAAGCTTTTTTATTTCCAGAGTGATTAAAACCAAGTAAGATAAATTAGTAAATTCTTTGAAAGGTGATGGACAAATTGAATATCACAGATCAAGCTCGTGATGTTTTGAAACAATTGTTCCTACAACACAATGCTAAAAACATTCGTGTATATTTTGCAGGCTATGGCTGAGGAGGGCCAAATATGGGACTGGCTCTGGATGAGCCAGAAAATAATGATAGAGTATTAATAATTAATGAAATAAAAGTGGCTATCGATCCTGATATTGAACCTTATACTGAGGATCTTACCCTTGAATTTAATCAAGAGGCCAATGGGCTCGTATTATTAGGAAATGACAGTGACTGTTGTTAAAAAGCAATTCTGAAGGGAAGCTAATTAGTAACTTCCCTTTTTTGATACTTATCAAAGGCCAAATGAAATCAGTTAAATTTGAGCCTGGCTACAGGACGAGTACTTAACAACAGCACACGCAATCGCAATTTGTTTTTACGATAGTTAATTGTTGTTTCGGTTTAAATTTCTTAACTAGCTTTTGAAATAATGAGTCTCTTTGATAATCTGCCACTTTCCAGGCATTTTGTGCTTTTCTTTCAACCTCCTCTTGGCGTAATTTCATTATTTGATATACTTCATAATCATTAAACATGTGATTTCCTCCTAATAATCAAATAATATTGATATATTAATCAAAAAAAATTGATTTAAAGCTTAAAAAAATTAGCAGCAAGTTGGTTTAAAGATACAGCAAAGTTCATGGGACAATAAATGATTCAGTTCATCTTGATTCAGTTCATAATAACTCCAGGTGCCCTTTGTTTCTTTTTTAATAATGTTTGCATCTAATAAAATCTTTAAATGATAAGATAATTTCGATTGTGCCATATCCATCATTGGTACCAGATCGCACACACACATAGAACCATTCTGAGTTAAAATATTCATGATTTGAAGTCTTTTTTTATCAGCAATAGCTTTAAATTTTAGTTCATATTTTTCAAACATTTTATCTAAGGATATATCATGTAATTGAATTTCTTTTTCCATTTTTTATCACCTACTTCATTAATCAAATAAACTTGATACACTCATAATATATCCAATATTTTCATGTGTCAATTGACTAAATCAAAAAAAGTTGATTCAAATTTATATTTTTATTATATTTCTGTAGTGCTAAAATGACACAAATATAAAATCAAATTTTTTTGATAAAGGGGTTGTAATTAGAAAATATTGCAAATATACTGTCATTATAAATCAAAAAAAGTTGATTTACGAAATATAAATCAACTTTTTTGATTTATAAAATACTCATGAGGGAGTTGTTAATAATGAAAATGCATGTTGGAGTGAATGTTACTGATCTAGAGAAATCAATTCAATTTTACAAAAAGGTTTTTAATTCGGATCCAGTAAAGGTAAAACCAGACTATGCTAAATTTTTACTTGATGACCCAGCCCTTAATTTCACTTTAAACTTAAAAGATAAGGTATCTGGAAATCAGGTAGGACATTTCGGCTTTCAAGTTGAAAATCAGGAAGAGGTTCTGCTACATAAAGACCGTTTAGAAAAATTAGGATCCTTTGCAAGGGAGGAGATGGATGTTACCTGTTGCTATGCCACTCAAGATAAATTTTGGGTAACCGATCCAGACGGGAACGAGTGGGAGTTCTTTTATACAAAAGGTGATGTAGAGAATATGAAAACTGAATCATCATGTTGCACAACTCAACCAATAAAAGTAGAAATCAAAGCCTCTTCATCTTGTTGCTCTTAAGATCGGAGAGCATTAAGCTCTCCTCCTTTTTTTTATTCCGCATTTGATTCTTTAAGCAAGTGAGCACGCAGCTAAATCTTGGCCCAAAAATTATGAAACTTTAACTTTTATCTCACCAGTAAGTGGAAGAGAAAAGGTTTGTATAGACCTCCTCAATTACTCCTGTTCTTTACTCTATACGAGAAATTTTTAAATAAACACTTCTATATTTTATTAATTATCTATATAATTGACTTTAATCAAAAGTTTAATTTAATTCAACTCTGTTGAATCTCTTCTAGATTCTTATAAAAATAAACTGGGTGGAATGATAAATATGAGTAAACAAAGAAAATACTCACTTGAGCAGATTAAAAGTCAAGGATCAGATGGATTTTTTGAAATACTAACAAAACGTATCTCATTATCAGACTTAAATTCTCTATTACTAGATATTTTTCGCATCAGAACTACTGCCAGTACACCTAGTAACCTACTAAAAAAGTATTCTGAAAACAGATTTGTTCAACCAGCTGGGATTAGTCCGATCGAGTTGAAACACTTGGAACTTGAGCTGCTTCAATTGGCTGAAAGTCTTTGTTTTACTCCTATTCTTTTATCGCCGGTAGCCCAATTAGGATCTTGCTCTATAATAGCACCAGTTAATCAAAATAAAGTGATTTCGGCTTTAAGGGGGACAGAGGTAGTCGCAGATTCAACCAATTCACTGGCACTTTATATTTGTGACCATTTGAAAAAAGGAGAATTTAATAACAAGAATGATTTTGTTAGGTTTTGTAACTCTCAAAGGATTGTACGAGCACAAAGTTTTTCTAAAGCAGGTTTGCTGCCACATTTTCATATATTTTCTTTGGTTACTTCTGGCATAGATAAAGGATCTTATTCGTTTGAGAAGAAAGCGCTTACTGAACATTTCGAGATGTATCATCGGATTTTTCGTACAATCATGAATCCCAAGATTACTTTTCGGTTTATTCAAACAGAAGGATATAAAGACGGTAACGGACTTATTAATAGAATTACTGAATATATCCAAGAAATAGCACCACATATTAACCTGGACAATAATATTGAAGTTGTTGAAAATTCATACTATCAAGGATTGCAGTTTAAAGTCATCATTGAAGAAAATGGAGAAGAGATTTTTATTGGTGATGGAGGATTTGTAAATTGGTCCCAAAAATTATTAGGAATTAAAAAAGAAAGAATGTTGATTAGTGCAATTGGCTTAGACCGACTTCTTGTTCTTAAAAATAAACATTAAGTAATTTTTCCTTAAATTGAAAGGTGGTAGGTCAACATTTTTCCTTCATTAAGTCCAATTGAATGGATGATTTCAATCATTGTAGGCTGTTTAATAGGAGTAGCTAAAACCGCCATTGCAACTTTGGGGATTTTTAATGTTACTCTATTTGTACAAGTTTTTCCTGCAAAGGAATCAGTAGGCATGATGCTGCCTATGTTAATTATTGGTGATTTATTTGCTGTGATCTATTATCGCCGTAGTGTAGTTTGGAAACATTTATTTTCGCTCATACCATGGGTTCTTGGAGGACTAATAATAGGATTTTTTGTTTTGTGGAAAGTCAATAGTGCACAGTTAACCCTTTTACTAGGAATATTAATTTTGGTTTTAATGGTCCTACAGATTTGTAAGGATTTTATTCATTCAAAGATTAATGATCATTTTATTAATTCAAAATGGTTCACCTATTTGATGGGAATATTGGCAGGTTTTGCAACTATGATAGGGAATGTATCGGGCGTGATTATGTCGATTTATTTAATTTCTAAAGGTCTTCCAAAAAAAGAGTTTATTGGTACAGGCGCTTGGTTCTATTTATTTGTAAATATTATAAAAGTTCCCTTTTACATTGGATTAGGTATGATTACTGTACATTCCTTTCTTTTCAATCTATGGATCATTCCTTTCATTTTTCTTGGTTCTTATATTGGGATAAAAATAGTAAAATTTATTCCGCAAAACTTTTTTCAGCGGATTATATTAATCCTAGGTGCGGTAGGAGCCATTAAATTAATCTTGCAAAATTTTTTCTCCTTTTAATATTTTTATATAAAAAAAGCTTTTGACTTAGTTTTTTAGTTGAAATAAACTAAACATAGTTGAATAAAATTAAATCTGGGTGTGATTGTGAATGAATTTGGGACAAAAAATTCGAAAACTGCGTAAAGAACAAAATCGTAATTTGTCTGATATTGCAGATGCTTGTGGATTTTCGAAAAGTTTGCTATCTAAAATAGAAAATGGTAAGACGGTTCCTCCAATAGCAACCCTTGTAAAAATTGCGGAAACATTAGGTACGAAAGTCTCAGCATTATTGGATGATCATGATGAGTCGGGCACTATTTTTACAACAAAAGAAACAAGCATGGATCATTTAGTTAAAACGGAAAAGGGTTATTCTTTTTTTGCCTTTGCTGTTGAACGACAAGATAAATTAATGCAGCCATATTTGTTTGTCGCTAAAAAGGGAGAAACAACTAAAACGCCATTATCTCATACAGGTGAAGAATATATTTATGTTCTAGATGGTGTAATGAAATATATAGTTGGTAATAATCAATTTACACTTAGCACAGGGGACAGTATTTATTTTGATTCGCTTGAAGAACATAGACTGGAACCGATTACGGATGAAGTCAGGTACCTAGCCATATTTACCCAATCAAAAATGAATGAATGACTTATGTCGAAAACAACTATTTTAGAATAGTTGTTTTTTTCTTTAACGATTCTAAAACTCCTTTATATATTCGATAAAATCCTCAAAGTTCTTCAATTTTACTCATTTTTCACAACTAAATCATTTAGAAGTATAGATTTTTTACTGTTTAATATTATCTTTTTAAAAAATTGAAGGAAGGATAATATTAAAAATAAGTGAATTTTTTAAAGAGTCAAAAGTTTTAAAAAATATTGAAAAATCGTATTGACTAGGAAACTTAGTTGAATTAAACTAAAATTAGTTGAACGAAGTTCAATAGCTTCTAATAGGAATAAGGGGTGAGCTTGTATGGGTAAATGTTTTAATGTAGGTCTTATTGGTGCTGGTGGAGTAACAGAATTGCACTTAGAAGGGTACAAAGGTAACACTGATCGTGTGAAAGTAACAGCAATATGTGACTCAAATCCTGCTATTTTAAAAGAGAGAGCTGATAAATATGGAATACCAAACAGGTTTACTAGCTTAGAAGATTTTATTGAATTTAGTAATGTAGATGTAGCTGTTGTCTGTACCCCAACTTCAGTCAGAAAAGATGTACTATTTCCGTTAATAGAAGCAGGATTTCCAATTTTCGTTGAAAAACCTTTTTCAGATTCTATTCAAGAAGCAATTGAAATAACAGAAAAAGCAAAGGAGCATAATGTTCCTATTTCTGTTAACCAAAACTTTAGACGTCACTATCCATTTGAAGTAATAAAAGAAATTGTTGATCAGGGGACAGTTGGAAACGTTACTCAAATCATCTTTAACGAAATATTTTTCAGGCAAGACCAAGGATGGCGGTTAAATTGTGAACGACATGCGATGTCTGTTATGGGGATCCACTGGTTTGACGGTTTTAGATTAGTACTGGGATCTAATCCTGAATCAGTTGCTTGCCTTACGCGATCTTCATCCGCAATTAATTGTAAAGGTGAAACGGATTCAACTGTTCAAGTCGCTTTTGAAAATGGTGCAATCGTTACTTATGTTCAAAGTTTTTCCAGTACATACAGGAAAAATGAAATGACTGTCATTGGTGAAACAGGTACTTTAGTTGCGAATCATACTTCTGTAAAACTATACAGAAATGGTGAAAGAGAGCCGGTTCAGACTTGGGAGAATCATGTTTCAAGAGAAGAGGCTACGTTTGGAGGTATAAATCAGTTATTAACTTCTATTGAAACAGGGAAAGAAGCTGCAAATAGTTCTATCGATAATTTGAAAACGGTTGCATTGTTGGACGCTGCCTATAGAGCAGCAAATGAAAAAAGAATCGTCACATTTAAGCAAGGGGTCTTAGTATGACGAAAAAATTGGCCTTTTCAAGACCAACAGAAACCTTTGGGGAACAAGCCTCTCTGTTTAAAAACTATCGTTCCATCGGTTACGATGGTCTCCAACTGAAATATGGGCAGTATGCATCGTATATAGATGAGCCAGAAAGATTTTTAGTAGAATGGGATTCATCCCCTGGACTTGCTTCTGGATTAATTACTGCTGGAATTCTTGATGAAAAGAATATAGAACAGCTGCGAAGGGTCTATAAATTTGCAGAAAAAGTTGGAACAGATCTGATCATCTTTTGTCATTTAATTTCAAGAGATCAGGTTGGAGTGGAGGACATACGTAAGTTCGCAGATGTGTTCTCCGAACTGGGAAAGGAAGCAGAACAATTTGGTGTGAAGCTATCCCTTCACCACCACTATAATAACCCAGTTATGTATAGAGAAGATTTTGATGTATTTTTTGAAAAAATTAAAGATCAAACAGTTGGGTTAACCGTTGATACGGCTCATCTTGTAAAATCAGGTATTACGAATATACCAGAAGTCATTCAAAGTTTTGGAGGAGTAATTGATAACTTTCACCTAAAGGATTTTGCTGAAGGTGATTGGAGAGTCCTTGGAAAAGGGGATATCGATTTTTCGCCAGTTTTTAAAGCAATTGATGATATAAAGTATAGTGGATGGATATCTGCTGATGAGGAAAGTGGAAGCGGTGTCATAGATGGAATGAAAGATTGTTATTCCTTTATAAAACAGGGCTTATTAGTTAAAACAACCGATTAGTAAATTTGTTAAATAGCTGTTATCACCTTTAAAATGGAACCGTTTTAATAGAGATAGCAGCTATGATTTTATCCTGGAACCAATCTGCAAGGATGATAGAAAGGTTGTGTTTCGAATTGGAAACCGTATCTACAGTTACCTCTTCTGCAAAAGTAATCGAAAAGAAGAAGAAAAGATCAAAGCTTTATGCAGATTTAAAACGTGATAAATTTCTGTACTTGTTAATGCTTCCTGGTATTTTGTTTTTTATCATTTTTAAATTTATTCCCATGTGGGGGATTATTATTTCATTTCAAGAGTATTCCCCATACCAAGGAATCTTAAATAGTGAATGGGTGGGTTTGACCCATTTTGAAAGATTTTTTACTAACCCGGATTTCCTTATCCTTTTTCGTAATACGATGATGATTAGCTTGTTAAATCTAGTCTTCTTTTTCCCATTACCAATACTCCTAGCAATACTGCTAAATGAAGTACGCTCAAAAGTCTTTAAACGATCTATTCAATCAATTGTTTATTTGCCTCATTTCCTATCCTGGGTTATTATTGCGGGAATTTCATTCTTATTACTAGCTGAATCCACTGGAATCATTAATCTATTACTAGAGAAATTGGGAGTGAAAAGCTTTGACTTCCTGACAAATGAAAGTACATTTTGGTATTTGTTAGTAGGTCAAAATATGTGGAAAGAAACGGGCTGGGGGACAATAATTTTCCTTGCGGCAGTTGCAGGAGTTAATCCCCAATTATATGAAGCAGCCAAAATAGATGGTGCCAGCAAACTCAGACAAATTTGGCACATTACCTTACCAGGAATTAAGAATGTGATCATTGTACTGTTTATATTGCGACTAGGCAGTATTATGGATGTCGGATTTGAACAGGTATTTTTGATGGCCAATGGTGCTGTATCTAATGTGGCCGATGTATTTGAAACCTATGTTTATCGAAATGGGATTCAAAGCGGGCAGTTTAGCTATACCACAGCTGTTGGGTTGTTTAAATCGATTATTGGATTAGTACTTGTAGTAATTGCTAACTGGTTTGCGAAGCGTTTCGGAGAAGAAGGAATCTATTAAGAAAGAGGGGGCAGAAATGAGAGAAAGTTCTGGGGATCGGATATTTAATATTATTAATATTACTGTTTTAACCTTGATAGGGCTTGTTACTTTGTTCCCTCTTTATTATGTTTTTGTTGTTTCATTTGCAACACCCCAAGAGTTTGTTGAAAAAAATGGGTTTATCTTGTTTCCGACTGAATGGACACTTGCTGCTTATAAATACTTATTAAACACCTCTGCTTTTATTAAATCAATTGGTGTTAGCACTTTTTTAGCGACAGTTGGAACCGCACTCAGTCTTGTTGTAACAGCCGGAATGGCATTCGGTCTTTCTCGTAAACGTTTACGAGGAAGAAAGATGATGTTGATGTTAATTCTATTTACGATTTTATTTCATCCAGGAATTATACCACAATACGTTTTAGTAAGAGATTTAGGTTTAATTAATAGTATCTGGTCATTAATTCTTCCTGTCCTGACCAGCGGTTGGTACATTATTCTTATGAAAAGCTTTTTCGACAGCATTCCGATCGAGTTAGAAGAAGCAGCTAAAATGGACGGTTGTAACGATTTGGGGGTCTTTTTCCGGATTGTACTGCCATTATCGCTGCCAGCAATGGTTGCATTTGGATTATTTTATGCAGTTGCCTACTGGAATACTTTCTTTAACGCCATTCTTTATATCAACGATTTTGATAAAGTACCTTTGCAGGTTGTATTACGAAATATGTTGATTGATTCAGATACTTCTACAGGGGGTGCTGCGGCGGTTGAAATGGTCTCAGATCAGCAAATTCCTACTCAAACAATAAAAATGGCAGCCGTTGTCCTTTCCACACTGCCAATTCTATTAGTCTATCCATTTTTACAGAAACATTTTTCAAAGGGTGTAATGTTAGGTTCTATTAAAGAGTAGTCCAATTTATGTAATGAGGGGGCAGTATTTGATGAGTAGGGATACAAGGCTTACAAAAAGAAAATGGTTAACCTCGATGTTGGTTACGGGGGTCTTATTTAGCTCAGTGTTAGCCGGATGCTCAAATACAAAAGAAAGTTCTGTTGACGAAAAAGGACCGGTTAAAATTTCAATTATGTCTGACTTTACCATTGCACAACCACCTTCAAAGGATAATCCTGTGCTAAAAGAATTAGAAAAGAAAACGAATACAGACTTAGATATTACTTGGGTGGCAGGTCCTGATTATCTGGACAGGTTAAATGTTGTCTTAAGCTCAGGCGACCTTCCCGATCTGATAAAAATTGATGATGTCGTAAATCCAGTTTTTCAAAAGCTGGTAAAACAAGGTGCCTTTTGGGATTTAACGCCTTATCTGAAGAATCAGAAGAACTTAAAAAATTACCCCGAGGTCATTTGGAAAAATACATCTATTGATGGGAAAAACTTTGTCGTACCAGTTGCCAGACCTTTGGATGGTTTTGTTACCCCATCTATCAGGAAAGATTGGCTCGATAAACTAGGGCTTCAGGTCCCTAAAACTACTGATGAATTATATGAAGTCATGAAGGCCTTTAAGGAGAAGAAGCCGGGCGGCCAGAATACCACATATGGGTACACCATGCGGGCGGATTATTGGCTTGAGTCTGTATTTACGGGTGCAAGAGGTAAATGGAAAGAAGAAAATGGGAAACTTGTTGATGTAACGTTGGGCTCTGATATTCGAGATGCTTTATTGTTTAAAAATAAATTATATAAGGAAGGCTTAATTCCGCCAGATTATGCGGTAATGCAGGAATCGCAATTCTGGGATCTTGCCACTGGTAACAGGGCTGGTATTACGGCAGAAACCATAGAAGCAACCTGGCGTTGGACCTACGACCAATGGAAAAAGGATAATTCTGTGAACTGGCAGCCCCTTGTAGCCCTTAGCGCACCGGGAAAAGAACCATATGCAGAGCAGTATAGAGGCTATATTGGCTGTATTGCCATCCCGAAATCTGTACCTGAAGCGAAGATGAAAAAGATTTTATCACTTATCGATTACGGTGCATCCGATGAAGGTGGTACTCTCACTCTTTATGGCATAAAGGGTGTACATTATAACGAAGAAGATGGATTTAAGGTAACTACGGAACAGGCAGTAAAAGATAGTGTAGGTGTTGGGGCATTCGGAAAAATGTTTATGAAATTTGACCCATATATGTATGCCTATGCACCGGGAATGCCGAAGGAAATATTTGAACGTAATAAAAAGATTATTGATGAAAAAGAACCGATCAGTGTCCCTGATCCATCTATCGGATTGGTATCCCAAACACAATTAACGATGGGTGCTGATTATGATAAGAAAATCAATGATTTAAAAATTAAGGTTATTATGGGGAAAGAGCCAATTGAGGCATGGGATAAACTTGTTGCACAGCTTAAGAAAGACGCCACATACCAAAAAATTATTAAAGAAATGAATGAAGCATACAAGAAACGTGAAGCTTCCTTAAAATAGTTAACTACAATCAAAAGGGCATGATTCATTTAGAAAAACGAGAGGATTATAATACTAGTTTTTGAAATATGGTCATGCCCAATTATTAAAATTAAAGGGAGATGAGGATAATGGCGACAATTACTGATTTAAAAGACAAAAAACATGTATTGGATATGGAATGGGGAAAAATCCAATGGTTATGCGGCCAGGAGATCGATTCAGATTGTGAGATGACTTTTGGGATGGTTTTTATTAATGCTGGTGAGTCAAACCCGAGACATATTCATCCTAATTGTGAAGAGTATATCTTTGTTCTTTCAGGTGAATGTGACCATACATTAGGGGATGAGGTATTCCATCTTTCACCCGGCATGATGTTAAGAATACCAAGGGGAGTATCGCATAATGCAGTGGTAACCAGTTGGGAGCCCTGCCGTATGATCATTGCTTACTCTGCACCTGATCGGCAAACCATTGGAGAATAATACTTAGAACAGATTATTCGCTTTGAGATGTTTATACTGCACAAATTCATTTTATTAAAAGGGGTGTAGTAATTTTGACACAGAAAGTGGTTCTAGTGGGTTCATTGGACACAAAGGGGATTGAATTCAAGTATATAAAGGATGCTCTAGAAAAGTTAGGTATCGAGACCCTGGTTGTTGATGTGGGTGTCCTTAATAAACCTGCTTTTAATCCGGATATACCAAGTTCGGAAGTTGCCCAGTTTGCGGGAACAACTTTAGAAATTCTTAGAGAAGAAAAAGATAGAGGGAAAGCCGTAACTGCAATGGCTGAAGGAGCTGCTAAAGCTGTAGAAAAATTATTGGCACAAGGGATTGTTGGCGGGATTTTTGGAATGGGAGGTACAGCAGGAACTACTGTTGGGGCATCAGCCATGAAAGTTGTTCCTATTGGAATCCCTAAATTACTTCTTTCCACAGTTGCCTCTGGTAATACTAGGCCATACGTGGGTGTGAAGGACGTAACCATGATGTATTCAGTTATTGACATTGCAGGAGTTAATAAATTATCACGTCGTATCCTGAGTAACGCTGCCTATGCAATAGGTGGAATGGTTAAGGGAATTTCAACTGAGCTTGAACAAGAAGAAGAAAAAACAACCATTGGGATGACCATGTTTGGGGTAACAACACCATGTGTTACAAGAGTTCGGGAAATCCTCGAAGAGAAAGGGTACGATATATTAGTATTTCATGCAACTGGAACAGGTGGTCTCGCTATGGAAGAGTTAGTCGATGCAGGTTTTATTAAGGCCGTTGCTGATATTACAACTACTGAATTAGCGGACGAATTGGTAGGTGGCATTTTTACTGCCGGCCCTTCAAGATTGGAAGCGGCAGGTAGATCAGGAGTACCACAGGTTGTATCTGTAGGAGCTTTAGACATGGTGAATTTCGGACCACCTGATACCGTTCCGGAAAAATTTAAAAATCGTAAGTTTTATCAACACAACCCAACAACAACATTAATGAGGACAACAATAGAAGAGAACCGTCAATTAGGGGAAACAATCGCGAAAAAGTTGAATCAAGCCAAGTCACCGACTGTTGTTATTTTCCCAAAAGGAGGAGTTTCGCTCATTGATCAGGCCTCTCAAGCGTTTGATGGGGTAGAGGAGAGGGAAGCCCTTTATAAGGCTCTAAAAGAAAATTTGAGAAGCGATATTCCATTTATTGAGAGTGAAAAGAATATAAATGATCCTTCTGTTTCCGTACTTATTTCAGAGCAATTATTAAGTATTTTAAGAGAGGAGATTTCTATTTCATGATGATTACTAGAGAAGAAATCCTACAAAGACTGCACACAAATATTAAGGAAAATATAGCTGTCGTTGGTGCCGGAGCAGGGACAGGTTTATCAGCAAAATGTGCTGAAATGGGTGGAGTAGATTTAATCATTATCTATAATTCTGGCAGATACCGCATGTCAGGCAGAGGTTCATTAGCAGGATTGATGCCTTATGGGGATGCCAATCAAATTGTGGTAGACATGGGAAGAGAAGTTCTTCCGATCGTAGAAAATACACCAGTGCTAGCTGGGGTATGTGGAACAGATCCTTTTAGAGTAATGGATGTTTTTTTGGAAGATTTAAAACGGATGGGCTTTTCTGGGGTGCAGAATTTTCCTACGGTTGGCCTATGTGATGGAGTTTTTAGACAAAATCTTGAAGAAACTGGCATGGGTTATGATCTGGAAGTGGAGATGATTAGGAAAGCTCATAAACTCGGATTACTAACGACACCATATGTTTTTAATGAAGAAGATGCCATGAAAATGGCGGAAGCTGGAGCAGATGTACTTGTAGCACATGTTGGGCTGACAACCAAGGGAAGTATTGGTGCAAAGACAGCTTTAACGCTTGACCAATCAGTGGATCTTGTTCAGAGAATTCATGATGCAGCCAAATCGGTAAATCCCGAAATCATTGTATTATGTCACGGCGGACCTATCTCCGAACCAGAAGATGCCGCGTATGTTTTAAGTAAAACCAATGGTGTTGCAGGCTTTTTTGGAGCTTCTAGCATGGAGCGGCTGCCGACGGAAATTGCTATTACTGAGCAGGTTAAAAAGTTTAAGAATATTTACTAGTTGTATACTTCGATGACCTTCTTAAAATAGTTACTTTTCCACCTAAAATTATTCACTACACTGGCTTTTTCACCTATATTGTTTAATAATAAAGTCTGCCTAGAATTATTGGGCAGACTTTTTTAGAACAATCTTACAAAATATTGATAAGTAACTTGAAAGGATTTCCCAATGAATACATCATTAGAAATGCTAATCCATTTATTTGAACGTGCTGCTTTGCTTTTGATTTGTCTATTCTTTATGATCCGAATCCCAAGATTTAAAGAATCCCTTCAAAAAGACCGCCATTCAATGACAGAGCGGCTTGTTATTACTCTTATGTTTTGTTTATTTGCTATTTTTGGTACCTATTCGGGGATCAACGTCGAAGGTTCCCTGGTGAATATTAGGATCATCGCAGTTGTTTCGGGTGGTATTTTGTTCGGTCCTTGGGTGGGAATCATTTCTGGAGTCGTCTCGGGTGTGCATCGCTATTTAATTGATATTGGTGGAATCACATCGGTCCCATGCTTAATCACAAGTATTATTGCGGGGATTGTCTCTGGTTATATTAACCGAAAAGTAAAGAGATCTTTACGTTGGATTTATGGAATAGCCGCAGGTATGTTTTGTGAAATATTGACGATGCTGTTGATTCTTGCCATGGCAGAACCATTTTCACTTGGATTGGATATCGTTTCGAAAATTGCCTTTCCTATGATAGCGGGAGCAGTTAACATTGGTCTGATTGTATTACTGGTTATGAGTGTGGAGGGTGAAAAAGAAACGATCGCTGCAAGACAGGCCAAGCTGTCATTAGATATTGCGAATAAGACTTTGCCTTATTTTCGCTCTATCAATTCCGATTCATTAAGAAAGATTTGCAGTATTATAAAGGATGATATCAAGGCCGATGCAGTTGCCATTACAGATATCCACAATGTCCTGGCCTATGTTGGCTTTGGGGAAGAGCATTATCGGATTGGTCAAGAAATAATAAGTGATTTGACAAAAGAAGCGATTCGAAACGGGAAGTTCATCATTCGGAATCAAATTGCCGATCACCATACGCCCCAAATTCACTCTCTGTTGATTGTTCCTTTTGAGGAACATGGAGAAGTGACAGGAACATTAAAAATCTACTATCGAAAAGCCTATAAGATGACTTATTCGCTTCAGACGATGGCCATCGGACTTTCGCAGATTATTTCCACTCTTATGGAAGTTTCCCGCATTGAACAAATAAAGGAAGCAGCCAATAAGGCAGAGTTGAAGGCATTGCAAACAAAGATTAATCCTCACTTTTTGTTTAATGCCCTTAATGCGATTGCCTCCACTACCCGCAGGAATCCCGACAAGGCCCGTGAGTTGATTATCAACCTCTCCGGATATATGCGCTACAATCTAGAGGTCAGTGATGAATTGATTGACATACATAAAGAATTGAATCAGGTCCACGATTATGTAGAAATTGAGAAAGCCCGTTTTGGGAGCCGTTTGACAATAGTATATGATATTGATGAAGTGGATCTTAAAATTCCAAGCTTGCTCATCCAGCCTTTAGTGGAGAATGCCATCATTCACGGCATCTTAAAGAGAAAAGGACCAGGAATTGTGTCCATTTCAATTAAGGATTTGGGAAAAAAAATAAGAGTAAGTGTCAAGGATACGGGTGCTGGCATTAGTGAAGAGGTCATCGACCAATTGAAGCATGATACTGTACCAGCAAACAAAATCGGCTTGTATAATGTACATCAGCGTGTCAAACTCATCTTTGGACATGGGCTCGTCATTCGCCGTCTGTCACCAGGAACAGAAGTTTTTTTTGAAATGGTAAAGGAGAAACTATGAAAGCAATCATTGTGGAAGATGAAATTCCAGCTCGTGAAGAATTGGAATATTTAATTGAAAACTATAGTAATATTGAAGTCACTCATTTCTTTGATGATGGCTTAGATGTATTGAAATTTCTGCAGGAACAAGAAACAGACGTGATTTTTTTGGATATTAATATCCCATCACTTGATGGGATGCTGCTGGCTAGTACCATAAGCAAATTTACCAAAAGACCTTATATTGTCTTTACCACTGCCTATAAGGAACATGCCGCGCAGGCATTTGAACTAGAAGCCTTTGATTACGTCCTCAAGCCATATGATGAAAAGAGAATTGCGGCGATGTTAAGCAGGCTTGAAGCTGCCTATACACGGGATCATACCACTGATACCATGATCCTTGATAGAAAAACGAATGCTCCTGCACATGAAACGGAAGCCCACGCAAAGGCGCCAAATCGAATTAATTTAAAAAAGAATGATAAAATTATTGTGACGGATGTGAATGACATTTATTATGCGGAAGCAAGTGAAAAGGTAACATTGGTTTACTCAAGGAATGAGGAATATACCATGCCGATGAGTATATCTGAATTTCATGCTCTTTTACCGGAAGACATCTTCTTTCGTTGTCACCGTTCGTATACAGTTAACTTAACAAAAATTCGTGAAATTGTACCTTGGTTTAACCAAACCTATCAATTGCGTTTGAAAGATCTTTTAATAGAAATTCCGGTAAGCAGAAGCAAGGTGAAAGCGTTTCGACAAATTATGAAGCTATAACCTCCATTCATTCCGATTATTAAGCATTTCATTCCGAAAACGGTTTCTCTCTTTTTTTCAGTGGTATTATGATCATGTAAACGATAACAAAAAGATTATTAATGGTAAACATGATTATTTTTATAGGAAGAAAAGAGGAGATTGTGATGAAAACAAGCACAGATCGTCGTTGGTTAATTGTAATAGGAACCATTATCGTACAAATGGGACTAGGTACTATCTATACTTGGAGTCTTTTCAACCAGCCCTTGGTAGACCACTTTGGCTGGCAGTTAAATTCAGTTGCTTTGACTTTTTCGATTACTAGCTTAGCCTTAGCTTTATCCACACTGTTTGCAGGGAAGCTGCAGGATAAATGGGGAATTCGCCGTTTACTTACTTGTGCAGGTATTGTTCTCGGTGCTGGATTAATAATAAGTTCCCAAGTTTCATCATTATGGATGCTTTATATCTTAGCAGGGGTCATTGTTGGTGCAGCTGATGGTACGGCTTATATCACCTCATTATCAAATTTAATTAAATGGTTTCCGGAAAGAAAAGGTCTTATTTCTGGAATTTCTGTTGGAGCGTATGGTACGGGTAGTTTAATATTCAAGTTCATTAATGGGTCCTTCATCCAATCAGCCGGGGTTACCCAGGCATTCCTTTTTTGGGGATTAATCGTCATGATCATGGTCGTGGGTGGTTCATTTCTAGTTCGGGAAGCCAAAATTTCTCAAGAGCAAAAAATTCAAAATGGCAGAATTCAAAAAAATTATACGGTTAAAGAAATGTTAAAAACGAAGGAAGCTTATCTCTTATTTGTGATTTTCTTTACAAGCTGCATGAGTGGATTATTCTTAATTGGCATTGTGAAGGACATTGGTGTTAAAATGGCTGGGCTTGATATTGCAACCGCAAGTAATGCAGTGGCATTAGTTGCCATCTTTAATACAAGCGGCCGGATTATTCTTGGAGCTTTATCGGATAAAGTAGGCCGTTTACGAGTAGTATCAGGTGCATTACTTGTTACAGCAGCGGCTGTATCTGTATTAAGTTTTGTCCATCTGAATTATGGACTGTTCTTTGCTAGTGTAGCTGCAATTGCGTTTTGTTTTGGCGGTAATATTACAGTATTTCCAGCCATTGTCGCCGATTTCTTCGGATTGAAAAATCAAAGTAAAAACTATGGAATCATTTATCAAGGCTTCGGTATTGGCGCCATCTCAGGATCATTTATTGCTTCCTCTTTAGGCGGATTTATTCCAACCTTTAAGTTAATTGCGGTTTTGAGCATTGTTTCTGTCATCATTGCCATGACGATCAAGTCACCTGGCAATGGCAATCCTAAAGCGAAGGATAAAAGTAATACTGGTAAAATTGGCAGCTTCTCACCAGATACACGAGCAAGTTAATATCGAATTAGAAATGAAGGAATTTGGAAAAAGGCAGGAACATACTGCCTTTTTTTGTTGTATGTAAGAATATTTAATGATGCCGCTTAATATTTTGAATTCTAGCAACGATATTTTGGGAAGTAAACTGTATTGTTGCTATATATGAAACTTTAATAAAAAAATTAATTCTTAGCCAAGCAAATGAGGAAGCAATGAACCGTTTGTTTATTCTTTTTGGTATGTATTAATCAATTGCTTAATAAAGGCATCCATCGTATTGTCTATGAATAAATCTTTTTTATAAACGATCCCTATCATTTTTCGAAAATCACGATCCATAATCTGTACCTGTCTAATTTTATGATCGTGAATGGTAGAAAGATAGGATTTTGGTAAAATAGTGGCTAAATCATGATTCTTCTTTACAAGTTGAAGCAGTCCCTCAACGGTTGAAAACTCAATTCTAGGTTGGATAGTGAAGCCAGCCTTTTGACCTTCTTCCTCAAAAAAGTGACGCATGGTAAATTGATGGGGCAGTAATGTCAGCGGATAGGTTTGCAAGTCTTTTAGTTTAATAGACTCGATCTCAGCAAGGTCGTGAAGATGGGATATGACTAAATAAAACTCCTCTTCAAAAAGTGGGATTGTTTCAAGCCGATTGTCTTCCTCCATTAAAAAGGTTACTCCCATGTCTAATTGATTTTGTAAAATCCTATCAAAGGTCTCTTTCGTTCTCAAATCAATGATGGATAGCTCGATTCCAGGATATTTTTCATGAAAGGATAAAACTGGAGATGTGAGTAAATGTCCTCCCGAGCATCCAATCGCCAATTTTCCGCGTAAAATCCCCCTCACGTCCTTAATTTTTGTAGTTGCCTGTTCTATTTCAAAAAAAATCCGTTCGCAATGTTCCAATAGAATGTTCCCTGCATAGGTTAAACGTACTTTTTTCCCGGCCCGGCTGAACAGGGGGGTACCCAGCTGGGCTTCCAACAGCCGTATTTGCTGACTCAGTGTGGGCTGACTGATTCCTAGTTTTTCTGCAGCTTTTGTAAAATGTAATTCCTCAGATACGGTAACAAAATATTCTAATAGACGAAACTCCACTAGCTTCACATCCTTTTTTGATAGTTTATAACTATGATAATCATTAAAAATATTATATTGAACAATGAAAGGGTTTACAAATATAATGGCATTAAAGTTTTAAAAGTCTAAAAATTCATAACTGTTATTAGAGATTTAATCGAAGGACAGGAGATGTGATTATGTCTAGTGAAAAAACTTCTATGGCATTAGCTCAAGCAGCGACAGGAAATTTCAAGTACACAACTTCCTCCGCTTTAATGGAGGCACTTCAAGAATCTGGGGTTTCTTACATTTTTGCAAACTTAGGAAGTGACCATCCAGCCATTATAGAAAGCTGGGCACAGGCTCAACTAGAACAAAAAGAATTCCCAAAAGTGATCATTTGCCCGCATGAAATGGTAGCCTTAAGTGCTGCACATGGATTTGCGCAGGTTAGTGGAAAACCCCAAGCTGTTTTTGTACATGTTGAATGTGGAACCCAAAACATGGGTGGGGCCATACATAATGCGGCCAGAGGAAGAGTACCTGTATTTATTCTTGCTGGAGCTTCACCATATACACAGGAAGGGGAACTTTTAGGAAGCCGGAATGAACATATTCACTGGCTTCAAGATGTGTTTGACCAGCGTGGGATTGTAAGAGAATATGTGAAATATGACAATGAAATAAGGACAGGGAAAAATGTAAAGCAGCTGGTTCATCGGGCGCTGCAAATAGCAGAAAGTGATCCAAAGGGACCCGTTTATTTAATGGCACCCCGTGAGGTGTTGGAAGCAGAAATTGAACCTCCAGCTGTTGATCATCGTGGATGGAAACCACTTTCTTCATGTGCAATTGCACCGGACGATGTAGCAAAACTTGCCGAGAATCTGATCAAAGCCGAACATCCTTTAATTGTCACTTCCTACCTTGGCCGAAATACGGAAGCGGTTTCGGAGTTGGTCAAGCTTAGCGAGAAGTTAGCGATTCCTGTATTGGAGTCCGTACCAAACTATGTAAATTTTCCCGCTGACCATTCGATGCATGTAGGCTATCAATGGAACGCTCCTGTTCAAAATGAATTATTAAGTCAAGCGGATTATATTCTGGTCATTGATAGTGATATTCCTTGGATTCCATTAGTCAATAAGCCTGCTGATGGATGCGCTATTTCTTATATTGATGTAGATCCATTAAAAGAGAAAACACCACTTTGGTATATTCCGTCTGAAAGCTTTTTTAAAGCAGATTCATTGGTGGCTCTTCAGCAATTAAATTCCTATATTGACAGTGTTAACGATTTAAACCAAGAAAAAATATCTAACCGCCACCTCCAAATTGCTACGATCCATTCCAAACAAAGAAAGGAATGGAAAGAGAATGAGACCTTACAGAACCCTGCCATCATTACACCTCAGTATTTAACAGCCTGTATCCGCGAGGCAATTGATGAAAACACGATTGTCTTGACAGAATCCATTACGAATTATGATGTTGTTTCCAAACACCTTCCACGGAACACGCCTGGAACGCTATTTGGAAGTGGGGCAAGCTCACTGGGTTGGCACGGTGGTGCCGCCATTGGTGCTAAGCTGGCAGCTCCGGAGAAAATGATTGTCAATCTTACAGGGGATGGTACTTATATTTTCAGTAATCCGACACCTGTCCATTGGATCTCAAGGAAATATAACGTTCCATTCTTAACAGTGATTTATAACAATCATGGCTGGGGCGCGCCAAGGATGTCCACATTGGGTGTACATCCAAATGGAATTGCCAGTCGAACCGATCAATTTTGGGTGAATTTCGACCCGGTGGCGGATTTATCGAAAGTAGCCGAGGCCGCTGGCGGAGCCTATGCGCAAATTATTGAAAGATCAGAGGAACTGATGGACAGCCTTGTCAAGGCGATCAAAATGGTCAAAAGCGGAAGATCGGCTGTATTAGATGTACGGCTTCAAAATGTGTCCCAACAGCAGCTATAAAGAGTATTCAAATAAATTGATATTTAAATTTAAGGGGGAGAACGGATGAAGAAAAAGGGCTGGCAGCGCTATCACACGATTTGGGCAATGCTGTTTTTAGGGTGGTTTGTTTCCTATATTGACCGGACAGCCACCGGACCTGTCATTACATGGATGATTGACAATAAGGTGTCTTTCCTGTCCAATGTCCCAAATCCACATGGATTAGGGGGATTAATCGGCAGTTTATTCTTTGCCGGTTTTATGATGAATCAATATCCTGGCGGTTCCATTGGTGATAAATTTGGGCACCGGACAGTTGTAGTATTAAGTATTTTATGGGCAGGGATTACGACCCTATTCACAGGGGTTATCTCAGGCTTAATCCTGTTTGTTCTTATACGTGTGTTATTGGGATTGGGAGAAGGGGTCTTTTATTCGAATGACCGCTCCTATATTGTCTACCATTCACCAAAGGAAAAAGTCGGGCTTGGAATGGGTGTCGTTATTACCGGACTTTCGGTTGGTCTAACAGTCGCGACTCTTGGTGTCCCGCTTCTTCTCAACGCGATGGAACCAGTGATGGGGAAAGAGGCATGGCGCTCTCCTTTTATCCTTCTTGGTGTCATTACTTTAATCGCTTCAATCCTAATTTATAAATATATGAAACCTTTATCTGCATCTGTTCAGAAAATGAACCCAGAATCTCCAGCAGTCAAAGAAGCCTATGGAAGTGCATTTCTTCAAATGTTGAAGTATGCAGCTGTTTTCGTTGTCATCATCATGGGCATTTACTTTGCTGCCTTAAAAATGGGATTATCCGATATTGCCATTGCTTTTATTTTAGTCTGTCTTTGTCCGCTCTTTATTATTTTCCTTTACAAAACGCGTAAATCTGAAATTCGTCCTGTTTTAGCCAATAAAAACTTAATTTTTCTTTACCTATCCTTTATTCCGGTGATTTGGCATTTGTGGCTGTATGGTTATTGGTCCGTTTCGATCGTGAAGGATTTTGGCGGCGGAGCACTTGTTGCAGCTGCGCTGGTTGCTTCCTTTAATGGTATTGCTGGCATTATTGGCTTCCCAATTGGAGGAAGGATATCCGATATGGTAGCTGGAACGGAAAATGGCCGCCGAAATGTTTTGGCCGTTATGACTGCATTACTGACAGTATCAATATTTATATTTGCTGCGTACGTAATGACGGGTCATAACAATCCTGTCATCATGTCGATCATCCTTTTTGTATCTGGGTTGTTCTTCTTTGCCCTTCAGCCAGTGTCACATGCTTTGAATGCTGAAATTGCTCCTGAAAATAATCGGGGTGCAGCTTTTGGAATGTTTAATTTTATCTCGGAGATTGGAGCAGTTCTCTCTCCGGTTGTCTCTGGTGTTCTTCGTGACAGTACTGGAAGCTGGGGAGCCCCGCTGTTGCTGGATGGTGTACTCCTTGCTGCCAGCTGTATTCTTGTGTTATGCGTCAACCGGGGAGTCTCCACGCAAATGAGCTTAACTGTTGAGAAATAAACGGTAAACTCTGCAAGATAAAAACCGCCTTGTCTTTTTCCTAAAGGAGAAAGACAGGGGCTGATTTATTTTTTTAATAGAATAGTCGGTGTGATTTTACATAAATAGAAAAGCTTAAATGATTTGTTCAAGAGTAACTTTCGGCTCATTGCCTTACCATTTTTCACTTAAAAGTGAAGGAGGATAAATAAAATGCAATTGTTTAGAAAGACATTGGATGAAAAAGCGTTCCAACTATTAAAAGAAAAAATGGAGCAAGGACTGCTGCCCCAGTGGGTCGTCACAGATCCGGAACTTTATGAACTGGAAATTGAAAAAATATACGGACATTCATGGCAATTTCTTGGACATGAATCGGAGTTAAAAGAGCCAGGCAGCTATGTGACAAGATGGATGGTAAATGATCCTATTCTTCTTGTGAAAAATCGCAATGGTGAAATTAACGCTTATCTCAATTCTTGTACACATCGTGGAACGCAGCTTTGCACGGCAGACCGGGGAAACAAAAAATCTTTCACCTGTCCATACCATGGCTGGAGCTTTAATCTTGATGGGGATTTAATCGGCATCGTTGCTGGTAATAAAGTGTACGGTGAAGAAATGGATAAATCCGAGTGGGGACTACGCAAAGTCCCGCAGATTGGAATTTACCAGGGGATGATTTTTGGAAACCTTGATCCAAATGCGGAAAGTCTGGAAGACTATTTAGGTGATATGAAGTGGTATTTGGATATGATGATGGGCAGAAGTGATGGGGGAATGGAAGTTATTGGTTTGCCGCAGCGCTGGGTAGCAAAAGCGAATTGGAAGGCAACGGCGGAAAACTTTGCTGCTGACCCGTACCATGTCCAAACCACTCATCGTTCTACAGTTGAAATGGGAATTAGTCCAGAAGACCCGCTTTATGCGGGATATGGACACCAGGTAGTCATGGACCATGCTCATGGAATTAATGTGATCACATCTAAAACCGGTGAAGCCAGGGTGCCTTTTCAAGGAACTCCTGAATCGATGTGGCCGATGTTCAAGAAAAACGTCACTCCGGAACAATATGACATCCTTTCAAGAGTAACGGTTTTTGTTGGCGGCGTGTACCCAAACCTTTCCTTCGTCAGTCCGATTCATGGGACAGAAGGACATTTGCACAATTATTTGAATTTCCGGCTCTGGAGACCGATAGGACCTGAAAAAGTGGAGGTATGGTGCTGGTTCTTTATTGATAAAGCGGCTCCGAAGGAATATAAGGAAGCAGCTTATAAAGGGTATTTAGGATCATTTGGTCCAACCGGCACACTTGAACAGGATGATACGGAAACATGGGCACGGATTGTGGAAGTAAGCAGTGGATTGATGATGCGGGATAAAGAATTAAGCTATAACAACGTTAGTAACTATTTAATGGGAATGAACCGAATTGAACCGGATGAAAATTTCCCTGGTCCCGGAACGGCCTATCCAACCTGCTATCTTGATGCGATTTCTAGAAAAATGCATGAAGAATGGCTTGAGTTGATTTCAAAGGATCTCTTTGTTAAGGAGGGAGTTTAAATGGAGTCCAATGTTCAAATGAGAATCTCAACTGAGTTGGAATTAGAAATCACTCGTTTTCTTCATAAAGAAGCTTATTTTTTAGATCACCGTAAATATAAAGAATGGCTCGAATTGCTGGATGATGAAATCGAATATCGTATGCCACTAAGAGAAACGGTAGAAGGTGTTGGAGTGAATGATATTGCTAGTGATTCGTCCTTTTATGAAGAAACAAAGCTTTCACTTACTACACGGGTCAATCGGTTGTATACCAAATCAGCTTGGGTGGAAAATCCAGCAACACGGCAGCGCCATTTTATCTCAAACATTGTGGTTGAACCAACTGAAAATCCAAATGAATTTAGAGTCATTAGTTATTTCTTATATAAAAGAAGCAGAGGTTCTACACATGTAATTGAAGAATTATTTGGTGAGAGAAATGATATCATTCGGAAGGTTCATAATGACTATAAAATTGTTTCACGGACCATATTTCCTGATCAGACTGTTATTACGACGATGAATATGAGTATGTTCTTATAGTTAGATTCCGAAAACACTTTTTGAGAGGTCTCAGAAATAGACTAAATCCGAAGTATTACTTTTTGCAAGAATTTCGGATTTTTTGTTATCGAACAATCTGGAAGTCAATTATCATACATGAATAATCAAGGGAATACACCCTGGGTGTGATTCCCTTTCAAGTGTAGCTTGATTATATCAAAGTGTCCGTGGTGTATTACTTCAAATACAATTTAGTTGGATAAGCTCCACTAAAACAAGCGATACAGCGGCTGCTTGTGTCTGCTAAATCTACATCTACAGCCTCTAATAATCCTTCGGTACTTAAAAAGGCTAATGAATCTGCACCGATTACTTTTCCCATTGCACGTTCATGCTCATGCTTATTTGCAAAAAGTTCCTCTTTTGTTGGCATATCCACTCCATAAAAACAAGGATTTTTGACCATAGGGGAACTTATTCGTACATGAACCTCCTTGGCACCTGCTTGACGAATCAATTGAACAATACGCTTACTTGTTGTTCCACGAACAATCGAATCATCAACAAGCACGACTCGCTTATCCTCTAGAATTTCCCTGACGGCACTTAATTTTAGACGAACGGCCAAGTCCCGCAATTCTTGGGTCGGTTCAATAAAAGAACGGCCTGCGTAAGGATTTTTGATGATACCCATTTCATAGGGAATACCCGATTGTTGGGCAAAACCCATGGCTGCGGGGACACTTGATTCTGGAACGGCCACAACCACATCTGCTTGTGTTGGATGTTCTTTTGCAAGGATTTGACCTAATTCTTTCCGGATGGATAAAACACTTCTTCCATGAATGACACTATCTGGACGGGCAAAATAAACAAATTCAAAGGAACATAGGGAAATATCGCCTTTTTCGGCAAATCGGCCTGTTTGAATACCCTTTTCATCAATGATAAGCCATTCTCCCGGCTCGACATCCCTCCAAAACTTGGCATCAACCGCCTCTAAAGCACAGGTTTCGGAAGCGGCAATAATGGATTCACCAATTTTTCCGAGGCTTAGAGGACGTAACCCATGTCTATCAAGGGCAACAAGCATTTGTTTATCTGTCATGATAAGCAAAGCGAATGAACCATCAATCCGCTTAAGTACTTCAGGTCCAGCTCTTTCAAAGTATTTTTTACTGGAACGGGCAATAAGGTGAGCGATAATTTCCGTATCTGTTGTTGTCTGAAAGATGGCACCTTGTTGCTGGAGAACCTTCCGTTCGATAGCAGCATTCACCAAGTTCCCGTTATGGGCCACAGCTAAATCACCCTCACTATATTTAAAGACAAGGGGTTGTGCATTTTGCAGTAAACTAGCACCGGAAGTGGAATATCTTACATGACCAATAGCCATATTTCCACTTAATCCATCAAGAATCTCGCGTGAAAATACTTGAGTTACTAACCCCATTCCTCTGTGATGCCTAAATGACTTCCCATCACTAGCAACGATTCCTGCGCTCTCCTGACCGCGGTGTTGAAGGGCATGAAGTCCGTAATAAGTTAAATCGGACGCTTTAGGATGATTAAAAACTCCAAATACCCCGCATTTCTCCTGCATTCCTGAATCCATTTGTCTTCCTCCCATAATTTCATTCCCTTATTTTTGGCAAAGGGGAAATTTCTATCCTTTTTTATTCTTCATTTCTTAGTTCGCCTGTTCTGGCTGCTTAAAGCTTAAAAGTTTTCTAGTTATTAATTAAAGGAGGGTGATTCAGGATAATCTAAAATCATTAAAAGATTATAAACACACAAGAATTTTTGTTGTTTGAAAGGGGAAAACGCTGTGAAAGTAATTAAACCCGATTCAACAATTGGCATCCTAGGCGGAGGGCAATTAGGAAGGATGATTTCGATTGCAGGGAGAAACATGGGATATCGCTTTATTACCCTGGATCCGAATCCGGACTCTCCATGTGGGCAAGCAGCAGATCAACAAATAATAAGTTCCTATTCTGATCTCAAGGCTGCCAAGGAATTAGCCGATTCCTCAGATGTTATTACCTACGAATTTGAAAACGTCGATTCAAATGTGACTTCCTTGTTAGAAAAAACATCCTTTGTCCCACAAGGAAGTGAACTTTTACAAATAACACAAAACAGGATCCATGAAAAATCAACTTTGCATTCCTATAATGTGCCTGTCGCTCCTTTCTTGGTCATAGAGTCTGAAAATGATATACATAAAGCCGTTGATTGTTTTGGTTTTCCTTACATAATGAAAACAGCTACTGGGGGCTACGATGGAAAAGGGCAATGGATAATAAGTAGTATGGATGATATTCCAAATGCGATTGAGACTTGGAAAAATGCGGGGAAAGACATGATTATTGAAAAGTTTATTCCCTTTTCGAAAGAATTATCGGTCATTGTTGCCCGAAATTTACAAGGGCAGACAAAGACTTTTCCTATTGCTGAAAATATACATATCAATAATATTCTGCATCAGTCTATCGTTCCTGCAAGAATCACTGCTGAGCAACAAGAGAAAGCGGAAAAAATCTCATTAAAAGTGGCTGAGTCATTACAAGTAATCGGATTAATTGCTATAGAAATGTTTCTTACCAATGATGGAGAAATCATCGTGAATGAGTTAGCACCAAGACCACATAATTCTGGTCATTATTCAATGGATGCTTGTATAACATCACAATTCGAACAACATATACGGGCCATATGTGGACTGCCTTTAGGAGAAACTAGCCTCTTAAGCCCGATTATTATGGTGAATATCTTAGGTCAACATTTAAGTGAAGTGCTTAATAAAATCAGTCGTCTTCCTCCTACAGCTAAACTGCATTTGTACGGTAAGAAGGAAAGTGTAGAAAATAGAAAAATGGGCCATATCAACTTTTTAGGTTCAACAATCGAACAAGTAGACCAGCAAATAAAGGAACTTCAAATTTGGACCTAAATGAATGTAGAGCGAAGGGGTAAAACAAAATGGAAAAATTAGAACAGCTTTATGAAGGTAAAGCGAAAAAAGTGTTCAAAACATCCGAACCAGAAAAGTACTGGATTGAATATAAAGATGATGCGACTGCCTTTAACGGGGAGAAAAAAGCACGAATAGCAGGAAAGGGAACGCTAAATAACGAGATTAGTGCTATTTTCCTTAGTATGCTGAAAGAAAAAGGGGTAGAGAATCATTTTATTAAAAAAATTTCAGCAACAGAACAAATTGTCCAGCAGGTGGAGATAATCCCCATTGAGGTGGTTATTCGAAACATCGCTGCAGGATCAATGGCAAAAAGGCTTGGATGGGACGAAGGAAAGGAACTCCCGAAGACGATTGTGGAATTTTACTACAAAAATGATGAGCTGGGAGACCCTATGATTAACAATGATCATATTGACATTCTTGGGCTCGCTGCAGAACAGGAATTAGTTGAAATTCGAAAACAAGCTCTGAAAATCAATGAAATCCTAAAGGAATTTCTACAAAACAAAAATATTATCTTGGTGGATTTTAAATTAGAGTTTGGCAAAATCCCAGCAGGGACCATCATTTTAGCGGATGAAATCTCCCCGGATACGTGCCGATTTTGGGATGCCGACACAATGAAAAAGCTGGATAAAGATCGGTTTAGACGGGATTTAGGCAGCGTCGAAGAAGCATATCAAGAAATATTAAGGAGAATCGGGGGTAGTGTCAATGTTTAAAGCGACTGTATACGTAACGCTGCGAGAAAGTGTTTTAGATCCACAAGGGAATGCCGTTCAGGAATCACTGCATTCACTTGGATATGATGAGGTTGGAGAGGTACGCATTGGGAAATACATGGAGCTTGAAATAAATAGTGATGATCAAAAAGCGGCAGAAGAACGTGTGAGCGATATGTGTGAGAAACTATTAGCCAATACCGTGATTGAAGACTTTAGGTTTGACCTTAACAAAATGGAAGGATAGGAGGGAAGTAAGTTGAACTTTGCTGTATTGGTTTTTCCTGGTTCAAACTGCGATGTAGATATGTATAAGGCGGTTTTAGATACAATTGAACAATCGGTCGAATATGTATGGCATCTAGAAACAGACCTATCGAAATATGATGCGATTCTTGTCCCAGGAGGATTCTCCTACGGGGATTATTTGCGGCCAGGTGCTGTTGCTAGTCTGTCTCCCGTCATGGAGCAGGTGAAAATAGCAGCGGAAGAGGGGAAATTGGTCCTTGGTGTCTGTAATGGATTTCAAATACTAACAGAAGCAGGGTTATTGCCAGGTGCTCTAAGAAGAAATCAACGTTTGAAATTTCATTGTGATACCATTGATTTAACAGTAGAAAACAACCAAACTCCGTTCACCTTAGAATATCAGGAAGGCGAAACGATTCGTATTCCCATTGCCCATGGCGATGGAAATTATTATTGTGACCAAGAAACATTGGAACAATTAGAACAGAACAATCAAATTGTTTTCAGATATAAAGGGACCAATCCAAATGGTTCTATTTCTGAGATTGCAGGGGTGATCAACGAAAGAGGAAATGTTTTAGGATTAATGCCCCATCCGGAACGTGCCGTTCACAAGTGGCTCGGAACAGATGACGGAAAACGGATGTTTTCATCTATTTTAAGTTACTGGAGGCAACAACATGGTACAGCATAAAGAACCAACTCCCGAGCAAATCGCCCAGCAAAAGGTCTATCGGGAAATGGGATTGACGGACGAAGAGTTCGATAAAGTGATCGAGATTCTCGGGCGAAAACCTAATTATACGGAAACGGGAATATTTAGTGTCATGTGGTCCGAGCATTGCAGCTATAAAAATTCGAAGGTGGTCCTAAAGCGTTTTCCCACTTTAGGCCCGCATGTCTTGCAAGGTCCTGGAGAAGGGGCTGGAATTGTTGATATTGGTGATAACCAAGCGGTCGTGTTTAAAATTGAAAGCCACAATCATCCATCAGCCATTGAGCCTTATCAAGGTGCTGCGACGGGAGTTGGCGGGATCATTCGTGATGTTTTTTCCATGGGTGCACGTCCGATTGCCTTATTAAACTCACTCCGTTTTGGCGAACTTGATAATCCAAAAACGAAATATATTTTTGAAAATGTGGTCGCCGGTATTGCAGGATATGGTAACTGTATGGGCATTCCTACAGTTGGCGGGGAAATCTACTTTGATGCTTCCTATGAAGGCAATCCCCTTGTAAATGCCATGTGTGTCGGGTTAATTAACCATGATGAAATTCAAAAAGGTGTCGCTAAAGGGATTAATAACCCGGTTATTTATGTTGGAGCTGCAACCGGAAGAGATGGTATACATGGAGCAACCTTCGCATCAGAAGAGTTGAGTGAAAATTCAGAAGCGAAACGTCCAGCTGTTCAAGTAGGCGACCCGTTTATGGAAAAATTGCTGCTGGAAGCGACTCTTGAATTGATTTCCTCAGGTCATGTAGTAGGAATACAGGATATGGGGGCTGCAGGATTAACCAGCTCCAGTTCTGAAATGGCCAGTAAAGCGGGAAATGGTATTGAATTAAACCTAGACCTCGTTCCACAACGTGAAAAAGGGATGAGTGCCTATGAAATGATGCTGTCAGAATCCCAAGAAAGAATGCTGGTTGTCGCCAAAAGTGGAAAAGAGGAGGAAGTAAAAAAGATTTTTGACAAATGGGGACTGCACTCTGCCGTGATCGGCCGAGTGACAGATGATAATCATCTTCGATTACTCCACAAAGGAGAGGTCGTTGCGGAAATCCCGGCAGACAAACTGGCAGAAGATGCGCCGGTTTATTGTAAAACCTCTAAAGAGGCTCCTTATTATGAACGATTTTCATCGATAGACGCAGCTGCAGGCATGGAAGAGCCAAAAGAATATAATTCGGTTTTAAAGCAGCTGCTTGCCTCGCCTACGATTGCCAGTAAAGAGTGGGTATATCAACAGTATGATTATATGGTGAGAACAAATACCGCCGTTATACCAGGATCCGATGCTGCTGTTGTTGCGATTCGTGGAACCCGGAAAGCATTAGCGATGACGACGGATTGCAACGGCAGGTATGTGTACCTTGATCCATTTGTAGGAGGAGCAATCGCGGTAGCAGAAGCGGCCCGTAATGTGGTTTGTTCCGGAGCGGAACCTTTAGCGATTACAGATAACTTGAATTTTGGGAGTCCAGAAAAACCAGAAATCTTCTGGCAGTTTGAAAAGGCGGCTGATGGTATTAGTGAAGCTTGTCGACAACTTAATACCCCGGTTATTGGCGGAAACGTAAGCCTCTATAACGAGACAAAAGGAGAAGCCATTTTTCCAACCCCAACGATCGGCATGGTTGGGCTAATGAAAGATATCGCTCACATTACAACACAGGAGTTTAAAAATGAAGGCGATATAATCTTTTTAATTGGGGAAACCAAAGCAGAAATAGGCGGCTCGGAATACCAAAAAATGATGACAGGCAAGATCGAAGGCCGTCCGCCGCAGTTAAACCTTGACTTGGAAAAGAAGATTCAAGCCTTTACCCTTAAGATCATTCAAGGAGGAATCGTAAAATCAGCTCATGATGCGGCAGAAGGGGGTTTAGCAGTTGCAATAGCTGAAAGCTGTATAGGCGGGAAGTTGGGAGCAGAAATTCATTTAACTGATGAATTGCGTACGGACTTAAGTCTCTTTAGTGAAACTCAATCTCGAATTATTGTATCTATGTCAGAGAAACACGCTGAGAAGATAAAGGAAATGGCCAAACAGCAAGAAGTTCCGATAAAAGAGATCGGGAAAGTGAAGGGTAGCGAACTTTCTATTTTTCATAATGGAAATAACATAATCTCACAACCTGTTGCTACATTGGATGCTGTCTGGCGGAATACTATTCCTGATATTATGCGTTCCGGATTACTAAAAAAGTTTAACATGCAGGAAATCTCTACAAGTTTACCGTAAAGGAGTGAAACAGATGAGCGACGCGTACCGTCAAGCTGGAGTCAATATTGATGCGGGAAATGAAGCGGTTGAAAGAATGAAAAAACATGTAAAAAAAACCTTCCGTAAAGAGGTGTTAACGGGACTAGGAGGGTTTGGGGCTATATTTAAACCAGATATAACAGGGATAGAAGAACCTGTTTTTGTTTCAGGTACGGATGGTGTAGGGACTAAATTGAAGATCGCCTTTTCCATGGATAAACATGATACCATTGGAATCGATGCCGTTGCTATGTGTGTGAATGATGTAATCGTCCAAGGGGCCGAGCCTCTTTTTTTTCTAGACTATCTTGCTTGCGGTCAGATTGTACCGGAAAAAATTGAAGCCATCGTAAAAGGGATTGCAGATGGATGTGTGCAGGCTGGGTGTGCGCTAATTGGCGGCGAGACAGCCGAGATGCCAGGGATGTACCAGGACGAGGAATATGACATCGCCGGCTTTACAGTAGGCATGGTGGATCAAAAACATCTTATTGATGGAACCAAAGTAAAAGATGGACAGGTTCTCATTGGTTTAGCTTCGAGTGGTGTACATAGCAACGGTTTTTCACTGGTCCGAAAGGTTCTATTAGAAGATGCTAAACTCTCATTCGGTGATTATATAGAAGAATTAGGATCTGAATTAGGAAAAGTGTTGCTGCAGCCGACAAAAATTTATGTGAAATCGGTTCTTTCAACTGTAAGAAAATATAATGTCTCTGGTCTAGTACATGTGACAGGCGGAGGCTTTTATGATAACATTCCTCGAATCCTACCCAAAGGCTTACAGGCTGAAATTAATCATGGATCTTGGAAGGTCCCAAAAATTTTCTCCTTTATACAGGATAGAGGTAAAATATCTGATTATGATATGTTTCGAACTTTTAATATGGGAATTGGCATGATTTTGGTGGTAGATTCCATAGACGCCAAGGCCATTTTAGAGCACTTACAAACTTTAGGTGAAACTGCGTACGAAATAGGTACCGTGCAAAGTGGTACTAATGATGTCGTTATTAAAAAGGAGTAAGTATGAAGATAGCTGTTTTTGCTTCTGGTACGGGTTCTAATTTTGCTGCGATTCTAGAATCCATCCAATCGAAAAAAATTATGAATGTTGAGGTGGTTTTACTAGTCAGTGATCGCCCAAAAGCTCTTGTAATCCAGAAAGCCAGGGATGAACGGATCCCTGTGTTTACTTTTAAGGCCAATGACTTTCCAAACAAACAAGTCTATGAAGAAGAGATTCTTAACGAGTTAACACAAAGAGAGGTTGATTTTATCGTATTGGCTGGCTATATGAGACTGTTGGGTCCTGTTTTACTTCAGGCTTATGATGGAAAAATCATTAATGTCCATCCTTCTCTATTACCAGCTTTCACAGGAAAAGATGCCATTGGTCAAGCGCTTGATTGTGGGGTAAAAGTGACAGGGGTCACGGTCCATTATGTCGACGAAGGAATGGATACAGGACCGATCATCGACCAACGAGCAGTGACAATCGATCCAGATGAAACAAGAGAAACATTAATAAAAAAAATTCAGGAGCAGGAGCACCGATTATTGCCAGAAGTAATCCAAAACCTGGCTTCCAGGCTTACATTTTAAACACTAGGAGGTAAGATAAAATGAAGGTGTTAGTTGTAGGGGGAGGGGGCCGTGAGCATGCGATTGTTTGGAAACTGTCGCAAAGTCCTAAAATTAACAAACTTTATTGTGCTCCTGGCAATCCAGGAATTGCAGAATTAGCAGAATGCGTTTCGATTGCTGTTTCAGAGATTGAGAAATTGGCGGATTTTGCAAAAAAGGAACAAATTGATCTTACTTTTGTTGGACCAGAAGAGCCGCTTTCATTGGGTATTGTCAATTTTTTTAAAGAGCAGGAGTTAACAATATTTGGCCCTTCAAAGGAAGCGGCCCTAATAGAGGGAAGTAAGGCATTTGCTAAAGAATTAATGATGAAGTATCAGATTCCGACAGCTAAATATGCTGCTTTTACAAACTATGAGGAGGCACTAGCCTATGTTCGCAGCGAAGGTCCACCGATTGTGATTAAAGCGGATGGCTTAGCTGCAGGAAAAGGTGTAGTTGTCGCGAAAAAATTTGAAGAAGCTGAGGAAGCCCTGAAAAGTATGATGAAAGAAGTCACGTTTGGTTCCGCTGGAGCAAGGGTAGTAGTTGAAGAATTTTTGGAAGGAGAAGAATTAACTCTGCTCAGTTTTGTGAATGGGGCTACTGTTAAGCCAATGGTTCCGGCTCAGGATCATAAACCCGTATTTAATAACGACAAGGGACCTAACACTGGTGGAATGGGAACTTATGCCCCTTTACCGCATATTGAATCTTCTATGATTGATCGAATTATTCAAGAAATCGTCGAACCAACGGCAAAAGCAATGGTTGAAGAAGGTTACCCATTTGAAGGGATTCTATATACAGGATTGATTCTTACTAAAGAAGGACCAAAGGTCATTGAATATAATGCTCGTTTTGGGGATCCGGAAACACAGGTCATACTCCCTTTATTAGAAACGGACTTACTTGACATTTTGATTGCAAGTTCTGAAGGAGAATTAGAAAAGATAGAGGTCAATTGGACAGAAAAGTCAGCGGTTTGTGTCATTATGACTTCGGGAGGCTATCCGGGTCCATACAAAAAAGGAGATGTAATAAAAGGATTAGAACAGATTGAATATCCGACGATTGTATTCCACGCAGGGACATCCGAAAAGGATAGTGAGATATTAACAAATGGAGGACGTGTTCTAGGAATTACTGCTATTGGTGACAATCTTCGAGAAGCGAGGGATATGGCTTACAAGTCCGTAGGGAAAATATATTTTTCAAATGCACATTTCCGAACAGATATCGCATCTAAAGCATTCTATTAAATATTGTCAATATGGGTTCAGAGGCACTACACATTAACAAATGTAGTGCCTTTTCACTGGTCTGGATTACAAAATTTAGAAGTTTTCCCAATGGAACTTATATTCCTTATTATGGTTACAAATACTATTCTCGTCTGCAGGATTTTAATAAAAAAAAGGAGGATTATTCCAATTGGTGAAACAGTTTTTATTCATTTTTGTAGTTTTAATTTTCATAGCAGGGCAGTTTTATCCTTTACAAGCAACTGCCCAAAAGCCGAGCAGTACGGTTCAGTTACGCTTGCTTGAAACGACGGATGTACATGTGTTTTTAGCGAACTATGATTACTATCAGACCAAACAGGACGACAAGGTTGGTTTGGTGAAAACCGCAACCCTCATCAAACAGGCAAGAAAGGAAGTGAAGAATTCCATGCTGTTTGATAATGGGGACGAAATTCAAGGGAATCCTTTAGGTGATTATATTGCAAAAGAGAAGGGGTTAAAGCCCGGTGAAGTTCATCCTGTTTACAGGTCCTTTAACTTGTTGCAATACGATGCCACCACGGTTGGAAATCATGAGTTTAATTATGGCTTAGATTTTTTAAAGGAAACATTAAATGACGCGAAAATGCCTGTAGTCAACGCTAATGTGTACAAGGCCGGAACCAATCAGCCATATTTTAAACCGTATGTTATGTTAAACAAATCTGTAGTGGATAACGCAGGGAAAAAGCAGACACTTAAGGTAGGGGTAATCGGCTTTGTTCCGCCGCAGATTATGGAATGGGATAAAGGTAATTTAGAAGGAAAAGTGGAAACTAGATCGATTGTCGAGTCGGCAAAGAAATACGCCCCAATCATGAAAAAAGAGGGGGCAGATGTCATTGTTGCCCTTGCTCATACGGGAATTAGCGGTGAACCATATCAGCCAGGTATGGAGAATGCAGGTTATTATGTAACACAAATAAAGGACATTGATGCCGTATTCACAGGACATCAGCATAACACCTTCCCAGGTCCAATCTATAAAGATTTACCAAACACCGATTTGGAAAAGGGTACAATTAACGGGAAGCCAGTTGTAATGGCTGGTGCTTTTGGCAGCCATCTTGGTGTCATTGATCTTCAATTACAAAAACAGCGAGGCAAATGGAAGGTAGTGGATAGTAAAGCTTCATTGCGGCCGATTGTGGATGCAAGTGGTAATTCCGTTGTTCAAACGGACGAGCTATTAATGAATTCAATCAAGCCGGAGCATGAAGCCACTATCAAGTATGTAAATCAACCTGTCGGTGAAACGACTGCTCCAATTTTTAGCTATTTTGCGCTCGTTCAAGATGATCCATCTGTACAAATTGTCAATAACGCCCAAACCGATTATTTGGTAGAAAAATTAAAAGACCCTTCCTATAGTAAGTATGCTGGAATACCTGTTCTTTCAGCGGCAGCGCCATTTAAAGCAGGCGGGCGAGGAGGTCCAAGTTATTATACCGATATTCCTGCGGGAACATTGGCCATTAAAAATATTGCTGACTTGTATTTGTACCCGAACACACTGCAGGCAAAATTAGTCACTGGTGCACAGCTTAAAGAATGGCTGGAAATGAGTGCGGGGCAATTCAATCAAATGAATCCTGCCAGCAGTGGGGAACAGCAGCTAATAAGTCCCAATTTTCCTTCCTTTAATTTTGATGTGATTGATGGCGTACAATACCAGATCGATGTAACGAAACCGGCAAAATATGACCCGAACGGAAATGTCATTAACTCGGGTTCAAGCCGGATTGTTAACCTGTCTTATCAAGGAAAACCAGTTACAGCTGATCAAAAGTTCATTGTGGCGACAAATAATTATCGTGCTTCAAGCAACACTTTCCCTGGGGTTAGTCAAGGTGAGATTGTGTTTAAGTCCCCAGATGAAAATCGACAAATTGTCACGAACTATATACAGGCGCATAAACCGCTTAACCCAACTGCGGATCAAAACTGGTCACTTGCTAAATTTCAAGGAACGGCCATCCCTGTTTTTGATTCATCACCAAATGCCCAAAAGTATCTAGGACAATATCCAAATATAAAATATATCGGGCCTTCCGCAGGAGGATTTGTAAAATATTCAATCAACTTGAACCAATAGCAGTATGAGGATACCCCAACTGCCAACGTTTAAACAAAAAAGCTGTCCCACAAAAATGTTGTGGACAGCATTTTTGTGTGCAGATTTATTCTATAAATAGTGAAGTTTGCTTTTCTCGGTACTCTTTTGGTGTGCATAATTTGATCTTTACAAAGTTGCGATTAAATGAACGGATATTTTCATATCCACAAAGGAAAGCAATATCTGAAATCGTTTTTTCTGTTGTGCTAAGTAAATAACAAGCATAGTTTATTCTCGTCTCATTTAAAAAATCTACAAAAGACGTTTTCACATGAGCATTAAAATATTTAGATAAGTAATTGTAACTATAACCTAATTTACGAGCCATACCGTTTAAAGAAATCGATTCTGTAAAGTGTTCCTGTATATAAGATAATATGGAGTGAAGCAGATCTGGTTCTTTCTTTGCTTTAATTAAAGTGGTTTGTTCCATCAGCTCTGATAATAATAAGTAGAGACTTGCTTTTTGTTCTAGTAAATTCGAGTTAACCGAAAAAAGTGCCTTCGAAATAAGCGTTCTTGCTTCTGAAGATAGATTGAAAACTGGGTTTGCAAGGGAGCTTTTTTCTATCATCCTTTGAAAAGTTGGAACATAGTCTGGGGAAAAAATACAAATTTTCGTTTGAGATTGTGATTTTGTAATTAATGAATGAATTTCAAAAGGTAAGATTAATAAGAATTGTCCAGTTTTCAAATGAAAACTTCTTTGACTGATAATGACTTCCATTTCTCCATCTATGACAAATATCAATTCATAACAACGGTGGAGGTGGCTTGGGAAGTTTAAGTTAGTAGTTTGAAAGTTTGTAATTAAATCAAAATGTTGGGCTTCATATATTAACATTTTAATATTTTCCTCTTGAAAAAGTTAATTTTTGTCTAGGATTATATAAGTTTTTTCTTGTTGTGTCAAACTTAATAATGATACATTTACCAATAGATTAGTTAAAAACAAAAATAGTTTAAGAAGCTTTTACTCTCTTATTCTTATCACAATCCAAAATAAAAAGGAGAAGGCTATGGAAAATATCAGAATCGGAATGGTCGGCTATAAATTTATGGGTAAGGCACACAGTCATGCCTACAAGGATTTACCACTCTTTTTTCCAAACACAGTACACCCTGACATGAAGGTCATTTGTGGCCGGGATCCTGAAGGTGTTTCGATAGCAGCCAAGCAATTCGGCTGGGAGGAATATACCACAGACTGGAAAACCCTTTTAGATAGAGAGGATATTGATTTAATCGATATTAATGCACCAAGTGATGTACATAAAGAAATAACGATTGCCGCTGCACAAGCAGGCAAACATGTTTTTTGCGAAAAACCGTTAGCGCTTACATTAGAGGATTCTAGAGAAATGCTTCAGGTGGTTGAGACGGCTGGGGTTAAGCACATGGTTGGATTTAATTATCGCTTTGCCCCTGCCGTCATGCTGGCTAAAAAGCTGATGGATGAAGGGAAATTAGGTGAAATCTATCATTTCCGCGCTTGGTTTTTACAGGATTGGCTCATCGATCCAAACTTCCCATTAGCCTGGAGACTTCAGAAGGATGTTGCAGGTTCCGGTTCTCACGGAGATCTGGGTGCCCATCTAATCGATTTAGCGCATTATCTCATTGGGGATATGACAGAAGTAATAGGAATGAATGAAACATTTATCAAAGAAAGACCGATTCCATCGCAAATGGCAGGCCTATCAGCAAAAGGCAGCGATAGTGATGAAAAAGGGGAAGTTACGGTTGATGATGCAACTCTATTCTTAGCACGTTTTGCTAATGGTGCTCTTGGAAGCTTTGAAGCTACTCGTTTTGCTGCTGGACACCGCTGTACAAATTCATTTGAGATTAATGGCAGTAAAGGCAGTGTGATCTTTGATTTTGAACGAATGAATGAACTGCAAGTTTATTTCGTGGATGACAGAGATGATGTCCAAGGCTTCCGACGTGTCTTAGCGACTGACCCAACGCATGCGTTTGCCGAGGCATGGTGGCCGCCAGGACATACGATTGGTTATGAGCATACATTTATTCATGAAGTAGTTGAATTAATGGAGTCTTTCCGAGAAAATCGACTTCCAGTTCCAAACTTCCGTGATGGCGTCAAGTGCCAAGAAGTATTAGCAGCGGTTGATCTATCGATTGAAAAACGCCAATGGATCCGAATTTCTGACGTTTAAACTAACATATCAAAGGAGTGCTAGAACATGCAAAAAAAAGCATTAATCGTTTGGGGTGGCTGGGATGGCCATCAACCAGACCAGGTCGCTGAAATCTTTAAAGGAATTCTAGAAGAGGAAAACTTCCAAGTAGAGGTTTCCAATTCACTAGACTCCTATGGAGACAAGGAAAAGTTAAAATCCTTAGATCTAATCGTACCTCACTGGACGATGGGTCAAATTGAAAGAAAGTATGTCTTAAATATCTCTGAAGCAGTTGCAGCAGGTGTTGGTTTAGCTGGCTGCCACGGCGGAATGTGTGACTCTTTCCGTAACAATGTAGACTGGCAATTTATGACGGGCGGAAATTGGGTCGCTCATCCTGGTAATGATGGTGTGGAGTACACAGTAAATATCAAGCATTCTTCTAGTCCTCTGTTAGAAGGAATATCTGATTTTAAGGTTGCTAGTGAGCAATATTACCTTCATTACGACCCAGCCGTAGAAGTGTTAGCTACTACTCGCTTTCCTGTGTTTCATGGTCCGCATGCTGCTAACAAAGCAGTGGATATGCCAGTTGTTTGGACAAAACGATGGGGCCTTGGAAATGTGTTTTATAATTCATTAGGCCATCACGCGGACATCGTTGCCATGCCGGAGGTTTCGCTCATTATGCGCCGCGGATTCCTTTGGGCTGCTGAAGGAAAGAAACGGGCTGAAGAATTGGATGTAGATTCTATTTATGGAAATGTCCGTACCTATACAGGCATGGGAGATAGTCAATAAGAAAGTCTTTAAGAATACTAAACTAGGAGGAGCTAGAATGAGAAAGCTAAAGATTGGTATTATCGGTTGTGGAAATATTAGTTCTATTTATATGGAAAACTGTCAGAAGTTCCCTCATCTTGAGCTGATTGCATGTGCGGATTTAGATGTAGAGCGTGCACAGTCCCAAGCTGAAAAGTTTGGTGTTCCTAAAGCCTGCTCCGTCGAAGAGTTGCTTTCTGACCCGGCAATTGAACTAGTCATCAATTTAACGATTCCAAAAGCGCATGCCTCTGTCTGCATTCAGGCACTTGAAGCGGGCAAGCATGTATATACGGAAAAACCACTGGCTGTTACTCGCGAAGAGGGAAGAAAAATTTTAGAAACAGCAAAGGAGAAAAATCTCCTTGTTGGCAGTGCACCTGACACCTTCTTAGGTGCTGGTATTCAAACGGCTGTCCATTTGATCGAACAAGGTGAAATTGGTGAACCGATTGGGGCTTCAGCCTTTATGATTTGCCGCGGTCACGAACATTGGCATCCAGATCCAGCCTTCTATTATGATAGGGGCGGCGGGCCCATGTTCGACATGGGACCGTATTATTTAACAGCCTTGGTGGCTCTACTTGGACCAATAAAAAGAATTTCTGGATCCGCTCGCATCAGTTATCCTGAAAGAACGGTGCTAAGCCAGCCAAAAGCAGGTACTAAAATTGGAGTCTCAACCCCTACACACATCTCCGGTGTGATTGATTTTGCATCTGGAGTAATCGGAAACCTGACAACTAGCTTTGATGCGTTTGGCGGTTCATCGCTGCCGCCGATTGAAATTTATGGAAGTGAAGGCACGTTGCTTGTTCCTGATCCAAATACGTTTGGTGGTCCTGTTAAGATAAGAAAACGGGATGAAATCGAATTTAAAGAGGTTCCTCTTGCGTACGGCTACTCCCAAAATAGTAGAGGACTAGGTGTGGCTGATATGGCCAAAGCGATTCTAGAAGGCGGGAATTACCGAGCAAATGGCCAATTAGCGTACCATGTTTTAGAAGCCATGCATGGCTTCCATGATTCCTCGGATAGCAGTAAACACTATATAATGGAAAGTACATGTGAGAGGCCTGAATCAGTGCCTTTTGAAGAATTACAAGCTAAGTAAACTCTGAAACTTATTCAAATCAATAAAGGTCTACTTATTTCAAAATGAGATAAGTAGACCTTTTTTAAAAAAGGGGACCAAAAATGACTAAATTAAGGGCGATCCAAGTTGGAACAGGAGGTTTTGGAACCTCTTGGCTTGAAATATTAGAAAAATTTCAAGATATTGAGTTAGTAGCGGTAGTCGATGTGAATCAAGAAAATCTTGAGAATGCGAAAAAGTTTGTTAAAAACCAATCGGTTGAATACTACACAGATCACATAGAGGCCTTTACAAAAAGTAAGGCCGATATCGCCGTGATTATCACCCCTCCACAAACGCATAAAAAGCTGGCCCTTGATGCGTTAGCTTATGACTTACATGTTTTTATGGAGAAACCAATTGCGCAAACATTTGAAGATGCGAAAGAGTTACTTGAAAAATCCAGAATCTACGAGAAATTCATTATGATCAGTCAAAATTATCGCTGGAGACCCGAAATACAAGCCGTTAAAAAGGCTCTAGATGAGGATGTAATCGGAAAAGTAGAATACGTTGAATGGAACTTTCGCCGGGCTACCAAATTCGGAGGCTGGAGAGATCAATATACAGAGATCCTAATCGAGGATATGAGTATTCATCACTTTGACTTAATGAGATATCTACTAGGAGTAAATCCTTCCACTGTATTTGCCAAAAGCATGAAACCTTCCTGGAGCTGGTTTAACGGCAATAGTGCTGCAAGTATTGTAATGGACTTTGAAGGGATCCTTATTAACTACTTTGGAAGCTGGGTAACAAGAGGGAAAGAAACGCCATGGAATGGTGAGTTTAAGCTGGTGGGGGAAAAGGGTGTCCTTGAATTAACAGATGATTGTCCGACGGTTACGCTTGAAAATGGCCAAACAATACAACTAGCCATAGAATCAATGGATTATCAGGATCGAGAGTACTCCATTTACGAAATGATATCAGCTATTAAACAAGGAAGAAGCCCGGTTACGGATCTTTCTGACAATATTCAAAGCTTTGCCGTAGTGGGGGCAGCCTTACAATCCATCCAACAAAGCAAAGAAATTGATGTCCAAAATATTCTGATAGCAAGGAGTGTAGAAGCATGAAACTAGGTGTATTTGCAGTATTATTTTCAAAAATGTCTTTAGGTGAAATGTTGGATTACGTTAAAGAAAGCGGTTTGGACACCGTTGAAATCGGTACCGGAGGATATGTCGGCAATGCCCATTGTAACCCAAAAGAATTACTTGCAGACAGTAGGAAATTGGAACAATTTAAACAGGCATTTGAATCAAAAGGGATTAAAATCAGTGCATTAAGCTGTCATGGAAATCCGCTGCATCCCAATACAGAAATTGCCGATGAACACCATGACGTATTTGTTGATACGGTGAAGCTAGCTTCAATTTTGGGTGTAGAAAGTGTAGTAACCTTTGCAGGATGTCCAGGTGAATCAGAGTATTCACAACACCCTGTCTGGATTACGAATCCTTGGCCTGAAGACTTTTCTAATGTAGTGAAGTGGCAATGGGAAAATAAAGTCATCCCTTATTGGAAAAGGCAATCTGAACTTTTAGAAGAATGTAATGTTCGTGTGGCCATTGAACCACATCCAGGGTTTGTTGTCTATAATACAGAAACCGCATTGCGTTTACGAAATGAGTGCGGGAATAGAATTGGGATTAATTTTGATCCAAGTCACTATTTCTGGCAAGGAATGGACCCAGTAGTCAGTATTAAGGCACTAGGAGATGCCATCGTCCATTTTCACGCAAAAGATACGAAGGTTGATAACCAAAATTGTCTTTTGAATGGGGTGCTAGATACAAAA
This sequence comes from Neobacillus cucumis, assembly GCF_002860255.1. Lineage (GTDB taxonomy): Bacteria > Bacillota > Bacilli > Bacillales > Cytobacillaceae > Neobacillus > Neobacillus cucumis_A. Next base: position 138,832 of record NZ_PGVE01000017.1, read on the forward strand.
TCATATGCTGATATTTCAAATAGATCTTGGGTATTTAGAACTGTTGGATACGGACACGGAGAAGATGTGTGGAGAGATATAATAAGTGCTCTCCAAGTCATCGGGTATCAAGGCGCCATTAGTATTGAACATGAAGATGGACTCATGAGTGTCGAAGAAGGATTTAGTAAAGCTGTAGCATTCTTAAAGGATATGGTAATTAAAGAGGGCGCTAAGGAATTATGGTGGGCATAAAAAGAAGTTAGAATTGGGATGGTTGACTAGGTTGAATGGTAGAGTTAAATACACCTCTATCATTCAGCTTTTTTAATTTTTTTTAACTAGAGGATAAGACAATCAGGCTCCAATAAAATAATACATTTTTCGTAAAGTCCGGTGCAATGTATTCCATTTTAATAGAAGATGTAACGAGTTTCTTAAAAATAGTATATATTTCCATTTCATACTTTATAATAGAGAGGAAATATATTGTGACTTTACCTTACTTTAATAATGGTTAGATGGAGAAAGTCATATATAATCACAAAATATATTAAAAATTAATGCTTTTTGGAGGTTATCATGGGAAGATTAGTTCATTTCGAAATTCATGTGAGTGATATGGAAAGAGCCAAGAAGTTTTATGGAGAGGTGTTTGGCTGGACCTTTCAAGATTGGAGTGACTATGCAGGAATGCCTTATTTTGGAGCAGTAACTGGTAATGAGGATGAACTAGGAATTAACGGTGCGTTGATGCAGCGTCAGAGTGCTCCTCCAGAAACAAATCAGGCCTTAAATGCATTTGCATGTACAATGGGTGTAGAAAATTACGATTTAACCGAAACAAAAATTTTAGAAAATGGAGGCCAGGTGGCCATGAAGAAGTATGCCTTGCCTGGAATGGCGTGGCAGGGTTACTATATTGATCCGGAAGGAAATATATTTGGAATCCATCAACCAGATAAGAACGCCAAGTAATTGATTTCCACTAAAAATAAAAGCACCTTTTATTAACGGGCTCCGTTTCCTATCGCAAAACGTCAATTTGCACAGGAAAGTGCAAACTAAAATGGTATCCTTTTTGCATAATAAAATGTAGGACAATTTGTAAGGCAAGAGAGATTAAAAAACATTAGAAAAAGCAAGGGTTTATACCCTTGCTATTTTTGCTTTTTAATTGCTATTTCTTCGGATTGCGAATGACGAAGTTTGCAAGCCATTTCCGCCTTCTCCGTATCATTTTCGTGTAGGTATGAGAATTCATAGGCGGAGAATTTCCGGCTAATGTATTTAGGGGTAGCTTTAGAAGCGGATATAAGAGGAGATATTCCGATTAACTGTTCTAAAAAAGACAAAATCCAAAGATTTGGATAATATTAACTGAAAAACTCCCCTTATTTTTAAGAATATATGGGTATTTCCCAATTTAGCCGGAATTATACCGTTTATCTTTTATACACAGTGAACTTAACATTCAGTTATAACAGTGCCTAACCTTAAATTTTTAAAAAAATTTTTCTGTAATCACTCTTAAGTAAATCATAATAATATTATGTAAACAATATTATTGCTAGGATTCTCTTTCAACATTTAATTGAATACATAGCAATGGGTCTGTCCTAATAGTCTTTTTGAGCCATTCACTTTATCCTTTAACTCCTATAAGATAAATATTATTAAAAAATAAGCACGATTGAGTCATCTTTTTAACTCAGTGAGGGAAAGGAGATCAATGTGAATACAGATCAAGCCTTTGAATTTTTAAAAGCAGCAGGACTTTCTGAAGATAATTGTGTTGAAACGGTAAGACGATGGCTGCGAGAAAAGAAAATTATATATCTGGGTAAGGGTGCGTTTCAACAAAATGACTACATAATTCAAGATACAGAAGAAGCTATCAATCTACTAAATGATGCAGGTGTCGCACCTAGTGTGGGCATTCAGGTCGTTCAACGCTGGCTGTATGAAGGTAAAATTCAAAAAGTAGGAAACGGGAATCAATTAACCGAATACATAGCAAATGTAAAAAATCCTAAGCAAGTAATCAATCCACCTTCAGACCAGGATAAGCTTATCAGAGAATTAAAAGCTAAAGTAAAAGTGCAGGATGAACATATAAAAGAATTAGAGGAACTCCATAAATCGTCAGTCAAGACTTTCATTCAGCAAAGAAATAAATTACAAAAAGAAATACTTAACTTAGAACTTGAAAAAAATGAATTACAAAAGGAAACTAAAAAGGTACTCAAGGATAATATTGAACTGCGCAGTGAGTTGTTATACTTAAAAGAAAAACTTTCAAAACAAGGGAAAAGAGTTCCTGAAAAGGTTCACATCTCATCATCCGTTCAAACACTCGATTATCGTAAAAAGTTAGGACTATCAAAAACGGCAAGTGAGAAAGAAGTATTAACAAGATATAAAAAATTATTAAAAATTACCCACCCTGATCATGGTGGCAACCCAGTAGTCTTTCATTATGTAAAAACAGACTATGATCATTATAAAAATGGCATGTAAGGATCATCTTTTAGTCTAAGGAGTTATCGATGGACACTCAATTAAAATGGAACACAAAACATAAGGAACGTCTGACACAAATGGACGGGTCTTCACCGAATCCAAGATTAGTGAAATTATCGGATTATCTCAATGGCGGTATCGCCCTTGATCTTGCATGCGGCCTAGGTGGTAACAGTTTATATCTTAGTCAAAAGAACTATAAAGTACATGCCATGGATATTTCGGAAGTTGCGATCGCTTATATTCAGGACCAGGCCGTAAAAAAGAACGTTTCAATTGATGCCCAGATAGCAGACCTTACTGCACTGGATCATTTCACCTGGGAAAACCGAACCTATGACATGATTGTTGTGACCTATTACCTGGATCGTTCGCTTTTTCCTCTTATTAAAAAAATCCTTAAAGAGGGTGGCTGCTTTTTCATGGAGACCTATTACCAATCGCCAAAAACAGAGAATCAGGGAGTATCTAATCAGTACAAACTGAAGTCGAAAGAATTGTTGAACGAATTTGGAGATTGGAAAGTTCTTTTTTATGAAGAAAATGAACACGAGGGACGGCAAACAATTTTTTGTCAGAAATAGCATGGGGGAAGGCAAGATTATATCAGTAAAATAGTGGATTAAAAATCCACTGTTTTTTGATCTTTGAATGATTATAAAAGTACACACTTAAATGTTATTACTTTTTCTGAGCCAGCCACTCTGCTACAACCTTTGCTTGGTCAGGTGAAATGACGCCAGAAGGCATGGCATTTCTTCCGTGGTTAATGATATTCTCAATTTCACTTTGCGAATATTTTGATCCAATTTTAGTTAAATTTGGTCCTGCACCACCTTGCAGGTTTTGACCATGACAGGTAACACAATTGCTGCTCACAATCTGTTCTGCCTTATCAGCTGAGGAAGTACCCTTATCTTGAGCGGTATTTGTTGCCTGTTTTTGAGGTCCTTCGTAAAAAAATAATAAAAATACTAGTAATCCAGCCAGAATTACATTAGCTCCCAGCGTAACCCATATTTTTTTCATTTATATAAACCTCCATGATAGTAGAAATATTCATAATAGAGAAGACCAATTATAAAAGATTGACCAAACTAGACCACTGAATAATAAACCTGTAATAAATAAGCCCCAAGAATGTTTTTTATCTTCCCAGCAACCTACAATAAGGGCAAGACCCACTGTAAATCCAATAAAGGCAAGCCATGGGAAGGTATCATTGGCTTTATAAAAATAAAGGCCAACGGTCGTTGTTAATAAGATGGATAAGAGAATCTCATTTATTAATGATAATTCTGATTTCACATGAGTGTCCATTACGTTCCTCCCACTGAATGTATCAATTCATCAATTCTTTTCTGTAAAATTGATTTACTGTTAATATGTACTTTCTACAATAACTTAAATCGAAAATCATTTTTACAATTATTGTCAAAGATAGAACAAAAAACCCGATTATTCGAATAGACCGATCACAAGGGCTATTTTTGCTCCAATTCCACGAAAAATTTTTCCTTCTGACTTTCTTTCATAATAAATTATGGAAATCCTTTCATTTTCCATCCCTGCCTATCTTTATTGCCCCGCTACAGTGGGTATCCAACATACATTCTTGGCAGTTATTTACAATTAATGGGTGATTAACCAAGTTTATTTTTATAATCGAAAATCTTTAAATCGAGTTACTTTTCTTGACCGTCAAAAAGTTCGGGAGTATCATGGTTACGTAATTTAATCAAGGTTACTAATTGTTACCTCTAATAAATTTTAAGGACATAAAGAAAACTTTTGAAGGGGTGAAAAAGATGGTGGAAGTTACTTTGATGATTCATTACAGAGGAAAAAATTATTTAACAAATGTAATGGTTGAAAAGGGCACACCAGAAAAGCAAATTTTGCGGATCGCAAAGGAGCAAATAAAGAAGCAAATGGTTAAATTAAAAAAAGTAATATAGATATCTCCTGGTTTTCGAAGGAAAGGAGTTAAAATTACTTGAACCAGAAAAAAGAAGTCGGAGAAAAAGCAGTCGAATATGTGAAAGATGGAATGGTCGTGGGTCTTGGGACGGGTTCCACTGTATTCTTTACCATTTCCAAACTAGGAGAATTAGTCAAACAAGGACTTTCAATAAAAGGGATCCCTACTTCTATACAAACAGAGCAATTAGCAAATCAGCTTGGAATTCCATTAGTTTCTTTTACTGAAATCAATCAAATTGATATCGCAATAGATGGTGCCGATGAAGTCAGTGCTGATTTAGACCTCATTAAAGGGGGAGGAGGCGCCCTGCTTAGAGAGAAAATTATAGCGAAAGCAGCGAAAACTTTTATAGTTGTGGCCGATTCCCACAAACTAGTGAATAAATTAGGATCCTTTCCTCTGCCAGTTGAAGTGGTACCTTTTGGGGTAGAAATGACAACAAAATATATACTGGAACTTGGGGGAGCGCCAAAGTTACGGCAAAAAAATGGGAGCCCTTATCTTACGGATAATGGTAATTATATTCTTGACTGCCATATCCAACCTATTATACATCCTGAAGAACTAGAAAGAGACCTGAACATGATACCTGGCATTGTGGATAATGGCTTATTTGTCGGAATGGCTGACTACATCATTACCATGAATGAAGATAAGGAAATAGACATTAAAATCAAAAAGCGGTAAAAAAGTATAACACGCTAATCGTTTTTAGATAATTTTACAACAATGAGGAGAAACAGCTATGGAATCAATGACATTTGTATTATTTGGAGCAACAGGGGATTTAGCAAAAAGGAAAATATACCCAGCTCTTTATAATTTATATATAGATCAAAAGCTCCCTCAACCTATATCTATTATTGGTTTAGGCCGAGGTAAATTATCACATTTTGATTTTCAAGAAAAAGTAAAAGAATCAATTTTAGAGTTTTCTCGTCGGTTAGAGCATGACGCGAGTCAAATGGGAGAATTTTTGAATGCCTTTCGTTTTAGTACATTAGATGTAAATAAAACAGAGGATTATCAAAAATTATTGAAGTTGGTGAAGGAAAGAGAAGAAGAATTACAAATGAAGGAACATCGCATGTTTTATCTTTCCGTGGCACCGGAATTTTTCGACATCATTGCGCTAAATATAAAAAATAGCGGGCTTGGTGAAACAAATGGATGGAAACGACTAATCATCGAAAAACCATTCGGCCATGATCTCCAATCTGCTCGAGAACTAAATGAAAAACTAAGCCGGGCCTTTGATGAAGATGAGATTTATCGCATTGACCATTACCTGGGTAAGCCGATGGTTCAGAACCTGGAAGCTCTAAAATTTGCTAACCCCATCCTCCAGTCTATCTGGAATAAGGATCATATTGCGAATGTTCAAATTACAGCTAGTGAAACAGTTGGAGTCGAACAAAGAGCAGGTTATTACGATCATTCGGGTGCCATTCGAGACATGGTGCAAAATCATATGCTTCAAATGCTTATGATGACTGCAATGAATTTGCCTTATAAGATGAACGCAGCTGAAATTCGAAATGAGAAACGCAAAGTGATGGAAGCTGTCCGTCCATTTATAAAAGAAAAGGTTAAAAACCATATTGTTCGTGGACAGTATGCGTCCGGAGAGATCAACGGTCAGTTAGTTTCAGGTTATAAAGATGAGCCGGGAGTAAATCCATCCTCTCAAACTGATACATTTGTTGCTGCTCGTTTATGGATTGATAATCCGTTATGGAGTGGCGTTCCTTTCTATGTACGAACAGGAAAAAGAATGAAGGAAAAGTCGACTCGTATCGTCATCGAATTAAAAAACAGTTTAAAACTTCTTTATAACCAGGATCAAACGGTAAAACCCAATTTATTAATCATCGACATCAATCCTGACGAAAATGTTACCTTGCAATTGAATGGTAAAAATCCATTGAACGGGAAAATTGAACCAGTTAGAATTAATTTTTCTTGCGAAGATTTAAATCGAAATCGGTTAGGGGTACCAGAAGCATACGAAAGACTCATCTTTGATGCATTAATTGGAGATTCTACCTTCTTTGCCCATTGGAAAGAAGTCGAATTATCTTGGGAATGGGTACAGCCAATACTGAATGCCTTTGAAGAAAATTTATCGCCTCTTCATGAATATCAGTCTGGCTCCTATGGACCTGAAGCTGCTGATTTTTTATTAGCTGAAAATGGATTCAAATGGTGGTTGGATGAAAAAAATATAGAAGATAAACAAATAATCCCTCAAAAATAACGATTGTGCAGGAGGAAAATCGACATGACGCAAAACATTGAGAACTTAGCTGTAACAACCATTCGAACCTTGGCAATTGATGCGGTTAATGCGGCCAATTCTGGTCATCCAGGACTTCCAATGGGAGCAGCTCCAATGACCTACGCCTTATGGGCAAACCATTTGAATCATAATCCTAAAAATCCAAGCTGGTTTAACCGTGACCGATTTGTTTTATCAGCAGGACACGGCTCAAGCTTACTATACAGCATGCTTCATTTATTTGGATATGATGTCTCCATGGATGATTTAAAAAACTTTAGAAAATTAAATAGTAAAACTCCAGGACATCCTGAATTCGGTCATACTGCAGGAGTAGAAGCAACCACTGGCCCATTAGGGCAAGGAATTGCCAATGCTGTAGGGATGGCGATGGCGGAAGCACATTTAGCTGCAAAATTTAATAAAGAGGGATTCCCAGTGATTGATCACTATACCTATGCATTAGTGGGTGATGGTGACCTTATGGAAGGAATATCCTACGAAGCTATGTCAATGGCAGGCCATATGAAGCTCGGCAAACTGGTTGTGTTATATGATTCAAACGATATCTCCCTTGATGGTGAATTAAACGTTTCCTTCTCCGAAGATGTCAAGAAAAGAACAGAATCTGCTCATTGGCACTATTTAAGAGTAGAAGATGGCAACGATATCGAGGCTATTACAAATGCAATCGCCACAGCAAAGCAGAATACTGACCAGCCAAGCTTGATTGAAATCAGAACGATCATTGGTTACGGAAGTCCAAAGGTAGCAGGAACAAACAAGGCTCACGGTGCACCACTTGGAGCTGAAGAAGGGAAAGCGACTAAACAAGCCTATAATTGGCTTTATGAGGAAGATTTCTACGTTCCGGAGGAAGTAAAGGCTCATATTAAACAATTAAACCTTAAGGGAATGAAAACAGAACAAAGCTGGAACCAATTATTTGATTCTTATAAAAAGGAAAATCCAGAATTGGCAACACAATTATCTAATGCGATCGATGGAAGAGTTCTTATCGATCTAAATGATATTCTAACGTTTGATAACGGCAAATCCGTATCCACTCGTGTGGCCAGCGGGGATGCCATTAATCATTTTGTGAAAACCGTACCAGCCATTTTTGGAGGCAGCGCGGACTTATCTCACTCTACGATGACTGAGATTAAAGGGGAACAAATTTATGCGGTTGAATCATACGGAGCACGGAATGTTTATTTTGGTGTGCGTGAACATGCCATGGGTGCAGCAGCAAACGGGATGGCTTATCACGGGGGGGTAAAGCCGTTTGTCAGTACATTCTTTGTATTTAACGATTATCTCCGTCCTTCTATTCGCCTAGCAGCTTTATCAAAGCTTCCAGTGATTTATGTGTTTACACATGATTCTATTGCAGTTGGCGAGGATGGACCAACACATGAGCCAGTGGAACATTTAGCTGCCCTTCGTGCCATCCCAGGTCTAACGGTCATTAGACCAACGGATGCGAATGAAACCGCAAGTGCTTGGGCTTTTGCTCTTCAACAAACAGAAGGACCAGTCGCCCTAGTTTTAAGCCGCCAAAACCTGCCTGTATTTAACGAAACAAAAGCAAATATTGAAAATGTTTCAAAGGGTGCTTATGTATTAACAGAAACCAATTCAACACCACAGGTCATATTGATTGCAACAGGATCGGAAGTTTCATTGGCTGTCAATGCAAAAACCGAACTAGAAAAAGATCATATTTCTGTGCGTGTCGTAGCGATGCCAAGCTGGGAGTTGTTTGAAGATCAATCAGATGAATATAAAGAGGCGGTACTCCCTTCTTTAGTAACAAAGCGTTTGGCAATTGAAATGGGTATACGATTAGGATGGGAACGCTATGTAGGTTTTGAAGGGAAAGTATTATCCATTGAGTCATTCGGTGCTTCTGGAGACGGTGGTTCCGTGATGAAGCATTTTGGTTTTACGACTGAAAATGTCGTGAATCTGACAAAATTAGTTTTAAAAAAGTAAAACGTGGGGGAATTGAGGATGAAAGTAGGATTAATTGGCCTAGGAAAAATGGGGTTTAACTTAGGACAAAATCTAATGGAGCACAATCATGAAGTGGCAGCGTTTGACGTAAACCCAAATGCTGTCGAAGAAATCAAAAAGTACGGAGCAAAAGGCGCAGCAAACTTTAAAGAACTTGTGGAATCTTTGGAACAACCAAGAATCCTTTGGATTATGGTTCCGCATGCGCATGTGGATTCTGTGATTGGTGAAATTCTACCGTTTTTAAAAGAAGGAGATATCGTCATTGAAGCGGGTAATTCCCATTATAAAGAATCGATTCAACGTTATAACGAATTAAAGGAATTGGGCATTCACTTTATGGATGCAGGGACATCAGGCGGTATGGAGGGGGCTCGTCATGGGGCTTGCTATATGATTGGCGGAGATCCAGAGGCATGGGAGATTGTTGAACCTCTTTTTAGAGATACATCTGTAGAAAATGGATATTTATATGCAGGAAAAGCAGGAAGCGGTCATTTCCTAAAGATGGTTCATAATGGCATTGAATATGCCATGATGGCTGCTATTGGTGAAGGATTTGAAGTTCTTGAGAAAAGTGATTTCAATTTTGACTATGAAAAAGTAGCAAAAGTTTGGAATAATGGTTCCGTGATCCGTTCATGGCTGATGGAATTAACCGAAAATGCATTTTCAAAATATCCAAATTTGGATGAAATCAAAGGTATTATGCATTCCTCAGGGGAAGGGAAATGGACAGTTGAAACTGCACTTGACCTTCAAACAGCTACCCCTGTTATCGCCTTGTCTTTATTAATGCGTTATCGTTCTTTAGAGAATGACACGTTTACAGGAAAAGTGGTAGCAGCACTTAGAAATGAATTTGGTGGACATGCGGTCGAAAAAAGTGAATAATAAGAATGTATAAAATATTTATCGGAGGAGAAAACAGCATGAAATTTTTTATTGATACTGCAAATTTAGACGAAATTAAAAAGGCTTACAAGATTGGGGTCTTATCAGGTGTTACTACAAACCCTTCTTTAGTTGCTAAAGAGGGTGTTAAATTTGAAGATCGTATAGAAGAAATTCTAAATGCTGTTCCAGAAGTGGAGTCTGTATCAGCTGAGGTAACTCCAAACGCATTAACAGCAGAGCAAATGATCGCGGAAGCCAACGAGCTTATCAAAATTAATGGCGGAGATAAAAACATCACCATTAAACTTCCAATGACATTGGATGGGTTAGAGGCATGCCGCTACCTAACTAAAAAAGGTGTAAAAACAAATGTTACCCTTATTTTCACCGTTAACCAAGCATTATTGGCAGCACGTGCTGGCGCAACTTATGTATCCCCATTCTTGGGCCGTTTAGATGACATTAGTGAAGACGGAGTTCAACTTGTTGCAAAAATTGCTGAATTGTTCCGTGTTCAAAAATTAGATTCACAAATCATTGCCGCATCCGTTCGTCACCCAGACCATGTCACTCGTGTAGCATTGGCTGGTGCTCATATAGCAACCATTCCATTTAAAGTCATTGAGCAATTGTCTAAACATCCATTAACCGATCAAGGAATTGAAAAATTTGCCGCTGATTGGAAAAGTGCGCTCTAAACTTTGGTTCATACAAACACCCTTATCGCTTTTAAGATAAGGGTGTTCTTTTAGATTTTTATTTAATTCTTTGTTCAAATAATGTGACTAGAGGGAGAGTAGTCAATGCGTCTTGACACAAAACTATGTGAAATACTTGGGATAACCTATCCTATTATCCAAGCGGGAATGGCTGGGGGTCCTACAACAGTGGAACTTGTTGCCAGTGTTTCAAATGCCGGAGGATTAGGCTCCTTAGGTGCTGCTTATATGAAGCCAGAAGAAATAAGAACAGCTATTAGAAAAATAAAAGAGCAAACCTCTAAGCCCTTTGCTGTAAACTTATTTTGTACGGATTGGCAAGATCAATTTGCTAGAGTAGAAGAATCGCAAAAAGTCTTGAATGCGATTCGAGAGAAGTTAGGACTGAACCATTTGAATCAGCAGGTAGCAACGAATGATTTTTTTGAAGAACAGTTTGAAGTACTGATTGAAGAAAAAGTCCCTGTGATTTCTACTGCTTTTGGTATACTTCCACGAAGTAAAATGGCTGTAGTCAAGGAACAAGGAATGAAGGTTACTGCAATGATCACGACGGTACGGGAAGCACAATTGGCTGAAAGCGAGGGGGCCGATATCATTATTGCCCAGGGAAGTGATGCCGGTGGTCACCGGGGGACATTTGATATTGACAAAAACACCCATGGTGCGGACATTGGAACCTTCTCTCTTGTTCCACAGGTGGTGGATGCTGTTTCGGTGCCAGTAGTTGCTGCTGGGGGAATCATGGATTGCCGAGGCCTCGCTGCGGCGTTAGCTCTAGGGGCCCAAGGTGTGCAAATGGGTACGGCTTTCTTAACCACCATAGAGTCGGGGGCGCATGCAGTCTATAAACAAGCCCTCATTAATAGTACAGAAGAAAGTACGGTTATTACCAAAGTCTTTTCTGGACGCCCTGCTAGAGGAATTAAGAATGCTTTTATTCAAGCCTACCAAGACTCGAATCTTCCACCCGCTGACTTTCCGACACAAAATACTTTAACGAGTGATATCCGTAAGGAAGCGGCTTTACAAAATAACTCTGAATATATGTCTCTATGGGCTGGACAAGCGACAAGACTTTTGCAAAATGAAATAACAGCGGGGAAATTGATAAAAGATTTGGTAACAGGTTTTGAACAGTTATTTTCCTAAAGTCGATAGAGCGAATGAAGAGAAAATCCGAACCTTCAATACAATAGCTAAAGATAATAAGCGGTTATTTAACAAAAAATAAAAAAATTTTTTAAAAAATATAAGAGTAATACGCAAATTTTTCATGTTGATATATTGATATACTCCTTAGCCTGCATTTAAATGATTAAATCCCTATGATAAAAAATCATAGGGATTTTTTTGTCTCTTTTGATCAAAGATTAAAAATGCACTAGTAATGAACGTTCCTTTTTATTCATAGAAAAAGAGTAGTGTTATAAAATGTAACATATATAACATAAAGAATAGCCGTAACCTTTTATGTATATTTATTATTTCAATATAGATATACTTTGTGAGAATTTCTAACAAAACGTTGATAAGTAAACGTTTTATATTTATAAATGTAAATATTTCCATATTAAAAGTGATTTCAAGAGAATAATTTTTTGCTATTTTTCTATTTACGAATGAAAAGACGAGGTATATAATCTGTATTAAATTAACACCAAATGTAAGTAATGGAATAAATGTTAGATTTATTTATATTTACATGTTAATAAATCTAACATGAACTACTATCAATCCACTTAAGGGGGTGAAAGGTAAAAAGAAAAAAATTTTTACCTGTTTATATCTGAATATTAAGTAAATTTAAAAATAAGGGGGCTTTATGATGAAAGGGAAACGAAGACTTTTCAAAAATTTGCTAGCGATGATTGTATTGGTTTTAGCACTAAGTGCCTGCAGCAGTAATTCAAGTACTACAACTTCAACTGAAAATGGAGCTTCAAAGGATGCAGGAAAACCTACATACGGTGGGACGTTAGTCAGAGCTGATATATACGGTGACCCACAAAACTTGGACCCAGCCATTCGGTCACATGGAACAAGCACTTCGATGATTACCTGGAACATTTTTGAACCTCTTGTTCGCTACGATGCAGTCAAAGGAAAGTTTCTTCCAGCAAATGCAGAAAGTTGGGAGATTAGTACAGATGGAAAAGTTTATTCCTTTACTTTACGAAAGGGAGTTAAATTCCACAACGGACGTGAAGTAACAGCGGAAGATTTTAAGTACACATTAGAAAGGGTTCTTAATCCAAAGACCGCTTCACCAAATGCCGGCAGTCTAACAGGTATTGTGGGGAGCAAAGAATTTATGGCTGGTAAAAGTAAAGAAGTATCAGGGATTAAAGTGGTTAATTCTACAAAGTTAGAGATTACACTTTCAAAACCGGATAACACCTTTTTAACCATCATGTCTTTACCGTTTACAGGTGCAGTACCAAAAGAAGTGGTAGAAGAAAAAGGAGATAAATTTGGGCAGGAGCCAGTTGGTGCGGGTCCATTTAAATTCTCTAAATGGGTTAGAGACAGCGAGGTAGATTTAGTGGCAAACGAGGATTATTACGCTGGTAAGCCTTATTTAGAAAAAGTAGATTATATAATCATGACGGACCAAACGGCTCGTGATAACGCGTTTGCTTCGAAACAAATCGATATGATGGTTTTAGGAGATGCGCAGTATAAGCGTTATGCAACGGATCCTTCCTATAAGTCACAAATTGTAGAAGTTCCAGAGTTATTTACACGAAATATGAAATTCAATCTTGATAAAAAGGGCCCATGGCAAGATGTACGTGTCCGCCAAGCGATTAACTACGCAATTGACCGCGATACCATTATTGGTTCGGTTATTCAAGGAAAGGCCTATTCTGCTTTAGGTGTCCTTCCAACTTCAATCCAAGGCTTTAACAAAGCAGTTACTTCCTATAAGTATGAACCTAAAAAGGCAAAGAAATTACTTGAAGAAGCAGGATATGGTAATGGATTTACATTAAACATTTTAACCACTTCCCATCCAGCCTTTGGATTACCGGCTGTTGAAGCATTAAGTGGTTATCTAGAAAAAGTAGGTATTAAAGTAAAGACTGAACAAGTTGATTTTGCCACACTAACTGATCGCTTAAATAGCGGTAATTATGAAGTAGCTATGTCTTCAAATGGCGGTTCTACGAATCCGGTTGAATATTTAAGCCGTTATTTCCATTCGAAAAACGATGGAGCATCCGGAAATACAAGTCATTATAAAAACCCAGCGGTAGACACTCTGCTGGATAAGGCAAGCGAGACAACTGATAACAAGGAAATGATCAGTGACCTTCAAAAAGCGGAAGATTTGATTGTTAAAGATGCTCCATGGTGGTTCTTTAACTACAATAAAGCCGTTATTGTCCATCAAAAATGGATTAAGGGATTGCAGCCTGTACCAACTGATATTGATTATCAAGATCTAACTAAGGTGTGGGTGGATGAAAGTCAAAAATAAGAAGGGAGGAAGCCATACATGTTGGGATACACGGTTCGCCGCTTACTAGAAGCCATTCCAATCTGGATTGCGATTACTCTGATTGTTTTCATCTTAATGAATATTATCCCTGGAGATCCGGTCGCGCAACTAATGGATGCACGCTCTGGCGCTTTGGATAAACATGTAATTGAACAAATTAGGGAAGAGTGGGGTCTGAATGACCCTCTCGCCCTACAGTATCTGCATTTCCTAAAAGGGGCAGTCGTTGGTGATTTCGGAACCTCCTATCAAACGCGCAGCGGGGTAACGGAATTATTATTGGAGCGTATTCCCGTTACGGTTAGCATTACGGTATTGGGTTTAATCATGGCCATTGTCGTGGGAATTACCATCGGAGTCATAGGAGCATATAAACGCGGTACCTGGATCGATTCACTCGTAAGTTCCTTTTCAGTTTCGGGAGTTTCGATTCCTTCCTTCTTTTTAGGACTGATCCTGATGTATATCTTTGCAGTTAAGTTCAAGATTTTGCCATCTTCCGGGTATCAAGCAGGTGAACTGAAATTTTTAATTCTCCCGGCTGCGACCCTTGGATTGGCAGTGAGCGGAGTGATTGCACGCATCACCCGATCGTCGATGATTGATGTATTGAAACATGACTTTATCACAACAGCTTATTCCAAAGGAATCTCATCCCTAAGAATTACGGTGCTGCACGCACTGAAAAATGCCTTGCCGCCAATTATGACGATTATTGGTGTTCAAATGGGGCTTTTGCTATCAGGGGCTGTTATTACTGAGACCATCTTCGGCCTCCCGGGGATTGGCCGGCTGCTGATTGATAGTATTTTACAGAGGGACTTACCTACTGTACAAGGCTGTGTTGTTTTTATCGCTACGGTATTTTTATTAGTAAACTTATTGACCGACCTTTGCTGCCGCTGGATTGATCCTAGAATTAAGGTTGAAGCTTAAACTTCAAATTGACCTCCATCGCTTTTAGAAATCGATGGAGGATCTTATCAAAACCAAGAGGAGATGATGGTAATGGAAACTGTTGAAACAACGGTTTTAGAGCAAACGTCCACCTTTCCAAGGCAGAAATCAAAGAAAAAAAGTATAAAACTCTCTTTTTCCATGGTCGGCATTGGCCTTGCCGGAATGGTCTTATTAGGTACCATGTGTGCTCCGCTACTTACACACTATAATCCGAATACCAATGATTTGACACAGGTTTTAAAGGCACCAAGTGCGGTCCATTGGTTTGGTACGGATCATTTAGGAAGAGATTTGTTTACCAGGGTATTGTATGGCGGGCAAAAATCATTACTAATCGCCGTTCTTGTTCAGCTGATGTCCGTGATCATTGGTACCATGTTAGGTCTGCTCTCCGGTTATTTTGGCGGGAAAACTGATAAGGTGATCATGGCTGTCACAAATATTATGTTTAGTTTCCCAGGACTATTGTTTGCCATCGCGATCATGGCAGCGCTTGGACCAAGCGTGTTCAATCTGATTCTTGCCTTAGGTTTCGTCAGTTGGCCAGAAATTTGCCGGCTCGTTCGCTCGCAAACACTTTCGTTAAAAGAACGGGAATTTGTTGAGGGAGGGCACGCCCTTGGTGCTAGTGTAGGAAGGATTCTTTTCCGCTACATCCTGCCGAATTGCTATGGAAATATCGCCGTGTTAATGACACTTGGCATGGCAACAACGATTTTAGCAGAATCTAGTTTAAGCTTTCTAGGGCTGGGGGTGCAGCCGCCAGATCCAAGCTGGGGTTCGATGGTTAACCAAGGAAAAGATTATATGTTCTTTGCACCATGGTATTTGTTTACTCCGGGCGCTGTGATGTTTGTAACCATCTTAGGAATTAATTTACTTGGAGATGTTCTCCGCGATTACTTCGACCCAAAAATGAAATCATCTAAATAAGAAAGGGGTCTGATTGGCATGTCTACTCTTCTTGATGTCCGGGATTTACGAGTTGGTTTTCAGAAAAATGGTGAAATGACTGATGTTTTAAAAGGAGTTAATTTTTCAATTAAAAAAGGAGAAAGTCTTGGAATCGTAGGAGAGTCGGGTTGTGGAAAAAGCATGACTTCCTTAGCGATTATGGGCCTATTAAAAAACAAGGGGTTGGTTGCGACAAAAGGTGAAATTTTGTGGGAAGGAGATAATCTATTAACGAATACGAAGCAAGACTGGCGGCGCCTTCGCGGAAATGACATCGCGATGATTTTCCAAGAGCCGATGACTGCATTAAACCCGCTATTAACCATCGGGAAGCAAATTACAGAACAAATTCTTGCTCATCAATCCATCAGTAAAAAGGAGGCAAATGAAAAAGCCGTTGAGATGCTAAAGCTTGTTGGAATTCCATCTCCTGAACAGAGATTGAGAGCTTACCCTCATGAATTATCGGGGGGAATGAGGCAAAGGGCGATGATCGCGATGGCGTTATGCTGTGAGCCGAGATTGCTCATTGCGGATGAACCAACAACCGCCCTAGATGTGACGATTCAGGCGCAAATATTAGATTTGTTAGCCGATGTCATGAAAAAAATGGATATGTCGATGATATTAATTACACATGATCTAGGGGTGGTCGCGAATTATTGTCAAAAAGTCATTGTCATGTATGCCGGCAAAGTAATGGAAGAAGCAAGTAAAGACCAATTATTTGCTCATCCGCTTCATCCGTATACCCAGGGACTCCTACAATCGGTCACCTCTATTGAGGAACAAAGTGAACGAATTTATTCCATACCTGGCCGGGTTCCATTACCAGATGAAAAGGTAAAAGGCTGCGTATTTCATGATCGCTGTCCATATGCTATTCATCAATGCAAAAGCCAAGAACCACCACTTATGAGCTTAGAAGATGGAAGAAAAGTAAGCTGTTTTCGCCATAAAGAAATCATAGAAGGGGGAGGCATGTGATGACGGTTATTGCAGAAAGAGAACCATTAATGGAAATAAGCAATCTAAAAAAATACTTTCCTATTAAACAAGGAATATTAAACCGCTTAAAAGGGAAGGCAACCCCAGTTGTTAAAGCTGTAGATGATGTGAACTTTACGATCTATAAAGGAGAAACATTGGCGCTTGTTGGGGAGTCAGGATGTGGAAAAAGTACTACGGGCCGTTCTCTTTTACGCTTAATCGAACCAACTGCTGGAAAAGTGCTGTTTGAAGGGAAAAATATTCTTGAGCATTCGAGTCAGGAATTAAAAAGAGCAAGGCGGGAAATGCAAATTGTTTTTCAGGATCCATATGCGTCTCTTCATCCTCGAATGACAGTGGCAGAAATTATCGCTGAACCCCTTCATATACATAAGGTTGGGACGTTAGCAGAACGGGAGAAGAGAGTAGAAAGTCTAATGGAAACCGTTGGTCTTTCTACAAGAATGAAGAACCGGTATCCCCATGAATTTTCAGGCGGACAAAGGCAGCGGATAGGCATCGCCAAGGCGCTTGCGCTTAATCCGAAGCTTGTCATATGTGATGAGCCGGTATCTGCCCTTGATGTTTCCGTTCAAGCACAGGTTATTAACCTTTTTCAAGATTTACAGAAGGAATTCAACTTAACCTACTTATTTATTTCTCATGATTTAAGCGTAGTTAAGCATATTTCGGACCGCGTTGGTGTGATGTATCTTGGGAAGCTGGTTGAAATTGCTAAGACGGAGGAACTTTTTAGTAGTCCGAAGCATCCTTATACCAAAGCACTCTTGTCTGCGCGGCCGATGATACATGATAAAGATCGGATGGAGAGGATTTTTCTTGAAGGGGAGCTGCCAACTCCGCTAAATCCGCCAAGCGGCTGTCGTTTTCATACACGCTGTCCTTTTAAAATGGAAAGATGTGCGGTGGAGGAACCTATTATTAAAGATTTTGAAGACGGTCATCAGCTGGCATGCCATTTAATATAGGTGAATTTAGAAAGGACTTACTATGACAAGAAAGTCGTTTTATTTACTAGCTTTCATTATGTTCTTATCCATGACGGGCTATGGGGTGGTACTCCCGGCATTGCCATACTTAGCAGATCATTTAGGGCTGAGCTCCTTCCAAATGGGCAGTTTGATTACCGGTTGGGCGTTAACCCAATTCCTTGTTGTTCCATTTTGGGGGAGACTGATTGACCGCATTGGCCGGAAACTCGTTTTGCTCATTGGCTTGTTTGGATTTGGGATTGCTTTTTTATTAATGATTTTTGCTGAATCCTATGTTCAGTTACTAATTATTCGGATCATCGGGGCAATGTTATCCAGCGGGACACAGCCTGCAGCCCTGGCATTGGTCATTGATACACATGAAAAAGAAAAACGGAGCCGTGCTCTTGCAAATATGGGGGCTGCTAATGCCCTTGGTTTCCTTTGCGGACCCACAGTGGGTGCTATTTTTTCACCGCTGGGATTACATGCACCTTTTATTGCAGCTGGATTACTTAGTTTGATTACCATCCCGTTTGCCCATTATTTTTTGCTTGAACCGGAACAGAAGAATAAAACACTTAAAGAAGTCTCATTTAAGGATTCCTTAAAACATATGGTGAAGCCTGGATATCGTAATCTGCTGCTTATTACCTTCGGATTAGCGGTTTCTACTTCCAGTTTATTTGGAGTTTTAGGCTATTTTATGATTGAAAGATTTCAGTCAACAGCGAGCGAAACAGGTTTTGCTTTCAGTGCCCAATCCCTCTCATCAGTAGTTATTCAACTATTTCTCATGGGGGTAATCCTCTCAAGATTTCATGAAATAACCATTACGAAAATGGGGTTAGTGGTGGAAATCGTGGGGTTCGCTTGTATCGCTTTTGCTGTTTCTGCCTGGATGGTTTTAGCAGGCTGCTTATTGGTTGGGGCAGGGCAAGCCATAGCAAGACCAACGATTATTTCTCTCTTATCCAAGCAGGAAACAGTCGGGCAAGGGACTGTGATGGGGTTTCAGCAATCAATGGATAGCTTCGGCAGAAGTGTTGGGCCGCTAGTTGCAGGCTGGATTTTCCTTTTCCATCCTTCCGCACCGTTTGTCTTTTCATCCAGCATTTGCTTGGTTCTCTTTTTGTTTATAATGCTAAATCTGAAAAAGGAAAGCCATTTGTATTTACGAGAAAAGGAGACTGGTAATGAATATCTTGCTAAATAATAGGATTGTACCAAGAGAAAGCTTTTCGCTAGATCTAGAAGATCGGGGCTTTCAATTTGGGGATGGTATCTATGAGGTGATTCGAATTTACGATGGAATCCTTTTCGAATGGGAAGCCCATCTTGAACGACTGGTACGCAGTGCTAAAGAATTGATGATTCCTTTGCCTATACCTGTTAATACACTCTATCAAAATCTTCAACTGCTTGTTAGAGACAGCGAGATTACCGATGGGTCTGTTTACCTCCAAATTACTCGTGGTTCGGCTCCCCGGTTCCATGCCTTTCCTGAAAAAACGGATCCCACGTTAGTGGCTTATGTAAGGGAAATGCAGCGTCCGCTCGAAAAAATGAAAAAGGGAATAAAAGTAATTACAGCAGAGGATATTCGTTGGCTGAGAGTAGATATTAAGAGTCTGAATTTGCTAGGGAATGTATTAGCAAGACAAAAAGCGGTAGAAAAAGGGGCTGGAGAAGCAATTCTTATCCGAGACGGAATGGTAACAGAAGGGAGCAGTTCGAATGTTTTTGCCATCAAAGGAAATCATTGTTTTACCCATCCTGCTAATCACCTGATTTTAAATGGGATTACTCGACAAGTGGTCCTTCGTCTCCTAAAAGATACAGATTTAACATTAAAAGAAACTCCAATTACCTTGGGTGAATTGTTAGAGATGGATGAGGTGTTTATAACGAATACGGGCCAAGAAGTGTGCCCAGTCATTCAAATTGACGAGTTCAAGATAGGGAAGGGAACCCCTGGTATATATACGCGTCAATTGCAGTTTGCCTTTGAATTATTGATAGGTTCTGTAATCCCTTCTTCAACCTGAAAGGTAGATTACTGGAAATAAGAATTTCGAATACAACTTACTTTTAGGAGGAATGAAAATGACAGTCTTAAAAGAATATACTTATTCAAAACGGTTTCCAAATTTACCTTTAATCGCGGCTGCGTTTGCCGATCAACACCCTGATTTAATTCCACTTGCCTTCGGACTGCCAGCCAAAGAATCTTTTAATCTTTCGCTTATGATGGAGTCCTCCATTGAGGCCATTCAAAAAGGGGGAGTAAAACCGCTTGAATACGGAGGCGGTACAGGTCCTATGGTGGTTGCCGAATGGATTAAGCAAAGATCGTTGCTGCGTTCAGTTCGTGCGGAGACCAAAGAAATACTCGTGACAGCCGGCTCAAGTCAGGCAATCGATATTGCGACAAGAACTTTAACCGATCCAGGCGACCATGTCTGGGTAGAAGGTCCATCCTTTTTCGGTGCTATTCGGCAGTTTCTTTTAGCGGAAACAAAGTTAACCTCTTTCCCTGTTGATGAAGATGGATTAAGAGTCGATTTAGTGGAGCAAAAGCTGCAGGAAGTAAGGGGAAATGGCGGCACGATGCCGAAAATGCTCTATGTCATGCCAAACCACCATAATCCTACAGGGGTAAGTCTTTCGATTGAAAGAAGAAAAAAATTAGCGGAATTGGCCTATGAATACAATTTTTATATCCTTGAAGATGATGCCTATGTGGAGCTAAGTTTTACTGGAGAATATGTTCCTTCCATTTATTCGTTTGGACCAGAGCGAGTCGTTTATTTAAGTACGTTCTCCAAAATTGTTGCGCCAGGAATCCGGATGGGCTGGGCCGTTGCGAGTGAACCGTTAATCAATAAAATGCGGATGCTAAAATCGGATGGCTCAACGAGTGTGTATGTTCAAGAAATCGTTTCGCAATTTTTAACAACGATTGATTTTGATCAGCATGTTGAGTTCCTTAACTCCATTTACCGGTCAAGGATGGAGGCAATGGTAGTGGCAATCGAGGAAGCTTTTGACGAGGATGTTTCTTATATTGTGCCTGAAGGGGGATTTTTCCTTTGGTTAACCTTCCCAGGAGGAACGGATACCAGCCAGTTTATGCAGCAATCCCTTCAAAAGGGTGTCAGTTATTTAGATGGAGCCCATTTCTACTTGAATGCCGATGAGAAAAATCATATCCGACTCGGTTTTACCTACTGCAATGAGGAAGAAATTAAGCGGGGAATAGAGCGTTTGGCGGAGTCCTATCATGAATACAAACAAAAAACGTTCGTCTTAGAGGGGGTAAAAAAATGAAGGTAATGACAAAAAAAGTATCACCTTCAATTTATATCCGTTACAATCTTCCAGAGATATACCTGAAACAATTTAAAGAGATTTGCCCTAATATTGTTGTAGAGCCATGGAAATTTGATGAACCAGAACCAGAGGTAACCGTGGATTTATCAGATTGCGAGGTTGTTTTAACCTTAGGCATGCGTGATAATCTGAACATACTCAAAAATGCAAAAAACGTAAAATGGGTTCATTCGATTAGCGCTGGATTGGATGCCATGCTCACCGATGATGTGAAGAACAGCGATGTGATCATTACCAATGCCAAAGGCTGTACCTCCGTTCCGATTGCCGAACATACGATTGCCTTAATTTCTGCTTTTGCCAGGGAAGTACCTACGATGGTAAGAAAACAACGAACGCAGGAATGGTGCAAAATGCTTCCGGTTAGAACACTTGCTGGCTCTACAGTTGGCATCATCGGATACGGAGAAATCGGCTATGAAATTGCCAAGCGATGTAAAGGGTTAGAAATGAAGGTGATTGGTTGCCGAAGGAATCCTGATAAGAAAAACAAGGAACACGAACCCGCAGATGAAGTGGTAGGAATGGACCGTGTGGATGAAGTGCTCTCAAAATCAGATTATGTCGTTGTGGCCTTACCATCCACGGAGGAAACAATTCATTATATGAACAAAGATCGTTTTGAAAAAATGAAAAAGGATAGTTATTTAATCAATGTTGGTCGTGGGAATACGATGGTAGAAGAGGATTTAGTTGAGTGCCTGAAGAGCGGCAAAATAGCGGGAGCAGGACTTGATGTATTTGAGGTTGAGCCTTTACCGAAAGATCATCCGTTTTGGTATATGGATCATGTCATTGTCTCGCCGCATAATGCCTACAACTCTGATAATCATTCAGAAAGGGTTATGAATTTGATATTAGAAAATCTAAAACGATTCTATGAGGGGAAACAGCTTCTTAACATCGTAGATAAAAATTTAGGTTACTAGAATAGTTTTTCTGAATAAAATGTGCCAGGTTCCCTAAAGGAACGTGGTATTTTTTATTGTAATTAATGAATTTTCAAATAATTATTAACTATTTGGAGTTTTTCATGTATAATATTTCAAACAAGATAGAGAGGTTTAAAGACATGAATGCATTTATAAAAGACCAAATTGAATTATTTAAAGAACAGAATAAGAATCGCGGCAGGCTTTTAGTAAGCTGTCCTGACCAGCCAGGGATCGTTTCAGCTATTTCAAGGTTCTTATTCTCCCATAATGCCAATATTATTGAATCAAGTCAGTATTCCACTAATCCCGAGGAAGGCACTTTTTTCATTCGAATTGAATTTGAGTGCCCTGGATTAAAGGAAAAAGCGAAAGAAATGGAAAAACAGTTTGCTGAAATAGCTGAGAATTTTTCTATGGAATGGAAATTTACTCATGTATACAATATTAAGAAAGCTGCCATCTTTGTATCTAAAGAGCTTCATTGTTTGCTAGAACTTTTATGGGAATGGCAAAGTGGAGATTTAATGGCTGACATTGCCCTGGTGGTAAGTAATCATGAAAATGCTAGAGAGGTTGTTGAGGGACTTAATATCCCGTTTTTCTATGTTCCAGCGAACAAGGAAATTCGTCAGCAGGCAGAAACAGAACAGCTTAAGCTGTTAAAAGAGTATGAGATTGACTTCGTAGTATTGGCTCGTTATATGCAGATTTTAACGCCAAACTTTATTAAGGAAAATCCAAATAAAATTATTAATATTCACCATTCGTTTTTACCAGCCTTTGTTGGGGCAAGACCGTATGAACGCGCCTTTGACCGCGGGGTAAAATTAATTGGTGCCACTTCCCATTATGTAACCAATGACCTTGATGAAGGACCAATTATTGAACAGGATATTAGCAGGGTAGGGCATCATGATAACGTGGATAGTCTTAAAAAGATTGGACGGAGAATTGAACGGAGTGTGCTGGCTCGGGCAGTGAAATGGCATATCGAGGACCGCATTATCATTCATCAAAATAAGACCATTGTTTTCTAAATAATGTTAAGGGGCAGGCACTATACAAATGGTGCCTGTTTTTATGGTTATTTTCATCGTATTAATAATTAATAACAATTATATTTTTCGTATTAAATATAAGTAAAATTAAGTTTATCTTAAAAATTTCATTATATACTCTTATACATAGTTTATTGAGGCTCATTTTGAATCTTCAAAACAGTCAACCTCAAATTTTAATAGAAGAGAGGGAAAACTATGAGTAAGAGACTAGATTGGTTAGATTTAGGAAAGGGATTAGGTATGCTGCTCGTGATGTTGGGGCATGCAGATATCCCAGCTCCACTAAAAACATATATTTATACCTTCCATATGCCGTTATTCTTTTTCCTATCTGGATATTTATATAAAAAAGAAAAGTTCCCAAACTTAAAAGTATTTTTAACAAGAAGGACTAAATCATTAATTCTTCCGTATTTGTCCTTCTCACTTATTGCCTACCTTTGGTTTTTATTATTATTTCATTTTGGACTTGTCAATTATGAAAACAATCTCTTAACTCCATTACTGGGGTCTTTCATTGCAGAAAGAAAATCGATATGGACGGTTCATACGGGTGCTTTATGGTTTGTAGCCTGTCTATTTTGTACGGAATTACTGTTTTACTTTATCGCAAAGATTGGCAGAACCAAAAAGGTCATCGGATTCCTTCTAATAATAAGTTCCATTCTTGGATGTCTTTATAATAAAATAGTTGGCCAGCCATTGCCATGGAATATAGATGTAGCGATGATTAGCATAGGATTTTATGGTGCAGGTTATTTATACAGGGAATACAATAGAGGTTTTGAGCTTTTTAATCATATACAAACTTTTATTCTTTTGTTCATCATAAATGTCGTTACTGGTTATCTTAATGATGTCGTTACAGGAGAAAGAGTCGACTTTTATAGTAGCAGCTTAGGAAATATTCCATTGTTCTATCTATCGGCATTTTCCGGCATTGGAGCTTTTGTTATATTAGTTAAACAAATGAAAAAAAATAAGGTACTCCAGTATATTGGAAAGAATTCATTCATCTATCTAGCTTTACATCAAAAGATCGTCTTCTTTGTCTTTGGTTTATTGATTCAAAATTCGGTTGTGAATTTTGACACCCTTTTAAAGCATCCAATCGTTGAAGGATTATTGTACACACTTATTACCGTAGTGGTTTTAATTCCAGCCGTGTATCTCATCAATCGCTATTTCCCTTTTCTGTTGGGGAAAACAACGAGAAAGAGTTCAAGGGGATTTTCAATGAATGCATTTTAATTTAACAATTTGTTCATAATTTGGTAATAATTCATGGGCATCCTACCATCTGTAAAACGAAAACCTTTTTTTAGGAGGAAGTTACAAGATGAGAAAGATGCTGATGAATTATTTTTTTGCCTTTGCTTTATTGATTGGAATTTTGGGCCCCATCCAAGTGTTTGCAGCCACACAGCCAAATGAACAAAATCCATCCTCTGTGGCACATGGACATAGACATGATCACTTCAGGCACAATCCTGAATTTATTAAAAAGCAGGCTGAATCACTGGGTATAAAAACTGATGGCAAAGATACAGAGACCATTGCAAAAGAAGTCAGAGAAGCCATGATTAAAAAGAGAGCAGAGGAACTCGGGATTAGTACAAAAGGGAAAGATCTTGATTCCTTAGCAAAAGAGGTCTTTGAAACCCAAATAAAAAATGAGGCCAAAAAGTTGGGGATTTCAACAGAAGGAAAGGATCTTCGGGATGTAGCCCGAGAAATTCATGAAAGCCAAATTAAAAAAGAGGCGAAAGAGTTGGGGATTGCAACGGAAGGAAAGGATCTTCGGGATGTAGCCCATGAAGTACGGGATAAAAAGATCTTCCAAGCGGCAAAAAAGTTGGGGATGGACACAAAAAATAAGTCTGCGGAAGAGCTTTTCAATGAAATCATGACCAAGCATGCAGATAAGGTGAAGGAATTGGATCTGTTTCCTCAAAAAGCAAGAGGAATGCATTTTTTCTTTAAAGGGTCAAAAGAAGGATAATATAAATTAGGAAAATTCAATTTATACGAGCTGTCCGCATACATGTTACCCATGGGAACAACAGAAGTCATCTGTTGTTCCAGGTTTTTGAATTCCCGTTTTTTTAATTAGTCATTTCCTTTAGCTCTGTACAGTAAATAAATTTGATTTGTAATATAATCTGAACTAAAATGGAGCCCCTTCTTTATCCACCACATGATGATGCCCACCAATGAGGCTGTTTTAATATCAATCGTACAGCTGCTGGTGAGATTCTAGTTAATAAAAAAGCACTTGAATAATAAATAAAGGGCGCTTTTCTTTAATAAGATGGCGTTTTTTTGCATGGACACATAATGAACAGTTTTAATAGATTTGTTCATTAATTAACAAATCGTACTCATTTAACAATTGTAAGTTTCACGTTTATTTTTATACTAAGAATGAAAGCTTAAAAACATTTGGAAAGTGAGGAATGGCAAATGGAATATACTAAACTTGGTAACACGGGATTAGATGTATCTAGACTTTGCCTAGGTTGTATGGGTTTTGGAGTAAAGGAACGCTGGGTGCATCCGTGGGTAGTTGATGAGGAAAGCAGTCGTACAGTTATTAAAAAAGCTCTTGAGTTAGGTATCAATTTTTTTGATACGGCGAACGTTTACTCAGATGGAACGAGTGAAGAATTTCTCGGTCGTGCCCTTAAAGATTTTTCAAATCGAGATGAAATTGTCATGGCAACAAAGGTTTATTTCCCATTGGGAAAAGATTTAAACAGCAAAGGTCCGAACAGCAAAGGATTATCCCGAAAACATATTATGAGCGAAATTGACAAGAGTCTTAAACGCCTTGGAACGGATTATGTGGATCTGTACCAAATTCATCGCTGGGATTACAACACACCCATTGAAGAGACTATGGAAGCACTCCATGATCTAGTGAAGTCTGGTAAGGTAAGATACATAGGCGCATCGGCCATGTATGCCTGGCAGTTTTTGAAGGCGAACCATGTGGCTGAGAAAAATGGGTGGACCAGATTTGTTTCGATGCAAAATCATCTTAACCTCATCTACCGTGAAGAGGAACGGGAGATGCTACCGTTATGTAAGGAGGAAAAAATCGGCGTAATCCCATACAGCCCTCTAGCATCAGGTAGATTAACCCGTGATTGGTCGGAAGACACTCTTCGTTCTGAAACGGACGATACCCAAAAATCTAAATACGGTGCAACTGAACACAACGACCGTTTTGTCGTGGAACGAGTTGCGGAATTGGCAGAAAAACATAGTGTGCCAAGATCTCAAATTGCACTTGCCTGGTTATTGCAGAAGGAACCAGTCACAGCTCCTATTATTGGTGCTACAAAAATTTCTCATCTTGAAGATTCCGTGGGTGCTCTATCGGTTAAGTTAACCAATGAAGAAGTTACATATTTAGAAGAGCCTTATATTCCACATCCTGTGGTTGGTGCTTTAGGTTCTAAGTAATTGTAACTCATAGATATTAAAAATACACCATATGTAGCGGAATCCGCTCATGGTGTATTTTTTTAATCAATAAGTGCCTACTGCTTTATTGGACACAGATGAAGAAAATTATAAATTCCTCTCTAACAACATTCCTACTTGTTCTGCCATGACTTGAGGTGGATATGGCATTCCATTCGTGATCCACCATTCCACCATCCCAACATATGAAGTGACAATAAATTGAAGAAGAACATCTTCATTTAATTCATGGTTCTTTCCTTGTGATGTATCAACTTCATCCTTGAATTCTTCGATGAGAAACTCATGGAATTGCCTACGAAAAGAAGGAGCTCCCTTACTTGCTAACATGGTTGAAAAGAATAAATAATTATTTTCAAGGTATTCAAACCAGGGTAAATTCGCATCTTTGAAATCCATTTCAGAGGTAGTTTCGCAGATTTCCCCCATTTCGTTAATATGTTCCTCAATAAGTTTATCTAGTAAATCAAACTTATCCACGTAATGAAGATAGATAGTTCCTCTGCTAACATTTGCGTGATTGGAAATGTCCTGAATGGTAATTTCATCAAAATTTTTCTCAGACATCAACTCAATCAAGGATTTTTTTATGGCTTCTTGGCTTTTGGCTATTCTTCTATCTACTTTAGGCATTTTAAGGTTCACCAAACTTTCATAAAAGATAATGAACAATTTTAATTGATTTGTTCATTACTAGTCATATTGCTTTGAATTAACAATTGTAAGCATACTATATCTGTTTACAATTATATACAGTTGTTCATTAATGAATCAATATTTAATTTTAAATAAGTAGAGTTATCACGTTTTGCGGCAGCCGCTATTATTATTACTTTGGCTTTTAACAAAAAGCAGCCACTATATATTAAGAAAAGTTTAAAGCACAAATTTAACTGTTTAAGTCCTACTGTTATCAGATGGCAAGTGTTATTTTCCCATATAATGTTTAAAAGGAAGTGATTAAGTTTAAACATAAGTGATAACTTTTTGGGGAGGAGGAGTTTTACTATGTGGTATGCTGCCATGTGGGGAGCTATTTCGGGTTCTGCGGTTTTCCTAGGCGCACTTGCAGCTTTATATTTACCTGTAAAGAAAAGAATAATAGGAGACATTATGGCATTTGGTACGGGAATATTGATTGGTGCAGCATCATATGAATTGCTTGAGGATTCAATCCGCAACGGAGGATTACAGGCCACTGTCACAGGATTCACTTTGGGTGCCGTTATATTTACTATTTTAAATTTTTTCGTTTCTAAAAAAGGAGCGGATCAGCGAAAAAGATCCATTCAGAATACAAAAGGTGCAGGGATTGCCATCTTTATAGGAACAGTGATGGATGCGATACCCGAATCCATCATGGTAGGAGCCAGTCTTTTGGAAAAGCAGTCTGTCAGCTGGTTGTTGGTTGCAGCCATTTTTCTCAGTAACATTCCAGAAGGACTTTCAAGTACGGTTGGATTAAAAAACAGCGGATACAAGAAAAGAAAAATTTATCTTTTATGGATAGCGGTTTTAGTAGTTTCTTCTTTTAGTGCTTGGGGAGGGTATTTTTTCCTATCAAACGCTCCCGAATATCTATTGGCAGGAATTGCCGCCTTTGCAGGTGGTGGAATCATCGCTATGATCACATCAACAATGATGCCAGAAGCATATGAAGATAGCGGAACAGTAACTGGATTGATTGCCGCGCTCGGTCTCTTGGTATCGCTGATTATGGATCATTTTTCTACCTAACCAATGATTAGAAAGATTGGTTCTTCAATTAAGTTTCGCACACAATCTTCAATTTACAAAAATATGCAAAAAAGAGGTGCTTTTCCTTAATGGAAAACACCCTTTCTTTTGTAAAAGTCTGAATGATGCTTATACCTTAGAATAAGGCAATTAAATTTCTACAGGCTTTTGCACATTTTTAAACCATAATGTAAATTTTTGAATAGTAAGTCAATATTCTTGTCAATTTATTTTTTTCATTTCATCCTTATAAAAAAAGGGCATATTAATATGACAATTCCAACAAAAATAGTACCAACAGCACCGAGCTTATTTTTTTCCTTTATTAAATAGTAGGCATGGCCGAAACTATAAAATGAAGCTAAAAATACCACAATCCACATAATAATCTTCATTAATCTCGCACCTTTTTCATTTCTTCCTCTTTTATTTGTTTCCCGAATCCAATAATTTCAATATCCACATTTACATTTATATCAGCAAAAGGAAAATTTTTATTTGTCCAATCCCACTTTTCATATTCCTTTACAGAACTAAACAATGGGCGGATTTCTAATGACCAATAAAAAGGTTCGGACTTAAATTTTTTCTGTGTTTTTTCAACTAACTTTTTTAATCTGTTTTCTAATAATCTTTCGATACTTTGCTTTAATTTTTTTTGTTTCTGTAAGTCGTCTCCATATCCTAACATGCTTGGAATAGAAATAAGTTCTAATTCAAGTGGAACATTTACCTCAATTTTGAGTGGACCATTTCTTCGTGTCATTTTTACTTCTGTGTTCGTTTTTTTTCTAATTCTTGCACCTATTTTATATTTTTTATTTAGAGGATCTGGGTAAGTTACAAACATATCTTGAATTTCTGATGTATTATCCAGTAACATAGCACATAAGCCATTTCTTCAACTTCTTTTTTATTCCAACAAGCTGTCAGAAGGATGGGTAATAAGGAAATACAAATTAGTTTTTTATATTTTATCATCTCCTCAAAACCTCCTTTATCTTCACTGTAAACATTAGGATTGGCGGAAAGAATAAAAAGAAGAACTTTTTTGCCCAGTGGTTTATCTATTCTTCTTTTCCAATTTTAAAATTATTAATCATATACATGGAGTCCTAAACCCTGACAGCTTGACGAACTTATAACCAAAACAACAACCTACGCCAAAATAGCTTTAAAAAATGAATGACAGTATATAACAAAAATATTAAAATAATAAAAAAGAGATTTAGGAGTCGAGTTACAATGCTGAAAATCTATCCTCCATTGGTGAAATCTCAACTGGTTTAGCTCATGAAATCAAGAATCCGTTAACCGCGGTTAAAGGATTTATTCAATTATTATCAGAGAATCACTATCATCATTATTTAGACATTATATCTAGCGAACTAGAGAAAGCTTTATCAACGATAAACAATTTACTTCACGTTGCAAAACCTGAATTAGAAAATGAACCATCTACATCCCTTAATTTATGTTCCGAATTAGAGTCACTGCTATTCTTATTTAAGGATCAATTTTATAGGGTTGAAATTGAAAAGCGTTTCTATGATAAAGAACAGAACATTATTGGACGAAAGAATTTAATATTAAAGGCTTAAAAATGCCGTTGAAGCAATGAAAGGAAATGGAAAACTCCTTGTTGAACATTTCCTGAAGGAGGACTTTATACATATTAAAATTACGGATACAGGAGTTGGTATTCCCGAGGATAAAATTAATCAGTTAGGAACACCTTTCTATTCTACAAAAAATGAAGGAACAGGAATGGGATTAACCCAGGTTTTTCATACAATACATAATCATGGAGGAAGTATAGAGATTCATAGTGAAGTTGGAAAAGGATCGACCTTTTGGATACAACTTCCGAAGTATTAAATAACCAAAGAAAACATTTTCATTTTAGGTATTGAAATATCGGGAATCCCTTTTATGAATAAAAAGAGCCAAAATACGCAAGAAGTGTAAAAAGATTGCATATTTTAGGCTTGGTTTTTTTTCCTTATAGGTTGATTATTAAAACTTAATTCCACCCCTTTATTAATGATATTTCCAGTTCGTGTCCATTCCGTTTACAAATCTCTCCCCACATATTACTTTATACATTTTTTTTCGAATAATAAACGATGAAATATTCGATTGATACAGACTTGTGTTAGAACATAGGACAATTCTATTTTAGAATATTCATCAGCTCTTAGAAGTGTTTCTCTCACCAAAATTTCATCAAGTTTAACCGTATAGTTGCATAGGCTGATAAAAAGCAATGGAGGTTCAGTTATGCAGGACTATAGCATGCTTTGCCAACAATATTCCCATATTCTTGGTGGAGAAATGAATGTAAAACATGGAGTATGTTCTGTAAAAAAAGATCGCTCAAACATCAATTTAAATATATTTGGGAAACCGTCTCGTTCTGGTGTAGCTCTTCATTAGATGTGGTCTTTCGAATCCTTAGAACCAAATGGAAAAGCTTTAAACTTAGGTGAAACTGTTCTTCTTCAGGATGAAGTATATCCATTTATTTGGCACTTGCAAAAAAACGGAATCATCTTATCTGCTTTGCATAATCACTGGTTGTATGATAATCCGCATCTCCTTTATGCACACTATATTTCAATTGAAGAGCCTCTTTCCTTTGCCAGGAAAGTTTCAGAAGCTTATAGATTCCTAAAATGATAAATTAAGTGCTGCGTAATTTATTAAAAGGAAACTTATATTTCTTTTTGCTTCTCATGTGATGTTTTTATGGATGATTGGAGGTATCTAATAAATGTTCTCATTGAATCATCGGATGAGCAAAGCACTTTCAGAACAAACAACGCTGCTTATTTATGCAGCAATTATTGGGATTGGGGGAGGGTATGGGGCAGTTGGTTTCCGAGGGTTAATCAATTATTTTACCTATTTATTTTTTGGGCGCATACAGAACGAAATCGGTACTTATCATGGTGTTAGAACACTATTTGTTCCTATAATCGGCGGATTAATTGTAGGACTGTTGGTTCACTTTTTTGCAAAGGAAGCAAAAGGGCATGGTGTTCCTGAAGTGATGTATGCTGTAACCAAAAAAAAAGGTTCGATTCGTCCCAGAGTGGTGGTTATAAAGGCTCTTGCTTCAGCTATTACGATTGGTTCTGGAGGTTCCGTAGGAAGAGAGGGGCCAATTGTTCAAATAGGTGCAGCTTGGGGGTCAACTCTTGGTAGGTTTATGCGAATTAGAGAACATCATTTAAAAACCTTAGTGGCATGCGGAGCCGCTTCAGGAATCGCAGCAACTTTTAATGCTCCCATCGGTGGTGCACTTTTTGCTTTCGAAGTAATATTAGGAAATTTCTCAATGGCCAATGTGAGTGCGATTGTGATCTCTTCAGTTCTATCTGCAGAAATTGGACGTGATTATTTTGGCAATACGGCTTCTTTTCCCATCCCACACTACCATGTATCTGGAATTCTTATTTTATTATTATTTGCTGTCCTTGGCATTATTGGCGGATTATACGGAGCCGCCTATGCTAGGACGTTGGTTTTTTTTGAAAATTTATGGGATAGGATAAAGTCTCTTCCAGAATGGATCAAACCTGCGACTGGTGGAATTATTATTGGTACCCTTGGATTCTTTTTTCCACAAGTTCTTGGAGTTGGTTATCCTTCAGTTGAAAAGGCATTAATGGCTCACTTTGACTTAAGAATGCTTTTAATTCTAATGGTATTAAAATTATTTATTACCTCCATTACAATTGCCTCAGGAGGATCAGGAGGAGTATTTGCTCCTGGTTTGTATCAGGGTGCCATGCTCGGTGGGGCCGTTGGTTTAATATTTCAAATGTTGTTCCCAAGTATGCAAATTAGTGAGGGTGTATTTGCAGCAGTCGGCATGTCTACTGTTTTTGCTGGATCTGCTCATGCCCCTATCACTGCAATGATAATGTTATTTGAAATGACTGGAAATTACCAGCTTATTTTACCTTTAATGCTTGCAACAGTCATTGCAACCACGGTTTCTACGAGAATAAATCGAGAAAGTATTTATACCATGAAGTTAATGAAACGAGGATTTGATATTATTCGAAAGCGGACAACAGATCGCCTATCTTCTTTTCTTGTAGAAGAGGCCATTCACCCAGAAAAACTATGTCTCCAAGATACTATGACATTAGAACAAGCTTACACAAAGTTTGAAAATAGTGATGAATGGTTTGCAACTGTACGTGATAAGGAAGAAAATTTATTGGGGAGTGTTTCAAAAGCACAAATACTTGAAGAGCTTCGATGCAACCATGGCAATGGTCTGATCCTAAGTATACTACCAAAGAAAATTGGTCATGTTTCATCGAAAGCAACACTTAGTGAAGCAAGTAAAATAATGAATCAATTAGGTCTGAATTACCTTTTAGTAATTGATAAGAATTATAATCAAATTGGTGTAATCGGGAGTTCAGATATTATAAAATGCTACAAAGAATAAATTCTACTTACTCATTCATTGAATCTTTTCTTAATGTACAGATTTTGGAAAAGAAAATAAACTGCCCTTACAATTTAGGGCAGTTTTTACAATTGATTGTTCATTTATTCTAGGTTCCTATCCAACAATGCCCCCGTTTGTTCAGCCATGACGTGAGCTGACAATGGCATTCCATTCTTGAACCACCATTCCACTGCTCCAACCACCGCTGAGCCAAAAAATTGAAGAATCACTTCTTCTTTTAATCCTTTGTTTTTTCCTCCTGTTATATCCACTTCTGGTTTAAACTCTGATACGACTAAATCAAGAAAACGACTACGAAAATATGGTGCACCTTTACTCGCTAACATCGTTGAAAAAAACAAATAATTATGCTCAAAGTATTCGTACCAAACATAATTTCCTTCCTGAAAAGTCATCTCAGATGCCGATTGGCATAGTTCTCGGAGATTGTCTATATGTTCTTCAATCATCTTATCTAGGAGGTCGTATTTATCCGAGTAATGAAGATAAATGGTCCCTCGATTAACATCAGCTCTATCTGCAATATCCTGAATGGTAATGTCGTCAAAACTTTTTTCAGACATCAGTTCAGTTACTGCCTTTTTTATAGCCACTTGGCTTTTGGCTATTCTTCTATCTACTTTAGACATTTACATTCACCAACTTTTTCTAAAGATAATCAACAATTTTAATTGATTTGTTGAGTAATCAACGATTTGCGTTAATTTAACCATTGAAAGTATGAAGGGCTTTTTTATAATTATAAACAGGTGTTGATTAATCAATCAATATTAATTTTTATAGGCATCAAGTGCAGCTACTTTAATAAAAATCAACCATCTTCTAATAGGAGGCTTATTTATGGACCGTGTTGAAAAGAGCAAAGAAAAATACAGACAGCTTTTTGGAAATGGAGTCCCTGCCGCATACGCTACTGATCCTGATTTTCAGGACATTCTTAGCCGCTTTATTTTTGGAGAAGTTTTCTATCAAGGTAATTTGGATAACAAGCAACGTGAACTTATAACACTCGTAGTGCTTGCTACCAATCAGACGTTGCCACAGCTCAAGGCACACGTTGTTGCGGCTCTAAATGTCGGGCTGACACCAGTAGAAATAAAAGAAGCAGTCTACCAATGTGCTCCGTACATTGGATTTCCCAAAACTTTAAACGCCATCAATGAAGTCAATGAGGTTTTTAAAGCGAAGAATATTGCATTACCAATTGAAAGCCAAAAGCAGGTTGATGAAGAAAATCGGTTTGACAAGGGATTTGCAACTCAAGTAGAGATTTTTGGTGAGACAATCGCAAAAATGCAAGAGAGTGCCCCATCAAATCAAAAGCATATTCAGGAATACCTTTCTGCTTTTTGCTTCGGAGATTTCTACACTCGTGACGGACTCGATTTGAAAACACGAGAATTGCTGACACTCTGCATCGTAAGTTGCCTTGGTGGTGCTGAAGGCCAAGTGAAGGCACATGTGCAGGGAAATCTAAATGTGGGAAATGACAAGGAAACATTGATTACCGCTATCACCCATAGCCTTCCATATATGGGCTTTCCGAGAACTCTGAACGCGTTAGCTTGCGTTAATGAAATTATTCCTAAAAATTAAGAAAGTAGAAAAAAATATATAACATTGCAAAGGAGACAAAAGCATGTTTAACGAAACTTACAAATTATCAAATGGTGTAGAAATTCCAAAATTAGGTCTTGGCACCTGGCTGCTTGACGATGTACTAGCAGCACAGGCAGTGAGCGATGCGGTATTGATCGGATATCGTCATATTGATACTGCTCAGGCTTATAAGAATGAAGCTGGTGTAGGCGAAGGCATCCGTTCCTGCGGTGTCGCTAGAGAAGAACTTTTCATCACGACTAAGGTT
This sequence comes from Neobacillus cucumis, assembly GCF_002860255.1. Taxonomy (GTDB): domain Bacteria; phylum Bacillota; class Bacilli; order Bacillales; family Cytobacillaceae; genus Neobacillus; species Neobacillus cucumis_A. The sequence goes on from NZ_PGVE01000017.1 coordinate 173,606, forward strand.
GCTGCAGAAGCAAAGACCTATGATGCAGCTATGCAGTCCATTGATGAATCTTTAGCAAAGATGGGACTGGATTACATTGATCTTCTGATTATCCACAGCCCACAGCCTTGGATGGAGTTCCGTGAGGAGAACCGTTACTTCGAGGAAAACAAAGAGGTATGGAAATCTTTGGAGGATGCTTATAAGGCTGGCAAGGTAAAGGCAATCGGTCTTTCTAACTTCCTACAGGATGATGTAGAGAATATTCTTGCAAGCTGTGAGATCAAGCCTATGGTAAATCAGATTTTGGCACATGTGAGCAATACTCCTTTGGTACTCATTGAATTCTGCCAGAAGAATGACATTCTTGTAGAGGCATATTCACCAATTGCGCACGGTGCAGTTCTGGATAATGCAGGAGTTAAGGTAATAGCTGATAAGTATGGAGTATCTATTGCTCAGCTTTGTCTTCGTTATGATATCCAGCTTGGTCTTGTAGTAATTCCTAAGACCTCAAATCCAGATCACATGAGAAACAATGCTGATCTAGATTTTGCTATTCTAGATGCAGATATGGAGACTTTGAAGAATGTAGAGCACATCCAGAATTACGGTGAGCATAGCTTCTTCCCGGTATTTGGCGGAAAATTAAAATAATTAGGTAATGTATGGAGGACGGACAGATCCTACTTGTAACAGAGGGGGGAGAGCGCACTTATGAAAAACTCATGGAAAATCTACTTGCTGGCCTTGATTACCTTCATGGTCAGTACATCAGAGTATGTCATTGCAGGTATTCTGGATAAAATCGCTGCCTCTAATAACGTTTCTGTATCGGCAGCAGGACAACTGATTACCGTATTTGCAATAGCTAATGCCGTTGGTTCTCCCCTTGTCGTAATGGCGACGACAAAACTGAATCAGCGTAAGTTATTAATGCTGTCTCTAGTTTTAATGGTGCTCGGCAGCGTAATGACCTTCACCCTGTCTGGCTTCGGTTTTCTAGTTTTCTCTCGCATTATACTTGCTCTAGGAAGCGGAGTTTTTGCTATTGCAGCGAAGACTGCTGCTGCAAAATTAGCACCACCCGAAAAACAAGCAGGAGCGATCGGCACCGTTATACTTGGGTTTAGCGCTGCCATTATCATCGGTGTGCCAATAGGTCGTCTTGTAGCGCTCGTCTATGATTGGAAGCTAATCTTTGTGGGAATTGGTGTACTAAGTCTATTAGCAATCATGGTTATTATTCGTACGATACCTGCTGCAAATAATGAGGTAAACGTCCCTCTGGGTAAGCAACTCTCGTATTTAAAGAATCCGAAAGTTTTAATGGGGCTTGGTGTCACGTTCTTTTGGCAGTTAGGATATGGAGTGATGTATTCATATATTACACCATTCATGCTAACCGTTACATCCATGAATGGACGAGAAGTCAGCGGTGCCTTGTTTGCATTCGGTATCGCTACATTAATAGGTTCAAAGTTTGGCGGCTTCATGACGGATAGGATTGGCAACCCGCGAACGCTTGTCGGCGGTTTGTTTGTCCATGTAATAGCTCTTGTGTTACTAGCCACTATTGCCAAATCAACCTTTGTTATCATTCCATTACTTATGCTATGGTCCTTCTCGGCATGGTCGTCTGGCCCAGGTATGCAGTATAATCTGGTTTGGCTTGCTCCAGAAGCTTCTGGAATTATGCTTAGTCTATATGGCTCATTTATACAGTTGGGCATAGCAGCCGCCGCTGGAATTGGGGGTATTGCCGTAAAAAGCATATCGGTGCTGGCGGTCAGCTGGATCGGAGCTGGATCAGTCGCCATTGCCGCACTTATTGCGGCGGTATCTTTTCGTCTTAATAGTAAAGTTGTGGAATACGAGAAGGTCGTTTAATGGGGAGGTTCTATGAGCAGTATAAAAATGACATTTATCTCCTTGGGGAAATTTGGCTATATTTTATCGGGATTTTGGTTTTGCAAGTGGACTTATTAAACTAGGGAAGATTGAATCTGGAATCGAGAAGCTTGCAAGTATGAAAGGTAATTTTACAGTTACAATTGAAAAAATTTGGAGGAATTAAAAATGGCAAAACATGAAGAAGTAAAAAATGGCATTATTTTCCCAGTAGGCGAAAAAAATGAAGCATATGCACAATTTTTCGTGGGACAAAGTTATCTTAAAGGATTAGTTGCTGACCCTAAAGTGAGTGTTGGAGTGGGGAATGTGACCTTTGAACCAGGATGCCGAAATAACTGGCATATTCATCGTGATGGATTTCAAATTTTATTGGTAACTGGTGGCGAAGGTTGGTACCAAGAAGATGGAAAACCTGCTCAATTCTTAAAAGCAGGTGATGTTATTGTCACCCATGATGGTGTAAAACACTGGCATGGTGCTACACAAGAAAGCTGGTTTGAACATATTGCCATCACTGCAGGTAAACCTGAGTGGTTGGAACCAGTAGCAGATGAGGAATATAACAAATTAAAATAATTGTTTTGGATAAGAATGGCCCTATTATACAGGGCTTTTTTCTATTATTATAATGTTATAGGTACAATTCTTTAATTTTCTAATTATCAGTTAAACTATTTCGAAAGGAGCGATGTATATGGGGATGGAAATAAAAGAAACCCTTTCGAAAAAAATACTTACGGAAGCTAAGGGTTATTTGGATGTGGGATTTACCCATTCATTAAATCCATATAGTGGCTGTGCCTTTTCTTGCAAATACTGCTATGTAAGGGAAATGCCCATTCAAAGATTCAAGGAAATACCTTGGGGAGAATGGGTGGACATAAAAATAAATGCCGCAGAAAATTATCGAAATGAAATCATAAAGATTCGTAAAAAAAACAAACCTGTGAATATTTTTATGTCCTCTGCAACTGATCCTTACCAACCCATGGAGCGTAAAGCAGCCATCACACGGGAGATATTAGAAGAAATGCTGGAGAATCCTCCTGATTTTCTTCAGGTCCAAACACGAAGTCCTCTCATCACTAGGGATATAGATCTGTTAGTGAAATTAAAAGAAAAATGTGATGTTCTTGTATCTATGACCGTTGAAACTGATAGAGATGATATAAGGAAGATTTTTGCTCCCGTTGCACCAGGCATTCCATTACGGTTAAAAGCCCTAAAAGAAGTTTATGATGCGGGGATACACACCCAGGCTTCCATCTCTCCAGTTTTGTCCTTTACCCCAGATTTCGCTAAGGTATTAGAAGGCATCGTGAATCATATTTGGATAGATACTCTATCCATTGGAGATGGGGCAATGGGGAAACGTTCTGAGAGACTTGGCATGCCCACATTATTTCAGAATCATGAATTAGAGAAATGGTATCAAAAAGATCTACACCTAAGGGTCGAAAAATATTTTAGGAAGTACTTTACTAGTGAAATCATACGAGTTTCCAAGCAGGAAGCTTTTCCAAAATAAATATCCTTGTAGTACTATAATAGGAGAAAATCAAAAACAATCAAAGGACTTTACAAATGGATTGGATACCAGATCGAAAATCTAAAACCCCCATTTACAAGCAACTTGCTGCATATATTGAGAAGGGAATTGCTGATGGGACATTTCCGCCTGATAAACCCTTGCCTTCTGAAAGAAGTTTGGCAACAGAGCTTGGAATAAACCGTAGCACCGTAGTTGCTGCCTATGATGAATTACAATCAAATGGGCTTATTGAGCGAAACAGAGGCAGTGGAACAACGATCAGCAAAGATATTTGGGGAATGACTAAAAAGCGAATCCCAAGTTGGAATCGATACATTGAGGCAGGTTCATTTCTGCCCAATTTACCTGTAACCCAAAGAATCCACAAAGAAATGGCAGAGCAAAGACTTATCAATTTAGCCAGCGGAGAACTATCTCAGGATCTTTTTCCTTTGGGCTCTCTAAGAGAGATCACTTCTAATAGATCCTTTATTGGATCTTTAGGGTATGACCACCCACAAGGTAATGCGATCCTTCGGGATACACTTACGAAGCATGTAAAACAATTTCGCGATATAGAAACTAATCCCTCCTCGATTTTAGTTACTTCAGGGGCTCAGCAAGCGTTGCATCTCGTCGTTCAATGTTTGTTGAAACCTGGAGACGCAGTCGCGATCGAAGATCCTTCTTATCATTACAATCTGCCTGTTTTTAAATCAGCAGGAATCAAAACCTATTTTCTTAAAGTAGGTATTTGCGGAATAAACCCTGACGATATTACCGCTCTATATAAAAAACATAGAATCCGGATGATTTTCTTGAGTCCCATATTTCAAAATCCAACAGGGACTTTAATGGACATCACTAACCGGAAAAAGGTTCTTGAACTATCAGCTCAGTATGGGATACCTGTAGTGGAAGATGATCCCTATAGCTTAACCGCTTTTACTGGAGAAAAAATGCAGACGTTGAAATCATTGGATCGTAATGGAAATGTATTATATATAAGTTCTCTTACAAAAATTGTAGCTTCCGGCTTAAGAATAGGATGGATTATGGGACCGAGAGCCGTCATCGAAAGGTTATCGGATGCGAAGCAGCAAGTAGATTTTGGACATGCCAGTTACAGTCAATGGGTGGCCAATGACTTTTTGGACTCGAGAGAGTTTAAATTTCATATTAAGAATTTGGTTAAGCACTTAGAAAGCAGAAGAGACCAGCTAGTCGTCAGTCTGCAGTCTTTTTTAAAAGAACAGGTTGACTTTCAAGTTCCAAATGGCGGTATCCATTTATGGTGCAGGATTAAAAAAGAAGTAAACGAGATTCAATTACTAGAAGAATCCATTAAGAGAGGTGTGATCTATGTACCCGGATCCACTATGGGTACAGACAAAGGATATGCCCGATTTACTTTTTCGAGGGAAAATGAAGAAAATATTCATGAAGGAATCAAAAGATTTGGAGATGCCTTACAGTTTGTTACAAGCTAAAAATCAAAGGATAGCTGCTTTTTTAATAGCTATCCTTTTCCAATTAAATCGTTTCGAGGATTTTTCTTGCTGAGTCTATCCCATTTTGAATACAGTCAGGGATACCCACTCCATAATAGGAACAACCGGCAAGGATTATTCCAGGGTAATCGGATGCCATTTTGTTTTCAAGTGCTTCAACACTTTTAGGATGACTTTTTAAATAATTCGGCATTTGATCCGTCCAATTGGTGACTTCACTAGCCACAGGCTTGGCGTTAATCCCCAGACTCTTATGAATATCCTCGAGCGCAATACCGAGTAATTCCTCTTGATCCATTTCTTTTAATGATTCAAATGAAGGGTGGCTGCTTTTATAAAAGAGTCTTACAAGCAGGTTTCCTGATTTTGAGGTATGCTCCCATTTCCGGCTTGTCCAGGTACAAGCGTTACAGGACAATTCGTCATTATTTGCGGCAATAAAACCTGTCCCATCTGCAGGAAGTAAGCTGTCAGGCACATCAAAGCCAACATATACACTGATAAGTGAACTATTTTTGAAATTGGAATACTCTTTTTTTAGTTCCGAATCATTGATTAAGTTTTCAGCAGCTGTATTAGGAATACTAAGGACCACGTAATTTGCTTCAATGATTTTCTGATTATTAAGAAATACTTGAAAGCAGCTGTTATCTTTTTCAATTTTTTCGACTCTTGTATTTTTAAGAATTTCGGCTTCATCAAGCTTTTCCTCATAAGCATCAATCAATGAGCCTAAGCCATTTTTGAAAGAAAGAAACTTCCTTTCTCCGCCTTTAAATTTCTGTTTATTGGCTTCGAGCCCTTTAATAATACTGCCGTATTGTTCCTTATAATCAATCAAATACGGAAGGGTAGTTGCAAGCGTTAAATCGCTTAATTTTCCAGAATAGACCCCAGAAAGGACAGGGGAAATTTGTTTTTCAACCAATTCAGTTCCAAGAAAGTGCTCAAGAAAGGAGCCGATCGAATCGTTTTTGGTAAATGTTTCATTTACTGTATAAAAATCTTTCAGTGCTGCTACTTTACCTTCTGCAGACACGAGTGTGCTCTTCGCCAACGATTCGATACTTGCAGGGATTCCAAAAACAGCATCCTCCGGAATTAGCTTTAATTCCCCATCTGTGTAAATAAAGGAGCGTCCTGTGGCATTGTAGACAACGTCCTCTCCCAAACCAAGTTCGTCGATCAGAGGCGTATTCTCCATCTTACGGGCCACAATGGAATCCGCTCCCGATTCAATTATAAATTCATCTTTTTTTATCGTTCTAATTTTTCCGCCAAGCTGATCAGACGCTTCTGCCAGAACTAGCCTGATATCAGTTTCATTTGTCTTTTTCCATTTTTGTAATTCATACATGGCAGATAACCCTGTAATCCCTCCGCCAATAACTAACACTGTTTTCACTCTTGCCACCTCTAATGAATTCATTCTTTGTCCTAACAAGTGTATCATACCTTGGTCGGTGTCAGGCACCATCAGGTCTTGTTTGATTTATTATTTTAGTTTAACTTAATAAACAGCTATTAATAATAAAGATAATTAAATAAAGGTAAAAACCTATGCGTAATGCTTAAACGAAGTAAAAGCATTACGCATAGGTTTTTTGTTGTAATAAACCGTTTTTTTATTAAAAAATAAAATTATACCACTAAATTATCCCAAATGAAAAAAGTTTATGCTGAGGTTTTTTGAAGCTCTTCGGAAAGCAGGCTATAAGCCACCATTTTCTTTTTATATTGTTTAACAACATCCACACGGTCATTGTATCGGTACAATAGTAATTTAACATCTTTTTTACCACTTTTAGTTTCAATCACTAGTGGAGTTTCACTGTTTTCTGGCTTTAAATATAATTCCTCAGTTCCTGGAAATATATAGTGTTTCTTTAAAAAAATTGCTTCGTTAAAATCATTAACTATCTTCATTTTGTCTTTACCTTCCAAGCGTGTTCCTCCAATGGATAAGGTGGTATTTTCATCACTAAGTTTGGAATGAGTCTCAAATTTCTTGATTAGCCATTCTACTGAACCTGTGGGAAGACAAGTTACTACTATTTTAAGAAGACTTATGAGAATGATTGAAATTATTGTCCATGTCATAAAAGTACATCTCCATTATTATTATTATCTTATAATCAATGAAAATTCACTAAATCAACCAAATGTAGATTCCTAGAGAAATTACAGCTATAAATATAATGACTACGTATATTAAAGTCAAATTTATTGTGTTTTTTTTAGTGGAACTTCTGTAGTTTTCGTCAGACTTTCCTGCTAAAAGTAAAGTCGATACAACGGCAAAGATTAAAACCAAAGTAACCAACCCGAACATGATTTCCATAATACACCTCGAATACTGTAATTTATATAAAACCCTTTTAATAAATAATAACTCATCCTAATTGATTAAGAACCATCCAATTAACATGAAAATAAGCCATCCAATTTGTAGTGATTAAAAATGTGAGTTATTGAGAGTGAGTAAACGAATGTATAAATGGTATTTGGTAAAAGACACTCAATGGGTAAATGTAGAAGCAGATTTGTTATTGAGGAATTAGGAGAGATACCATCAGCCATTGTAAATGACCAAACGAGAAGTTAAGGCAACCTTGTAGTTACTACAAAGTTACCAAGGGAAAAACCCCCAACTAATAAAAGAGGTTAATAGAATTATAAAATAGCTATGATATTAAACCATAACCTTTTCATACATGATACGTACATATCGAACTAAGAAAGTATTGACCATAAAGACTCCTTGGTCATTTTTGATCATAAAATATTTGTCACGATCCATTTTTTCAAAAATTTCTTTTTCTACATCTTCTTTTTTAACATTCGAATTTTTTATTATTTTTTCAGTTATGATATTATCGTCAAACGTATAGCAAACTGTAAATTCTTTCATGCTATTACTCCTTTAAAATAAAGTAAGGATGACAACCTAAGTGGGATATTATTTTTTCTCAACTTTCACTAAGCCTTTACCTAAATTATCTTTATCAAAATAACAGATTACCTCATCATGAATTTGAATCTTTTCATCTGATGTAATGTTTTTAGCAGAAAAAATAATCTCATTCCCGTTCTCTCTTTTACCGTAGTATCGATCACCCTTAATATTGCTAATCGTGTAAACTACCTTAGAGTACTTAGAAGAACCCTCACTTTTAACTGAATTGTTAACAGGAGTGGATGACTGAAATTTTACGAGTACTAATAAAATTGAAGTAAGAACTACTAAAATGATTATTCTTTTAATCACATTACTCTACCTCCTTTTATGTATTTTAAGAAAAAAAAGTGGAAAGTAAATCCATCTTTTTTCCTTTAGTTCTTTTTACCTATGTTAGTCCATGACATAATATATACTATAATTCAATTATTATAGAATTACTAATTTATGATATGCAAAGTCTCATCAATTTTATATAGAGGGAATCAAATACAAGAAAATAAAAAAACATTGTGCAAATTAAATATTCATGTGAAGACTAGGGGGATATTTGTGAATCATTTCACATAATGTTCAAAAATAGGATGGTCATAGGTCTAATTTATCATGTATATTAACACTATATTCATGTTGTTAATGTTACCAAGGGGGAAATACAGATGAAAAAGATCTTTCAAATACTATTAATGCTGGGCCTAATTATGACACCTTTTTTTGCTGAGGCTCATGTGAAGTGGTTTACAAACATATCTCCACATAAGGATTCTATCGAACATATTTTATCACCAATATTTATATTCTTTGCACTACTAGCAGCCATCGTTTTAGCTTCTTTGACATTAATCCTTCCTAAAATGGCGGAATGGGGTCCAATGAAAAGGTGGGAGGACCGATTCTCAAGTCTTCGAAAATATTCTCGTTATATACTAAAATACGGTACGGCCGTTGCTTTGATGATCCAAATGGCCAACGGAACATTGTTTGCTCCTGAGTTTCATATGCATAATACTGTAGCTGTGGTGTTAACTTGGATTACCATTGGATTTCTATTAATCCCACACCATATCTCTACCAAAATAGGCGCGGTTATTTTACTTGGATTGTTTATTTATGTTACGATTCACCATGGCATTTTTTATATGTTAGACTACGGTTTTTATGTTGCCATTATTGGGGTTTTATTGGTTGGAAATACAAAGTTCGAAAAAGCAGGCTTCCCGTTCTTATATTTAGGGACAGGATTATCACTTAGCTGGGTAGCTGTTGAAAAATGGGTTTACCCAGATATGGCCTTAGATATTGTGGCACACCATCATGTACCTACATTTGGTTTCGCACCTGATTTATTTGTAGTGATGGCCGCATTTATTGAATTTGTTGTTGGGTATTTATTAGTTGTTGGTATTTTAAATAGAGTACTAGGGTTTGTTGTAACATGTATTTTTATCTCAACTACTATGTTGTTCGGTATGACAGAAGTGATTGGACATTTCATGATTCATATCGTGTTATTAATCTTCATCATTGAAGGTGTATCATTTTACAACCCGCCAATTAAGATGCACAAAACAAAACTTGATCAATTTATCTTTGTATTCTTGAATTTCATTTTCGTATTAGCAACCTTTTTACTGATTTATTATCGTTTTGCATAGAAATATTTAATAAAAGGAAACCACCCGTGTCCTTGCATGGGTGGTTTCCTTTTCGTATTTCTTTTAAGGGATTAGAACGGATAGAGATAATATGTAACGACTCCAATAATGATGCCGGTAATCGCGCCTCCAAAAACTTCGATTGGCTGGTGACCTAATAATTCTTTTAATTTTTCCCGAGATACCGGTTTCTTTATATTCGGGTTCTTTAATACCTCAATAAGGGTATTAAAGTCGACTAATAAGGTATTTAAGATTTCGGCATGATATCCAGCGTGTCTGCGAACTCCGGTTGCATCATGCATAACAATGGCAGAAACGACAACACAAATGGCAAATTCATTAGATGTAAATCCAGAAATTAATCCAATGGCAGTTGTTAAGGAAATGATTGTGGATGTATGTGAACTAGGCATACCACCTGTACTAAACATCAAATTCCATTTTAATTCTCTGGTTGAGAAAAAATGAATCGGTATCTTTATAAATTGTGCAATCAACATTCCTAAAAGTGCAGCCAAAATGGGGCAGGATAAAAACATAATTGACCTCCTTTTTTCAATTACCTCAAACACCAAAAGGGGAAGGAGTCTGACTTTCCGCCACTTTATTATTTACCCTCATTTACTTAATATAGACCATTTAGAACAAAAAATGGTAAAAATTAATTCAAAGTTTAAAAAGAAAATTGAACTTGCATAAACCAAGTAGTTAAACTCATAGGTTAAATGCGAGGTACCATTCGTATAACAGGAGAATTTACTTTTTTGCTAAATCTTGTTCATAAACAAACATTCTTATTTTTGCCATTATAGCCCTTTTATCTTCCCTAAATAATGTTATAATAGTCCATATTAATTTACAAATATTGTTGGATTCCTAACAAATTGAAAAGAAGTGTAGTGGAATGAATAAACTTGCAGTGAAAATCAAACCAAGAACGGTTTTTTTGTTAGATAAGTATTTTACTGGCGAATCCATGGATTATAAGAAGTTATTCGCAATCATTACCCCTATTTTTGTCGACCAGGCGTTTTTAATTATAATGAGTTTATTAAATACAGCGATGATCAGCTCGGCTGGTGTTGATGCTGTTAGTGCTGTAAGTATGGTAGATTCATTGAATATCTTTTTAGTCAACGTCTTTATTGCAGTCGCAACTGGCGGTACGGTGATGGTGGCCCAATATAAAGGAAGCGGCAATCCAGAGATGGTTTCCAAAACAGCCACACAAGCTATATCGGCTGTTACTATATTCTCTGTAGTGCTTGCTGCATTAGTTATTACTTTTCATACACCGACCTTAAACCTTTTATTCGGTAAAGCGGAAGAAAATGTCTTTCAATATGCTCGAATATATCTAATAGGAAGTTGTTTGTCTTATCCACTTATCGCCATCTTCCAAGCTGTAACAGGGGCTTTGAGAGGAGTGGGAGAGACCAAGCCATGCTTGAATTTATCCTTATTAATGAATGTGACGAATACCATCCTAAATATTTTGCTCATACCGATATTCAAAATGGGAGTAGAAGGCCTGGTCATTTCGACCATTATTGCAAGATTACTAGGTGTTGTTGCAGCCTTAATCTATATTGTTAGATACAATGAATCCATTCGCTTTAAGTTGAAGAATGCTTTACATATTGATTTTTCTATCTTGAAGAAGGTCATGTTTATTGGGCTACCGTTTGCAGCGGAACAGTTATTCTTTAATGGCGGGAAACTTTTAACTCAAACGTTTATTGTGCAATTAGGGACGCTTGCCTTGACGTCTTATGCTATCGGGAATTCAATTGCCTTACTTTTTCAAATAGGACCCAATTCTTTAGGTATTGCGATCGTTACGGTTGTTGGACAATGTATTGGAAGAAGGAATGTAGAGGATGCTAGGAAATTTATTATTTCAATGATTGGTCTTGGTACGATCCTTTTTCTCATTGCAGATGCCGTCTTAATCCCATTGTTTCCGTTATTAATCAAACTTTTCAGTCCGCCGGAAGAAATTATTTCAACCATTTTTACGCTGATTTTAATATCAGCAGTGGGCCATCCGCTCTTATGGCCGGCAAGTTTTATCATGCCATCGGCTTTACGGGCAGCGGGAGATTCAAGTTTTACATCCATTGCATCCCTTTTATCGATGTGGCTGCTTCGTGTAGTACTTGGATATCTCTTAGGAATCACGTTTGGTTTTGGGATTATCGGCGTTTGGACGGCGATGAATATAGAATGGGGCATGCGGACACTGATTTTTATATGGCGTTTTAAAGGGAAGAAGTGGTATGCTCATAAACTTGTGTAATTTTTGTCTGTTAAATATGTTGCTCTAATACATAGGAAGCTGTCGAAATATGGCAGCTTTCTTTTTTTATCTGCAACAGTCAATGAGCTAAGGTAACCTGAATGGTGCAAATAAATTAGATTATTTAAAATAAAGGACTTTCGCCCTACGAGAAATTTCTATATAATTGTTTAGGTAAAATAAGGGGGTATAGGAAAATTGTTGTATAGTATTGTATTATTTTTACACATCATTGGCGCCTTGGTTATGTTTGTAGCAGTTGGAATCACCTTATTAGCGATGATTTCCATGCTGAATTCGAGGACCACAGAGGCTTTAAGAAATTGGGCTGCTTTGGCAGTAGAACTGGATGGATTGCTTCCTTTTAGTGTGATTTTAATCCTAGTACCTGGGTTATACCTGGTTTTCTCCAGTTGGGGATTTGGGAATGCGTGGATAGATCTATCACTAACCATATTGATCATCATGACATTTATGGGCCCAATTATTAACCTTAGAAGATTAAAAGCTATTTTAAGTGCTGCAAAAGCAGAAACAAATAACATTCCATCGTCTGGATTATTAGAAAAGGTAAGAGATCGAGTCCTTTGGAATTCTGTTTTGATTATGACCATGTTGGCCTTTGCCATTGTATTTCTAATGACTGTTAAATTAGCATTGGCGGGTTCCATTATCACAATGGTTGTAGCTGTTGTTCTAGGATTGAGCTTTGCTAACATTCTGTTAAGCCGAGCATCAACCACTGTTCCTTTAAATAATAAAAAATCAAGTTCAATTAATTAAGAATATTTAAAGTAGGAGAGAATCATTTGTAAAGATTCTCTCCTATTTTAATATCAGCAAGTTTTTATATTGATATATTTTTAATTTATGTAATAATTAAGAATAGTCAGCAAGCTTAGTAAAACAAGGAGAGATACATATGACGAATATTAAAACAGCCATGATTGTTGGAGGCGGTATTGGCGGGCTTGTGACCGCCCTGAAACTTCACCGCGTTGGCGTGTCAGTGCGTGTCTTTGAAAGTGTAGAAAATATTAAAGCTCTGGGTGTTGGAATCAATCTATTACCGCATGCCGTGAGGGTTTTAACAGAATTAGGTTTAGCTGAGGAATTATCAAACATAGGCTTGCCTACTGCAGAACTAATTTATGTAAACAAATTCGGTAAGAATATCTGGCAAGAGGCCCGAGGAGAAGAAGCGGGGTACCACTGGCCACAATATTCCATTCATCGCGGGAAACTGCAAATGCTGTTGCTCGATGCCGTTAAAAAAGAACTTGGTGAGGAATCTGTTTATACAGGACATCATTTGAAATCATTCCAAACCTTTGGTGACATAGTAGTAGCTCAGTTTGAAAACAGAAAAACGGGAGAGAGCCGTGGAACCTTTCATGCTGACATCATGATTGCAGCCGATGGTATTCATTCTGTTGTTAGGAAATTCTATTATCCGGATGAAGGACTGCCTAAATTCAGCGGCCGTATTTTATGGCGGGGGATTACGGAATCCACCCCATTCCTCACAGGAAGATCGATGATTATGGCAGGCTATCAGGATCAAAAATTTGTAGCCTACCCTGTTTGTCCGGATACGGCAGCAAATGGACGGTCGCTCGTTAACTGGATTGCGGAACTGACCGTAATGGCCGAAATGCCGTCACGTGCAGACTGGAACCGAAAAATAGATAAGGAAATCTTTGCACCTGCTTTTGCGGCATGGGATTTTGGCTGGCTGAATGTGCCAAAGCTAATTGAAGAAACAGATGCTGTTTATGAATTCCCGATGGTTGACCGTGATCCATTACCTCAATGGACCTTTGGACGTGTAACGTTGTTAGGAGATGCGGCACACCCTATGTATCCGATTGGATCGAATGGTGCTTCACAAGCGATTCTTGATGCGGACGCATTAGGAGAGGCGATTTTAGAATATCCGGATGCTGAAGTTGCGTTGAAGGTGTACGAAGATGTTAGATTAGAACCAACAGCTAATATTGTATTGACTAATCGAAAAAATGGTCCAGAAGTTGTCATGCAAATTGTCGAAGAGCGGGCGCCTAATGGTTTTGTCAATTTAGACGATGTCATTTCCTATCAAGAACTGGAGGAAATAGCTAATGGTTACAAGCAGATTGCAGGATTTGACCGAGAAAAATTGAATAGTAAAATTGAAGTTATATCATGATCGAGCATATTGTTTTACTTAAATTTTCTCAAGTCACTACGGAAGAACAAAAAGAAGAATTGATTCGCAGGACATTACTGCTAAAAAACGCCATACCTGGCATAGTGGACATTCAACAGGGGGTAAATTTTTCAACCCGAAGTCAGGGATTTGACATGGGTCTGACGGTCCGTTTTGTAGACAGGACTTCTTTAGAAAATTATGGTCCTCATCCAGCACACCAAGAAGTTTTCAGTTATTTGCAGGAGATTGGTTTAAAAGACAGCATTATTGTGGATTTTGAAATCAAATTATAATTTTTTGGTCAGTGACTTTAATGCTGTAACGCGTTTTAGCATTTGTGTAATGTTGCTATTATAACGACTTTAGTTTTAAAAAGGAAAGGATGTAAAATCCTTTCCCTTTTTAAATCATGGATTAGTCGACCATAATCCTGCTGACTTAAGGAATACTCTTGGATGAAGTTTTAAACCAGCTACGAGTAAATCTGCTAAGTCTTCCGGCTGCATGACATTTTCAGGATTTCCTGAAATCAGATTGGTTTCGATCGCTAAATCAGTTGCAACAGTACTTGGTGTTAATGCCGTGACACGGATATTATGCTTTCTAACCTCGAGAGCGAGTGATTCAGTAAGACCCAATACAGCAAATTTCGAAGCACTGTAAGCACTTGTTACGGGTGCTCCTTTTTGGCCTGCAGTAGAGGAGATATTTACAATATCACCTGATTTTCTTTCAATCATGTCGGGTAATACTGCTCTAGTTACATTATAAACACCCATCAGATTTACACGAATAATATTTTCCCATTCCTCTGGATTCAAATCGAGGAAACCTCCAAATTTTGCTACACCTGCATTGTTGACTAATATATCAATGTCTCCTAAATCTGATTTAATATGTTCAACTGCATGAGTAACGGATTCAAGGTCAGAAACATCGGCTGTCGCTGCTGAAATTTGGATGTCATATTGTTCAAGTTCAGATGCTACTTTTTCAAGATTAGACATATTAAGTCCTACTAGACCTAAATTCACGCCTTCTTTCGCTAGAGCAACCGCCGTAGCACGGCCAATACCTCTTCCTGCCCCCGTAATAATAGCCGTCTTTCCTTTTAGTGTGATCATTATCATCCATCCTCACCATATAAATTTGGAACAACTAAAAAATGAGCAATTACATAAACCAATATACTTTTTTATTTGGTAAGTAATTGAAATTTTATTAAAGCATACTAAAAAAAGAACCTCAATTATAATGAACTGAGATTCTACTATTTAAATATTATCCTGCAAATTTGCCGGATCCATGCTTACCTTCTTCTTTTTTTAACGTTTTTTCTGGAGGTTTTTTATACAGAAATGGTTGGAAGTTTAGTTTATTCCTTTCTTATATCTAAAACTGTTTGATTGATAATCAATGAAGGAAAAGCTAATTCTAGTTAATAAATCCTACGATTAAGTGAACGACAAAGTTAAATAATTTACATTCAAACTCAAAGTGGTATTATTGTAAGTATATAATTTTTAAAGGCTTGTACTATTACTAGGTACTAATTCTTAGAAATTTCGAAAAAGGCACTGTCTTAATTATGCATGTGTTTTAATTTTACAGATTGGAGATTGACACCAGTGGATTTTAAATCATTGATCGCACCAGAACACTTTAATTTAGCAAGTGAAATTTCAAAGCATGTTTCGGATAAAATCGCTTTGAGATGGGAAAACGAGTCAGGGGAAACGAAGACAATCACTTATGATGCACTTAATAAGAAGGCAAATAAACTAGCAAATGGTTTAACTAAATTAGGACTTAACAAAGGGGACCGTGTTGTCGTAATGACGACCCGTTTAATCGAATCATATGTAATTTATTTAGCTTGTTTAAAAGCAGGAATTGTCATTAGTCCTTCATCTGAATTACTTCGGGCAAAGGACTTAGTCTATCGTCTAAATCATTCAGAAGCGAAAGCAGTCATTTCCTATTACAATCTAATAAAGGAATTTGATCAAATTACTGAGGAAACACCTTATCTTCAATTTAAGATTGCCTTTGGTCAGGAAGTACCTAATTGGCTTTCAATGGAAGCCTTAATGGAAGAGGAATCAGATACCTTCACCGATGCGGATACCCTGAAAGACGATTTTGCCTTTTTAGCATATACTTCTGGAACAACTGGTCAGCCAAAAGGGGTTGTTCATAGTCATGGATGGGGTTATGCCCATTTACGAATTGCTGCTTCAAAATGGTTGAATATTAGTGAAGATGATCTTGTCTGGGCTACAGCTGCACCTGGATGGCAAAAATGGGTTTGGAGTCCTTTCCTATCTATCTTAGGTTCGGGGGCAACTGGATTTGTTTATAACGGCCGGTTCCAGCCGCATAAATATTTGCAGCTCCTTCAGGACAACAAAGTAAATGTTTTATGCTGTACACCGACTGAGTATCGGATGATGGCAAAATTAGATGATTTATCCACATTAGATCTAACACCATTACACACAGCAGTCTCTGCGGGTGAAGCGTTGAACCGTGAAGTAATTGATGTATTTAAAAATGAATTTAATATTTTAATTCGTGACGGTTACGGACAAACTGAAAGTACCTTATTGATTGCCAATTTAAATACAAATGTGAATAAATTAGGTTCAATGGGTCAGCCTCTAATGCCTGAATATATTGAAGTAGTGGATGAAGATGGGCAGCCTTCTCCTGTAGACCAAGTAGGGACGATTGCAATTAAAAAGGATTTCCCTGCCTTGTTCCAACATTATTATAAAAATCCCGAATCGACTGCTGCTTCATATATTGGTGATTATTTCTTAACTGGGGATCGTGCATTTAAAGATGTCGACAACTATTATTGGTTCCAAGGAAGAAAAGATGATGTGATTATCAGTTCCGGCTATACGATTGGGCCATTTGAAGTCGAGGATGCTTTAATGAAACATAAAGCTGTAAAAGAGTGTGCTGTTGTGGCATCACCAGATCCAGTTAGAGGAAATGTGGTTAAAGCGTGTATTGTATTAAAAGATGGTATTGAAGGTACAACTGAGCTGACAAAAGAACTACAGAGCTTTGTTAAAAACCTGACGGCTCCATATAAGTATCCACGTGTGATTGAGTATTTAGAGGCATTACCTAAAACAGACTCTGGAAAAATTCGACGGGTAGCATTAAGACCGCAGAAATAATTTGTAAATAAACTAACAGAAAAAATGGAAGAATGCTATAGCCTCTAATTGGGCTATAGCATTTTTATTTAATTTTACCAACTGAATTAATTTTAAAAAAATTCAGTGACATATGCAGCTTTTAGGTTGATTATTGCAAAAAGGAATTGTATAGTATAAAATTATTCCTACCTGAATAGTCTGAATTGAAGTTTCGGAACATTGCGAGATTAATTCTGCTAGATAAATAGATTCACATAAGGAGAGATTGGGATGTTTTGGACCTATTTAGCTTTTATCATAGCATTCTTCTTCGCAATGAACATTGGAGCAAGCGGAACCGCCGCGTCCATGGGCTCTGCCTATGGTGCAGATGCGATTAAGAAAAAATGGCTTGCTATGGTTTTAGTTGCGATTGCGGCATTTTTAGGTGCCATTCTTGGAGGCGGAGAAGTCGTAAAGACAATTGGAAGTGGAATTATTCCTTCGAAGATACTGACGATGGAACTAGTCGTTCTAATTCTGGCCGGTGCTACCTTGACTCTGTTTATTGCGAATCTAATGGGAATACCTTTATCGACAAGTGAAGTGACAGTCGGTGCAATTGTCGGTGCAGGTATTGCATATAAAAGTTTGTTTATTAATAGTTTGCTAGTTATTGTTGCCTTTTGGGTTATTGTTCCAGTTGTCTCATTTGTCATTACCTTTCTACTTGGAAAGCTGATTGCTGCATCAGAGAAACGCTGGGCAAGTTTGACTAAACCTGGAAAATGGAAAATATGGCTGGGCAGAGTGCTTGTCTTTGGGGGATGCTTTGAAGCCTTTTCCGCTGGGATGAATAATGTAGCAAATGCCGTTGGACCTTTAGTGGGAGCCGGAATGCTATCTACTTCGAAAGGAATCTGGATTGGCGGTTTATTTGTGGCGTTAGGAGCCATTTTATTGGGAGGAAGGGTAATAGAAACCAATGGGAAGAAAATCACTAAACTATCCCTATTAGAGGGAAGTGCTGTTTCTTTTACCGGGGGAACTCTTGTTACCATTGCTTCCATTTTCGGATTGCCAATTCCTCTAACACAAGTAACCACTTGTGGAATTTTAGGGATTGGAGCATCACAAAAAGGGATTGGTTTTTGGCAAAAAGCCGTTATCAGAAAAATTTTGAAGGTATGGTTAATTTCACCGTTAGCGTCATTGGTTATTTCTTATACCCTTATAAATTTGCTGATAAAGACCAATTTTTACAATATCATCGTTATATTAAGTACATTAATAGCAGCATTAGGAACATTAAGCCTATATGCCAATATTCGTAAAGAAAACAGCACCATCCATGACGAGGGTGGAGGAATATAGCATTTTAATATCATGGAAAAAACATAGACAAAGACATCATTCAAAATTAGGAGGGTGTCTTTGTCTATGTTTGGAATGAACTAAAAAAGGACTTGGTGGGATTCAAACCCACAAAATACATTACAGTCCTCAGACGGTGACTGCAAGTTGCTCTATTTTTGAGCTACAAGTCCTACCAATAAAATGCCCTTAAATAACAAATATATACTTTAACCTCTGCACACTTTTTTTCTTTTTCATAAATCTTTCGTAATTCCAAAAGTAAGGAAAATATTCCTATTATATAATGATATATAATAGAAATAAATTTCTTAAATAACACTTTAGGTGTACTTAAATACATAAAATTTTTGTGGAAAAGATTGAGGAGGATATAGATGAACGTTCAGTCCAATCAGCAAGCAAATGAAATAGAAAAGCTGCGTTCACAAATCGCTGAACTGGAACGGCAAAACCAGGAACTCTCAAAGCAGATAAGAATCAAAGAATCTTTATATCTAAGTATTCTGGATGCCTTGCCCATCAATATCTTCCTGGAAGATCCGGAAGGCCGCACCATTTACGCGAACAAAGAAGCTTGCCTATCGAATGGAAAAAGTCTAAATGAAGTAATTGGATTAACCATCTTTGATGTTTTTCCCCGTGAAATTGCAGAACTTAACCGAGCTTATGATCTCGAGGTTTGGGAGAAACGACAACTAATCACCAAAGAATTCCCAAGCGGCTATAAAGGCGAGGAACATCATATGTTTTCTGGAAAGACCATTATTCATATTGAAGAATCAAATGAGGAATTTTTATTAGGTTTTGGGTTAGATATAACAGACCGTGTTAAAGCAGAAACGCGGTTAAAAGAAAGTGAAGAAAAGTTTAGAAGTCTAACGGAACAGGCAGCAGATAGTTTTTTCCTTATAGGAGTAGAAGGAAAGTTTATAGAGATCAACCCAACTGCTTGTGAAGTCTTAAATTTTTCGAAAGAGGAACTTCTCGAGATGAGTACTGAGATGATTTTTTCACAGCTGCCATCTAAAATTAAACAATTAAAAATTGGAACAAAAGAGCAGTCCTCAAGCAATTTTGAAGATATGATGACAGGGAAAAATGATTTAAAAATTCCGGTAGATATTAATATTCGTTTAATAAATATTGGTGAAAAGCAAATTTACTTTGCATTATGCCGGGATATTCGCGATAAAAAAAGGACGGAAGCACAAATCAAACATATGGCCTATCATGATGCGTTAACGGGTCTCCCGAATCGCTGGTCAATTCAGTCCATTCTAGACAAGCATATCTCAGAAAAGACTGAAACCCAGTTGGGATTTATCTTGTTAGATTTAGATTACTTCAAGATAGTAAACGATAGCTTAGGACATGATGCGGGGGATTTATTGTTAAAGGTAGTTTCAAAACGAATTCAATCAGCAACAGAAAATAGAGAGGTTAATATAGCAAGGTTTGGGGGAGATGAGTTTATTATTCTTGTCCCGTATCTATCAAATGAAGAAGAAATCACTAGTGTTTGTGACCAAATCATGGAAGTAATGGCTCTTCCTTTTCCTATTCATGGACAAAGACTAAATATATCAACAAGTATGGGGATTAGTTTTTATCCAAAAGATGGGAAAGATCTTAATACTCTTATTAAAAATGCTGATCTTGCCATGTATGGTTCAAAAGATCAAGGCAGAAGCTGCTATAGTCTATATCATCCAGAAATGAAATATCATGCAAATAAGCGCATGGCCTTAGAGAGCTAATTAAGGTAGGCGGTCGATGAAATAATGAATGGGAGCGTGGCTATTCGTCCACGCTCTTTTAAGTTTTTTTAGAAATTAGTTCTTTACAGTCACGATGCTGAACACTTTCAGCAACGTCTAAAACACCCCAATTCAATGGATTTTTCTTTTTTATGTCACTTAATAAATTTTGATTTTGTCCCTTTACATCTTCTTTATTAATATTATTCGTTTGTTCCTTTTCCATGATTCATTCCACTTCTAATTTGGTTTTTACTTAGTTTTACTCTAATTTTTTAAACTTATCCTGACTATTAATCATCCTCAAAAGGTGAAATTGATGATATGATGATAGGTAAATCCTATACATATTGACGAAACAACTATTTGGGGGAAGCTTTATGGCTGTAGTGAAATCGGTAAAAATTGATGGGGAGAGTATCCACGTTTTTAAAAGTGCGGTTTATATATTTGAAGCAAGTTCAGGATTCACCTTAGAGTTAGACCTAATCGTCAGTGAGGTTGTGGTGAAAAAATATAAAAAGGAAGATAATCTGATTATAGAAATTGAATTTGAAGAGGGGCATCTCATCCATTCCATAATGCATGTAAAAGCTTTAGCAGGGGGACTGCCGCAGCTCAATTTATTTTGTGAACTTGATCATCCTGATGACTATTATTATTTGGACCTGGTGAACGAGAATGATTCATGGTTTCCAAATTTAGAAGAAGGGATCACTTTAGAGGAAATACGAAAAGTGGAGATGCCCAATGAGGATATTAGTTTAAAGTTGAGACTGCCAATTGACCAAATAGAGTGGTTGAAAACTCAGAAAAAGGCTCATTTAAATGAATTAGTAAAAGAATTCATATATGATTATTGGAAAAAGAATCATACGTGATTGGAGAGAGCAGATGAAAATAGTTATCGCTGGCGGATCCGGTTTTGTTGGACAGAAATTAAGTGAATACCTCCTGGATAAAGGGCATGAGATTGTCATTTTAACAAGAACGATCCATAAGACCTCTGGGAATGTAACTTATGTTAAATGGCTTTCCGAGGATTCCGCGCCTGAGAATGAAATCAGAAGTGCTGATGCTTTTATTAACTTGGCCGGTGTATCGATTAATAATGGAAGATGGGATGAGAACCATCAAAAGCAAATTTATGAAAGCCGAATGAAGGCCACAGATGAACTTATTCGAATCATCAGCCAACTGGAAAAGAAGCCTAGTGTACTAATCAATGCGAGTGCTATCGGTGTCTATCCTGCTTCATTAAATGCTGTCTATACGGAAAAATCATCAGAGGTTGCCGATGATTTTTTAGGCAGGACCGTCCATGATTGGGAAAAGAAAGCCATGCACGTAGAAGCTTCTGGGATTCGGGCTGTTTTCATGAGATTTGGTGTAGTATTAGGGCGGAAAGGTGGAGCACTTCCTTTGATGACGTTACCCTATAAACTTTTCGCAGGAGGGACTGTGGGTTCCGGTAAACAGTGGGTATCCTGGGTACATGTGCAGGATGTTGTCCGAACAATTCTTTTTGCCATTGAAAATCAACAATTACGTGGACCAGTCAATGTTACTGCGCCTGTTCCTGTAAAAATGAAGGAGTTTGGTAAAACAATAGGTTCGGTGTTGCATCGTCCTCACTGGCTGCCTGTCCCTTCGTTTGCGATGAGAGTCGTACTCGGTAAGAAGAGTGGACTTGTTTTAGAGGGACAACATGTAGTTTCGGAAGTATTGCAACGTGAAGGATTTGTATTTTCCTATCCTGCACTAGATTCCGCTTTAGAAGATTTGCTGATTAATTAATACAAAAGCTTCGTCTATTTCGCGATATTGTTATTCCTTGGATGCTGATCGAAAATTGTCTGACCTTTACTTTTCTCTTATTCCTAAAGGGTGGAATATTTAACCTGATATTGTGGAAAATACCTATGTATATCACAGAATAGGAGTGAGTCATCTATGGAAGAAAACCTTTATGAGAAATTAGGCGGACAAGAATCAATCGGGAAAGTGGTAGACTATTTTTATAATGAATTAGTCTTAAAAGATGAAACAGTTAATCAATTTTTTGAGCATACGGATATGGAAAAGCAAAAGAAGCATCAAACAAAATTTATCAGTTTTGCTCTTGGCGGTCCTAATCAATACTCTGGTCAATCCATGGCGAAAGCACATCAAGGTATGAATCTGCAGCCGGAACATTTCAATGCAATTGTGAATCACTTGCACGATGCTCTTGCACATTATGGTGTGAGTGAAGCGGATATTGATACAGCTTTAACCAGGGTTGCCTCCCTAAGAGATGACATTTTATTCAAGTAAAAGCAAAAAGGACCTAATATCCGAATTAGGTCCTATTAGAATTTATAGAACATCAAACCAAACAGGTGTATCATCATTAGGATCACCGTTGTAATTAATCAGGATTTCTTCTCCTTCATTAATATCGGTATGGGCATAAAAGTCAATGGTTTTCTGAGATAGATTGAGCTTATATAAGGCATTGGGTGTATAGGAGTGGTTAAACAGTGAACCAAAGCCTAATGCCAATGCACATTCCTCTAAATCTTTTCCCCACCAAAATACATATTCTATATACACCGTTTTCTTTAAATGTTTGTATTCGCTGCTTGGTGAAACAATGACGGGGGCCTTATGAATCGGTTCTCCTTTCTTTATATTCTGTGTTGCAAAGACTCCTCTGCCATATTTACATTCCTTAACCTCCAACAATATCATCCACCGCCCAATTTTAATAATTTATCCAAACCTAACTTTTTACTACTCTATGCCAGTTTGGGGTAATGTGTATAGGTAATTCCTAGGTAAATAACCATTCAACATTTAGGCAGTTGAACATAAAATATTTCAAATTGTGTTTGCGGGGTGAGAGTAGTTATGGATGCACCTAAACAGAAGAATGATACTGAACAAAATGATAAAGACCAAAAAATATTACAATTGGAAAAAGAGGTTGCCATCGGTCTATGGATTCAAGTTATTGGACAATTTATCGAGATAAAAGGCTTATCGGGACTACTCCATTTAGAGGATGACTCCAATACAATAGGCGAACAGCAAATATTAACAGGGGCTTGGATTCGGACCATCGGTCAATTATTAGAGGCGATCTCCGTACAAAGCCAAATAAACGAAACCGATAAACTAAAACTGATTCAAGAACAGAAAATGGCAATAACCGGGGATTTCTTGGTTTCGGTTGGTGCCGCGTATGAGGTCATTGGAGGGCTCCGCGTGCTTGAAGAGGAAACGGTCTCGCCTCCACGGATTGTTCCGTAAAGACGTTAAATAGCATATCTACCAATAGATATACTACTAGCCTAACTTTTAAAATAGCTCTCGTCTCGCAACCGAAGTATAGATAATTTAACCAAGTACATCCTATGGAGTAAAAGTGGGATGTAGGAGGTATTTAGTTGATAACCTTAGATGATATCATACTGGCTCGAGAAAAGATGAAAGGAATTGTCCACACAACCCCATTGGATTTCTCTCAAACCTTTAGCAATATATCGGGACATAATAAAGTGTATTTAAAGCTGGAAAACTTACAGAAAACAGGTTCTTTCAAAGTGAGAGGATCCTATAATAAAATGATTTCCTTATCGGAAGAGGAATTGCATAGAGGCGTTGTGGCTGCTTCCGCCGGAAATCATGCCCAAGGCGTGGCTTATTCAAGCCAAATGCTTGGTATCCCTTGTACGATTGTGATGCCAAAGGGGGCACCGCTTAGCAAAGTGTCGGCGACCAGACAGTATGGTGCGAAAGTAGTTTTGCATGGAAATGTGTTTGACGATGCCCTTGCATACGCATTGGAGCTAAAGGAACAGATGGGGGCAACGTTTATCCATGCTTTTGATGACGACAAGGTTATTGCAGGACAAGGGACAGTTGGTTTAGAAATACTCGAACAGCTTCCTGATGTTGAAGCTATTATGGTTCCAGTCGGTGGTGGCGGCCTCATTGGAGGGATTTCCTTGGCGGTTAAGGAGAAATATCCAAATGTACGAGTATATGGTGTACAAGCTATGGCATGTCCAAGTATGAAACAATCATTAATCGAAACTGAGCCTGTGATGGTGAATTCTACCCCAACAATGGCGGATGGAATTGCTGTCAAGAAACCAGGCCTGCATAATTTTGAACTGGTTGAAAAATATGTGGATGATATTATTTGTGTGGATGAAATGGAAATTGCTCGAACTATGCTGTTATTGTTAGAGCGGAATAAATTGCTGGTCGAAGGATCTGGAGCGGTGTCTTTGGCATCACTTTTATATCAAAAAGTAAATATTAAAGAGAAGAATGTAGTGGCCGTTCTTAGTGGCGGGAATGTCGATGTAAACTTTATATCTAGGATTATCGAACGCGGTATGGTGGAGTCCGGAAGATATGCTAATTTTTCTATGATCGTAAAAGATAAGCCTGGTGAATTGCAGCGAGTGTTGAGTTCAATATCAGAATTAGATGCAAACATTCAATCTGTTCATCACGATCATGCAGGAAAGGATATTTATCCTGGCTATGTACAAATTGAACTTGCATTAGAGACTAAGGATCAAGACCATATTGAGGAAATAAGGAAGGTACTATTGAACAAAGGGTATAATATAAAAAGTAATTTTTAATTCAAGGAGAGAGGTATTCCAATAAGAATACTTTAAAGGGACCGTCGAATAATAGCGGTCTTTTTTGTGTTGAATTGTTATAAGAATCTTTTTGGTATGGTTGTATGAAAATTATAAACATGGTAAGTTAATAATATATTTATTTGTTTAATAAACTAACAAAATGGTTTATTCCTAAAAAAATCACAAATTAACCTAAAAATACAACATGTAAAAACATTCATAAGCCCCGTAAAATGAAAGATAAGAAAACGTTTTCAAGTTGGGGGAAAGTTTATGAATGTAATCAAAAAGATAGGGTTAGATATCGATGGAGTTTTTGAAAAATTCACTTTACTATCATTAGTCGCCTTAATCTTAGTCGTAACCACACAGGTTATGACACGAAAATTATTTAATTTTGTTTTCTTTTGGTCAGAGGAAATCACGCTGCTGCTTCTTGCTTGGTTTGCTTTTATGGCCATTGCCATTGGATTTCGGGAGTATATCCATATGGGGATAGATTCGTTCACCAATCTATTTCCCAAAAAATTTAATAAGGTACTCGACAAAATCATCAGTGCATCTATTTTTGCGTTTGGCTTATATCTGGTAATTCAAGGCTGGGATTTTACCCTATTGATGCTGGATTCTACCTTACCAGCAACAAAACTGCCAAGCAGTATTACCTACGCAGTTATGCCGGTCACCGGTATCATGATTTGTGTCTATTCTTTTCTCCAATTCTTTACCGTTAACACTACACGTCATAAAGACATCGAGGAGGGCATGTAACATGGATACTAATACGATTGGCATTATTATCTTACTTTCAAGCTTTGTTCTTTTAATCTTATTCCGTTTTCCGATTGCCTTGACATTAATTGTTTCATCATTAATAACAGTTATTTATCTAGGAATCCCGCTTCCTGTTGTGGGCCAGCAAATGATTCAAGGGATGAACTCTTTTTCTTTACTTGCCATTCCATTCTTTATTTTAACAGGACAGATTATGAGTGAAGGTGGACTAGCTACCAGAATTGTTAATTTTGCTAGTTTAATAGTAGGAAGAATTCGCGGGGGACTTGCCATGGTGAATAGTGTTGCGGCGCTGTTCTTTGGAAATATTTCTGGTTCTGCTGTTGCTGACGTCTCTTCTGTTGGATCCGTAATGATTCCAATGATGAAAAAGAAGGGATATGAAGCCGATTATGCCGTTGGTGTTACAATAGCATCAGCCATTCAAGGTGTAGTAGTCCCTCCGAGTCATAATCTAGTGCTATATTCTTTAGCAGCCGGTGGTGTTTCTATTGCGAGTCTATTTATGGCAGGGATTGTTCCTGGATTTATTATGTTAATTTCCTTAATGATTACGGGATACATTATTGCTAGAAAACGAGGCTATCAAAAAGCAGATCCTGTACCTCGAGCTGAAATTGGCGGCATTCTTTTACATGGGCTATTGTCGTTAAGTCCGGCTGTGATTATCCTGGGAGGAATTATGTCAGGCTGGTTTACTGCTACGGAGTCCGGTGCATTGGCTTGTTTGTATTCGTTTATTCTAGCATTTGTTGTTTATCGGGAAGCCAAATTAGCGAATCTATGGAAAATTTTAACCCGGACCATGAGAACCGTGTCGATGGTATTTTTCCTAATTGCCGCTTCAGCTTCGTTTGGCTGGATCTTGGCGTATTTGAAGATTCCTGCCATGGTCACCAACTTATTCCTAAGTATTTCTGATAATCCACTCATTATTCTGTTAATCATTAATATATTATTGCTGCTTCTCGGGGCACCAATGGATATGGCACCAATGATCTTAATTATGACACCGATTCTGCTTCCGGTTGTCACAAGCTTTGGGATGGACCCGGTTCATTTCGGAATAGTGCTTATTTTAAATGCTGGGATTGGTCTTTTGACCCCGCCTGTAGGGACGGTATTGTTCGTGGGCTGTGCGATTGGCAAGGTCTCCATCCAGCAGGGGACAAAAGCGATGATGCCATTTTTCTATGCGTTACTAGTCGTTCTCTTAATTATTACCTATATTCCTGAGGTGGTCATGTGGCTGCCACACCTGATAGCCAAGTAACCGAAGGAAAGGTAACAATATATCTTTAAAATATCAAGGGGGTTATTAGATGAAGAAAAGAAAGATTACTGGAGTATTAGCAGCAACATTGTTGATGGGGACCATCCTCGCGGCCTGTGGAAAAGAGGAAGCATCAAGTACGAAGGGTGGAGGGACAAAGCAAGAGGAGCCAAAATACACCTTCCGTTTGGCTGATAATCAGCCGCCTGATTATCCAACCGTAGTTGGGGATAAGAAGTTTGCGGAATTGGTAGAAGAAAGAACCAATGGCCGAATTAAAATTGATGTTTTTCCATCCGCTCAATTAGGGGATGAAAAATCGGTATTAGAGCAAGTTCAGCTTGGCGCGATTGAGTTTACAAGGATCAATGCAAGTCCGTTAGCAGAGTTTAATAATCAGTTCACTGCCCTTGGACTCCCATACGTATTTGAAAGTGAAGAACATTTATGGAACTTCCTTAATGGTGAGATGGGAACCAAATTGTTAGATGGATTAGAGCAGTCTAAAATGAAAGGGCTTGCTTATTATGATTCCGGTTCACGCAACTTTTACTCTACTAAACCATTAAAAAGTGTAAAAGACTTAAAAGGGCAAAAAATCCGTGTCCAACAAAGTAAAATTAATATTGATTTCATGGAGGCACTTGGTGCTAGTGCTACGCCAATGCCATATGGGGAAGTTTTCAGTGCCCTGCAAACAGGAATTATTGACGGTGCAGAAAATAATCTACCAAGCATAGACTCTTCCAATCATTATCAAGAAGCCAAAAACCTTATCTTAGACCATCATCAAAGAATTCCTGAAGTACTATTAATTAGTAAGGCCGCTTGGGATAAACTTTCTGAAAAGGATCAAAAAATTATTAAACAAGCAGCCCTTGATTCTGTTAAGACACAAAGAGAAGAGTGGGATAAATGGGAAGAACGTTCCACTAAGAAACTGGAAGATGCTGGCGTAGTTTTTACAGAGGTAAAAGATATCCAACCATGGAAAAACGCTGTGAAATCAATGGTGGATTCCTATTCAAAGGATTATAAAGAGGTTATAGAAGCCATTGATAAAGCCCGTCCATAAGCAATAGTTCGATGTTAAACCTAGTTGGTAAATATACCCTTTACCAACTGGGTCTTTTCTATTTTTAAAAAATAACCTCCCGAGGATGAGAAATAATGAGTAAAATGGCAGAATTTATTAAAAAATATATTCTATTAAAAAATCAATCCTTAATGATAAAGCTCTGCGTTTTTTCTAGTTTTCTCGTTATTTTTCCAGTCCTCTCAGTCGGGATTATTTCGTATCAACGCTCAGCTGTTGAACTCGAAGGCGAGCTAAGACAATCAAGCAGACAAGTTATCGATCAAGTCCAAACACATATCGAATACTATCTACAAGATTTTGAGATTACGAGCCTAAAAATTATTAATTCGCCAGAGATGTCTCGTTTATTAAAATCATCTGATACGGATAATAAACTTAGCATGATTGAAGCCACCCGGAACACGTTAAAAGCGGCAGAATATTCAAGAGCAGATATTAGCAATATCACCATCTTACTAGAAAATGATCAAGTAATTGACACTCTTGTGGCGAGAAATTTCTATCCGGCCACAAAAATGAAAGAGGAATATTGGTATCGGTCAGTCCCCTTAAATGGTATGAGTTTGTTAGTCACTCGGAAGTTAACATTGGTTAATAAGGAACAGCCCGTTATCTCACTTGTAAGACGATTATATAATCCACAAACACTTTTGCCGGTTGGAATGCTTATTATAGATATTAATTTTAAACGGATTGAAGAAATCTCCAATAAGGTAACTATCAGTAAAAATGGCTATTTCTTTATTCTGGATGCCAATGGACATTACGTATACCATCCTAATTATTCAAAACTTGGAAAAAAGGTTCAATACAAGCAGCTGGCAAACCTAAAAATGAATGGCAGCGATTCAGCCATATTACAAAATGAGCGAAAAGATTTTGTTACCTATACCTTTTCGCGGAATCTTGGATGGCGGTTTTTAACGGCTGTACCATACCGAGATTTAACCGGAGGTATTATTCAGATTGAAAAAACTATTTCCACCACCATTATTGTTTCTCTAATTTTAGCCTATTTGGTCGGTTTTGGATTCGCTGCGAGTATCATTCGCCCAATCCGGCGCCTACAGCATTTTATGAAGGAAGTAGAAAAAGGACAACTTGCTGGCAGGGTTCGTGTGGATTCAAATGATGAAATCGGTCAATTAACCGCAGGGTTTAATAATACGGTGGAAAAATTGTCCTATTTATTAGAGGAAGTCTATGTTTCTAAGTTAAGAGAAGCAGAAATGTCTCTAAAACAAAAAGAAGTAGAAATAAAAATGCTTCAATCGCAAATGAATCCTCATTTTTTATATAATTCGCTCGAAACGATCAGGGGAATGGCATTAGAGGAAAATCAGCACCATATTGCGGAAATGTCTTATTCGCTCGGAAAATTACTCCGCTATAATTTAAATAATTATTCTTCAAGGGTGACTTTACGCGAGGAAATCAATTTTTGTGAAATGTACCTGAGGATTCAAAAGTTTCGATTTGAAGAGCGATTTGATTACCATTTTGATATTCCAGAATGGGCCATGGAGCTTAAGGTTATCAAGTTTTCACTGCAGCCCTTAGTGGAGAATTGTTTTATACATGGTTTCGATTCAAGCGTTAGAAGAATTAGGATTCTTATTTCCGTTTATCGGCATACGGAATCCTCTTTTATGATTAGCATATGTGATAATGGCAAGGGTATTGAGAAAAATAGCTTGGAAGCAATAAGGGATCGGATAAATCAGTTAACACCAGCTAAAGACGGGAAAAACATAGGCATTTTAAATGTAAACCAAAGAATTCATCATGTGTTTGGAGCTGGTTATGGAATCAAGCTTAAAAGTAAATTTGGTTCCGGTACAAAAACATTGATTCATTTACCAATCCTAGACCAGCGTTCGGAGGGGGAGAATTCGTGAAGAAAAGTATTTTGTTGGTAGATGACGAGAGATGGGTCAGGACAGCACTTAAATGGACCATAAACAATCTGAATCTCCCATTGTACGTCATGCATGAATGTGGAAATGGGTTGGAAGCTCTTGATTGGATGAAGCAGAATGAAGTAGATCTTATCATGTCAGATATCCGAATGCCTATCATGGATGGTATGTCATTTGTAAAAGAATTGAGCCGTTTGAAAAAGAGACCTGATGTAATCGTCATTAGTGTCCATGATGAGTTTCAATTTGTTCAGCAGGCTATAAGAACGGGGGTAACAGATTACTTGCTGAAACCAGTTGAGGAAACAGAACTGAAAGTCTGTCTTGAAAAGTGGCTTGGCCAGCAAGCTAAAGAAGTAGTGAAGGTTAACAAAGTTGTAGATAACAACATTCCAGCTTCAACTATCGAAAGAGTATTGCAGTATTTAGAAAAAACACCGTTAGATCAGATTACCCTTAAAGATGCGGCTGAAAGTGTACATATGAACCCAAGTTACCTAAGTCAATTGTTCAAGCAGCAAACAAATACAAAGTTTGTGGATTACCTTACAGAGCTGCGAATTGAGGAAAGCAAACGGTTGTTACTTCATACTACACTAAGGATGTCAGAAATTGCGGACAGGGTAGGATACTCTGATTTAGCGTATTTTAGTAACAACTTTAAAAAAATTACAGGCCGCTCTCCTTCGGAATTCCGAAAGTCAGCTATGTAATATAAAATACTCCTGTGTTCTTTTACTACTTCTGGTATAAAGACGTAATTGCGACGAATGGTGCAACACTATAATTCCAATTTTTAGGGCTACTTGGGTAGTCCTTTTTGATTAAGTATTTTTAGAATATTAAAAAATCACAAATTCTTCTAAAAATATTCTCTACTAGCGTTTTAGATAAAGATTATAAAATGGAATAGTAAATGAAAGCGTTTTCCAAATAAGGGGTGATATAGATGTTGTAACGAAAATGGGTCTTTTTTTGGAAAAGCTTATCAGGTAAAAGGGGGAGGAAAAAATATGAAACGATTTTCAAAAAGAACAGCATCATTAACATTTACTGCCTTGATGTTATCATCCATGATTCTTCCGAATGCAAGTGCCCAACAGGGAAAGTCAAATGGTAATAAACAAAATGCACCTGAGGTTGAAGCAAAAGCTAAAAACATCCTTGTACAAGGGGAAAAGAGATTTAAAGATCTAAATAATAACGACAGACTTGATCCCTATGAAAACTGGCAGCTTCCAATCGACGCACGGGTGAAAGATCTTGTCAATAAGATGACACTAGCGGAAAAAGCAGGTATGATGCTCATTACAGAGTTTCCGAAGTTTACGGATAACAAACTAGTCCTGCCCAATAAATTAATCGATCAGAATACCCGTTACTATATCTTTAGGCAAACCCCAACGGCCGATGTCATTGCTAGTTACAATAACCAACTCCAAGAAACGGCAGAAGCATCGAGATTAGGAATACCGATTGTGATCACTTCCAACCCAAGAAACCATGCATCTACGGATTATACCAATAGTAGTGAAGGGGCGGGCTTACATTCCTATTGGCCAGGTCCATTGGGACTTGCGGCAACACGTGATACAAGCCTTGTAAATGAATTTTCCGAAATTGCCAGCAAGGAATGGAGAGCAGCGGGTATTCGTAAAGTCTATGGATATACGGCCGATATAGCGACTGATCCACTTTGGGCCAGAATAGAAGATACTTTTGGAGAGCAGCCTGCACTTGCATCCGGTATGATTTACAATGTGATCAAAGGTTTCCAAGGGGAGGAACTTGGTAAAGACAGCGTTGCTATTACGGTCAAGCATTTTCCTGGCGGGGGAGCACGTGATAATGGATTAGATCCGCATTTTCCAGAAGGTAAATTCAATCCATATCCTACAACAGGAAGTTTGTTAAAATACCATATTCCTAGCTTTAAAGCAGCCATATCTGCAGGGGTCTCTTCAGTTATGCCATATTATGCTTACCCAAGCAATACCAGTTCTGACCAGGGGCTGCCATGGTTTAGTCCAACACAGCAATTTGAAGAGGTAGGCTTTGCGTTAAACAAAGCAATCATCACAGACCTTCTTCGTGGTCAACTTGGCTTTAAAGGGTATGTCAATTCTGATACGGGGGCCGTCGGGAAAAATGCTTGGGGAGTTGAAAATTTTACAGATGAACAAAAATTTGCCAAAGCCATCAATGCCGGGACTAATATTATCTCTGGTGCCTCGGACCCTACCCCAATCATTGATGCAGTTAAACATGGATTGTTAAAAGAGGAGAAAGTCGATCAATCCGTTTCATTCCTACTTACGGAAATGATGAAATTAGGATTGTTTGAAAATCCGTACGTAAATACTCAACATGCTCTCGATGTGTTCAATAATCCGGAATCACAGCAAAAAGCAGATGAGGCTCACAGGAAATCACTTGTTTTAATGCGTAATGATAAGATCAAGGGTGAGAATGTGTTACCATTAAACGATACGAAGCTCAAGGACGTAAAACTTTACGTAGAAATGTTCCCTGGTGGAAATGATGCGGCCGCTACTAAGAAATTAAGAGAAACCATTCAAAAATATGATCCATCGATTACCTTAACGGAAAATTTAGCTGAAGCCACACATGCGTTTGTCTGGGTTAGACCTGTACAATCGAATTGGGATAATAATCCACGAATCACAGTGGGACCTGAAACAGGCATCACGAATGTCGACCGGATTATTGAGATTCAGAAGACCATTCCAACCATAACCGCTATCAATTTCACCAATCCATGGATAATTGACCAAATTGAACCAAATGCCGCAGCCGTCATTGCTACCTTTGGTACAAAGGAAGAGGCCATTGTTGATGTTATCCGGGGCAAATTCAATCCGACAGGAAAACTTCCATTTACCGTTCCTGCAAATAAATCAGCTGTGGAAAATGAGATTGGAGATATTCCTGGTTATGAAGAAGATCCTTCTTATGTATATAAAAATAAGAATGGTGATGGGTATAAATTTGATTTTGGATTGAATTATAAATAAAAAATCAATGATTGTTTGTAGAGACAGGGATATATTTCTCCGTCTCTTTTTTTTATTAATGATCTCTAACTGAGTTCTTTTTGCTATAATCTTTAAGATATAAAGCAAAAAGGAGGCTATCAATGAATTCATTACCAACGAATTCTGTCATTCGAGAAGGAACATACCTACAACTTTTTAGAAAATCCAAGCATTTTACAGCCCTGCTTTTAGGTCAGTTTTTCTCCTTATTAGGGAGTTCCATTACAAACGTTATACTCCCGATTGTCGTTCTTCAAATTTCTAATTCCACAGCAGTTATGGGGACGGTAATGGCTGTTTATATGGCACCTTTTGTCATCCTACTTCCATTTTCAGGTGTCCTTGTTGATAGAATGAACAAAGTCAAGATTATGTTTTTTGTAGATATTGTTCGGTTTATCCTTATGATCATCTTATCGATTTTTGCATTTATGAATCAACTTAATATGATGTTCTTATTTGTATTTATGTTTTTTATGGGAATGATGGATAGTTTTTTTCAGCCTGCCTATTCTGGAGTTAGGGCGAAAATTTTTACGCCAGATATCCGTAATGCTGCCAATTCTTTGAGTCAAGTAACTGTGCAGGTTTTGAGGATTTTTGGTCCTATCATTGGCGGTGTCATCATTTCGGCTGTTTCCGGAGGGTGGGGATTTGGTATTAATGCTGCCACCTATATCATTTCGCTATTTTTTTTATTTAATCTGCGAACATTAAACTTTCAAAAACCTCTTGGAGATTCTAATCAAAAATCTACGATAAAACAGGATTTCATGGAGGGAATTGAAGTCCTAAAGGGCCATCCTTGGCTTTGGATGACGATCCTTGCTTTTTCGTTTATCAATATTTTTTCAAATGGAATTGTCCAGATTATCTTACCTTGGTTAATCAAAAATTATTATCAATTTGAACCCTATGTCTACGGTCTCGTACTTGGATCATCAGGCGCAGGAGCCATTTTTTGCGGAATTATTTTCGGTCTGCGACCGGATTGGAAGAAAAGGGGATTACTTGCCTATGGCGGTGTGCTTTTAAGTGGTATAGCTTTAGTCTTGCTCGCATTTATCTCAAGTATTCCATTATTGATGGCCTGTATGTTTTTAGAGGGAGCGGGGATTATGCTTTTTGGTCTGATTTGGGAAACGAGCCTTCAAGAATTGGTTCCAGAGGATAAATTCGGGCGGGTGGTGAGTTTAGATATGCTCGGTTCGTTCGCCTTACTCCCGGTTGGGTATTTAATTACTGGATGGATGGCAGAGGGGATCGGAGAAATTTTAACACTTATCATTTTCAGTAGTGTGATTATCTTTATTTCAGGAATGTATATGATGATCAAGGGAATAAGACAATTCAATTAAGTTATAAGGTTAAAAAAATGACACCACATAACGCTAGTGTGGTGTCATTTTTCTTCAAATTAATATACGTCCCGTTGGTAACGGCCTTGCTTTTTCATATCATTTAGATAGCTTTCAGCTTCTTCAGGGGTTTTGCCGCCTTCTTTTTCAATAATGTTTAACAGCATGTTATGGACGTCTTTGGCCATGTACGTCTTATCTCCACAAACGTAGAAGTAAGCTCCATTTTCCAGCCATTCAAACAATTCTTTGCTATTTTCATCCATTTTATGTTGTACATATACTTTTTGCTCTGTATCACGAGAGAAGGCAGCATCTAATTTTGTAAGTACCCCTTCTTGTTGATATTTTTCTAATTCATCTTGATAGAGGAAATCGGAAGCTGCATGCTGATCACCAAAAAATAACCAGGTTCTGCCTGCGGCTTTGTTCACTGCACGTTCCTCAATGAAGGAACGGAACGGTGCAATACCTGTTCCAGGTCCAACCATGATGATATCTTTTTCTTGGGATTCTGGTAAATGGAAGTGCTTATTTGCCTGAACAAAAACTGGAAGCGTTTCTCCATCTTGAACACGTTCTGCAACTAATACAGAGCATACGCCTTTTCGGTCACGGCCGTGTGCAGAGTAACGTACTGCCCCAATGGTTAGATGCACTTCACCTGGGTGAGCCGCTATGCTGCTTGCAATGGAATAGAGGCGCGGTGTCATTTTTCTTAATAAAGAAACCATTTCTTGGGCTGATGCATTCCATGGACCGAAGTCACGTAACATATCAAGTAGATCGCGTCCGTCCGCATATTCTTTCAGCTTGTCTGCATTTTCAACTAAAACAAGATTTTTTAACTCTTCATTATCCGTGAATTCAGCTGCCTGTTGTAGAATCTTTTTCGATAATAATGTGATTTCAAAGAAATTGGTTAAAGCTTCTTTTAATGGAAGCGTTTCGCCTTGCTTATTGATGGTTACAACTGTTTCTTCATCCCATTCCATCTTCTCAATAAGGGAAGCAACAAGTTCTGGATCATTGGAAGGAACAATACCTAGAGCATCACCTGGATTGTAGGAAAGCCCTGAACCTTCTAATGATAATTCAATATGCCTTGTTTCTTTACTTGAACCGGCACCATTTAAATTTATATTTTTAAGAACCTTCGCTTGAAAAGGATTAGTCCTAGAATAAGTAGGTGGTACCTTTTTGTCTTCTGCAGTTATTTGCATATCATTTTCACCTCAAAAACTTAAAATGTTTTGAACATATGTTTAGTGTTTGCTTTCCACGATTCAATTTAACACAAAATAAAAAAATCAGATATGTTTTTTTGCACAAAAAACTTTTGAATTTTTTAAATATATTAATATAAATACATAAAATTATCAAATATATTGTCCATAAATGCCACCTTTTTCATTTACTCTTCAAGCAATTTAGTGATTATAACCAAAAGCGTTGAAATCTTTAGACAGGAATACCAATGACTCGTTTGAATTTTCTCATTATAATAATTGATAAAACTTAAACTTAGAGTAGAGGAGGAAAGTCATGATAGAACATTGGAATGCCTTTAGGGATAATCATTTAAATATTAATCCTACTGGCTCTGGAAGATTAAACGGGTTAACATTTGCGGTTAAGGATGTTTTTGCTCTGAAGAATTATGTAAGTAGTGCAGGAAATCCTGACTGGCTGCGAACCCATGATCCGGCAAAACAGAACGCAGCGGTTATTGACCTGTTATTAGACCAAGGAGCATATCTGAAGGGTACAACCCATACAGATGAATTGATGTATAGCTTGAACGGTGAAAATTTCCACTATGGAACCCCAATAAATCCACGCTCACAGAACTTGATTCCAGGAGGTTCTTCAAGTGGCTCGGCTGTGGCGGTTGCTGCCGGCTTAGTAGACTTTGCGATAGGGACTGATACCGGGGGATCCGTTCGTATTCCATCATCCTATTGCGGTTTATTTGGAATAAGACCGACATATGGCCTTGTGAATATGGATGGCGTGATTCCACTTGCTAAATCCTTTGATACAGTAGGATGGATGACCAGAAATCCAGAGCACTTACTTGAGGTTGGCGAAATTCTCATAGATCAAAAAGGGAACCCTGATGATTTTGTTACTCTTTATTTTGAAAAAGAAGCATGGTCCTTTGTGGATGAAGATACAAAGGAATGTTTGTCACAACCAGTTTTGATTTTACAAGATTACTTCAACAACTGTGAATCGCTGAACATCTCTGTTAATGGGCTGTCAGATTGGTCAGATTTATTTAGGTTCATCCAAGGAATTGAAATATGGAAGGAACATGGAACTTGGATTGAAGAAGTGAAGCCTGCCTTTGGGCCTGGGATAAGTGAACGTTTTGAATGGGCAAGTAAACTAAATCCTGATGAACTCGCCTCCTTAAATATGACGAAAGAGAAAATTAAACGAAACCTGTTCGAATTATTAAATACCAATGGTCTTTTGGTCATTCCGTCAGCTCCTGGTGAAGCCCCTTTACGTCAATTATCCACGGGAGAAATGGAAAAATATCGTACAAAAACGATGCAGCTAACATGTATAGCTGGATTAAGTGGCTTTCCGCAAGTAACCATTCCTCTTATGAAAAGAAGTGGAATTCCAATCGGGTTGTCTTTTATTGCCGGTCCAAACCAAGATTTAAAATTACTTAAATGGATTCAGCGATTTACTGCTATTTTAAAAGAAAATAATGTGGAAATTGCTAACTAATTTAGATATAGGATATGGAAGGAGGCATACACATGAAAAACCAGGCTCATTGGTCTTTTCGCCCAACAACAATGGCACCACAAGCGATGATTACAACTCCACATTATTTGGCCTCCCAAGCTGGTATGAAAGTTTTGCAGGAGGGAGGAAATGCAGTTGAGGCGGCAATTGCTGCTGCCTCAACCATTGGGGTGGTCTATCCCCATATGAATGGAATCGGCGGCGATAATTTTTGGTTAATTTACAATGCTGGTGACAAAGAATTAATGGGTTTAAATAGCAGCGGCCGTTCTGGTGAGCATGCAACGATTGAATTTTATCAAAAGCAGAAGCTGGAGAAAATACCTCCACGTGGTCCGCTTGGAGCAAACACAGTTCCGGGAGCGGTAGCTGGCTGGGAAAAGGCCTATCATTATTCGGCTTCAAAAATGAAGGGATGCTTTTCGTGGGAGGACGTGTTGAAATCCGCGATTCATTACGCTAAAGAAGGCTTCCCAGTTACACCGAGTCAAGAATATTGGACCAATATAAATTTGGATGAAACAAACGATCAGTTTAGACATTTACAACGATTTTCGGAATTTAACAAGATTTTTACAAAATCATCTGGCATTTCCTATCATTCTGGTGAAATAATAAAACAGAAGGATTTAGCTTTAACTTTAGAAGGACTATCTAAAGAAGGCAGCCGGCTGTTTTATCAAGGGGACCTCGCAAAAGTGATTGCGCAAGATCTCCAAAATAATGGCGGCTTATTAACATACGATGATTTTGTTTCTCATTGTTCCGACTGGGTTAAGCCTCTTTCAGTTGATTATAGAGGTTACAGTGTTTACAATTTACCTCCGAATACACAGGGTTTTGCCTCACTTTCGATTTTAAATATTTTAAACCAATTTGATGTTCCGGCCATCGAAGAAGGTTCTGATGATTATTATCATTTATTAATCGAGGCTACTAAACTAGCATTTGAGGATCGAGACCAATATTTAACGGATCCTGATTTTTCTACTATTCCTTTGGAGGAGCTCTTATCCATAAAAAGGGGGGGCGAGTTAGCAAGTAAAATCGGCTTTTCCAAGTCGATTAATCTTCAAAAACAATTGGATCCAAAAGGAGATACAGTTTGGCTAGGAGTGGCTGATCAGTATGGCAATTCAGTTTCCCTTATTCAGAGTATCTATCATGAGTATGGTTCTGGTTTTATTCCAAAGGATACAGGCATTGTGTTGCAGAATCGCGGAAGCTTTTTTTCGCTTGATGAAAGCCATGTAAATTGTCTCCAGCCTAGAAAACGAACGTACCATACGTTAAATCCAGCAATGATTTTTAAGGGAGATCAGCCCTTTTTGGTGTATGGAACAATGGGGGGAGAGGGCCAGCCGCAGACCCAGGCGGCACTTGTGACAAGGATTCTTGATTATCACTTTCCGATTCAAGCAGCAATAGAAGCACCTAGGTGGTTATATGGCCGGACCTGGGGGGCAGAATCAAATTCAGTTAAAATGGAGGGAAGAATAGCGAAAGAAGTCATAGAATCGCTTTTAAAAAGAGGTCATCAAGTGGAAGTAGTTGAAGACTTTACTGATATAATGGGTCATGCGGGGGTTATTAAAATTGACCCTGATAGCAAAATTAAATTTGGCGGAGCAGATCCAAGAGGAGATGGAGCTGCGCTGGGATTCTAGCCTCTTTTTTAAGTTCATAACACCGTTGTTCTATCCAGCCGCCAAAGATAAAATGACGGTTTTTTTTTGTGTTAAGAAAGCAGAAAAAAGCGGCAGTGCCTGTATAAAGGAGCTGCCGCTTTTCTTAGCTTCCCCGATAAGTTTGATAGCCGTATGGGGATATAAGCAGTGGGACATGATAATGACTTTCTAAGTTAGAAATACCAAACCGAAGAGGTACTTGATCTAGAAATAGAGGGTCGGAAAGCGTAAGGTTCTTTTTGCGAAAGTAAGCGCCAATATGGAAGGTAAGTTCATAGGTTCCAATTTTCATTTCCTTTGCTGAGAGAATGGGTTCATCAAGGCGCCCATCTGCATTCGTTATATCTGTCTTTAATAAATGACGTTCACCGTTTAATATGTAATAAAGCTCAACAGTCACATTGGATGCGGGCAGACCATGCGTTAAATCGAGAATATGTGTAGTTAAACCAGACATTTATCAAACACTCCTTTATGTAAAAATAAAAGCACCACCGAGAGAAGAGGGGACTAACTCTCGATGGCCGTTAAATCAGCGATAAATTCCTGCTCTTTAAAGTTAAAATAATCATCTAGGATTTCGTCACGATTATCAAGAAAAAGTTGATTAGCTATTGCTGATACTAGTTTTGGGATGCCAAATCTCATTCCGGAAAGAGCAGAGGCTAAAATGCCGCAGCTGATTAATGCGGAATAATTGAAGGCAAACAGACCGTATAGAAGTTTTTTACCTTCTTCATCCCTGCTTTGAAGAGCAAATCCAGTGCTTAGATATGGGTGTGCATCAATCATGGGATTGGCTATTTCATCTGGAGCGTTGTACCGATCACCCCAGCGGGTAATGTGTTTTTCCACTAACTTAAGCTCAGGGCGTAAAGCTGGATCCGTAACTAAACCTGTACTAATAATTAAGAAATCAAAAGCAAACCTTCCATGAGGTGTTGTCACAACTGCGCCTTCTTCAGCTGCCTCCACGTTAAGCCAGGGAGAGCCTAGGTGCAGCTTAAAACCAGGCCAGGAGGATGCGCGTCCAAAGGTGTCATTGGTCGGTGGTTGATTATTCTTAAAGAAATGGGACATCACTTTATACTTGTCTTCATCCGATAAGATTTGGAATTGTTCAATAAGTCCGGAGCCCTCCATCTGACGGATTGGATTAATTCGCTGCATTTCTTTGCGCCGGACAAAGACATGGGCTTCGGCTACTCCTTCTGATAAAGCAAAATGGGCATTATCAAATGCTGATGCTCCTCCTCCTAAAATAGCAATCTTTTTACCTTTTAAGGCTGGAAAATCAATAGCTTTTGACGTGTGTGCATAGAGATAAGCAGGTAATTTTTTTGAAATCATCTCAGGTACATGCCACTCACCTCCGCCTTGAATACCAGTTGCTAAAATTACTTTACGTGCCAACAACGTTTTTACAGGACTGCCTTTACCTTCTACATGCAATCGGTAGATTTCTTTTTCTATTGGTTCAATTAGCTTTAGTGTCACTTCGTTTCTAACAGGGAGACTAAGAACCTTCCGATACCAGCGGAGGTAGTTCATCCAATCTCCTCGTGGTATCTTATCCATGGCTTCCCAGCTTTTTTCGCCAAATTGCGCTTCCCACCAAGAACGGAAGGTGAGCGAGGGGATTCCTAGATCAACAGAAGTTAAATGTTTTGGTGTTCTTAATGTCACCATGCGAGCGTAGGTTTCCCATGGACCCTCAAAGCCTTCTGGATTTTCGTCAAGAACAAGGATGTTTGTCATTCGTTCCCGCATAAGCCCGAATGCAGCAGCTAAACCACTTTGACCGCCGCCAATGATGATCACATCATAGACATGTCCTTCAGGGTGAGTAAGAGGACGGACCCAATTTGTTTTGCCGAATGAAAGATACGAAAGATCTTTTTTGACTTGTTCGTTTAATGCTTCTAAACTCATAAAATATCAACTCTTTCTAGTATTTTAAGGACAAATATTAAACAGTAATTTTCTCTTCTAAACGAAGTAGGGCAATTTTATAAATCTCGGATAGGGCAGTTTCAAATTCTATTTCTTTCGAATGATGTACTCGTTCTTTCATCGCTACGTATATTTGCTCCTTGTTTTTTCCTCGAACTGCCAGAATAAAGGGAAAACCAAATTTGTTCATATATTCTTGATTCATGGAGATAAATTGGTTGTATTCTTCTGGTGTAAGACTTTGTAATCCCGCTCCTTTTTGTTCCTGAATGGAATCAACCGTCATGGCAGCCCGATTGCCTAAGTTCGGGTGTGCTTTAATCAGGGCCAATTTCTGTTCGTAAGAGGAGTTTTCAACAATCTTAACCAATTCCTGATGCAAGTGATAAAGAGAGGTAAAGGGTTTTAAACCTGCAGCTTTTTCAGTAATCCATGGTGAATGTTCAAAGACTCCACCAGCTATTTCCATAAATTGTTCGTGAGTGGTATCGTTAATATTCTTAATCGTGTACATGATCCTATTTCCTTTCCTTACAAGCCTTTTACGTTGGATGCTAGTGGTGAATCTGAGACAACTTTTAAGGAATTCTTGGTTCCTTTGCTTAGTACAATGTTCAAAATAATGGCGCTAAGGCTTCCTGTGATAATTCCATCCCCAACAAGAATCCGAAGTGTTTCTGGAAGGACTTTAAACAATTCAGGTACGACAGTGGAACCAAGGCCTAATGAAATAGAACAGGCAATAATTAAGAGATTATTATTATCAGAGAAGTCCACCCGGCTAAGCATTCTTATGCCGGAAGAAACGACCATTCCAAACATAATGACGGTTGCACCGCCTAAAATCGCTGTAGGAATAATCGTAGCCAATGCGGCGATTTTAGGAATAAGTCCTAAGCCGATTAAAATGAGACCAGCAGCGATTGTCACACTTCTTTTTTTGATGCCTGATAGTTGAACGAGGCCAACGTTTTGTGCAAAGGTACTGTAGGGAAAGGCATTAAACAGACCGCCAAGAGTAAAGGCAATTCCTTCTGTACGATATCCGCGAACGATGTCTTTTTCAGACAGTTCTTTTCCAGTTATTTTTCCTAAAGCGAGGAAAGCGCCGGTTGATTCAACAAGAATAACGGTACCGACAATGATCATCGTTAACATTGGAACGATTTCAAATGTTGGTACACCGAAGTAAAATGGAGTTGGGATACGGAACCATGAAGCATCTGCTACAGGTTGAAGGTTCACTTTCCCCATCAAAGCAGCTGCAATGGTTCCTGCGATAATTCCAAGTAAAACGGAAATGGCACGCATGAAGCCTGTAAAGAAACGATTCATCAATAAAATAAAGGCAAGGACACCGAAGGAAAGAATTAAGTTTTCTGCAGAACCAAATTCAGGGCTTGATGCGCCCCCGCCCATGTTCTTAATGCCCGTTGGGATGAGTGACAAACCGATAATGATTACAACTGTGCCTGTTACCACAGGCGGGAAAAGTTTTAGGAGTTTTCCATAAACATTGGCAAATAGAATGATAAATATCCCTGCAGCAATAATTGAACCGTAGATAGCTGTTATCCCATAATTGGTTCCGATGGTAATCATAGGGGATACGGCGACAAAGGAGGTTCCTAATACAACCGGAAGTCCGATTCCAATATATTTATTATTGATGGATTGCAGTAATGTGGCGATACCGCAAGTAAGCAAGTCAATAGCTATTAGGAATGCTTGCTGGTGTGGCGTGAATTTTAATGCGCCGCCCACGATAAGAGGGACAAGAATAGCCCCTGCATACATTGCTAGTACATGCTGTAGACCTAGTGAGAAAATTTTTGGTTTTCCGATTCTTTCGTTCATAAGTAAATCCTCCCTTAATCAAGTTTTGGTGATGTTATAAAATATAACACGACGTGTTAGTAATAGTTACATGATAATCAATTAACCATATACTGTCATTGTTTAAAATAACTAAAAATTCTGATTTGATCTATTCATTGTGAACAAAAATAAAAAACTCAAGCAATTCTTTGTTAGGAGAGCTGCTTGAGTTTTGGTATCTTTGTCATTTTTCTATTAAAGATTTGATCCGAAGAGCGAGTCTGATTTGTAAGGTTGTTTCGGGGTCTTTTAAACTTTTTCCGAGGATCTCTTCACATTTTTCAATACGGTAAACAACCGTATTACGATGAACGAATAACCGTTTAGCTGTTTCGGAGATTTGGCAGTGTGTTTCTAAATAGACTAATAGAGTCTCCAACAAGGATTGTTCTTCCTCTATTTTTGTCTCTTTAAAACCTTCTAGTGCAAAGGCATAAAAATTTCGTAAATCTTCTTGTGGTATTTGACGCATTAGTTCCATAATGTCCTTCGTGTGATAGGTTTGTATGTACTCT
The DNA here is from genome assembly GCF_002860255.1 of Neobacillus cucumis. GTDB lineage: Bacteria > Bacillota > Bacilli > Bacillales > Cytobacillaceae > Neobacillus > Neobacillus cucumis_A. Next base: position 216,880 of record NZ_PGVE01000017.1, read on the forward strand.
TTTTTCTTTGAAAGTTTTCCTTGTGATAGGGCATCGACTGCTTCTTTATAAGCACTTTTGGTTTGTAAGAAATTCTGACATAAGGTGCTGACTCCGAAAGAGATGGTATTTCCGAAGTAGCTTGATACTCTGTTTTGGAGTTCGATCAGGTTTGATTCTACATAAGTTCCAGGGTTCATACGATCTTCATGGACTTCAAATAACAAAATGCATGATTCGCCCTTTTTGAAAAAATGAATACCGTGCTTTTTGGTCGATAATTCACCTTCAATGAAATCATATAAATCATCTGCCTTTTCATGTTGTTGCGTATAAGTGGGGTGATGAAGTTCTCCGTCTATTTTTCCGACCGCGCAAATATACATTTGGTTGTTTTGTAATGAAAATTCTGCTGCACGGCCAGTAATTTCGTCTTGTGATGATAATGTGCCGTCTAAAAAGTGAAGAAAAAAATCATTGCGAATACTTCGGTCGTGCTGCCTGAGTGCGTTTTCCTTTATAAGAGAAAAGGAAATCACATTCGCTGCTTGTTCAATGGTTAATAAGGTAAATTGATCTGTTTTTTTTATCTCTCCTATAATAATAAGAAAGCCATATTTCTTTTCACTGATATGGACAGGGAAAAGGGTGAAATCTTGTTTTGAGGCAATGGTTGTTAATGAAATGGGAGATATTTTTGTTGGAGGAATTGATATCCCGTCTAAAAGTGAATGAAAATCCAGTTCTGTAATTGGTTGAGAAATAGGTTTCATATGCTGATCAATTAATTGGACTGGCCGATTAATCATCTTAGATAGATCTTGTAACAATAATTGAATCCCTTTTCCTTGCATAATAATGTTTGTAAATTGTTTGTGTGTTTCAAGAACCAGTTTTAATTCAGCTGCTCTTTTATCCAAGATTGTTTGGAAGGTAAAGTTTACGATTTGTCCTAATGATAATTCTAATGGAAGTTCAATAATAGGTAAGGTCAACTGATCAGCTAAGCTTATTACTTCTGCCGGGACTTCATTTAAAAAACGTTTGGTTTTAATTCCCAATCCCGCGCACCCTTGTTCGGCCATTGCGGTTACTAGTTCGCTTAACATGTGAGGATGATCCTTCAGGTGGTAGGCGGTTGTGACAAGGAACTCATTCTTATTTAAGAACTGGATGATATCAGGTGCATCCATCATATTGACTGATTCCACTTCCCGGTCTTTTCCGGCCTTTCCGGCAATTATTCGCATTCCTGCAAGTTGAGGAATAGTTAAGAGTTCAAAGATTTTCATTAGATACACTCCTGTGCGTTAGAAAATATTACGTCAATACGTTATATGTATATTTGTCTATTGTAGCAGATTTTAGTTATTTTGCATAAAAAATTAAGAAAATTTTTACTTATCTGCTAATGAAGTTGGTTAGTTATAATTGTAAACTATGACTATAACAATTTATGTTATTAAAACTGACATTATAAGGAGCGAAGTAAATGGCCATTCAAGTGAATAAACAGTTGTTGGAAAAAGGTCAAGTCGGAGCTATGATTGAATGGCTTGCTTCATTTGGGCAGACAGAAAATGGCGGAGTCACGAGACTTTTGTATTCTCCTGCTTGGCAGGAAGCACAGTATGCATTAAAAAATATCATGGATCAAATGAAGCTTGATACGTATTTTGATCGTGTTGGAAATTTATTTGGAAGGTTACAAGGCACAAACCCCAATTTGAAAACCATACTGACGGGTTCGCATATTGATACTGTCGTCGACGGTGGTAAATATGATGGGGCCTACGGCATTATAGCGAGTTTAATAGCTGCGGCTAGATTATTTAATCAATATGGATATCCTAAGAAAACGATTGAAGTGGTCTCCTTATGTGAGGAGGAAGGGAGCCGATTTCCTTTAACCTTTTGGGGGTCAAGAAATATCACTGGTGATTATAATCTTGTACAAGTGGAAAATGTACTTGATGGAGAAGGAGTTTCATTTTTGGATGCGATGAAGAATGCCGGTTTTGACCCTGATACGTATGTATCCCCAGTTCGGCATGATATTGAACGTTTTGTAGAAATTCATATTGAGCAGGGGATGGTTTTAGAAAAAAATGAGAAGCAAATTGGCCTTGTGACCCATATTGTGGGACAACGCCGTTATTCTATTCAAGTTTATGGAGAAAGTAACCATGCAGGCACGACACCGATGCAGTATAGAAAAGACGCAGTCAGTACAGCTTCCCAGCTGATTTCTTTTTTAACAAAGAAAACAGAGGAAGTAGACACGCGTCTTGTGGCTACCGTTGGCAAGTTAACGGTGAAACCCAATGTACCAAATGTAGTTGCCGGCAAAGTTGAATTTACTTTAGATATTCGACACCACGAAGAAAAGGTTATTGAGCAATATTGTAATGAAATTTTTAATGAATTTAAGCGTTTTACAAATGCATTGGATATGGAAGTATCGATTTCACAGTGGATGGACGTCATGCCTGTTAGGATGGATGAACAAATGACTTTATTGGCGAAAGAGATTGCAGAGGAAAGAAAGTTGCTGTATCAAGAAATGATCTCGGGTGCCGGACATGATGCCCAAGTATTTGGGAAAATTTACCCAACTTCTTTATTATTTGTTCCAAGTCAAAAGGGGATAAGTCATTCACCTTGTGAATTAACAAGTCTGAAAGATTTGGAAGCTGGGATTGATTTGTTAACCGAATTTTTATATAAATTAGCCTATTAAAGGGAGATGAAAGATATGGTCTTTTCTGAGCTGTTTGCACCTTCTCGAACCATTATGACTCCGGGACCAGTTGAAGTGGACCCTCGTGTATTACGTGCCATGAGCACGCCTATTTTAGGACAATTTGATCCTGCATTTACAAATATTATGAACCAAGTGATGGAAATGCTTCGCCAAGTCTTTCAGACAAAGAATCGTTGGGCTTTTCCAATTGATGGGACATCACGTTCAGGAAATGAAGCGATATTATGCAGTATCATTGAACCAGGTGATCGAGTGTTTGTTCCTATTTATGGAAGGTTCGGGCATTTGTTAGTAGAAATTTGCGAAAGATATGGAGCCGAAGTTCATTCGATGGAATGCCCCTGGGGAGAGGTATTCGATCCGCAAATGGTTATTGATGAAATGAATAAGGTAAAGCCTAAAATTGTTGCGATTGTTCATGGAGAAACATCCACTGGAAGAATGCAGCCTCTTAAGGAAATCGGTAAGGCTTGCCGAGAAGGAGACATTTTACTTGTGGTTGATGCGGTTGCTTCCATTGGTGGAGTCCAGATCAAAACCGATGAATGGTACATTGATGGGATGATCGGCGGTACACAAAAATGTTTATCGGTTCCTTCTGGCATGGCACCTATCACTTATAATGAACGAATTGAAAATATTTTATCAGCTCGTAAAAAGGTGGAGCGTGGGATTGCCACAGAGGAGGATTTGCAATTTTCCCGCAGTAGACAAGCAATTGCCAGCAATTACTTTGACTTAAGTATGCTCCAAGATTATTGGGGGCCAAGAAGACTCAATCATCATACTGAGGCCACATCGATGATTTATGCTTTGCATGAAGGTTTACGGCTTATTTTAGCAGAAGGGCTTGAACAGCGATTTGAGCGCCATAAGCTGCATGAAAAAGCATTGATTGCCGGACTCGAGGCGATGGGTCTTAGTCTTTTCGGTGATCCTAAACATAAACTGCCGTGTGTAACCTGTGTAGAAATTCCAAAAGATGTGGATGGAGAATCTGTCCGGAACATGCTGCTTGAACAATTTAGTATTGAAATTGCCTCTTCCTTTGGTCCATTACATGGAAAGATCTGGCGGATTGGTACGATGGGCTATAGCTGTCGAAAAGAAAATATCCTTTCTGTATTGGGTGCATTAGAAGCAGTGTTGATTCGTCACGGTGTAAATGTTCATAGAGGAGCAGCATTACAAGCGGCTTTGGATGTATACAATGTAGAACGTTTGGCAGATTTTTCGTTTAAAAAGTTATCCTAAAATTAACTCTATGTCAAAAGTGAGCAGAATAGCGTTTTGATGCATAATAATCATCTTTCTATTTGTGGACATGGTTTGTACTCATGTCCACTTTTGTTTGACAATATTTTTAAACCTAGAGCTTTGTCCCATTCCATTTCTTTTCCAGCGAATATGATTTATAAAGGCAGGTGAGAGAGATGTATTTAGTTGGTTTTTATTCTCCAAAGGCAAAATCAGGGGTAACTGAGTTGTCTGTTTCCATTTATCATTGGCTTAAAACAAACACTAATTTATCCGTAGCATTCATTTCTTATGGCTCCTTAGAAAGAGAAAATACTTCGAATGAACTCATCCATGAATTTTCCAAGTTATCCGTTTCCGAACAAAAGCGAAAAGTAAAACAAATGAAGAAAGCTCATGATATTACGATATATGATGCTTCCAGTCAATTATCAGAAGGGGTTTTAAGGCTTTTACCGATCGTTGACCGATTATTTGTAGTAGGGGAAGAACATAATGAATTTGCCTATAAGCTCCAGCAAATCATCCAATTTGATAAAATTTTTGATAAAAACGTGAAGAGCTTTATTTCCCATTTAAGAGGGAATAAAACGTTCATCCTTCAAGAAAGTAAGGACAACCGTGTTATTGGATTTAATTATTCCAAACAGGAAACAGATGATATTGGACAAATGATTTATACTGATTATGTAACACATTACTTAAATGAAAAGTTAATAGATAAAAATGAAAGAGTTTTCAGAAAGATTAAGAAAATACCCAAAGAAGATCTATTTAATGGATTATATGAATTAGGAATAGATTTTGAAAAGGCTATGCTATATGAAAGGTATGTTTTTTTACGAGAACTCATGGGCCAAGCCTACGAAGAAGCACTAGAAGACCTCTTCCCACTATTCATGCACACACCCTACACGGAAATCCTAGACAAATTACAAGCCGAACTCTACATGATCTCCAAACTCAATTTCTAACGTAGAAAAGTGAATAACAGTGCCTGTCACCATTAGTACTGCCAGGATAGTTATTATCCTGGTAGGATTTATATAAAAGTAAGTGATTTAAATGGAAAATTTCGCTACGGTAGGTTACGATTTGAGTAAGATACAAATTATATGAAATACATGATGACTTAAGTTCACACATCTATTCGACGACGAAGGGTGATATGCATGAAATACAATTTTGATGAAACTGTTAATCGGAGAGGCACTTATTCCATCAAATGGGATGGCGGTGACATGATTAAGAAGATGGGTCTTACGGACCGATATGATGAAGAGACCATCCCATTGTTTACAGCAGACATGGATTTACCTGTACCACAGCCCTTAATTGATGCCTTACATAAGACCGTTGATCATCGAATTTTCGGTTACTCCATCTTTCCTGCTGAGTATTTTGAAGCGATCCAACACTGGTTTAAAAAGAGACATGATTGGGATATCAAAAAGGAAGAGATTATCTACAGTCCCGGTACGGTCCATGCCTTAAACATTGCGGTTAGAGCCTATACCAATCCAGGTGAAGGAATCATTATACAACGCCCAGTTTATCCACCTTTTACTGCAGCCATTAAAGCTAACGACAGGGAGCTATTGAATAATGCGCTCACATGTGATGAAGAGGGATATTATCACATTGATTTTGAGGATTTTGAAGAAAAAGCAAAAGATGACAACACCAAAATGTTCATTTTATGTAACCCTCATAACCCAACAGGAAGGATCTTTACGAAGGAAGAACTTCGCAAATTATCAGATATATGCGCGAAACATAATGTGCTGATTGTAGCTGACGAAATCCACGGCGATTTAATTCGTCAGAACCAGACCTTTATACCAATCGCGAAGGTAGCAGAGAATGCTGACCATATTATCACTTTTACAGCGATCAACAAAACGTTCAACCTTGCCGGACTTCATTGTACGAATGTCATAATCTCTAATCCTAAGCATCGCACCACATTCAGCCGTGTGATGGGAAACCATTTACCATCACCATTTACCGTTTCAGCCTTGATATCTGTCTACCATGATGGGGAAGAATGGCTCGAGCAGTTGAAAGACTATATTGATGGAACGATGGAATGGGTTGTACAATTCTTAGCGGAAAATATGCCGAAGGTTAAAGTGCGGATCCCAGAGGGAACCTATATTATGTGGATGGACTTTAGCGGGTATGGCTTAACCCCAGAAGAGGTACATGACCGCATCTATAATAAAGCGAATGTCATTCTTGAAGATGGAAAAATGTTTGGTGAAGAGGGAAGCGACTATCAAAGAATTTGTATTCCGTCACCTCGTCCAATGATCAAAGAAGCGTTTGAAAGAATTGCTAAAGAATTTTCAGATATGTAGAGATTTAAGAATCCCATTCCTTAAAGATATAGTATAGGGGTGGGTTCTTATTTTTATTTGTATAAATAAAGGAGAAGTATGTTGAAAAAGCAAGGGGTTATTTCACTAGGAGAAGCATTTGTCGATTACGTTGCAGTCGATTCTAAAAATACAAAATTTCAACGATTGTTAGGTGGAGCAACTGTTAACGTAGCTGCAGGTACTAGCAGGCTTGGAATTTCAACCTATTATTTGTGTAAATTAGGTGATGATGAGATCAGTCAATTTGTTGAACAAGAGCTTATGAAAGAAGGAGTTCATACCGAATTCTCAGTTCATACAGCCACAAAGAAAGTATGCGGTGTCTATGTTCACACGAATGAAGACGGGGAGCGTTTTTTTCACTCCTATATAAATGAGACTCCAGATGAAGTTTTGACAGCAGAAGAGCTTAGAAAAGAAATATTCGAACAAACAAAGATTTTTTATTTTGGTTCGGGTACCCTTTTTCTTGACCAAGCAAAGGTGACAACCGAAACCTCATTAAAATATGCCAAGGAATCTGGCCAAATTATCGCATTTGATACTAATATACGACTGAAACGCTGGGCGACCGAGGAAAAATGCAGAAATACGATTACTTATTTTCTTAAAGAAGCAGATATTGTTAAAATGGCGGAGGATGAATTGTATTTTCTTACTAAAACTGATTCCTTTGAAGAAGGGTTAAATAAATTATCATCCTTGAAAATTCCTTATCTGTTTATAACAATGGGCGGGAAGGGGGCTTACGGTGTTATGAGTGGAGAGAAAGTTTTCGTACCGGCTCCGAAAGTAAATGCTGTTGATACCACTGGCGCTGGCGACGCTTTTATGGCCGCTTTATTATACTGCTTTCATGAACAAGGGAAACCAATCAATCCATCTCAATTAACAAAGTATCTTCATTTCGCCAATCAAGTTGGAGCGGCTGCTACAACTAAAATAGGCTCTTTAACTGCTGACTTAAATTTTGATGCGCTAAAAAAGCCATTTCAATAGGTACCATTTTTTTATTCTTTATGATATTATTCTAGTATTGAAATTTTATTGTAGAGGTTCTAGTCCCCCTCGTTAAAAAAACTAAGATGAAGCAGCACTTCTATCTTGGGGTGCTGTTTTTTCTATTTGAAAGGAGAATTCCTTAGTATGCTAAAGGATGAAAAAGCAGTTGTTGTATTCAGTGGCGGCCAGGATAGCACCACTTGTTTATTTTGGGCGTTAAAACAATTTAAAGAAGTAGAAGTTGTAACATTTGATTATAATCAAAGGCATCGTTTAGAAATTGAATGTGCCAAAAATATAGCGGATGAACTTGGTGTTAGACACCATATTCTAGATATGTCATTATTAAACCAACTAGCTCCAAACGCTTTAACCCGTAATGATATAGAAGTAAAAGAAGGAGAAGACGGCGAGCTGCCATCCACTTTTGTACCAGGACGAAATCTTTTATTTATTTCATTCGCAGGGGTACTAGCGAGTCAAGTAGGTGCCAAACACATTGTAACTGGGGTGTGCGAAACTGACTTTAGTGGTTACCCTGATTGCCGGGATATCTTTATAAAATCATTAAATGTAACCTTAAACCTTTCAATGGACAAGGAATTTGTCATTCATACTCCATTAATGTGGCTCGATAAAGCAGAAACATGGCAGCTGGCTGATGAGCTTAATGCCTTGGATTTTGTAAGAGAAAAAACCTTAACCTGTTACAATGGGGTCATTGCCGACGGCTGTGGCGAATGTCCTGCTTGCCAATTAAGAAGAAAAGGCCTTGAGAAATACTTAACAACAAGAGAGGCGTTATAAATACATGTACGGTTTCCGCATTGTCGATAAACTTCAAAAAATTGAAGAGGATATTAAACCAAGTCAATTAAAATATCATCATAAAAGAGTTTTAGTGAGTAAAGAATTTACCTTTGATGCTGCACACCATTTGCATTGCTATGAAGGTAAATGCAAAAACCTTCATGGCCACACTTATAAAGTGATCTTTGGTTTAAGTGGTTTTGTAGATGAGCGTGGACTTATGATGGACTTCGGTGATATTAAAGAAATTTGGAAAAATGAGATTGAAATTTTCCTTGATCACCGTTATCTTAATGAAACCTTGCCACCGATGAATACGACCGCTGAAAATATGGTGGTATGGATTTACGAAAAAATGGATGAGGCATTAAAGCAACCGGAAAGGCAAGAACAGTATGTTGGTGCAAGAGTAGAGTTTGTTCGACTATTCGAAACACCAACAAGTTATGCCGAAGCAAGACGGGAGTGGATGGAAAATGAGTAAAATTCCCGTAATGGAAGTTTTCGGACCTACCATTCAAGGTGAAGGAATGGTCATTGGACAAAAAACAATGTTTGTTAGAACAGCCGGCTGTGATTATTCCTGCAGCTGGTGTGACTCTTCCTTTACATGGGATGGCACTGGGAAAGACAATATTCGAATGATGGAAGCAGAAGAGATTTGGGCTGAACTTAAACAAATAGGCGGAGAGAATTTTTCTTTTGTCACAATTTCAGGTGGTAATCCTGCACTATTAAAGAATTTAGATGCATTAATCGACATCCTGAAGGCTCATGATATAAAAATCGGTTTGGAAACTCAAGGAAGTAAGTGGCAGGATTGGTTTTATAAGATTGATGAGTTAACGATTTCTCCGAAACCGCCGAGTTCTACCATGGTAACTGATTTCAACATTTTAGATATGATTCTTAATCATCTGAACGAAAATAATGTCAGCTTAAAGGTCGTTGTTTTTGATGATCAAGATTATGAATATGCAAAAAAAGTCCATCTTCGTTATCCAGATGTTCCTTTTTTCGTACAGGTTGGAAATAATGATCTTACAACCACAGATAATCAAAAGCTGCTTTTACATCTATTAAATCAATATGAACATCTTATTGACAAAGTAATGGTAGACCCAGAACTTAATAATGTAAAAGTCTTACCGCAATTGCATACGTTTTTATGGGGTAATAAAAGAGGTGTTTAAAAGGGGACTGACCCACATGGCTGTTAAGCTAAAAGTGATGGGTCAGCTCTCTTTTATTTTTTTATTTAAAGCGATGTTTTGTTATAGAGTCCATGTTTCCTACTCTTCACTATTTTTGTTACTATTAGAAATGAATTACATATTGATATAATACTGAAAAGGTGACTTATGCAAAAAATTATAGTAATAGGTGCGGGGATTTTGGGAGCATCAACGGCTTATCATCTAACCAAGTATGGAGCAGAGGTTGTTTTGATTGACCGGCATGATCTTGGACAAGCTACTGACGCTGCAGCGGGAATCGTTTGTCCATGGCTTTCACAACGGAGAAATAAAGCTTGGTATCAGCTGGCAAAAGGCGGAGCACGTTATTATCCAGAATTAATCGCTCAATTAGAAGCAGATGGCGGAACCAACACAGGATATAATCGTGTAGGTGCGATTAGTCTTCATACTGATCCTAAAAAACTCGAACAAATGGCGGAACGAGCCAGAAAACGTCGGGAGGATGCACCTGAAATTGGCGAGATTACCATTTTGAGCCCTTCTGAAACAAAGAGTTTATTTCCGCCTCTCTCTGAGGAATACGGATCGGTTTATGTTAGCGGAGGTGCCCGTGTGGATGGCAGGGCTTTACGAGATGCCTTGGTAAGCGGTGCCGAAAAACATGGAACTAAGTTTATTCATGGCAACGCCTCTTTGGTTACTGAGGGAAATCGAGTTGTTGGGGTTAACCGAGAGGGAACTTTTTTGTCAGCAGACCAGGTAATCGTTACTGGGGGGGCTTGGTCAAAAAAGCTGTTAGAGCCATTAGGGATTAAGTTCTTAGTTAAGCCGCAAAAGGCACAAATTGTTCATCTTGAATTGCCTAACGTGGATACTGCTTCTTGGCCTGTCGTGATGCCAGTTACAAATCAATATATCCTTACATTTGAAAATGGAAGGGTTGTTGTTGGTTCAACACATGAAAATGAAGCCGGTTTTGACGTTCGAGTGACTGGAGGCGGGATACAGGAAATTTTGAATAAAGCTTTAGAAGTGGCGCCAGGGCTTTCGAATGGTACCTATCTTGAGACAAGAGTAGGGTTTAGACCCTTTACACCCGGTTTCTTGCCAGTAGTAGGATCATTACCTCAATATGAAGGGATATATGTTGCAAACGGACTGGGTGCTTCTGGGCTTACGAGCGGACCATACATTGGAGCCGAGCTTGCTAAGCACGTTGTAGGAAAAGAAACGGAGATAGATTTTAATTTGTATAATGTAGCAGGAGCAATGGGCGAACTAGAATAATTGAGATCATAATAGAAAAGAAAGGAGCACTCGCCCCTTTCTTTTCATATTTATTAAGCTCCTTTTTTAATCTTCAAATCACGTTGTTTGCCAAATAATTGTTCAATTACAGGATTTGATTTGTTTTTGATCTTTGACACAAACAACGGATTTAGTAAGACCGTAACAATCACATTTGCCAATAGTCCCCAGAATCCTTCATAAACACCGAAAGATTTTCCAGTCGCATAGACAGTGAAAGTAACTGTTAAACCAACCAGTAAACCTGCAATCGTCGCTTCTTTCGTTTGATTTTTCCAAAACAAACTAAACACAATGGCCGGGAAGATTTGTACCATTCCTGATACCCCTAGTAATTGTAACGAAACAAGAGCGGAAGGAAATACCATTCCAAAAACTAGAGCTAGTCCAATAACAACAAATACCATGCAACGAGTGACCAATGTTAATTTTGCTGGTTGGACCTTTGGATTAATTAGGTCGCGATAGATGTTATTAGCAAACAAATTAGATGCGCCAATGGCCATAATCGAACAAGGTATAAGTGAGGCAAGGGCAATGGTTGCATAGGCCAATCCTTGGACGACTCCACCATAAGAAACCTGAATCAAATTTAATAGAGCAAAGCGTGGATTCGTCCCCTCTGGTAGTACATGAAAGGCAACAAAACCTAGGAAAATAAGCAAGATTAATACAATATTATATAATGGAAGAAAAATGGCGTTTTTTCGAAGTGCATCCGCACTTTTCGCCGTAAATACACCTGTAGCCGCATGGGCCCACATAAATAAAGCAAGCCCCGACACCAAGGAAGCAGTCAAAAACCATGGAATCCCTTTAGGTCCAGAGGTTGGGATGGTTAGTAACTGTGGAGAATCTTTCGCTACCTTATCAATCATTGAGCCCCAGCTTCCAAAGTGCAAGATAGGAAGATTTACAACAAGGAATAACATAATCACCCAAACTAAAATGTCTTTAATAACCGCCGTATAAGTTGGCCCTTTAATACCGCTAAAAAATGTAAATAAGGCAACTAATAAAAATGACACGATAACGACAACTTTTACATTAATGATCCCTGACCCAGCGACTGTCAATGTGTCTTGAATTCCTGCTAATTGCAAATCTATGTAAGGAATGAGCATTAACACACCAACAGCTGCGATTAAGAAGGATAAAAATTTACTATTAAAACGCACTTTTGCATAATCCGCTAATGTTGTAATTTTATTGTTCTTTGAAAACTTCCATAGTTTAGGAAGGAAAAAATAAGAGATAAAGTACGCGATAATTGTATACGGAATGGCAAAGAAAGCAAGGCTGCCTCCGGTATAAGCCGTACTTGTTAAACCTAAAAAGGTGTAAGCCGTATAAAGGTCAGCCCCGACTAAGAACCAGACAAGTAAGGCTCCAAATCTTCTCCCTCCAACAGACCACTCTTCAACTGAACTCCTGTTGGTTTTATCTCTTCCGGATAAAAACCCAATTAAGACAACGCCTAAAACGATGATTCCTGTGATTAACAAAGCTGTAAGATTTCCTTGCATTACTCAGCACTTCTTTCTGTTTTTTGTAATTGGTAGATCGCAAAGTTACATAAAGGAGTGATTATCATTCCGAAAAATAACCAAAACGCTAGAAAGGGTAATCCAAAAATAATTGGCTGGATTCGGTTAACAAATGGAATGGCTGCAAGCATAAGAATAAATGGCACAATGCATAGTAAAACGATGATGGACTTTTTGCCCATTTTTATAACCCCCTGTAAAAATTTTTCAACGATAATAATAGTAACAATTATTTTAAATGAAAACAATAAAAATTTTTAGAAAATAGATAAAATTCGTGTATATTGAAATATTTATTACAATATTTTTTCGTAAACATGACAAAGTGTCATCATATTGTTTGACAAATGACACTTTGTCATCTAAACTAGTTTCATAGTGACAGGGTGTCACAAGAAATTAGTTTTTGGTTTCGATTGGAGGAGTAGCTGTTGCCCAAAATCACCTTTATAAATTTACCTGAAGAAAAAAAACAGACGTTGATTGTGGCAATGAAAAAGGAGTTTTCAAGAGTTCCGTTATATGACGCTTCAATATCCAATATTGTTAAAACTGCCAATATCCCACGAGGAAGCTTTTATCAATATTTTGAGGATAAAGAAGATGCTTTTTTTTTCTTATTAAATGATCTGGTCATGAGTATTCGGAATAACTTTGTTGTTTTACTAAAAAAATATGACGGCGATTTATTTGATACGATGATTGAATTCTATCAGCTCATTATCATGGAAGAAGAGGATGTTCATTTTCTAAAAAATGCCTTCCTAAATATGACGTATAAAATAGAATTATCTTTTTCTAAAATTTTTAGGAGCCAAGAAACGACTAAATTAAGTGATTTTCTTTCCTTACTAAATACAAGGAACTTAAATATTTCCAATCATAGGGAGTTATTTCATTTATTACAAATCATCTTTACCATCACTTTAAGAAATGTGGTTGAAAAGTTCGCCAAAGAACTACCAACAGAAGACGCTTTGGCAAATTATAAATTAGAAATGAATCTTTTAAAAAATGGATTAGCCCGTAAAGATTCATAATGGAGGAACCAACGTGAAACGAGTAAAACCACCAAAGAAACCACTGATATTCTATTATGGAATAACGATTGTTATTATATTATTATTAAACTCATTTATTTTTCCGCTGATCACGAACTACTCGGTAAAGGAGGTTGATTATGGAACCTTCTTAAACATGGTGGATAAGGGAAATGTAAAAGAGGTTGAAATTGAAGATACTACCATTACGTTTAAAGCAAAGTCTAATAATGAAACTAAGGTATATAAAACAGGGACTATAGAAGATCCTGAGATAGTAGACCGTTTGCATAATGCGGATGTTAAATTCACAAAGGTTATTCCTAAAGAAACATCACCACTTTTGAATTTCATTCTTAGCTGGATTCTGCCGTTTGCCATTTTTATAGCACTTGGACAATGGCTGACAAAGAAGATGCAAGGTAAGATCATGGGTGGAGGCGGTGGTCCTTTATCTTTTGGAAAAAGTAATGCAAAAGTATATGTAGAAAAAGAGACAGGTATTACCTTTAAAGATGTAGCTGGCCAAGATGAAGCCAAAGAGGCGCTGCAGGAGATTGTTGACTTCCTTCACAATCCAAAAAAATATAAAGAAATTGGGGCGAACATTCCAAAAGGTGCTTTATTAGTAGGACCTCCAGGAACAGGTAAAACATTACTTGCCAAAGCAGTTGCAGGAGAATCTAAAGTTCCATTCTTCTCTATGTCTGGTTCTGAGTTTGTGGAGATGTTTGTCGGCATGGGGGCTGCGAGAGTTAGAGATTTATTTAAACAGGCCCAAGAAAAGGCTCCTTGTATTGTGTTTATTGATGAAATAGATGCAATCGGGAAAAGCCGTAATTCAGGAATGCCAGGCGGTAATGATGAACGGGAACAAACCTTGAACCAGCTATTAACGGAAATGGATGGTTTTGATGCAGATAAAGGTGTGGTTATCCTAGCAGCAACAAACAGACCAGAAACACTCGATAAAGCACTTTTAAGACCTGGACGATTTGATCGAAGAGTTCCAGTGGAATTACCGGACTTAAAGGGCCGTGAATCCATCTTAAATGTCCATGCTGCTAAGGTGAAACTAGAAGAAAATGTCGACTTTAATGTTATTGCCAGGGCCACATCCGGTGCATCAGGTGCGGATCTAGCCAATATCATTAATGAGGCTGCCTTAAGAGCTGTACGACTAGGGCGTAATAAGGTAACTCAAAACGATTTGGAAGAGTCAGTTGAAGTGGTCATTGCTGGATATCAGCGCAAGAATGCCGTCATTACAATGAAAGATAAACTAACTATTTCTTATCATGAAATCGGGCATGCCTTAGTAGCGGCTAAACAAAGTCACTCGGCCCCTGTCCATAAAATCACGATCATTCCAAGAACATCCGGCGCGTTAGGTTATACCATGCAAGTGGATGAGCACGAAACAGTCTTAATGACGAAGGAACAGGCTTTGGATAAAATCACCACCTACATGGGAGGCCGTGCAGCAGAGGAGATAATCTTTAAAACGGTCACTTCTGGTGCATCCAATGATATTGAACAAGCAACAAAGATTGCCAGAGCAATGGTAACTAGATTCGGTATGAGTGAAGAGTTTGATATGATGGCTCTTGAAACCGTCAATAATCCTTATTTAGGCGGGGATACTTCGTTAATGGTTTCTGCTGAAACAGCAGCCAAAGTAGATGCAGAGATTCTAAAAATAATCAAATCTTGTCACCAAAAAGCGATTCAGATTTTAGAAGAAAATAAAGATAAATTACATGAATTAACAAAATATCTTTTAGAAAAAGAAACCATCACCGGTGACGAATTTATGTCTATATTAGTAGCAAAGTCATGATAGACACAAGAAACTGGGCAGAAAATACCCAATGGAGTTAGTTCATTCACTTTATTGGGTTTTATTTTTTGAAAATTTTAAGACCAAATTCTACCCTCATTCCCTCTCTTCATGTAGAATAGGATAATGGACAAGCGTAAATAATGAATCAATAAACATATTTTGGGGGATCAAAGGTGACATATCAACTAAAGAAAAGCTTTAAGATGTTTTCATTAAATTCAAATCGTGAGCTTGCTGAAGAAATGGCAAAGCTTTTGGGCTGTGAATTAGGGAAAAGCTCTGTCAAACAATTTAGTGATGGTGAAATTCAGATCAACATAGAAGAAAGTGTTCGGGGTAGTGACGTATTTGTGGTGCAATCGACTTCACAACCGATTAATGATAATATTATGGAACTGTTGGTAATGGTCGATGCCTTGAAAAGAGCTTCAGCCGGTAAGATCAATGTAGTAATCCCGTATTATGGCTATGCTCGCCAAGATCGTACAGCTAGACCTCGTGAACCCATTACTGCAAAATTAGTTGCAAGACTTTTAGAAACAACCGGTTCAACAAGGGTACTTACCATGGACCTGCATGCTCCTCAAGTACAGGGCTTCTTTGATATCCCGGTAGATCACCTGATAGCCAATCCCATCCTTGGAAATTATTTTGAGGAAAAAGGATTAGAGGATGTTGTTGTGGTAGCTCCACATAATGGTGCAGTTATTCGAGCTAGAAAATTAGCAAGTATCTTAAATGCTCCCATTGCCCTAATTGATAAAAGACAAGCAGATTCTGGTGAATCTGAAATCATGAATGTCATTGGTAATATCGAGGGTAAAAATGCCATTCTTGTGGATGACTTAATTAATACGGGTGGAACGATTACTTTAGCTGCTAATGCTTTATTGGAGAGGGGAGCTAAAACCATTTATGCTTGCTGTACCCATCCTGTATTTTCTGCAGACGCCATAAGTAAAATCGAGTCTTCACCAATTAAAGAATTAGTTGTAACGAATACGATTGAAATGCCTGAAGAACAGCGAATCAATAAAATCACCACATTATCTGTAGCTCCTTTATTAGTCGAGGCTATTGATCGAATTCATAATGAAAAAGCTGTAAGCCCGTTATTTGAATAAAAAAAATCCCGCGGTGAGACTGCTCATAGCGGGATTTTTTTTTATCAGAACCTTAAACTTACAGGTATGGACTTTCATGCTTCGCCTTAAGTCTCATCCAGCGGCGTTGTACTTCATCATCAAACATTTTCAATAATTCTTGGCTGTCTTCATTCAACAAATGTTTGGTTTTACCCATCATCTTTAACCAATCCGTTACTGGTAACCGTTTGTTTTTCTCTTCTGGGTCATAAGTGACAGTGGTGATTCCGTGCTCTACCTCGTAAAGAGGGAAGAAGCAGGAGTTTACTGCTGCTTCGACAATCGACTGACCTAATTCATCCTTCGATTTCCAATTTAATGGACACGTAATCAAAATCTTACCGTACACCAAGCCTTCATTATTCGCATACCACTGAGCTTTTGCAGCTTTTTTCAAAAGATCCCGGTCAAATGCTTCTGTACCTGTAAAGACATATGGGATATGAGTAGCTGCCATGATTTGTGCAGTATCTTTGTGATGGAATGGCTTTCCTTTTTGGAATTTCCCAACACTAGAAGTGCTTGTCATATGACCCATTGGTGTCGAATAGGACAATTGGCTGCCTGTATTCATATAGCCTTCGTTATCGTACTCTAAGATAATCATTTTATGATTACGAAGTGCCGTTCCGATGGCTGGCCCCATCCCAATATCCATTCCACCATCACCGGTTACCATCACAAAGGTAAAATCATCGGAGAGACCGAGTTCGTCTAATTCTCCTCGTCGTTTCCGTTCATGGAACATCTCTACAAGACCTGATAAGGTCGCAGAGCCATTTTGGAAAAGATTGTGGATGTAAGTTGCCTTATGAGAACTATACGGGAAGCCGGTTGTTACAACCATGGCACACCCTGTATGGAATAAAGCGACGATATCTCCTTCGATTCCTTTGAAAAATAACTCTAAGCCTGAGAAAATTCCGCATCCGGGGCATGCTCCATGTCCGGAAGCCAGGCGTTTCGGCTTTTTCGTTAAACTTCTTAATGGCGGGATTTTTACTTTTAATTCTCCGGTCTTCTCATCTGGAGTTACTGTGATTAAACCAGTATTTAAGTCTTCTTTTTTCATAGGATTTAAGACACGTTTTGGTGCAAATTCCGGTCTACCTGGATTATGGCCAAAGTAGTCGAACGGTTTTTCAACGAACCCTTTGTCAGCTGCTTCTTGGGCCAATTGGAAAAACAATTCTGCTTCATCAGCATAGAAATCCTTCCCTCCCAATCCGTAGACACGGTTGACTACTTTCGTGTGGCCATTGCCAACGGTTTGCAGAGCCGCTCTTACCTCTAGGGCCATGTTTCCACCATGTGCACCGTAAGAATCTGCACGGTCGCCAATTGTAACGGCTTTCACATTTTTTAAAGCTTCCGCGATTTTTTGCTGTGGGAATGGACGAATCATATTAGGGGAGATGACCCCGGCTTTGATTCCTTTTGCACGCAGCTTATCGGCCACATCTTTACATACTTCAGCAGCAGAATTCAGCATGAATACGGCCACATCCGCATCATCCATACGGTATAAATCAAGAACTGGATATTCACGGCCTGTTAATTTGAAATATTCTTTTGAAATTCTTTCAAAAACCTGCTCTGCATGATACATCGCTTCTGACTGTTGGTAACAGTTGTTAATATAGTCAGGTTCATTCATGTAAGGGCCGATGGTGACCGGATTCTCACGATCCAGCGCATGTGGGAAGTTCCTTGGCGGTTCGCCGATAAATTTTTGAACATCCGCACGATGCTTCATGACCTGCACGCGCCGCTTCTGGTGTGAGGTAAAGTAACCGTCAAACGATACGATAACAGGAAGGCGAACCTCAGGGTCCTCTGCTAGTTTAATAGCAATAATGTTCATGTCATAGACAATTTGCGGATCACGGGCCATCAAAATAGGCCATCCCGTATTCAAGGCAAAATATAAATCAGAGTGATCGCCATGGATATTTAGAGGACCTGAAACCGAACGATTGACTAAATTCAAAACCATCGGGAAGCGTGTACCGGATTGAACAGGAAGCTGCTCTAACATATATAAAAAGCCGTTTGCACTCGTTGCATTAAATACACGTCCTCCGCCAGTGGAGGCGCCATAACAGATACCAGCAGAACCATGTTCTCCGTCAGCAGGAATTAACACAATATCATGTTCACCTTTTGCTTTCATCCCATCAAGAAATTGTGCCACTTCGGTCGAAGGAGAGATGGGATAGTATCCCATGACATGATAATTAATTTGATGGGCCGCATAGGCAGCCATTTCATTACCAGATTCAAAGACAACACTTTGTTCGATCGTTCCATTTGGAACTGAAATATGTTCTTGATTGATTTCTATGGACATAAAATCCCGCCCTTTACTTAGTTTCGAATCGCCAAATCAAATACATGCGGTACCCGGTTCTTGTCTGCGTAACCGTCATTATATTCCCGCTCACTCGTTAAGGCCTCAACAGGACATGCATGAACGCATTTCAAACAACCTTTACAATATTGGTAGTCAATCCCTTGCAAGAACATTTGCGGGCGGCCGCGTTTGTCAGCCTTTTCTTCCCAAACAAAGCAAAAGTCTGGGCATGCAGTATCGCAGGCTGCGCAGTTAATACATTTATCATCATGAAAGTGCGGCAGCATGCCTGCACGGGAAATACTTAAATCCTTCAAGATACTGTTTCCTGGATTGATGATTGTCCCGCCAATTGTTTGTGTTTCATAGCCAAGGAGGGGTTCTGCCCGTTTAAACGGACTAATTGGTTCGTTCTCATTTAACTCAAATGTTTGGAACTCGACTTCATTGTAACCGCGGTCAAAAGTACGTATATTTGGTTCTACCAGATGTGGATACTTTTTTTCAAACGTACGGCGAATCGTCTGTCTCATAGACTCTGGGTCTAGGAAGGTCAACACGCGGTAAAGAGCCCCAAGCATAGCGGTGTTTGCTTTTGTTTGCTCTTCAAGAGCAATGCCTGTTGCATCAACAATAGCAATGGTTCCGCCAGGAATTTTCATAGCATTTTTAAGTTCATCAGGTGATTTTTGAGAGTTGACTAAGATGGTGCTGTCGGGGTATATCCCGCTAGTACAATCGATGGTTTTGAAAAGGGCATCATGGAAAATGCCAACAACATGTGGACGTTCTATAGGTGTGGTGTCGCGTATGGTCATTTCTGGGTTACAAAAACGAATGTGTGCTTTTACTGGCGATCCTTTTTTTTCAGATCCATATGATGAAAAACCGACTCCATTGAGTCCGTTTCCAACTACTCCATCCTCGGAAAGCATCTTCCCAGCCAAATTAGCTCCTAAGCCGCCAATCGATTCTAGACGGATTTCAAAGAAACCGGATTCATTGACTTTTGGTAATTTTGACAACAAGCACTCCTCCAATCTAATCAACAATTAGAATTTTATAAATTTTCTATAAATTCTATGATTTTAATTGTAACAGGATGCAAAATTGGTTACAACAGATTTTTATAAATTTAAAAAAATAGCTATTTATTAAAGAAAGGAAAGAATTTAAAAAAATCAGTTACAATTCTATCGATAAGTTGATATAGTACAGTTCTTGTTGTTGTATAACAATAGGACAAGGAAATATAAAGGCAATGTATATAATCATAATGGGTTACAAACATTGCCTTTTCCATTTTTTATAAAGTTATTGCTTACTCGGAATTTTGTGTGACAAGGTCGATTAGTACCATTTCTTGTTGCGGTTCTTTCAAAATAGATTCGAGTTCACTTATGCTTTTAGGACGTATTCCTTTCACTCCAAAGCTTTGGGCCAGTTGGATAAAATCAGGATTTTGAAATGTTACACCATAATCGTCGCCAAACTTTTGGTTCATTTGTTTGACTTCGAGCTTTAACATGGAATCGTCCAACACGATGATAGTAAACGCTAGTCCAAGCCGCTTTGCGGTTTCCATTTCTGCAAAATTCATAAGTGCTCCGCCGTCACCAGTTATACAGATTACGGGGTTAGCAGGGCATGCCAGTTTTGCTCCAATCGCCCCTGGAATGGCAATGCCCATGGTGGCAAGCCCATTGGAAATGATTAACCGGTTTGGCTTTTTAGGCTGATAGGTTTTGGCGATCGAAACCTTATGGGCACCAACGTCGGAAAGGACAATCGTGTCCTCAGATGAATGTTTTTCAATAAGGTGCAGAACATTTTCAATCGACAGTGATTCATCTGGTTGTTGGTTTATTTGGCAGGTCTTTTTTATTTGAGCGTGAAGTTCTCCTGATGATGCCCAAGGTTTGGCTGTTAACTCTGTTTTGTTAAGGATATTAATTGTTTTCTTAATATTACCGACGAGCTCGCACTCAACAGGGTAAAATTCATTTACTTCTGCTGGTAATGTATCTAGATGTAAAACAGGGAGTTTATTTTTATTCCAAGCATTTGGCAGCTGTTCGACAAAGTCGAAGCCGATGACAATTAGAAGATCTGCATCATTTATACTAGGAAGGATTGCATCGTTTTCTTTGAACCCGAAGGTAAAAAAGTTGAGCGGGTGGTCCTTTGGTAAAATCCCTTTGGCCATAAAGCTATGTGCGGCAGGACATTGTAGAATATTGATAAAGGTCTCGAGCTCACTTGCAGCATTTTGCCGGATGACTCCGTTTCCAATTATAATGAAAGGTTTTTGGTATTTTTGGATAAGCTGCTGTGCTGCATTTAATGATTCTGAATCTGGAACCGTTTCAGGTATTGAAGTTACTGGTAAGGGTGCATTCGTTATCTGCTCTGCTGCAAAGTTTTCTGGCAGAATGATGGCGACAGCACCTGGTTTTTCCATTCGGGTTAATCTGAAAGCTTTACGGATAACCGCAGGGGCGGTTTTGGGATCTTGAATTTGGGTGCTCCATTTTGTTGCAGGTTCCAGCAGCCTAACGATATTGATGAATTGATGTGATTCGTTATGCTGGCGTTCCACTCCTGCTTGGCCGATAAGTGCTATTAATGGTGAATGGTCAAGCTGAGCGCTTGCGATACCTGTGACTAAGTTGGCAGCCCCTGGACCGAGGGTAGATAAACAGATGCCAGCTTTTTTTGATAATCTTCCATAGACGTCTGCCATAAAAGCCGCACCTTGCTCATGTCTGACATTTATGTACTTAATTTTTGATGATTTCGATAAGGAGTTTGCAAGATCTAGTATCTCAGTGCCAACCATACCAAATATGTATTCCACTCCTTCGTTTTCTAAACATTGTACTAGTGCGTCCGTAAGTTTCATTTTGTCCTCCTTTTGTTTACCTAATTATGAATAGTTTGGTCCATTCTGAATGTATTCATAATCCTAGAGTGATACAATAGATGAAAAAACAGGAAGAAAATAGGTGATGATCATGAACGAAAGTTTTGTTTGGTATGCAAGTTATGGGTCAAATATAAATACCGATCGTTTTCTATGTTATATAAAAGGAGGGAAACCAGAAGGGTCATCAAAGGTAGAAACTGGGTGTAAGGATCCCTCTCTGCCCATAGATTCGCTGACCTTCATATTGAAATATCCTCTTTACTTTGCCAAAGAAGCAGCAAAATGGGAATCACAAGGTGTAGCTTTTATCGGTCTCAACGAAGAACCAGGCTGCGTTACATATAGCAAAAAATACCTAATCACAGCAGAACAGTTTATCGATGTCGTTAGACAGGAAAATAACGGAATAGAGATTAATTTTGATTTAAATGAAGTGATTAAATACGGTACAAAAGTGTTCCGGCCTAATGCTTGGTATGGAAATATTGTTTATTTAGGAGAAGAAAAGGGGTATCCGATTTTTACATTTACGGCCCCGTGGGACATGAATGAGATTGAATGGAAAAAGCCTTCTCATCCCTACCTAAAAACGATTATTAAGGGTCTAAAAGAGGACTATACGAATAAAGAAATCTACCATTATTTTCAGAGTAAACAAGGTATAAAGGGGAAATATACAGATGATGAGTTAAGGAACCTCATTTTTTAAGAGTCTATTACTTCGATTTCCAATTAAATGTCTGATATGATAAACATAGGTTAAAAAGGAGATGATTGGTAAATGGCGAAACAAGTCCGTATTGGTAAAACTGATTTATATGTTAACCCGATTGGTCTGGGCACCAATGCTGTGGGTGGCCACAATTTATTCCAAAATCTAGACGAGGAAGCAGGAAGGGAACTAGTTCGTGCCGGACTCACAAACGGAATCAACTTCTTAGATACTGCTTTTATATACGGTCCTAAACGTTCCGAAGAAATCATTGGTGAAGTCTTAAAAGAAAACAGCAACCGTTCTGAGATAGTCATCGCCACTAAGGCAGCCCATAAATTTGTAGGGGAAGAAGTTGTCATTGATAATTCGCCTGCCTTTTTAAAACAAGCTGTTGAAGAAAGTTTAAAACGCCTGCAAACTGATTACATAGATCTTTTTTATATTCATTTTCCTGACAAAGATACACCAAAAGATGAAGCAGTTGGTGCCTTAAAGCAATTGAAGGATGAAGGAAAAATCCGGGCTATCGGTGTTTCCAATTTTTCCATTGAGCAATTAAAAGAAGCAAACAAAGATGGCTATGTCGATGTCTATCAAGGGGAGTATAACTTATTAAGCCGAGACGCTGAGAAGGAATTGTTTCCTTATGCTATAAATAATGGAATCTCCTTTATTCCTTATTTCCCGCTTGCGTCTGGTTTATTAACAGGAAAGTACGATAAGAATACGAATCTAGAAGAAAAGCGCGGAAAGTTTTTTAAAAAGGAAATCTTTGAATCTACCTTAGAAAAAGTTGAACGGATTCGTAAAATCGCCTGTGAAAAGGGGGCAGAAGTGGCGCATGTTGTCCTCGCATGGTATTTAACCCGTGAGGCCATTGATGTCATTATCCCAGGGGCGAAACAGGCAGAACAAGTTCTGCACAATCTTAAAACTTTAGACATACATTTAACTGAAGCTGAAATACTACAAATTGATCAAGCTTTCCATAGCTAAATAAAAAGGCGATGAGATTTATGTCTCATTGCTTTTTTATTTATCGAGACAATTTTTTCAAAAAGTAGAATTATATGTTTTGTGAATCGCCTCAATTTGTCAAATTTCTACGACTTTTGGTGTATTTTGTTGTAAAAAAGGGCAAAAAAACTAGATTCATTGTATAATAAGTACTTGTTATAAACTATTGGAGGGTAATAATCATGATGCTATGGACTTTAGCCGGATTGTTTGGGATTTCTATCATTTTGCTAGTTATTTCAATTTCAAGGACTTCTCGAGCAGCCAAGGCAGAACATAATCAAATTGATTTAATTCATATATCTACAATGAAGGAAATCAATGCAATTCAAGATTCAATCAGAAACATTGAGCTTGATATCGAAGTAGTTATGAAGGAAGCAGGCGTTCAACTTTCTTCTGAAGACAAAGTCTTTATGCGTGACGTACTCGATTTAGCAAACCGCAATTACTCAAATGAAAGCATTGCTCAAATGAAACAGGTTTCAGTAGAAGAAATTGAACAGATCCTTGCTCCTTACCGGACATTACAGGAAGGGAGAAAGGTTGCAAATGAAAATTAATTTACTTACTAGCTTTGCAGCCGGAATGCTCATTACATCGACGATTTGTGGCGCCGTTTATCTTACTGGAAAGAATGATATCGCTAATGCTACTGTTAAAACGTCAGTAAATACAATAACCAAGAAGGTTCAACCTTCTGAAGAAGAGATGAAAAATCAGCTTGAAGCCAAAGGCTATATTGTGCAAACAAAAGCTGAAGTTGATAAGCAAGTACAGGATGCAAAAGCATCTGCCCAATCAAAAGCTGCCCCTGCAGCTACTGATGCGGCTAAACCTGTTACTCGTGTGGTAGTCAATGTAAGCGATGGTATGACAAGTATTGATGTTGGTAGAGTTCTTCAAGCGGCAAATATGGTGAAGAATGCCTTTGATTTTTCAAAGGATATTGAGGCTAAAGGGTTGGAAAACAAATTGCGTCCGGGTGTTTTTATAGTTGACAGTAAAATGACATACGACCAGATTGTTGCCACTATTTTCAAATAATTGGAGAAGTCGATTTCTAAAAGGAATCGGCTTTTTTCTTGTTTGAAAAGCTTCAAATTTGATATCTAAAATAATTATTTCTATAATCGAATTATTACGAAAATTTGATTAACAGGGAGATGGAAAGAATGAAAATCATAGCACTTGTGGGCAGTTTGCGAAAAGATTCATTTAATAAACAGTTGGCCTTAACAATACAGGAAAGATTCGCCAATCATTTTGAATTAGAAGTACTAGATCTTGGTTTACTTCCGCATTATAACCAGGATGAAGAATTCCATCCAGCAGAATCAGTAGGTGAGTTTAAAAGAAAGGTAAAAGAAGCAGACGGAGTGATGATTATTACTCCAGAATACAACTGGTCGATTCCTGGGGTATTAAAGAATGCCTTAGATTGGCTGTCTCGTGTAGACAAGGTGTTAATTGGTAAACCGGTCTTGACTGCAGGAGCCGCTACTGGCTTGATGGGAACTTTACGTGCTCAGCTTCAGCTGCGTCAAATTTTAACCGCATTACAAGTAAAACTTTTATCACCGGTAGGGAACGAAATTCTTATTAATCAAGCTGCTGCGAAATTCGATGGTCGATTGACGGACGAACCAACCCTTAAATTTGTTGATGAAGTTGTTGGACGGTTTATTGATTTGATTAAAGAATAAAGAACAAACGCCTCTGTTCCTTCCCCTTTAAGGAGTATAGGCGTTTTTTTCTGTTGATTTTATCACAAAGAAGCCTGTCATATAATCAAAAGCCTTTCATACATTTAAGTAAGGAGACAACCTGTGGAATTGGACAAACATTACTGGAATGAGAAAGGACGAAATAAATCCAGATGGACTTATTACAAGAGATTTTAAATAGTTATGGTACCATTTTTTCAATGGATGCCTTTAAAGAAGTATTTACGAATCCAGCCAGCTGGGGAGTAATTGGTACCTTGATTATCCTTGAGGGCTTATTATCGGCTGATAATGCTTTAGTTTTAGCGGTGATGGTCAAACACCTTCCGAAAAAACAACAAAGGAAGGCCTTGTTTTATGGAATATTTGGCGCCTACTTTTTTCGAGTAGTAGCCATAGGAATAGGGGTCACACTAACAACGATTCCATGGATTAAGATTATCGGCGGACACTATCTTCTTTGGATTGTCTTTCAAAACCTTCTTAACAAAAATGAAGAGGAAGATGAAGCTAAAAGTCGTAAAAAAGGCTTTTGGCAGACCGTGTTGACGGTGGAGCTGATGGACATAGCGTTTAGCTTTGATAGTGTTATTGCAGCGTTTGGCGTTTCAAACGAAGAGTGGATTTTACTTCTGGGAGGAATACTGGGGATTTTAATGATGCGAGGGGTTGCACACCTGTTTCTGGCCCTGATCGAAAAGATTCCTGAATTTGAAACAACAGCTTTTATTCTTGTCGCAATCATTGGCGTAAAAATGATTGTTTCCGCTTTTGGATTCCACATGGATGAATTTGTGTTCTTTAGTATCTTAATTGGAATCTTCCTGGGTACCTTTGTTATTCATTTTATTCGAAAAATGTCAGGAAAAGAAACGACAATGTAATCGCAAGAAGGGAGGCGCTAATATTGCCTCCCTTCTTTATGATTTTACGATTGGAAATGAATGTTTCCATTTTCATCAATTTCAATGGTATTGTAACTTTTAAACACCTCCATGTTGGTGATTTCATGTTTAACCTCATGAGAAAAGCTTTCCATGTATGGTTGATATACTTCAGGGTCTTTCACTAAATGATAGATAGTCACTTTCTTACCATCGGTCATGTCTGTACCTCTAAGTAAAAAACGATCACTGTAAAGATTTTTAAAATAAGTCCTTGCTTCTTCATGACTTTTAAATTTAGGGATTTGTTCTTGATTAATTGTAAAATCCTGATTCATAAACACATTCACCGCTTTCCAGAGAATATAATAAAACAAAACGTTTACATGAAAGTTTACATAGCTATCAACCATATTCATGACTATTATTCCCTATCTTAACAAAATAATGATTTTTGCCTAATATGTTTGCACTATACAAAAGTTTACTTACTGCATAAATTAATAAAAAAGGGATAATTCCAAATCTCGTTTGTAATTTTTCGCCGATAGTACGGACGTCCTTTTAAATGGCTGATAAATTGGACATGATGGATAAGGCAGAGGCGATTAAGTAAAGGAGGAGAATTTACTAATGAATACCCCTTTTGAATACCCGGAAATTTTTTATAATGAAGTCATTCTTTATTTAGAAGCTAAATGGAACCGCCGTTTAACCGATCATGAACGGCACGTGCTGATTGAAGGTTATCGATTTGGCAGGATGGTGGAAGCGGAATCCGAAATTAAAATCTTGTATGCCAATTAAATGTAGATAGAAAAGGGTGTCCTGATGATGGACACCCTTTTGAAATCTCCAAAGTTATTGACCTTGTTGATTTCGTAAAGCTTGCTCAGCATAAGCGACTAACCGTTTGGTCATTTCGCCGCCGACTGAACCGTTTGCTCGTGCGGTCGTATCAGCACCAAGTTGAACTCCAAACTCGTTGGCAATTTCCTCTTTCATTTGATTAAGGACATCGCCTGAACCAGGAACCAATAGTTTGTTTCTACCCATGATACATCACTCCCGACGATTTTTTTAAGCAACTAAACAGTTGCTTGTATATAATTTAACCCATTTGTTTAATCAAATTCGTAAGGATCTAAACTGTCATGTACATGGGAAAGGTTTATAATAAGGGAAAGGACTGGAAAAGGAGCGACTGAAATCATGTTTATTGCAGGGCAAAAAGAAATGCAGAAGATGGACCAATATACAATGGACAAGCTCGGGTTACCTGGCATTGTTTTAATGGAAAATGCAGGTGCGAAAGTAGTAGAGGAAATGTTAAAAGATTTGCCTTGTGAAAGGCCACGTATTCTTGTATTAGCTGGCGGGGGAAATAATGGCGGGGACGGATTTGTGGTTGCCAGAAGACTTTGTGATTTGGGATATGATCTGCAGCTTTGTTTACTCGTACCACCTGAGAAAATGAAAGGAGATGCCAAAATTCATTTTGATGTGTATCGAAACCGCCAGTTACCAATCCTTTTTTTACATGAAAGTACGCTAGAGAAGGTTCAATCTGAGATCCAACTTGCCGATGTGATTGTTGATGCTCTATTGGGAACAGGTATAAGCGGGCCTCTAAGAGAACCGTTTGGGGACATTATTTCGATGGTAAATGAATATGCAGGGGAAAAATTAATTGTCTCTGTTGATATTCCATCTGGTGTTAGCGGTGATAGTGGAAAAGTAGAAAAGACAGCAGTCAAAGCGACAAAGACAGTAACCTTTGTTTTTCCTAAAAGCGGGTTCTTTTTGCAGGATGGTCCGAAATTTGTTGGTAATTGGAAGGCTGTTGATATTTCGGTTCCGCCTTCGATTGTGGAGGAGTTGGGCTTGGTGATGCCCCAGCTAATAACGGAGGCATTGGTTGCAGACTCGCTTCCAGTAAGGCCAAAACATGGTCATAAAGGCACATTTGGACATGTTTTGGTATTAGGCGGATCAAAGTTTTATGTGGGCGCACCGATTTTTTCTGCTAAAGCGGCACTGAATTCGGGTGCAGGGCTGGTGACATTAGCGCTGCCGAAGAGTATATATCCCATGGCGGCTGCACAAAACCCGGAGTCGTTATTTTTGCCATTAGCGGATGAAGAGGGGCATTTTTCAGCGGAGAGCATTTCTGAACTTCAACCAATGTTAGAGCAGTTTAAGAGTATCGCGATTGGTCCGGGAATCAGCAGATTTCCTGGTGGTGAGACTTGGATGAGGTCGTTGATGTCATTATTGACGACTCAGCCGGTGGTGATTGATGCCGATGCTTTATATCTGCTCCGGGACAAGTTGGAAATGGTGCGGGAATATAAAGGGAGTGTCGTATTTACTCCGCATCCTGGAGAGATGGCGAGACTGTTAAATAAGACGGTTAAGGAAGTGGAAGAGGACAGGATAGAGATTGCGAAGACTTTCTCGAAAGATTTTGGAGTTTATTTGTTGTTGAAGGGACATAGGTCAGTCATTGCAACCCCAGATGGCGAGGTGTTTATTAATCCTCTTGGGCACGATGCGCTCGGAAAGGGTGGAAGTGGGGATGTGCTAACAGGGATTATTGCGGCATTTTTAGCGCAGGGAGCTACTCCTGTTAAGGCCCTGGCAGCTGCGAGTTATCTGCATGCAAGAGCTGGCGAAGAGAAGGCGAGGGTCTTATCTAGTTATGGGGTTGGGCCTTTAGAATTGGTTGACGGGATTAGGGAACAGCTGCGCAGATTGAAGAGCTGAACTTTGTCATTGCATCAGTGGAAGAGATTTTATTTCAGACAGTCAATGAGCCAATCTAATTAGACCGCTTAAGACCAATTCAGCACTGACTTTTTCCTCCTCAATAGAATTGGTCAACTGCCCCCACTGGCCTTACCTCTTTATACCACTGATAGCAAAAGATTATAATCAAAACAAGATCAATCATATCTCCTCCATAATACATAACCATCCCGCCCATCTCCGCCTGGTCCAGGGGCACTCCAGCTGGCGGATGGGCATAAATGTACTTGGCTAATATCCCATGCCCTGCCAAAGCGGTCGCAAACACTGCCGCTCGATGCAAGAAGCTGGTTCGATGTGGGGCTGGATCAAAAAAGATGATAGATGAAGTAAAGACATACCCGGCCAGAAAAATATGTAAATGGACTGCCAAATGAAGAAGGGAATTTTCCTGCATCAAATGATAAAGATTACTGCTATAAAGCAGCCAAAGACCGCCGATATTCAAAAAAGAAGCAATCATCGGTCTGCTAATAAAACATACAAATTTGCTTTTTAAAATCAAACAAAGACGGCCGCCAAACTTCACAGAAACCATCTTTAGTATCAACGTCATCGGTGCCGATAGAACCATAAGAAGCGGTGCCAGCATACCTAGTAATAAATGCCCAATCATATGTGCAGTGAAATTCATATGTGCCCGTTCAGCAATCGGTCCGGTAACGGCTGCAAGAGCGCAACAAACACCCAGGACCCACATAATCACTCGATAAAAAGGCCATTTTTTTCCTGAAAAAACAATTTTAACGACTGCACCTAGATAAAAGACTAAGGCAAAAATAAACGGCGGCATCAGGACCAACGCGGCACCGAGGTTATTCCCAAAATGATGACTATTGCCCATTCTTTCATCCTGCCTTTGCTTTTTTAGCCGAGAGTATTAACAGATTAACACCGATAAGTAACATTAGAACAGATATAATAAACCAAACCAAGTCATAAGGTAAGATATTCAAATGATAACGAATTTGATGGAGCTGCATTAGTTTATGTTGGACAATCCCATCATATAATTGAAAGCCACCTGCCCCAAGGAGGACCCCGGAAACCCATTTCCCAGGCTGCCAAACCCTTCGGCGCCGGACATCCGCTACCATAAAAAGTCCGCCAACCGTGAAAAACCAACTAAACGCATGGAAAAAACCATCTGAAACTAAACCAATCGCAGTGGTTGACTTATCATAAAAATGATGCCAATGAAGGAGCTGGTGAAAAACAGTCTCGTCAATAAAGGCAACAAGTCCGATGCCGAAAAATATCCCTGACCAGAGATTTTTTCTCATATGTGCAGAAAGATCTTTCCTGCTTCTAGAATGATCCAATGTAATCACCTTCGTACTAAGATTTCTCATCCTTCACTTTACCCTTAAAGGTTAATCCATAATCAATTAAAAACAAAAAAGACCATCCCTTAGGGGACAGTCTCAAAGATCTTAGAAATTAAAATTATCTGGATCGGCGCCAAAGCGTTGATTTTCATTTAGTGCATTAATCTTTTCCATATCGCTTGAAGATAACGTGAAGTCAAAGATATTGGCATTTTCTTTAATGCGGCTTTCTCTAATTGACTTTGGTATTGTAACAATTTCATTTTGGATATCCCAGCGTAAAATAACTTGTGCAATAGATTTGTGGTGACTTGAAGCAATCTCCTGTAGGACCGGGTGGTCAAGCAGTCTGCCTTGTCCAAGCGGTGCCCACGCCTCTATTTGAATTTCTTGTTTTTTACAATAATCGCGCAGCTCAGGCTGAGAATGAAGAGGGTGTAACTCCACTTGGTTTACCATAGGCTTAACTTCGGCCGAAGACATCAAATCTTCAATGTGGTGGATGTTGAAATTACTCACACCAATTGCTCGAACACGCTTTTCTTTGTATAGTTTTTCAAGAACCTTCCATGCGTCTTTATACTTGTCCTTTACAGGCCAGTGGATTAAATATAAATCAACATAGTCAAGACCAAGCTTCCTGAGGCTTGTTTCAAATGCTTCTTCAACGGAATTATTGCGTAAATCCTCATTCCATACTTTTGTGGTGATAAAGAGCTCTTCACGGGGAACACCTGATTCTTTAATCGCTTGACCAACACTTTCTTCGTTTTCATAAAGTGCAGCTGTATCAATACTTCTGTATCCGGCTTTAATAGCCATTTTTACTGATTCAAGGGCCACTGCACCTACTGGGACCTTGTAAACACCAAGACCAAACCATGGCATGTTCACACCATTATGTAGAGCAGTACTAGATTGTAAGCTATTCAACATCTTCTCCTCCTTTTCGTACATTCACACTTAGTATAGTACCTTTAACATGGAAGAATCAACCAATAGAACCCGCTAACACAATTAAGGCTTCAGTCTCTTTAAGACCATTTTTTCAATAACTTTCCACGGCAGTGTCTTTTTAAAAAACAGATTTGTCTTAACGCCCTTGCCAATCGGATAACGAAGATCAGGGGTACTAGGCAGAGAGGCAATCTCAGCAGCGAGTTTTGCTACATCAATAGGGTCACCATAATCTGCTTTCCCTTTATTCATTTCTTTTAAAAGGCTCTCTATGTAAGGGGTATAAGGTGAGTCAGGTTTGTTTTCAAGTTGATCGACACTGGTCCAAATATTTGTTTGAAAAGACCCTGGTTCGATTAATGACACATCAATTCCAAAGGGACGCAATTCAAGCCGCAAGCTTTCGCTGTACCCTTCGAGCGCATGCTTGGATGCAGTATAAGCGGATAACCCGGGAAAACCGAATCTGCCACTTATACTGCTCATATTAATAATTCTGCCTTGCTTTCTTACTCTCATAATTGGCAGAACGGTATTGGTTACGGCAATCACGCCAAAAAAGTTGGTTTCAAATTGACGACGATAATCGTCTAAAGATAGTTCCTCACTAAAACCGCCGACAGCAAACCCTGCATTGTTCACCAGCACATCAATTTGAGAGAAGCTTTCCAGGTATCGTTTCAAATCGCGGATGGAGTCACCAGAGGTAACATCCAAGGAAGTAATATGAATATATTTATCCAATTGTTTTTCTTTAGCGAGTTCCAATAATGTTTTTGCCTTGTTTGTATCCCTCATTGTTGCAATAACTGTAAACCCCTTTAAGGCCAGTTCTATGACACACAGTAAACCAAATCCGCTAGATGACCCTGTAACAATGGCTGTTTTCCTATTCATTCCGTTTCTCCTTTCAAAGCCTATATCTTTATTAAAACTTATTCAGGAAAGATTTGTATAGAAAAAACTAACATGAACAGGGAAGTTCACAAAAAACAGGCTGCCTTTAGAAGGCAGCCTAAATTTTTTAACTTACACTTACAAGTTTGTCAGCTGGAAGCAGCTTTTCCAGTGTTACTGTTTCTTCTTCGGTTAATGGCACTAATGGTAATCGTACATCACCGACATGGATACCCGTCATGTTAAGGGCAGCTTTAACTGGTGTTGGGTTAGGTGCAGCGAATAAACCCTTCATCAGAGGAAGGAGTTTGCGATGTGCATCAGATGCCTCCGTGAGCTGTCCGTTTTTAAATTTTGCAATCATGTCCTGCATTTCGTTACCGATGATATGTGATGCAACTGAAACCACTCCTGTGCCGCCGATGGCTAATACAGGAAGTGTTAACCCATCATCCCCGCTATAAAGAGAGAAATGATCAGGAGTTTTACTGATTATTTCAGCCATTGCATCTAAGTTGCCGCTTGCTTCTTTAATTGCCACGATATTGTGAATCTTAGAGAGGCGGACGACTGTTTCGACAGACATGTTCACTCCACAGCGGCCAGGGATATTATACAGCATGATTGGTAGTACAGTTGATTCGGCTATGGCTTTAAAATGTTGATAGATTCCTTCTTGGGAAGGTTTGTTGTAATACGGAGCAACTAGCAAAATTCCATCTACACCAGCTTCTGCAGCAAGTTTCGTTAACTGGATCGATGCTCTGGTGTTATAGGAACCTGTACCAGCTATAACGGGAACTCGACCAGCAGCCTCCTCCACAACCAATTTAAATAATGCTACTTTTTCTTCTGTTGTTAAAGTGGGGGATTCACCTGTTGTACCAGACACAACTAAGGCTTCGGTGCCATTTTCAATTAAATAGTTAACTAACAATCTTGCGGCGTTAAAATCCACATCACCATTTTGATCAAATGGTGTAACCATTGCGGTTAATACTTGGCCAAAATTCATTTTTATCTCACCCTTTGTAATTTTTTGTAAATTTGAGGGGTAAGGCCATTCTGATGTCAACGCAAAAAAGCAGCAACGAAGGGTCGCTGCTGCAGTAGAAACATCAAAAGTAAGTTCCTATGCGTGAGATAGCCCTCCATATAGTTTCCTATATGACAATTCTGTGCTTCTTCAACACAGAACCAGCTTCAAGACCAATGAGATTCTATCCGCTTCGGCAAATTCCCCTTTCCACCATTGTCCTAGGATCTCATCATCCTCCTATGGTATACTGATGGTCTTTGCGCCTCTATCCTCACTTCAAAAGGTATTGAAGTAAGAAAATATGTAATTTCTTGTAATATATCAAATTATTCGATGTTATTCAAGAGAAATGAACTACCAATTTTTAAAAAAATGAGAAAAATCGTAAAAAAGAAAGCAGAGGGACGGTTCTCTTGCTTCAAAAGAAGCAAGAGAACCGTCCCCGCGTTTTTATTTTGCGTAAAAATTTTCGGTATAGTAGGGCTGCGATTCATTGTTAAAAGCAACACCAACACCTAAATACTTGTATCCTTGCCGTAAAATATTTTCCCTATGTCCGAGTGAGTTCATTAAACCTTCATGGGCAAATATACTACTAAACTGACCATAGGCAAGGTTTTCACCAGCTAAATGGAAGACAATATCATCTTGTTTCATCCTATCAAAAGGCGATTGTCCCTTCAAATTGGTGTGATTAAAATAATTGTTTACGGCCATATCTGTGCTATGCTTTCGGGCTGTTACTTGAACATGTTCATCCCATGTTAGGGCAGGAAGCTGGTGCTGAATCCTTGCGGCATTGGTTAAATCAAATAACTGAAACTCAAACCCTTCCTTTAATTGAGAACTTGGTTTTGTGTAAATATCTATTTTCTTATCTTCCATTTCTTTACTGATTAATTGTACAGCTGTAACCGTATTTCCTTGATGTTTATCATAAAAAAAGGTGATATAGTCATTATCAAGCAAGAAAACGTCATAGTCTTCCTTATCGGATAATTTATATAGAATAAGTCCCTTTTGAATGGTAGTTAAGGGTTTACCCAATAAATTGCGAACTGTATCTTTAGGTGTTCCTAATTTTATCCCGTTCTTGGAGGCAATTAAATCTTGATTCGTGTATAATCCGGCAACTTTATGATCCTCCCCATACATGACCATAAAGAAATTGTGATAATGATCATGATAAGTATCCCAATTGGTCCCATACTCGTTTATCGTGGACCGTATAGGAACACCTAAGTTTTCGATGATGTCATCTCTATTATCACCAAGTTCAATGTTAGAAATTGAATACTCTTGTTGTTCTGGTGTAGTTAATTGTACCTTAGACTCGTTTTTTGATTCTAGCGGCTTATCATTCTGTTTAAATTCGTCTAATAGTAAACCCAGTTGTTGAAGAGAGGTTTGGATTTCACTATATATATTTTGGATAGTTGTTTTTACTTCTAGGCTGTCTTTCCAAGTACTTACTTCTGAAATCCCTTTGGAAAGATCAGTATGTTCTAATTGTTTTTCAAAAAAAGGCCAGGAAGAATGAATGAAAAATATAGCAATAATAATCATTAGAAGACGAAACATCGATTTCCCTCCATTTCTATTAGAATTTTAACCAAAATTCTTAAAATATATAACTAATATGCTTATATTGGGTAATATAACCAATGATATATTAATATAACATTATATTTGAAAACGTTTACAAAAGTCAATCCGATTCTCATTTGACCAATAGTCCCAAATAGCTTATTTAGTGCTATTGAACTAAAATTAGAAAAAGTAACCAACGTTCAAACATTGTTCAATATTTCACAAACTATTATCGTTTTTTCATGTTATGATGTAACCATAGAGAAACAAGGAGTGATAAGACATGATGATTTGTGAATGGCAAGCCTTCTCAACAGATGCTGAAACTTATACCCAAGAGATCTTCGAAGAAATAGTCGGTGACCCATTTGAAGCCATGCTGATGAAAGAAAACGAAGAGATTCCAAGTTATATCTGGACAGTAAATTATGTTGTCATTGTAAAAAAATACTCCAAAGTACTAACAGAAATCTTATTCGAAAAAATTCCGCGTAATCCAGTGTGTGAATAAATTTTTTATTACTTTATTATTTAGTTATACTTGTGAAAAACCTCACAAAAATAACTTCATATATGCTAGATCCGTAATCTAATTTTTTTATTAAAATATGTGAAATACTTCACATATATAATTGGAGGGAATATCATGGCAGTAGTGGAAAAATCAGTTAAAGACAAACAGGGTGTAACAAATATGATCAATGGCTTGGTCGAAAATGGTTTGAAAGCTTTAGAGGAATTCAGAGCCTTTGACCAAGAAATGATTGATGAAATTGTTAAGCAAATGGCACTAGCAGGACTTGATCAGCATATGCCGTTAGCAAAACTCGCTGTCGAAGAAACCGGAAGAGGCGTATACGAGGATAAAATCATAAAAAACATGTTTGCAACAGAATATGTCTACCACAATATCAAATATAACAAAACAGTTGGCATTATCAACGAAAATGAACATGAAGGCATGATTGAAATTGCTGAGCCTGTCGGTGTGGTAGCTGGGGTAACCCCTGTTACAAATCCAACATCAACAACTATGTTCAAAGCACTCATTTCCATTAAAACACGGAACCCAATTATTTTTGCCTTCCATCCATCTGCACAAAAATGCAGCAGTGAAGCGGCAAGAGTACTGAGAGATGCAGCCATTAAAGCGGGAGCACCCGAAAATTGTATTCAATGGATTGAAGCACCATCATTAGAAGCTACACAAGCATTAATGAATCATAATAAGATTTCGATGATTCTTGCTACTGGCGGTGCAGGCATGGTGAAATCTGCTTATAGTTCAGGTAAACCAGCTCTAGGCGTTGGTCCAGGAAACGTTCCATGCTACATTGAAAAAACAGCAAACCTAAAACAAGCCGTGAATGATTTAATTCTATCCAAAACGTTCGATAATGGTATGATTTGTGCATCTGAACAAGCTGTTATCATTGATAAGGAAATTTACAATGATGTAAAAAATGAAATGATGGCTAATAACTGCTATTTCTTAAATACAGAAGAAAAAGAAAAGGTAGAGAAGTTAGTTATTAATGAACAATCTTGTGCAGTAAACCCTGAGATTGTTGGAATGCCTGCATATAAAATTGCTGAGAAGGCTGGAGTTACTGTTCCAGAAGGCACAAAAATCCTTGTTGCAGAATTGAAGGGCGTTGGTCCTAAATATCCGTTATCAAGGGAAAAATTAAGCCCAGTCTTAGCCTGCTATAAGGTGAATTCTACTGATGAAGGCTTAAAAAGAGCCGAAGAAATGCTTGAGTTCGGTGGTTTAGGACACTCTGCCGTTATTCATACAAACGATCAAAACGTAATAACCCAGTTTGGCTTACGTATGAAAGCAGGAAGGATTATTGTTAACGCCCCATCATCTCAAGGTGCGATTGGTGATATCTACAATGCTTACATGCCATCATTAACACTTGGCTGCGGAACCTATGGAGGCAACTCTGTTTCAACAAACGTTGGTGCTGTACACTTAATTAATATCAAAAAAGTAGCAAAAAGGAATGTTAATATGCAGTGGTTCAAAGTGCCTTCTAAAATTTATTTTGAGAAAAACTCTACTCAATATTTAGCTAAAATGCCTAAGATCTCTAAAGCCTTCATTGTTACCGACCCTGGCATGGTGAAATTAGGATATGTTGACAGAGTGCTTTACTACTTGCGTAAACGCCCAGATTATGTTCATTGTGAAATTTTCTCTGAGGTAGAACCAGATCCATCTATCGAAACAGTTATGAAAGGCGCAGAAATGATGGCGAAGTTCCAGCCGGATGTCATTATTGCCTTAGGCGGTGGTTCTGCTATGGATGCGGCTAAAGGAATGTGGCTGTTCTATGAATATCCGGATGCAGAGTTCTTTGGCTTAAAGCAAAAGTTCCTAGATATTCGCAAACGAATTGTGAAATATCCTCACTTAGGTCAAAGAGCCCAATTTGTGGCGATTCCAACTACTTCAGGTACAGGCTCTGAAGTAACATCATTCTCTGTTATCACTGACAAAGAAGCAAATATTAAATACCCGTTAGCTGACTATGAGTTGACACCAGATGTAGCGATTATCGATCCTCAGTTCGTTATGACGGTTCCAAAACATATTACGGCTGATACTGGTATGGACGTTTTAACACATGCAATTGAGGCATATGTATCTTGTATGGCGAACGATTTTACAGATGGTCTAGCAATGAAAGCGATCCAGCTAGTATTCGAATATCTGCCAAGAGCTTATCGTAATGGAAATGATGAAGAAGCACGTGAAAAAATTCATAATGCTTCAACCATTGCTGGTATGGCCTTTGCGAATGCATTCCTAGGTATTAACCACAGCCTTGCGCATAAATTAGGTGCCGAATTCCACATTGCTCACGGTCGTTCAAATACGATTTTAATGCCGCATGTCATTCGTTATAATGCAGCAAAACCTAAAAAGTTTACGGCTTTCCCTAAGTATAATCACTTTAAAGCTGACAAACGCTATGCAGAGATTGCAAGAACTTTAGGTTTACCTGCAGCTACTACTGAAGAAGGTGTAGAAAGCCTAGTTCAGGCAATTATCCGCTTAGCGCTAGAATTAGAAATTCCTATGAGCATAGCAGCAAATGGTGTGGATCAAGCTGAATTCGAAAGTAAAGTTGATTACTTGGCAGAGAAAGCTTTTGAAGACCAATGTACAACAGCAAATCCTAAGCTGCCATTAGTAACAGAGTTAGCAGAAATTTATCGTTTAGCCTATAAAGGAATTTAACATATAAGTTTTAACTCAAAAGAACTCAGCCAGTTATAGGGCTGAGTTCTATTTATTTTAAAAGGATATATGGAAGTTCCAGAAGTAGTGTTTAAAAAAATGATTTGACAATATCCTCATGTTTATTACATACCGTACATGTATATTCTATTTCAAGAGCATCTTCCCTTACCATATGTTCCGTTTCCTTTTGACATTGCTCACAATAAAGGGTTCTTGGGATTTCGATCATTTTGTCAGCATCCTTTTTGTTTTTTTACTAAAAATCGTTCATTATAAGATTAATATCCCTGATAACGCTTGAAAAATACAAAACAAGAATATATTATTTTTATCATTTTTGTAGCTTTCTTATAGCGAAAAAGAGCAAAAAGGAGAGGGAATGGATGAACAACAACACTTTGGAAACCTGCACAAACATACTAACAAAGGCTAAGAACATCGTTGTTTTGACTGGAGCGGGTATAAGTACAGAATCTGGAATTAAAGACTTCCGTTCACGGTCGGGAATTTATAAGCTAACACCTGAATACATACTTTCAATAGATTATTTTTATAAACATCCAAAGGAATTTTATCAGTTTGCGATTGAAAATCTGTACCACCCTGAAGCAGTTCCGAATAAAGGTCATCAAATATTGGCTAATTGGGAAAAAGATGGGAAGGTCAGGGCAATCATCACACAGAATATTGATGGACTCCATCAAAAAGCCGGCAGCGAGAATGTGATTGAGTTTCATGGAACAATAAAAACTGCTGCGTGCCAGCACTGCGGAAAGAGTTACTCAACTGGTGAGATGATCACACGTTTAGATACAATGGAGGATTTTTATGTATGCAGTCATTGTGAAACAAAGCGGAAGGAGGATCGTTACATTAAACCAGACGTGGTTTTGTTTGGTGATACCGGCGAATGGTTTACAATGGAAGGGTTTAACCATATTCTTAACCTGATTCGACAGGCAGACTGTTTGCTAGTATTAGGAACTAGTTTGAAAGTTACGCCTTTTTCCACGTTTCCACAATATAAAAGTTCCGGAGTCCCATTAATTATCATTAATAAGGGAGATACTCCTTACGACTTTGCATCGAATACATTGGTTATCCAAGAGTCAATTGGGGAGACACTATCTAAAATAGATGAACATCTAAATTAATTATTTACCATAAAAATATTATGTAAACTATATCATCGTAAATAAATGGTGCCTTGATTTATCAAAGTGCGCCATTTATTTTTGATCAAAAGAATTAATTTTTAGCTTGTTTATATAATTCAATGGTTTTATAGCCTTCGGCTAATACTGTTTCCATTTCCAGAAGTCTTTTTTCTTGTGTCTCTTTTCTTTTAGCACTATAGATATAGCGAGCCCAATTTTTTTGATAGCCTGGAGTTAAATCCTTGTATTTTTTTAAAAGGTCTTCATTTTTCAACAGGTACTGCTTAATATCCTCAATAAAATGAATGTAGTCATCGACACACTGGCTGCTTTTACTACTGGACGATTTTTTCGTCTTTTTAGGGGTTGATTTTAAACCAACGATGGTAAAAACATCATTTAAGCTAACCATTCTTGCAAACTTAATATTGCTGTTTAGCACATAACCTTCCTCATCGGTAGGCAGGGCATTAATAAAGCTGTCACGGTCTATGTATTCTTTATACACTTTATTGTTCTTTTTCGGATAAGCGAAGTATAAGTAGCCGTTGTCCTCAAGCAAATTTTTTTCAACTACGGTTTGTAATTCTTTGGAAAACTCATCTAAGCTAAATATAAAACTAAATATTAAATCATACTTCTCTTTTTTTATGGATGAATCATATTCTAGGTCTTGAAATTCCTCAATTTGTTCAGGTTTATTCAGAATCAATTTGTTCGCGTATTTCTGCAAATTTAATTTTTCTATTACAGTCTTTGCGGCGGCCATGTTTTTTACTCCTTCATGATCTTATTAAAGGGATGTTCTTTTTCATCTTAATTGAGCACTTCGGGATTAATCAAGTTATTAGGACGCTTTCCCGTTAACCCCGCCAATAAATTTTCCACAGCTAGCTCAGCCATTTTTCGTTCTGTTTCATAGGTTGACGATCCAATATGTGGTGTGGTGACTACGTTTGGAAACTGAAGCAGGGGATTGTCCATTTTAATCGGCTCAATTTGATATACATCAAGGGCAGCTCCTTGAATTTCCTTGTTTTTTAGTGCTTCTATTAACGCTGCTTCATTAACTGTTTTACCACGTGATCCATTTACAAAAATTGCGGATTTTTTCATTAGTTCAAATTCCCGTTTACCAATGAAGTTCTCTGTTTCTTGGGTGAGCGGCGTCATAAGGCAGACAAAATCGGATTCTTTTAAAAGGGTGTCAAGGTCGGAGTATGCAGCATTATATTTTCCTTCTGCCTCTAAATTTCGGTTTCGATTATGGTACAGGATATTCATATCAAACCCGAGATGTGCCCGCTTAGCGATAGCTGAACCGATTTTGCCCATACCAATAATCCCTAGTGTTTTATGATGGACATCTATGGCATATTCTGCAGTAGTTAAATGTCCTTTCCAATTCCCAGATTTTACAAAATAATCTAATTCAGTGATCCGTCGGGCAGAGGCAAGGAGGATTCCAAAGATGGCATCGGCAGTGGTATCTTCGAGTACTCCAGGCGTATTGGTCCCCATCACACCGCGTTTTGTCATCTCATTAATCAAAAGGTTATTATAACCAGTAGAATTATTAGAAACTATTTTTAGCTTTGGGGCACGTTCTAATAGTTCTTGATTAACGGGGAGAGCTAGCCCCACAATGCCTTCAGCATCCTTAAGTGCCTCTATAAATGCCGGGTCTGTTGAAGGATTAATACTATCAAATATTTCCACCTCAAACTGATTTTTTAGTTTTTCAAGAGTTTCTGTTAATTCAAAGTTATAAGCAATTATTTTTCGTTTCACTAGTAACATTCTCCTCTTATTGGAAATCTACTGTATTCCTCTTAAAAGTGACATAAAGAGTTCAAACAGTCAACAATTCTGAGATGTTTCCTCCATACTATTCATCGCCTTTTTTATGGCTGTCTGTGTGGGTGATTTAGGTATAAAGTACCAACTTGCCCGTAAATGACAAGTTTTGGGAACTAGTCTAATAAGAATGTATATGACAGAAGGAAATGAAAAAGGGGGCTGTTTTTTGAAAAAGAAAAAATTTCTTCTATCAACGGTTTTTCTGTTACTAATGTCTATGATTCTCTCTGCTTGTAGCAGTAAAGAGGATAGTAAGGAAGGAACAGGCGGTGAGGAAAAACCTGAATTTATTAGTATTCTGACAGGTGGTACAGGTGGAACCTATTATCCGCTAGGGGGATCCTTTGCCAAAATCATAAAGGATGAGACGGGAATTGAAACAAATGCGGAGACCTCTGGAGCTTCAGCTGAAAACATGACAACTCTTAAGAATGGTGATGGAGAGATTGCCTTTACGCAAACAGATATTGCCACATATGCCAAAGAGGGTAAGTTAATGTTCAAGGATAATAAGGTTAGCAATGTGAAGGCGATTGCTACGCTTTATCCAGAGACCATTCAAATTGTTACCACCCAAAAAACAGGAATCAAATCAATAGAGGATTTAAAGGGGAAGAAGGTATCTGTTGGTTCACCAGGTTCTGGAACGGTTGCAAATGCCGAACAAATCCTAGAAATGTACGGTTTAACATTTAATGATATCAAAAAACAGGATCTTTCTTTCGATGAATCTGCTGAGGGAATCCAAGATGGTACAATCGATGCAGCCTTTGTAACAGCAGGTACGCCAACAGGAGCGGTTGAAAGCCTCTCTGCAACTGAAAATGTTGTAATCGTACCGATTGCACAGGATAAAATAGACAAATTAATTGAGCAATATCCATATTACGTTAAAGACGAAGTGCCAGCAGGTACTTACAAATTAAATGAGGCCGTTCCTACCGTAGCTGTTCAAGCGATGTTAGTCGCTAGAAGCGACCTTTCAGAAACAGTTGTTTACGATATTACGAAGGCGATCTTTGAAAATTTGGATAAGGTGACACATGCCAAAGGAAAATTAATTAAAGCAGAAAATGCCCTGAATGGTGTCGGAATAGAAGTACATCCAGGAGCAAAGAAATATTTTTCGGAAAAAGGGGTTAAAGCTCAATAAAGGAAGCTCAGGTTCATCCGAGTGAAACCGGATCTATAACAGGCCGATTTCACTCGGAGATTTATCTATTATTCTTTGAAAGAGAAGGAGTGAAAAATGAAAAAGAGGAAGAAAACACAGCTTAGCATCATGCTAGTGATTTGCTGTATAATTGCTAGCATATTGATAGCAGTAACTCCACTTAAGCTAGCAATTGTATTTCAACCCTACCATTCTTCGACAAAACTAGCCTATCTCCCGCTAAATAATGAAACCCATTTTAAAATAAAATATACTCATTCTATTCATTTGACAGATGTTGTCGAAAGCTACAGAATCACAGCTAACCTTGA
The DNA here is from genome assembly GCF_002860255.1 of Neobacillus cucumis. Taxonomy (GTDB): domain Bacteria; phylum Bacillota; class Bacilli; order Bacillales; family Cytobacillaceae; genus Neobacillus; species Neobacillus cucumis_A. Next base: position 259,151 of record NZ_PGVE01000017.1, read on the forward strand.
AATCCAGCAGTATGAATTAATATACCAAGATTTTGCCATCGGGATGCCTTCAAATGCTGGTAAAGGTGAAATATTTATTCGAAAGAATGGAAAATATTCCATTGAAAATATGAACCGGGTCTTCCCTTATTTTTATTTACGAGTCGGACAGGTTCGTGCTAATCATAGAGTTATTTTTCAAAATAAAGAATATCCGCTATCACAATCGATTGCTCCTGGAACCTCAGTTAAGGTTGAAATTCGGAAATTAACGATGTTTGAGCAGTGGAAAGGAGTGAATATCCTTGAGTCAATATGAGGAGCCGTTATCTGAGGAAAAACAGCAAGAACTAATGGAGAAATATGATCCGGAGGCGGGAACAAGGAAGTTAAAAGGCATATTTGCCTGGATTACCTTTGCAGGTCTTTTAGCTTTTTCATTATTTCAGGTTTATACAGGGGTATTTGGGGTTTTAACTGCACAGCTTCAACGCTCTATACACTTAGGTTTTGCACTTGCACTGATTTTTTTACTTTTTCCTGCCCGAAGGAAAAATAGAGGTAGAGAGTTAAAGGTAGCATGGTATGACATCGTACTTGCCGGGCTTTCCATTGTCGTAGGGACCTATTGGCCATTGATGCTTGATGATTTGGTGGGAAGAGTTGGTAATATCACTACTCTTGATTTTTCTATCGGCCTCGCTGCTATTTTATTAGTCTTGGAAGCAACACGTCGAACCGTCGGATTGCCCATTACCATTATCGCATTAATCTTCATTGGATATGCTTTGTTTGGTCCTTACATGCCAGGGTTTATTGCTCACCGCGGACTTGATCTAGAACGATTCGTTCAGACCATGTTTTTTACGACTGAAGGAATCCTGGGCACACCACTTGCTGTTTCTTCGACATTTATCTTTCTCTTTCTTTTATTTGGTTCCTTCTTAATCAAGACAGGAGTAGGAGAATATTTTAATGATCTTTCTATTGCCATTGCTGGGAGAAGTGTGGGCGGGCCAGCAAAGGTAGCAGTTTTTTCCAGTGCACTTCAGGGGACCATCAGCGGCAGTTCGGTTGCAAATGTGGTTACATCGGGTGCATTTACTATCCCGATGATGAAAAATCTTGGGTATAAGAAGGAATTTGCAGGGGCAGTAGAAGCCTCCTCATCGACCGGGGGACAATTAATGCCGCCCATAATGGGAGCAGCTGCCTTTTTGATGGTAGAGTTTATCGGTGGTGGAATCAGTTATTGGGATATTGCGAAAGCTGCTGCTATACCGGCAGTTCTATATTTCACTGGAATTTGGATTATGACACATTTCGAGGCTAAGCGAATCGGGCTCCGTGGTTTAACGAAGGAAGAAATGCCGAAACGCAAAGAAGTCTTTGGAAAACTTTATTTATTACTTCCTATTCTTGGGATTATTCTATTGTTAATGTCAGGTATGAGTGTGACCCGTGCTGCTTTATGGTCAATGATTATTACTGTAGTTGTTAGCTCCTTTAGAAAAGAGACAAGAATAGGGGTTAAGGGTGTGTTAGATGCACTTGTGGATGGAGCACGATCAGCGCTGGGGATAGCAGCTGCGACCGCTGCTGCCGGTATTATAGTAGGTGTGGTGACAAAGACAGGTCTAGGTTTAAAAATGGCCAATGGATTGCTGGATTTATCTGGTGGAGCCCTTTTGCCGACATTAGTTTTAACGATGTTTGCTTCCTTAATCCTTGGGATGGGATCACCTACGACAGCAAACTATGTCATCACATCTACAATTGCAGCACCTGCTATCATTTTGCTTGGGGTACCTGATTTAGCTGCACATCTATTTGTGTTCTATTTTGGAATTGTGGCAGATATTACACCTCCAGTGGCCTTAGCGGCCTTTGCTGCCGCAGCGATATCCGGAGGGGAACCGTTTAAAACAGGGGTTGAATCGTCGAAATTGGCTATTTCTGCGTTTATCATTCCATATGTATTTGTATTTTCTCCAGAATTATTGATGATTGATACCACTTGGACCTATTTAATCTGGGTAGTGTGTACTGCTTTTATTGGTATGATACTTATTAGTGCAGGTGTCATAGGCTTTTGGATGCGTAAAATGTACTGGTTTGAACGGATAGCGGCCTTTATTTCGGGTCTATGTTTAATTTACCCGGAAAAGATAAGTGATATCATAGGATTAGCAGTGTTTGTTGTCTTGTTGGTAGTACAATATATCCAAAAAGACAATAGGATAAATAAAGTTCGAAATAGCTAGAAACATTCCCTCATTTTTGAGGGTTTTTTTAATTTTTTTCTTGAAATGAATACGTGGTACTATACAAACAAGCCTATTATTTTGCTAAAATATTAAGTAGAATGATTGGGAAAAAAGTACTTTTTACACTAAAGGTAATTTTCTGAATTATGAAGTAATATTGGTTTGGGAGGAATAATGAATGTGGGATCTTGATATGAATATAGATCAAATAGCAAGAATAAAAGTGATTGGTGTTGGCGGCGGGGGAAATAATGCCGTCAATCGCATGATTGAAGATGGGATTCAAGGTGTTGAATTTATTGCCGTAAATACAGATGCACAGGCTCTTAATCTATCAAAAGCTGAGATAAAAATGCAAATAGGCGCGACCTTAACAAGAGGGCTTGGAGCAGGTGCCAATCCGGAAGTAGGAAGAAAAGCAGTAGAAGAGAGCAGAAAGCAGCTACAAGAGGTACTAGAAGGGGCTGACATGGTGTTTGTGACCGCAGGTATGGGCGGTGGCACTGGAACAGGAGCTGCTCCTGCAATCGCGGAAATTGCCCGTAAACTAGGTGCCCTTACGATTGGGGTAGTAACCCGTCCGTTTGGATTTGAAGGTAAAAGGCGTGCCGTAAACGCAGCCAGTGGAATTGATTCAATGAGAAAAGCAGTAGATACTCTCATTATTATTCCAAATGACCGCCTGCTACAAATTGTCGACAAAAAAACCCCGATGTTAGAAGCATTCCGTGAGGCTGATAATGTCCTTCGTCAGGGTGTTCAAGGGATTTCTGACTTGATTGCAGTACCGGGATTAATTAACCTCGATTTTGCGGATGTTAAGACAATTATGACAAATCAAGGAACTGCTTTAATGGGAATTGGAGTTGCAAAGGGTCCAGACCGGGCCGTTGAAGCAGCGAAAAAGGCCATTTCAAGTCCACTACTTGAAACTTCGATTGATGGTGCCCAAGGTGTGTTAATGAACATCACCGGCGGTAGTAATTTAAGTCTTTTTGAGGTGCAAGAAGCAGCAGATCTTGTCGCATCTGCATCTGATCATGAGTTAAACATGATCTTCGGTTCAATCATTAATGATAATTTAAAAGATGAAATTATGATTACGGTGATTGCAACTGGTTTTACGGATGAAGATAGTCCGTCTCAAAGACCTGCAGCTTCTCCTATGAAGGAAGCTGTTTTGCAGTCAAAACATGAAGAAACAATTGAACAAGAAGTCCATGAGTATGGCGGGCAAAGGCATCAGCAGGTAGAACAAACGTATGATTACGATCGATCTTATCAGGTACAAGATGACTCACTAGATATACCTACTTTTTTACGGAATCGGAACAGAAGACGATAGACAATAGAAACACTCCCCTTTTTTGGGAGTGTTTTTTTGTGTGCATTGTATTAATAAGATTAATAAATTTGTTTTAGATGTAAATAGTTATTGATCTCTATTGATTTCCCATGGTGAATCCGCTAATTTGCAGGAGCCGGAGATTAGCAATTGTACTGCTTGTATAAATATTGGGTTGCTTTAACACATTAGGCAATAAAAACTCAATAATTATAAGTAATTTTCAATTGCAAAAGTTGAACCGAAGGTATAAGATATTATTTATGCGAATTTAACATACTAGATTCAATCAAAGATTTTAGGGGGAAACAAGATGGACCAAACGAAGAAACAAGCAAGTCGTCCACCGTATGGAGTTATAGCCGTATTAATGGTGGGTGCCTTCATTTCATTTTTGAATAATACATTACTTAACATTGCACTGCCTTCCATTATGAAAGATTTAAACATTGAGGCTTCCACTGTTCAGTGGCTCACCACTGGTTTTATGCTGGTTAATGGAGTCTTAATTCCGATTAGTGCTTTCTTAATTCAAAAATTTTCTGTTCGTCATATATTTTTAGCGGCGTTAGGCTTATTCTCAATTGGTACGATTACTGCAGGATTTGCTCACGTATTTCCGTTGCTTTTGGCCGGTCGGATGCTTCAGGCTTCTGGCTCAGCTATCTTAATGCCACTTTTAATGAATGTTATGTTAGTAAGCTTTCCGATCGAGAAAAGAGGAGCAGCAATGGGCGTTTTTGGTCTGATTTTGATGTTTGCTCCAGCCATTGGCCCTACATTATCTGGATGGATTGTTGAACATTATGACTGGAGAATGCTATTCCATTTCATTACACCAATAGCCATTATTGTTTTATTAATTGGTTTCTTCTTACTTAAAGATAAAAAGGAAAAAGTCAATATTCGGTTAGATTTCTTATCCGTCATTATGTCTAGTATCGGTTTTGGCGGGATACTTTACGGTTTTAGTTCTGCCGGCAGTAAGGGCTGGGACAGCCCAGAGGTTTATGGAACCATTATGATTGGAATTATCTTTTTGTTTTTATTCATTTGGCGCCAATTTAAGCAAAATGCACCATTGTTAAACTTTCGAGTCTATAAGTATCCAATGTTTGCTTTATCATCTGTAATCTCAATGGTTGTAAACATGGCCTTATTTTCAGGGATGATTCTCCTTCCTATTTATACTCAAAACCTTCGGGGAATTTCTCCAATGGATGCAGGTTTATTACTTATGCCTGGGGCTATCTTAATGGCGTTTATGTCCCCGCTCACAGGGAAGTTGTTTGATAAAATTGGCGGTAGAATCCTAGCAGTAGTAGGATTAACTATTATTGTTGTTACGACTTATGCATTTAGTAAATTAACGCTTCATACTACTTATACGCATCTAATTATTATTTATTCCGTACGTTCTATTGGTATGGCAATGGTTATGATGCCGGTATCTACGAATGGTCTTAATCAACTTCCAAAGCGTCTCTATCCGCACGGCACAGCTATGAACAATACGTTAAACCAAGTCGCAGGTGCGATTGGTACAGCATTAATGGTTACAATTATGTCGAACCGGACAGAATCAGAGGCTAAAGAACTAGGTAATGCAGCAATGCAGCATTTGACTGCTCCTCCAACTAAGGCCGCTATCGCTGAAATGAAGCAGCATATTATGATGCAAGCCATGCTAAATGGAATCAATTTTTCCTTTTTAATTGCAACCTTTATTGCAAGTGTTGCTCTTGTACTCGCCTTTTTTATTAAGCGTTCGAAGCAAGCGGAAGAAATAGAAGGAAATGGTCAAGCTAACCCTGCAGGTAAGAATGCGACCAAAAATCTTGCGGAAAACTAAGATTGTTCTTCATGTCAGTTAAGCTCATTTCTTTTTTGAGAAATGAGCTTTTTTTATGATTAATTTACCCATGAACCATCGTAAGGAAAAATAAGTATTATAAAATGATAGCGTTTTTATGTTGGAATATTCACAAAATAATTTTTATTGAAAGCGTATGCTATAATGATTGTATAAATAACTCGCCAATAGGCGTAGTCGTGTTTATAGCTGGTAGGAAGGTCATATCTCCTATCATATAAAAACTATCGGCAAGGGGAAATCGCAATGTTGAAGGATATTTTCATGGGTTTATCGCAAAATCAATTTCTTAATAATGCCGCCAAGAAGTATGGCTTAAAAATGGGTGCACAAAGTGTTGTTGCTGGGACCAATATACCTGAAGTCATAAAAAGTATAAAGGAACTAAACGCTCAAGGAATCTCTTGTACCGTCGATAACTTAGGGGAGTTTGTGTTTAAAGAAGAAGAGGCAACGGCTGCGAAAGAACAAATACTCAAAGTGATTGAAGCTATCAATGAAAACCAAGTGGATGCCCATATTTCCCTTAAACCAACTCAGGTTGGCTTGGATATTGATTATTCCTTCTGTTTAAATAATGTCAGAGAAATTGTCCATCAGGCGAGTCGATATGATATGTTTGTCAATATTGATATGGAAGATTTTAAACACTTAGAATTAACTTTTAATCTATTAGATGAGCTTTCAATGGAATTTGATAATGTCGGGACGGTGATTCAAGCTTATTTCCATAAGGCGTCGGAATACCTTGAAAGGTATAAAAATTTCCGAATTCGCATCGTAAAGGGTGCCTATAAAGAGTCCGCAGAAATTGCGTATCAAGATAAAAAAGATATTGATGCAAACTTTATTAAATTAATTGAATGGCATCTATTAAATGGAAAATATACTTCCATTGCTACACATGACCATCGGATCATTAACCACGTGAAAGAGTTCGTAAAAGAAAATAATATTCCGAATGACCAATTCGAGTTTCAAATGTTATATGGGTTTAGAAAAGACCTTCAGTTAAGCCTAGCAAGTGAAGGCTATCATTTCTGTACGTATGTACCTTTTGGAAATGACTGGTATGGATATTTTATGAGACGTCTAGCCGAAAGACCGCAGAATTTAAATCTTGTTGCCAAACAAGTATTTAACAAGAAAACCAACACCATCATTGGCGTAGCTGCAGGAGCTTTTATCCTAGGCAGGATGACCAAGTCCAATAAAAAGAAAAGTAGATAAATAGGAAGAAGAAAACCTAGAGAAATTTATATAAAAAAAAACATGAAATGGAAGATACCTAAACAGTAAAATCTAAATACTGTACAGGTGATCTTCCATTTTTTTGGTGTCAGGCACCATTAGTTACAGCGTTGTAGGAGAAATTGCTTTCGTCCCATTGATAGATTCCTTCTTGGAGTTGGATGATGGTATCAAATGGGCGATTAACGTTGTTATCTTTTTCGTCTAATTTGACTTCCTGATTATTCTCAGGATTCTGTTTTCTCTCGTTAACCAGTTGTTGTTTTAAATCGAGCAAATCTGATTTAGAAGCGATTCGGATGATTTTGTTTAGGGGTATTTTATTCTCGTTTTTTATGCCATAGCTTTTACAGATGCTGGTTTGAAAGTTTTTATTATATTGGATCATCATGTGTAAATCTGTGACAGACGCCACACCAAAAACTTCTTTAATGATATCTTCATAGCGCAGTTGTGATCCAGTTGCAAATTTAATAATGTTTTTCTCAGGATTTTCTAAACGATAAATTGTTTCAATTGTATTTTCCATATGGCCACATCCATTCAATTAGTGATAATAATATCTATAAACCTAAGTTTTTTGGTTAAAAATGGGGATTCTCGCAAAGATACGCGATAATTTTATTATACCATATATTTTTCTACAAAATGTGACATGAACTTATTACCTATTCTTATTATGCTTGAAAGCGCTCCAAAATTATTAAAGAAATATTCACATGTTTCAGGTAGAAAATGCTATAAAATGAAAGTATGTTAAACATTTCACAAATGAGAAAATGAGGGTGTAAAATTATGGGGTTTAGTAAACCGGACCAAATCATGGGAATTACTGTAGAAAATGGGGTTAAAAAAACTAAGTATGCACCACTGCAAACGATGATTTTAGGTTTTGAAGCAGGTGCTTTCATTGCTCTTGGTTATTTGTTATTTATCCGTGTAACGGCTACATTATCCGGCAGCCTCGAAGGATTGGGCAGTTTAATAGGAGCTAGCGTATTCCCAATCGGACTTATTCTTACTCTGTTGGCTGGCGGGGAATTATTAACAGGAAATATGATGGCCGTGCCGCTGGCAAGAATGGCAAAAAGGGTAAGTACAGGAAAAGTATTATATAACTGGTTCCTAGTAACTATTAGTAACTTTTTAGGAGCGATCTTTGTTGCCTATTTCTTTGGCCATGTTGTTGGATTAACCGAAACAGCTCCATTTTTAGAAAAAACAATTAGTAACGCGGGCCACAAGCTGGAAGCAACATTTCTGCAGGCCTTTGTTTCTGGAATTGGATGTAACTGGTTGGTTGCCTCTGCTGTTTGGCTTTCCTATGGGGCTAATGACATGTCCGGAAAAATTTTAGGGATTTGGTTCCCAACTATGGCATTTGTTGCTATTGGCTTCCAGCACGTTGTCGCCAATATGTTTGTCATTCCTGCCGCCATCTTCGCAGGACATTTTACCTGGATAGAGTATATTCAAAATTTTATCCCTGTATTTTTAGGCAATGCTGTTGGCGGTACAATCTTTATTGCCATGGCTTATTGGTATACTTATAAAAAGTATCTGCCAGTCTTAACAGAAGCAAAGGTCATTAAGCCAGTGGCTAAAACGGGAACTAGATAAAAAATAATCATCTAAGCAGTTTGAAACTTGTCGTTCAGGCTGCTTTTTTATTTGGGTGGAAATTTTTAAACTGTCAGATAGACTGAACAATTTCTATGGAATAATCCGTTATTTGAAAGAATAAAATGGGAGAATGTAGGTAATTCAATCAACGTATTTGCCGGCATTGAATGACATTTAGAACAGAGGAGAAGTTGGGTAACATGGCTAAGCAAAGATGGGCAATATCGCTAGTTTTAATTTGGAGTTTACTAGCTTTAACGGGATGTAATGAAAAGGCGTCAACCAAAAAGCCGGAGACTGAAAAGGTATCAGAAACACAGAAACAGCCGGTTCAAAAGCCAGAAGAACAACCGAAAAAGGAAGAAGAAAAAAAAACAGTTGCCGTCAATGTGATCGATCCTAATACCAAAAGTATTGTGAGAACTTTTTTGCCTGAAGAATTAGGGTTTGGGAGTAATCCAGATTCATATAAACAGGAATTGGAAAAATGGGCCAAGGACTTGGCTAGAGGAACCGATAAAACGACGGGATATGATCAACGGATGGTCCTTGACAAAATCGATGCAAACGGGGAAATCATAAAGGGAAAGCCTCAAATTATTTTAGATGAAGCGGAATTAGTGAATCGCGTGATGAACGCGTCTACTAATGGCGGGAATGTAGACCTGCCTATTACGGTAACAGCAAGCGGCTATCAACCGGAAGATCCTGCCCATTTGAATGAAGTGGTGGTTGCTTCCTATACGACTTATTTTAACAGCGGGGTGACAGGACGTTCAAAGAATATCGAATTGTCTGCTCAGGCAATTAATAATATTATAGTGGGTACGCAAGATTCCTTTTCATTTAATACAACCGTCGGACCAAGTGACGCTGCCCATGGTTACCAGCCGGCAAAGGAAATTGTCAATAAGAAAATGGTTATGGGTATTGGCGGGGGAATTTGTCAGACATCGTCAACCTTGTTTAATGCGGTTGACCAAGTTGGGGTAACGTATATCGAAAAGCATCATCACTCCTTATCTGTCGGTTATGTCCCAGAAGGAAGGGATGCGACAGTTTCCTATGGAGGTCCAGATTTTCGTTTTCAAAATACAACCGGCGTACCATTCTTAATTAAAACGATTTATGCTAATGGAAAATTAACGGTAGAAATTAGAACATCAGCAGCCTATCAAGGTCAGCTAAAAAGATAACATTAAAGGATGCCGCATAAAATTCCCGGCATCCTTTCTCATATCTAGGAAATTATAGATTTACTGAACAAGGCGCTTGCGCTTTGGTTCTTTACTTATAAGAATTTTCTAACTCATCAATTAATGAACCCACGTATGCAACAGCTTTCCTGATTGGTTCCGATTGAGACATATCCACGCCCGCATGCTTTAGTAATTCAAGCGGCTTCATGGTACCGCCTGCACGAAGCACCTCCAGCCAACGATCTACTGCCGGCTGACCTTCTTCCTGAATCATTTGGGCAACAGCCGTGGAAGCTGTTAAGCCAGCAGAGTAGGTGTAGGGGTATAAGCCCATATAATAGTGCGGCTGCCGCATCCAAGTCAAACGTGCACCTTCATCCATTTCAACAGTTTCTCCCCAGAACTCAGTAAGAACCTCTCCGGTCAAATCTGACAATGTTTTTGCTGTCAATGCCTGTCCTTCTTCAGCAAGCCTATAAACCCTGCGTTGATATTCAGCCTCGAGTAAATGAGTGACAAAGTTATGATAATAAGTTCCTAAAAGCTGCAAGACTACCCAGCGGCGCATTTGTTTATCATCATATTTAGCAAGTAAATGCTGACCTAATAACATTTCATGCATTGTTGACGGTGCCTCAATAAAATACATAGAAGGACGGACATTCATAATCCGCTGGTTCTGATTAGCTAAAAAGAAATGTCCGGCATGGCCAAATTCATGTGCCAGTGTAAAACAACCGCGCATATTATCCTGCCAGGTAATGAGAATATAAGGATGTGCACCATATGGGCTGGAACAAAAAGCTCCAGTTGATTTGCCAATATTATCAGCACGGTCTACCCATCTCTCTTTAAAGCCCCTTTCAATAATGTCCACATATTCGGAACCCATTACTTTTAAAGATTCTAAGATAATTTGACTCGCTTCCTCATAGGTGGTGGACGGATTAAATTCAGGATCTAAAGGTGCCTTTAAATCACAGAAACGCATGGTATCCAAACCTAATACCTGCTTTTTTAATAGGGCAAACCGGCGCATATGCGGAGCTAGTTCATTAAAGATCGTATCGATTTGATTATTGTACATTTCAAGTGTGACCTGCTGTGGTTCAAGAAGCATATGGGTAACAGATTCATAATTTCGCAAGCGGGAAAGTGTCACTTGTTTCTTTACTTCGGTTGCATAGGTGGCAGCCATAGTATTTTTGTATTGTTTTAACGTTGACACGAAGGAGCCATATGCTTTCCTGCGAGAAGCGGTATCGCTTGAAAATTCATACCGGTTTTCGAATAAGGCAAATGATACAGGCTGTTCATTTCCTTCTGAATCATGAATGGGTGCAAAATCCATATCTGCTAACTTAGTCATTTGGTAGATTTGATAAGGGGATCCTTGGAGCTCACCAAGTGCAGCCAATACTTCCTCTGTTTCAGGCAATAATATGTGTTTCTTCGTTTCAAGGAGCTCGGAAAGATTTTTTGCGAAGGCTTTTAGCTCAGGTTCTTCCTCTAAAAACTTTTCAATGGTCCCTTCGGGAAGAGCAAGAATCTCTGAATTTATAAAAGAGAGTGCTGCGATCGTTTTGGTACGCAAGGCAGAAAATTTTGCAGAATTCGCTTGGTAGTTAGGATTCGTTCCATCTACCGATTGCTGTAAATTGGCAAATGTCCAAGCTTTAATCATTTTCATCTGAAGCTGTTCCTGAGCAAGCAAGCAATCTAATAACGTTTTTGAACCTGTATGTACTACTCCTTTAAAACTATCAAACTGAGAAATTTCTTTTTCAATTATATTTAATTCCGCTTCCCAATCTTTTTCAGAGGGGAATAAATCGTTTAGGTTCCATGTTTCTTCTAGTGGAATCATAGAGCGGTTGAGGCGTTTTTCCATCATTTTTGTCATCTCAATCTCCTTCTAAAAACTTCGTACTACTAAATTTTAACATAAGTTCTCAAACATGTTATAATTTTCTGGAAAAGGAGGTTTGACAATGGAGGAAAAAGTAATTAAAGCAATTCAAGATGAGTATCCAGATGATTTTGCTTGGTGTTATGGATGTGGCCGCTTAAATGAAGCTGGTCACCATTTTCGAACTGGCTGGGAAGGGGACACAACTGTAACGTTTTATTCACCAAAACCGGAACATACGGCCTTACCCGGATTTGTCTATGGAGGTCTGATTGCTTCCTTGATCGATTGTCATGGAACAGGTTCCGCTGCATTGGCCTTACACCGGAAAAATGGCATTGAACCAGGTGATGGAAAGGACGCGCCTCGCTTTGTAACCGCTTCCTTAAATGTGAATTTTCTAAAGCCGACTCCCCACGGTGTCACACTAAAAGTGGTTGGCCGGGTGGAGGAAATTCATCCTAAAAAATTTAAAGTAGTCACAGAAGTGTTTGCAAATGATATCCAATGTGCCAGTGGAGAAGTTGTAGCAGTTGTGATGCCAAGCAGTTTTATAAAAGAAAGTTAATAGAATAATAGTTGATCTTCTCTTTCTATAGAGAGGGAATAATTGTAATAAAATTGTAATACTGTTAAATGAAACCAATAACACCCTTGGGTCGTCATATAGATAGAATCGTTTTCAAGGGGGTTAATAGGTGAACGGGTTAAAAAAATTAGTATTGACGATCGCGCTTGGTTTGACAATCGTTTCCGGTGTGACCATCGGGTTCCTGGGACCTGCCTTATTTCAAGAGGGAAACCCCGTACCACTGCTTGTGTCAATCGTGAAATTAAAACTAACGGATACTGATTATGTTCAGTTTTTTAATACGGAAAAAAAGAGCAGATACCTTTCCAGCAATTCGGGCAATCAACCATTTAAACAGGTGAAAGAATTTATGAAATCAAAAGGATGGGTTTTTGAAGAGCAAATGGGTTCTGGTTTAATATTTCTTAAGGACGAGAAAGAAGCCATCGTTTTGACAAGACAATATTCCAAGTATTTTGTCATATGGGACGTTTCACAAAGTGTAATTAGGTAAAAAACGGTGTCAGGCACCATTAAGGGTCTTGGCACCTTTTTTTGCGTGGTTATGATGTTAATGCTTGTTATTTGCTTTTTTAGTGAAGTTATTTATTATTAGTACAAGTAGATAAATAGGAGGAGGGTAAGTATGTTAAAGGAGAAAATCCAATCTTACATATCGGAGCAAACAAATCAAACGGCTGAAGGGGTTGTACTTTTTAAAGAGGAAAGGCAATTTGCTGAGAAAAACCAGCTCTTTGAAAATGCTAACTTTGTGGAGAAGGATGCCAGTACTAGATTTGCCGATGCTTACATTGAACGCTGTGATAAAGAGTCAGAAAATATGTTAAAAAATGAAACCTCTGCTTTTTTGTCGGAACCACTTCATTACCTAAAGAAGCATAAAAATGAGTTCATCTACCTAGAATCGAAATGGTTAGATTTTGTGAATGTCGATGCCATTTCCCTAGAGGTCGATGATGTATTTGGTACCTATGATGTAATGCTTGGTTTAAAGTTTCAGAAAAAGTTCCATGAGCAGCTTAAAGCTTACTTAAATACACATTTACATGGTGGAGAAGGTAAATTTGATTTAATGTTTAGCAATGAAGATGGGTTATGGAATTTAAACTTCGCCTTGGACTATGTAGAGGGATTTCAAGAAGATATGACAATAGGTGAAGCCTTTAGTTTAATCTATCAATTCATCTTTAAATTAGTTGAATCATTAGAAAAATCCTAATAATTCAATAAAAAAATCCTCACTAGCTGGTTAAGCTGATGAGGATTTTTTTATGTTCAGCCACCTAGACTCCCGTTTCATTAACTTAATTCATGATCAGTAATAGAAATCGCTGATCCTGTGGATGTATGTTGGTTTAACCAGCCAAGCGAGGTCTCAGATACTGCCGACCAATTCGGAATTTCATTTTTATGCTGCTCGACCCAGCTCATACAGTAATTTGGGTCGATATTATATTCCATACAATGAGCGAGGAATGATCGAATGTTGTCCTGATTACAATTTTTCCAGGAACCACATGTATATCCCCATACATTTTCCATTTTTGCTTGAATCGACACCTCATTTATAAAATTACTAAACTGATCGTCCAAAGATAATCCGTACCTCCTGTCAACATAATTTCGCACACCCTTCAGTATGTCCCAAGCAAGACAAAATAAGACAATTTAGCCTGAGTTTACAGGAATATTATTCAATTAATGGTGCAAATTATAAAAAGTAAATTATTCAATCATCCTTTCCCGATTTCTAAAAATTCACCTATTCGGAGTTTTTCGATGAGAAAATTTAAAAAATTTCTTAAAGACGACCAAAAGAAATCAGTACCTAGTGAAAAAACAAATAAGGAAATCGAAAGCGATCTATCAATTAACATTGATCGTTTAAAGGGCCTTTTTGAGAACTGTTCTGATATTGTGTTTCGGCAGATTATTGCTGGAGAAGTAAAAGTCTGCCTTCTTTTTGTAGATGGATTGGTGGATACAAACAGCATCCAGCTGCATGGAATAAATCAGGTCCTAAAAGAAGTAGAGCGAGACCGAGTAACGGCAGATTTTTTAGTAGAGAGGATTATTTCAGCTAGCTCTGTGACAGAAATCAACATGCTTGATGATGCTGTTAAAAATATTTTAAAAGGAAATACGGTACTTTTGGTAGATCATGTCCCTACCGGAATAGTTATAGATGCCAAAGGCGGACAAAGAAGAGGGGTAACAGAACCGGAAACAGAGTCAGTAGTTCGCGGTCCCCGTGAAGGTCTTACAGAGAGTCTCAGAGTAAATACAGCTCTTGTCAGGCAAAAGATCCGTTCTAACCGATTGAAAACAATTGCGAAGGATGTTGGAGAGGAAACTAAAACCGGAATCGCTATTATGTATATCGATGGGTTAGTGTCGCCAGAGCTCTTAAAAGAAGTTCAGGCCCGGCTGGATCGAATCAAAATTGACGGTGTATTAGAAAGCGGTTATATAGAGGAATTAATTGAGGACAATCCTTGGAGTGTATTTCCTCAAGTTCAAAATACGGAAAGACCAGATACGATCGCAGCCAATTTGTTAGAAGGAAGAGTGGCCATTATCATTGATGGTACACCACTGGCACTCGTTATGCCCTCTACATTTTGGCAGTTCCTTCAAGCCAGTGAAGATTATTACCATCGGTATCACATTTCCATTTTTCTTCGATTGCTTAGGATTATCTTTGTATTTATTGCACTTACCTTACCGAGCCTTTACGTGGCTGTCACTACCTATCATCAAGAAATGATTCCGACAAACTTGTTATTTAGTATTGCGTCAAGCAGGGAAGCTATCCCATTTCCAGCATTTGTTGAAGCAATGATAATGGAAATATCTTTTGAAGCTTTGAGAGAGGCAGGCGTAAGACTTCCTAAAATAGTTGGTCAGGCTGTCAGTATTTTGGGAGCACTTGTAATAGGACAGGCTGCAGTTGAGGCGGGAATCGTATCTGCTCCGATGGTCATTGTCGTATCTCTAACAGGAATAGCCTCCTTTACTATTCCAAGATTTAATATGGCAATTTCCATTCGTCTGCTTCGTTTTCCCTTTATTTTACTTGCAGGAATGTTTGGATTATTTGGGATCGTCTTAGGGATTTTAATCATTTTAACGCATTTGTGTAAATTGAGATCATTTGGAATCCCTTATTTATCACCAGTATCACCTCTGTCAATGAAGGGGGTAAAGGATGTATTTATCAGAGTCCCATGGTGGTCCATGAACGAGCGGCCTAATCAAACGGTTAAAGTCGATATGACAAGAGAAGGGGAAGATCTAAAACCAAGCCCTGGAAAAGGGAGTGAAGAAGGGAATCCAACATGAAAGTAGTCCGGCTTTGGTTCACTTGCATAATCTCAGTTGTTTTATTAACGGGGTGTTGGGATCGCTCTGAAATAAACGATATAGGGTTTGTTGTTGCGACAGGTGTTGATAAGGGATCCAACAACAAAATCCTTTTTTCACTACAGATTCCGCTGCCGAGCTCTATGGGAGGCGCCGGTTCTAGCGGTGGAGGAGGGGGAACAAGCGGTGAAGGTCCTTTCCTAGTTGCCCAAGGAGTTGGAGGGAATGAGCGCCAAGGTATTGAAGATATTCAAACAAAATTGTCGAGGAGAGTTTATTTAGGACATAGACGAGTCCATATTATTGGAGAATCTCTTGCAAAAGAGGGGATCGAGAAATCATTAAATGCAATATTTACTCAGCCGCGCTCGAGGATTTCAACCTTTTTGTTGATAGCAAAAGGTGATGCCGTTAAACTATTGAAATCACAGCCTCGGATGGAACAATACTCTGGTGAAGGAATGAGAGAAATGTCCAAAAGTGGTATTAATATGACGGCACGAGATGCTCTTCAAGATTTAAGCAGGGAAGGCAAGGACATGGTCATTCCTATGATCGAAACGGCAGGTACAACAAAGGATGATAAAAGTAAAAAAGAAGTCCAAATGGACAGCTTTGCTGTTTTTAAAAATGATAAACTATCCTTTTCTACCACCAGAAAAGAAGCTTCAGGAATTTTATGGTTATTTGAAAAGATGAACAAAAAGTCTGTTTCCTTTCCTGTGGCAAAGAATGAGGAACTTTCCGTCCTGATTTTTGAAAACTCAACCGAGCCTAATTTGCAGATGGTGGATGGCAAACCCACCTTTCTTTTAACTGTCAGAGCTGCTGGTGTTTTATTCGAAAATGAGCCCAATTATCGGATTGAGGATCCAAAAACGTATCGCTTAATTATTAGCAAAATGGAAAATCAAATAAAAAAAGAAATTCTAGCTATTTTAAAGCACGCACATTCCCAAGGAGTAGATGTGTTTGGATTTGGCTGGTATCTCTTTAAAAATAAGCACCAATATTGGGAACAAAAGTGGCAAAAAGACTGGCGAACCATGCTGCCAGACTTAAAAGTCACCGTAAAAGTAGATGCAGATATCCATAGATCTACGAATACAGGGATTATAGAGAAGGAATGAAAAGATGAAAATAGGAATAATTGTTGTCTGGATAAGTCTCATTTTGTATACCTTATTTGTATTGAAAAAAGATATTGTAAGTAAAAAAGAACGAAAATGGGTTTACTTATTGGTCGGTTTAGCATTTAGTGTTTCATTGATGGATTTGTTTCATTTATCACTCAGCAGCGTCACTACCTATTTAAATGTGACATTTGAAGGCATATCGAGAATGGTTGTGAAATTATGAAACAAAAGATATCTGAACTCCAATTATCACTATTAGTAGCAAATCTAATCTTTGCTGGACCTATCATTAGTCTGCCTCAAATTATTTTACAGCAAGGCGACCAAAACGCATGGATGGTACCCATAATTATCTATCCCATTTTATTAACTTTAATCTTTATAATATTTGGTAAAAACAAAAATGCTGAATGGACACAAAATGTTCTATTAATTGGAGGTAAGAGCAAATGGATAGAAAAGGGATTTATTTTGCTCTTTCTTCTCTTTGTTATTTTTACTTTTATCAGGGATTTACGAGGTATGATAGACTTTGTTGCAACCGTCCTTTTACCTACGACTCCAAATGATGTCTTAATGGTTCTTTCTATCTTAGTAGTAATCTACGTCGCTATATCCGGGATTGAAGTAATCGCTAGAATGACGTCCATTTTCTTTTTCATATTGTTCATTATCGTCTCTATGCTTCCCTTATTATTAATGAATGAATGGAATTTTGGGAATCTCCAGCCATTGTTTGGAATGGAGTCGATTCCTGCTATTTTAAGAGCAGTATATGTTACCTTCTCTTGGATGGGGGAAATCTTTTTCTTTTTAATTATTATTTCCAATAGTAATCCGCCCCGTAAAGCACGGCGAGCGGTTATTATTGGAACCGGGCTTGGTTTGTTTCTATTCATGGTTGTGTTGCTTTCAGCTTTGGCAGTATTGGGGACAAAAATCATCCGAGAGTCAACCTACCCTAGCCTAATGCTCATTCAGCAAATTAACATCACCGATTTTCTCGATCGTCTTGATTTGGTTATTACGGTGGCGTGGCTGCCAACCATTTTTACAAAAGTTGCTTTTTTACTATATGCGATCAACCACTGCTTGAGTTATCTGTATAAACATAATACAAATAAATATTTATTTCCGATAGCGTTTATTGTTGGGTATTTGTCTATATTAATGTTTAAGAATACGATGGATTTATTACGTTTTTCTTTTTATACATGGAATATTATCGGCCTTATTTTAGAGCTAATGTTAGTTTTCATCTTCCTTTTTGTTAGGAGAAATGTCAAAATGGAAATGAAAAATAAACAGGCAGAATCTTAGAATTTCATGCCTTAAAAAGGTGATTATCTGTGGCAGTTAGAAAAAATAAGGCACTTATCCTAGGGGCAAGCGGGCTTGTTGGGAAAGAATTAGTCAAGATTCTCGTTCAACAAAAACGATATGAAAAAATCATTTTATTAGTTAGAAGACCGATTGAAATAAAGGAATCCGTTTTAGAGTTACATACGGTTGATTTCAACCATCTAGGGAATTACTCAGAATTATTTAACAACGTAACCGATGTCTACTGCTGTTTAGGAACAACCATTAAAAAGGCGAAAACTAGGGAAGCCTTTCGAAAAGTGGATTACGTGTATCCGCTTGAGGCTGCTAAAGTGGCCAAAAGTAGGGGCGTTGAAAATTTTCTTATCATCACAGCTATGGGGGCCAATCCTAAATCGTCCTTTTTTTATAACCGGGTTAAGGGTGAAATTGAAGAATCCCTAACCATGGTTTTCTTGCCGGCCATAAACATTTTCCGACCCTCTTTATTATTAGGGGAGCGGGAAGAATTTCGCTTCGGAGAAAGACTGGCGGCAAATGTTAGCGGTTTTCTAAATAAACTTATGGTCGGACCTCTGCGACCGTATCGAGCTATAGAGGCAAAGAAGGTTGCGGCAGCTATGGCAGCGGTCGCGTCAACCCCAAAAAAAGGAGTACATATTTATTCATCACAAGAAATCGAATTATGGGCACAAGGGAAAAAATGAGGGAGAATAGCTTCTCCTTATTTTTTTTGTCATAAATTATGTTACATTAATAAATAAAAAAGAGGTGAGGTACATAAATGGAAAAAGGTTTATCAGGAAAACGAATTGTAGTTGGCGGTACACGCAAACTGGAAGAAATCAGTACATTAATTGAAAAACAAGGCGGAATTCCTGTTATCCGTTCGCTTCAGGGAACGGTGTTTTTAGCAGAAAAGGAAGTAGAGCCGGATTTGGCGGAGTTTGTTGAAAAAGGTGCAGATTGGGTTATTTTTACGACAGGAATTGGAATTGAAACATTAATCAATATTTCAGCAAAACTAGGGCTAGAAGAAGCCTTTCTTGATAAGATTCGCAACGCCAATGTGGCATCTCGGGGGTATAAATCATTAGGTGCTCTAAAAAAATTAGAGATTCAACCCATTGCTACTTCTGATGATGGGACGACCAAGGGCTTAGTACGTGCCTTTGAAGGTACAGACTTTAATGGAAAAAGAGTTATGGTACAGCTTCATGGAGAAACCGCCCCGGCTTTAACACAATATTTGGAAGAACAGGGTGCTGTGGTTCATAAGATCCTCCCTTATCAACATATTGAACCGGAAGAGGAAATAGTAAACACTTTATGCCGTGAAATAATTGCCAAAGAATGTGATGCTGTTTGTTTTACGACAGCCGTTCAAGCACGCTCTCTTTTTGATTATGCTCGAAAAAATAATGTATATGATCAAGTCGTTAATGCCTTTAAAAATGACACTCTAGCTGTAGCAGTTGGAAAAGTTACGTTAGAAGCTTTAAAAGAAGAAGGAATAGACCGTGTCTTGGCACCTGAAAATGAACGAATGGGTGCGATGATTATTACACTATCAAATTACTACTTGAACGCTGATAAATAATTAAATGACTCTAAGAAAGCATTCGTCTAATTACCGAATGCTTTTTTATTTTTTCAGGCTAACGTGTTATAGTAAACTACATCCAATTTAAAGGAAGAGAAAAATGACAACTGTACCATCGTTTATCAAAGAGTGGCAGCAAGCCCTTCAAAATGAAATTAATTTTTTAAAAAAGTTCGGCAGTACTAAATACTTTATTAGGAATGGAAGGTTGTTATCTTCGGATGGATCATGTTCGTATTATTTTGAAACAACCACCTCATTACGGATCCCAGTCAGTTCCTCAGTTAGACTTGAGTGGGGCAGAATGGCTCAAAATGGGCGGATTCTTTCCTCAGAGGGTAAAGGCGTTATTCTAGCGCTGGAGCAATCATTTGGGGACTTAATCTCTGAAGCAACTCTATTTCACGATCCATGGGAACTGCTGGAACAATTGATCCAAAGGCTAGATGTTATCAGAAAAGATAAACAAAAGCGCCTTCGTGTAAAAAAATTAATGGATCCTTCCATGCCAGCCAATCACCCAGTTGAAAAAATAAAAAGCAACGTCCATGAGTTAGTCCTTCGTTCAAAATATAATCCGGTCACCTTTGTATGGGGCCCTCCAGGCACTGGAAAAACCTATACACTAGCAAGAACAGCAGCCAATAAGTATCTTCAAGAAAAGAAGGTCCTCATCTTATCCCACAGTAATCAGGCGGTGGATGTTCTCATTGGTGAACTAACTGATTTTATTAAAAAGAAAGACCGCTTCCGAGAAGGTGATGTGCTTCGTTATGGTTCTGGAGCAGGTGAACCGGCTTCCGGTCTTGAAGCGGTTACGACCGGTGAACTGCTACTAAAACAGGACCCAAGTCTAGGTGTGGAAAAAGAAGTATTACTAGAAGAACGAAAAAATTTAAAACAGGATATTGCTCGTTCATTTAGTAAAAGGGATACCGATCAACTATTAGAGCTTGAAACGAAGATTGCCAGAGTGCTTGAGAAGATTCGACAAAAGGAGATTCAATTTGTTAAGGATGCTTTTGTTGTAGGGACTACGCTTGCAAAAGCTGCCAGTGATCCAGCGATTTATGAAAAAACGTTTGATGTCGTGATTGTAGACGAAGCGAGTATGGCTTATGTTCCGCAAACGGCTTTTGCAGCTGCGCTCGGTAAAAGAGTAATTATTTGTGGTGACTTTAAACAGCTTCCGCCAATAGCTGCGTCAAGGGATCCTTTAGTAACGAAATGGTTAAGGGAAGATATTTTCCACTGTGCGGGTGTCGTCGATTGGGTAAATGAGGGAAAACTCCATCCCCATCTATTTCTTTTAAAGGAACAACGGAGAATGCATCCGGATATTTCCGCCTTCACGAATCAATATATCTATCATTCACTAGTAGGTGATCACGAAAGTGTTAGGAAGAGTCGGAATAAAATTGTTGGGAGTGCTCCTTTTCCGAACCGTTCGTCTATTTTAGTTGATTCTAGTTTTACAGGAGCCCATTGTCTGACGGAACGGACATCCCAGTCAAGGATGAATGTCTGGCAGGCATTATTATCTTTTCAGCTCATACATGAGTCTTTTCTTGGAGGATTAAGGTCGATTGGCTACGTAACACCCTATCGTGCCCAAGCCCAGTTAATGGAATTACTTCTTGATGATTTATATGAAAAGGAAAGGGCTGCTTCAGATATTATCGCTGCCACTGTCCATCGATTTCAAGGAAGTGAGCGGGATGTAATGGTCTTTGATACCGTTGAAGGTTCTCCTCAAACCAGGGCTGGAATGTTAGTAACAGGTAAGGATAGCGAAAGGCTAATAAATGTAGCGATTACTAGAACAAAGGGGAAATTTATACATGTCAGCAATCAAGCCTTCATCCGCAGGCATGTTTATCAGGGAAAAACATTGAGACAGTTAGTAGAACATCAGGTGAAACAACAGCAGATTGTGGAAACAAAAGAGATTGGTACTTGGATTAAACATCATCATCCTAAACTGCAATGGATGCATGCCCGGAGATTAGAAAAGGTATTTCAGGATATTAATTATGCCGGGATTTCTTTGGTTATTTCTTTACCTGCACAAACAAGCCTTAACGGAGAATGGAAGGAGAGGCTGAAAAACCGGAGAGGAACGGTTAACTTAACGGTGATTTCGGAGGATGAATGGCTGGAACTTCAGCCGAATCATAGAGTCCAAGTGAGTTTATCGTTTCCATTTATCATGATTGACCAACAGATTCTTTGGCTGGGTCTTCCTTTAGAAGGGTCAAAGGATATTCGGCCGCCATATGTGGCAGCCAGACTTGATTCGGAAAAGGTTTGTGAATACCTTTATAGTCAATTTATAATAAAAGAGTAAAAATGGCAGGGACGTATCCTGCTATTTTTACGAAATGGCGAGAAGCTGTTTTATGAATGGCCAACTATACAGACGTAAAAGGGGAATACAGTAAGTTGAAGCATGAAGAGGGGATGTATCAAGCAATCATTATCGGCGGGGGAATGGCTGGGAAATTAATAGCCGCTGCAATATCCCCCTATTTTAATAGTATCGAAATCTTAGAGAAAGATCCAATGCCTGAAAATACTAGCACTGTTAGGCCTGGGATTACTCAGGCACATCACATCCATGCACTCCTGCATGCGGGTGAACAGGCGTTAGAAAAACTATTTCCGGGTTTTCAACATGATATGGTTAAACGTGGATCTATAAAAATTGATTCACTGAAAGACCTTGCCTGGTTTCATCATGGGGTATGGAAATTACGACATACGAGTAAAGACACGACCCTTTTACAGACGAGACCCTTGCTAGAATCCTATATTGCGGAAAGGATCCATCAAATTCCAAATATCACCTATACATACGGTATAAAGGTAAAATCTTATCTATTAACAGCAGACCAAACCAAAGTTCGTGGTGTAGAAGTTCTTCAGGAAGGTAAAACAAAATCAATTAAAGGAGATTTGGTCATTGACACAAGCGGGGCCGCGTCTTTTACGAAAGCTTGGCTGGAGAATCAGGGGCGTACGGTTCCTGAGGAGAAGGTTGAAATAGGACTATGTTATGCCACTCGAAGATTCAGGCTATCCGAAACACCAAATGATTTTAAAATAAAAATCATCTACCCGGAGCCCCCTAACCAAACTTTAGGCGGTACTATGTCCATGGTGGAGAACAATCAATTCATTGTCACTCTTAACGGGTATTTAAATACAATAGATCCTTCCTCCGTTAAAGATGCAAAGGGCTTTATGGAGTTGACTCATAAGTTACCACTTCCAGATATTTATCATGCCTTGCAGAAAAGCACCTCCAACTCGGAAACAGCCATTTATCAGGTACCACATATAAAGTGGCGGCATTTTGAAAAGGTGGATTTACCTGCTGGATTACTCGTAGCGGGTGATTCCATTTGCCGAATTGATCCCGTCTTTGGCCAGGGGATGAGTATTGCAGCCTTAGAAGCCTTAACCATTAGAGATTACTTTGCCTCGAAATCGATCACGGGCCAATTTAAAAGTTTGCAAAGAAAATTGGCAAAAATTATTGCTCCGGTATGGTTAATGGTTCTCAGTGAAGATTTTCGTTATGATGAAGTAAGAGGTAAAAAACCCTTTGGTTTGAAAGGTCTGCAATGGTACGTCAAACGAATCTTTTTATTATCGTCGAAAAATAAAAGGATTTACAAAGACTTAGTTAAGGTAATGAATTTGGTAAGTCCGGCTGCCATTTTGTTTAAACCTAACACCCTTCTTGACGTGTTAAAAGGTAAAAAAATGTAACTCCTATTTTTTATTGTTTTAGCTGCTTGACAATTTGCACTTTTCTTAAGATAATCAAATAAATAAAAATAGTAAATGGTATGGGACTAGTAAATCATTGGAAGGTGTCAGAGAGTGAAACCCAAAGGCTGGAAGGTTTCTCACGGAAAGATGATTGAACCTGCCCTTTGAAAGCTGCTTATGTAAACATAGGCCGTATCCCTCGTTACGGGTTCAAGAGGATGCATTGCATCAATAAAGGTGGTACCGCGGAAACGATTCTTCCGTCCTTTTTCAAGGACAGAGGAATCGTTTTTTTATTTTTTAAAATGAAAGGTCGTACGAATCATGAAAAAACAGCTGGTGGTCGTAAAAATAGGAAGCAGTTCATTAACCAATTCAAAGGGAACGATTTCCGAAGAAAAAATGCGTGATCATGTCGAGGCACTTGCCTACTTGAAAGCACAGGGACATGAAGTGATCTTGATTTCCTCCGGTGCTGTTGCAGCAGGATTTGGCTCACTTGGCTATCCGACTAGACCCAAAACGACAGCTGGGAAACAGGCGGCCGCCGCAGTCGGTCAAGGGTTATTAATGCAGCATTATATTGAGCTTTTTAAAGAGTATAAAATGATGCCTGCACAAATGTTGCTAACGAGAGAAGATTTTTACAGCCAAACCCGGTTTCAAAATCTGTTCTCTACCATCCATGAACTGCTGCAACGAGGCGTCCTCCCGATTATCAATGAAAATGATTCCGTTTCGATTGAGGAATTAACCTTCGGTGACAACGATTTATTATCTGCTCTCGTCAGCGGCTTCTTACATGCAAATGCCTTGATCATTTTAACGGATATTAATGGTCTCTATGATGGAAACCCAAAGGTTTCAAAGGATGCTAAAAAGTTTAATTTCATTCCGGAGGTCTCTGAAGAACTGCTTAGTTTTGCTGGGGAAAGTGGTTCATCGGTTGGTACCGGGGGAATGAAATCGAAATTAACCGCAGCCAAAAAGGCTTTATCGCTTGGAGTCAGTGTCTTTGTCGGTACCGGAAAAGGGAAAGAAAAACTGGCCGACATTTTGGCAGGAAAAGGCGATGGAACCTATATCGGCGGTCCTTTTCATTCACAAATGCAAATGAGAAAACAATGGATTGCTTATCATTCCCAAATCGGGGGTATGATTGAAATCGACGATGGGGCGGAAAATGCGATTCTTTTCCATGGGAAAAGTCTATTGCCAGTCGGCGTGACCCGAGTGAAAGGTGACTTTAATGCCTTGGATGTCGTAGAAGTTAGAAACAAACGAGGGAAATTAGTCGGTAAAGGACAGGTTTATTATTCCGCAGAGGATTTATTAACGATCAAGGGGTTACCTGGTGAAAAGGCGAAAAGCTATTCAATTAATAAAAAAGCAGAAGTGATCCACCGCGATAATTGGGTTACATTACCAAAGGAGTGATTGGGAATGGGAGAATTGTTGGAAAAAGCAAAGAAACTAAAAAAAGCATCAAAGCAATTGGGAATGCTATCGACCATTGAAAAGAACGAGGCGTTGTTAAAAGTGGCTGATCATCTTCTCACGGAAAAAGAATTTATTTTACATGAAAATGCAAAAGATTTGGAAGCGGGTAAAGATCGCGGGCTGTCTACATCTCTTCTTGATCGCTTGCTTTTAACAGAAGAAAGAATCGAACAGATTGTGGATGGTGTACGCCAATTAGTTCATTTAGAGGATCCTATTGGGGAGACCATTGAAGCATGGGAGAGACCAAATGGGTTACAAATCCAAACTATTCGTGTTCCACTTGGAGTAGTAGGAATGGTCTATGAAGCACGTCCTAATGTAACCGTTGATGCTGGAAGTCTTTGTCTAAAAGCTGGAAACGCCGTTCTTTTGAGAGGAAGTTCATCTGCCATTCATTCCAATAAGGCTCTTGTGCAAGTGATGCGTGAGGCCTTAAAAGGAACAGCGATTCCAGAGGATGCTGTGCAATTACTGGAGGATACAAGCCGTGAAACCGCCTCTGAGATGTTTAGATTAAATGAATATCTAGATGTTCTTATACCACGCGGTGGAGCAGGACTTATTCAAACTGTCGTTCAGAATGCGACAGTACCTGTCTTGGAAACGGGTGTTGGGAACTGCCATGTTTTTATAGACGAAACTGCAGAAAAAGAAATGGCTATTACCATTGCGATTAATGCAAAGTTACATCGTCCGTCTGTTTGTAATGCGGCTGAAACCGTACTTGTCCATGAAAAATGGCCATATGTATCTGAGTTATTAACCCGTTTGCTAGAAAAAGGTGTGGAACTTCGTGGTGATGAAACATTAGTTTCTTCCTATTCGTTTGTTAAGCCTGCAACAGAAGAAGATTGGGCATCAGAATTCTTAGCCCCAATTTTGGCTGTTAAACAAGTAAGTGATGTGAAGGAAGCGATTAACCATATTGATCAATATGGAACAAAGCACTCCGAAGCCATCATTGGTGAAAATGCTGAAAATGTCCGTCTGTTTTTCCAAGCGGTGGATGCAGCGGTACTCTATCATAATGCTTCGACTCGTTTTACAGATGGCGAACAGTTTGGTTATGGGGCAGAAATTGGGATTAGTACACAAAAACTTCATGCCCGTGGTCCAATGGGACTAAAAGCATTAACGACGACGAAAGCAATTGTTCGAGGAACAGGACAAATTCGGTCATAATCTAGTCAAAAATAGCGCAGAAATGCGCTTTTTTTTTTGCCTTTTGGTATAATTAAAATACAAACATACATTCTTGTTTAATGGGTTGGTGACTAGGTGACAACAAAAGTTCAAATATCGGTAAGAACGCTCGTAGAATATGTGTTTAAGAGCGGCAGTATTGATTCAAGGTTCCGCACTCAAACTTCGCTGATCGATGGGACAAGGATCCATCAAAAAATTCAAAAGACCTACCAAGAAGGTGACCAAAAGGAAGTATATGTCAGTCTGGAGGTTCCTTATGATGATCTTACCTATATCATAGATGGCAGATGCGATGGACTTTTATTCCGTGAAGGGTTCGTCATAATCGATGAAATTAAATCCTTTTCTCAGCCGTTCGAACAACTAGATACGGAAGGCTATCCAGTTCATTGGGCACAAGCCAAAATGTATGCCTATATAGTGGCAAAGGACAGGGAACTTACCGAAATGGATGTTCAGCTGACGTATGTCCATATAGAAACCGAAGAAAAAAGAACGATTATACAGAGATATTTATTTTCAGATTTAGAAAAATTCGTGGCAGATGTTATTAAAAGCTATGCTCCATATGCAAAACTTCTCTCTAATCACCGCAGGAAAAGAAATGAGAGCTGTATTGAATTGGCATTTCCTTTTAATACCTACCGAATTGGGCAGCGGAAATTAGCCGGTGCTGTTTATAGGAGCATTAAAGACGAAAAGAACCTGTTTGCAAAGGCGCCGACAGGTATTGGGAAGACGATCTCCACGCTTTTTCCAGCGATAAAGGCCATCGGCGAAGACCACCTAAATCGTATCTTCTATCTTACCGCCAAAACGATCACACGCACTTCTGCCGAAGAAGCGTTTGCCCGAATGGGTTCCTGTGGGTTATGTTTCAAAACGGTTACCATTACTGCAAAGGATAAAGTTTGTTTTCAAGAGGAAACCAATTGTCAAAAGGAATCATGTGAATTTGCGAATGGTTATTATGATCGGATTAATGAAGCAGTCCTTGATATTTTAACAACCGAAAACATAATGACCCGAGAAGTGATTGAACGTTATGCCCGAAAACATAAGGTCTGCCCGTTTGAATATTCCCTTGATCTTGCTTATTCCGTAGATGCGATTATTTGTGATTATAATTATATTTTTGATCCGCGTGTTTCATTAAAACGGCTGTTAGAGGAACAAAAGAAATCAACTGCCTTACTTGTGGATGAAGCTCATAATCTTGTCGACCGCGGTCGGGAGATGTTTTCAGCGACCTTAAACAAAGAGCCATTTCTCCAATTAAAAAAGGATTTTAAGGGAGTTCATGAAGGGATTTTCAACGTGGCTAGTAAAATTAATTCAAGATTCATTCAATTAAAAAAGGTAAAAGAGCAGGATAAGGAATTTGTTTTAGAGGGGCTTGAGGAAGATTTATTAGAAGATATTCGACAATTTTCTTTGGCGGCAGAACAGCTATTGCTGCTGGAATCATCTACACTCTTACTTGAAACGTATTTTTTAGTCAATCAATTTTTAAAAATTGCTGAACTTCTAGATGACCATTTTGTCATTTTTGCGGAGAAGAATCGTAACGATCTAAAGATTAAATTGTTTTGCATTGATCCATCTTATCTGCTTCGGCAAATGGGGAAAGGATATCGTTCAAAAATTTATTTTTCTGCCACGCTTTCGCCCATGCCTTATTATCAAGATATTCTAGGCGGAGGGGAAGGAGATTATATCGTCAACATCCCTTCACCTTTCAAAGAAGAGCAGGTAGAAGTTTTTATCAAACCGTTGTCTACACGTTACCATGATCGTGAACGAACGAAGGAGGAAATGATTGCAGTTATCCAATCGTTTGTAAAAAATCGTCCAGGGAATTACCTTATTTTCTTTCCTTCTTATCAGTATCTGCTGTCTGTTTATGAGCCATTTAAAGAGCTCAATAAAAACATCCGGACCATCGTTCAAGAAACCGGTATGTCCGAAACAGGACGCGAGGCCTTTTTAGCCTCTTTTAAACCTAATCAATTTGAGACCTTGATTGGCTTTGCTGTCTTAGGCGGGATTTTTTCAGAAGGTGTGGACTTAATGGGTGACCGCTTAAATGGTGTGGTCGTCATTGGTGTAGGCTTGCCGCAGCTTTGCTTTGAACGAAATCTAATGAAGGAACATTTTACAGCTCAAGGGAAAAATGGCTATGATTATGCGTATGTGTATCCAGGGATCAACAAGGTGTTACAAGCAGGAGGAAGATTGATTCGTTCTGAACAGGACCATGGGACGATTGTTTTAATCGACGATCGATTTTTACAAAGGCAGTATCAACAGCTGCTACCGAGTCAATGGAGGAATTTCACCATAATTTAATGAACATTTTCAAGGCAGCCAAAAAAAAAGGCTGCTTTTTTTATATTTTACGTGACAATATTCTAAAACTTTTCATATAATTAAAGAAAAGTTGCGCACGGGAAAAACTTTAGAGAAGGGGAAAGAGAGATGGATAAACCTAAAAAAATTCAATTAGTAAATGGAGAAAAAGGAAATTTGATTAGAATTACATCTTTAAACTTAGAAGGTGTCATGAGAAGGAGACTATTAGATTTAGGATTTGTGGCAGGAGCATTGGTAGAAGTAGTCCGAAAAAGTCCACTGGGAGATCCAATTGCCTTTCGAGTCAGCCAAACTACAATCGCTCTTAGGAAAGAAGAAAGTTCAAGAATAGAGGGGGAGCTGTTATCATATGGGGAATGAGTACAGAATCGCTTTAGCTGGTAACCCGAATACAGGGAAAAGCACCTTGTTTAATGCCTTAACGGGCCTTAGACAGCATACTGGAAACTGGGCAGGAAAGACCGTCGCCCTTGCGGAAGGCAGTGTTTTCTTTAAGGATAAGACAATCCATTTAATCGATTTGCCAGGAACCTATTCTCTTTTTTCAAATTCAACAGATGAAGAGGTTGCTAGAAATTATATTGTGTTTGAAAAACCGGATGTTACCCTTGTCGTATTGGACGCAACCTCATTAGAAAGGAATTTTAATCTCGCGCTTCAAGTATTAGAGATGACCAAAAATGTAGTGATTTGCATTAATCTTATTGATGTTGCTGAGGAGCAGGGAATCCACATTAATGAAAGGCTGTTAACAAATCGCTTAGGAGTACCCGTTATAAAAATTTCTGCACGAAATAAAAAGGGTTTTCCGATGCTGCTTGATACGATTGATCGGATCGTAACTGGGAAAATCGAATGTCAGCCTGTTCAGATGAAATATCCTGATGAGATTGAAGAAAAGATAAAAATGATTGAACCAAAGGTCCGTCAACTAGTTGGAAGCCATATCTCGTCCCGATGGGTTTCGTTAAGATTACTAGATGGGGATGAAACGCTGCTTAATGAAATCAATAAACGAATGGTTCCAGAGGGGGTGTAGGAATGAGTATGCAGGAGCTTTATACAGAGGCGCAAGACTTGTCATCTTCGAAGCTGCGAGATGAAATTGTCCAGCGGCTTTATGAACAAAGCCGGCAATTATGTAATGAGGGAATTTCTTATACTAAATCTAAACAAGATACACGAACAGAAAAACTCGACTCGATCTTCACTTCGCCGATATTTGGATTTCCGATTATGATTACGATGTTAGGTGTATTGTTTTACCTAACCATTGCAGGAGCAAATATCCCATCTTCATTGCTTGCTGAACTGTTTGGATATATTGAGGCGCAATTAACAGCTCTCTTCCATGTGATTCATGCACCGGATTGGCTGCATGGAATCCTTATCCTTGGTTTATACCGTGGAACAACCTGGGTAATAAGTGTCATGCTGCCACCAATGGCCATCTTTTTTCCAGCCTTTGCATTATTAGAGAATTATGGCTATCTTCCCAGGGTTGCTTTTAATATGGATCGGCTTTTTAAAAGGGTCGGGGCCCATGGTAAACAATCGTTAACCATGGCAATGGGGTTTGGCTGTAACGCTGCCGCTGTGATTTCTACCAGAATTATTGAATCTCCAAGAGAAAGAATGCTTGCCATTTTAACCAACAATTTTGTTCCTTGTAATGGCCGCTGGGGTACCCTCATTCTGTTAGCATCGTTATTTATGGCTGCCAATTTTACAGGAGGCATAAAATCTTTAGTTACTACAGGAGTTATTGTAGGAATTGTCTTGTTTGGAATTATTGTAACCTTTTTTGTATCTTGGGTACTGTCAAAAACAGCACTTAAAGGCGTTCCCACTCATTATACGTTAGAGCTGCCGCCCTATCGAAAACCTAAAATTCTGGATACAGTCATCCGTTCATCATTAACCAAATCCTGGTCTGTTTTGGTTCGGGCGGTCAAAGTGGCAGCCCCAGCAGCCATTCTAACCTGGGTTTTTGCGAACATTTATATTGGTGACACAAGTATCCTTATGTACGCAGTAAATTTTCTAGATCCGTTTGGTAAAATGCTTGGTCTTGATGGTTATATCATGATGGCGTTTATCTTAGGGCTGCCGGCAAATGAAATTGTTCTTCCCATTCTTTTAATGGGATATTTATCAACCGGATCGTTAACCGAAGTGGATAATCTGGTGGATTTAAAACAAATTTTCCTAGACCATGGTTGGACGTGGCTTACAGCACTAAACATGATGTTATTTTCCCTTTTGCATTATCCATGCGGAACTACACTTTTGAATATTTATAAAGAAACAAAGAGTAAAAAATGGACGTTCCTAGCCTTTCTTATACCAACAGTTATTGCTATTTTAATCCCATTGATCATTACTCAGACAGTCAAGCTGTTTGGATTAATATGATAATAAAGTCAATTATACAAAATGCCCTCCATTAAAAGTGAAGGGCATTTTGTACTTTTATCTTCTTTTCTGAATTTCCTCTGTAACCACAAAGGCAAGGTCATCATTTCCAAATAAGGAAAGAACACCGAGTAACGTTTGATCGGCTATTTCGCCCGCTTCTTCTTTTGGTACGGTTAATTCAATGGCTTCTCTTAGGGCAGGATTGGATGCTTGGTTTGGGTAGGCACGTAAATATAATTCTTGTGGATCTAAGTTGTGATTTACACACCACTGGGCAAACACAAGAATCATCATCTTTTCCTCACCTTGATATTGTTGAATAATTTTATCTTCTAATTCTTTTGAGTGCATAACGATTTCTCCTTAATCTTTTTTGATATTATTAGATCTTTTTTTATACTACCATAAAATAAAGGTAACGATTTGGTTTGGACTTGCTTTTATGAGATACTGTTATTAAGATTAATTTTAAAAAAAAGGAGCATTTTATATGAGCAAAATTGAAGTAGGCGAAATCTTTACTATTAGTGATGAAAGTAATGAGGAGCAGGAAGTAGAAGTACTGGGAGTTATGACGATTGAAGGAAATGACTATGTTGCTGTGGCTTTCGCGGACGACGTAAGACAGGAGGAAACGGAAGAAGATATCGATATCTTCTTTTTAAAGGTTGATGAAGAAGGTGACTTTACCGCCATTGAAAGCGATGAGGAATTCGATAAAGTTTCGGTAGCATTTGATGAAATGATGGACGAAGAGGAAGAGGAATGATTTATTTCAGAGAGGATAACACCTCTCTTTTTTTTTGGAAAAAATATGTATGCATAAAGTTAATGTTGGCATACTAACAAGGGAGTAAATAATAAAGGAGTTCGTTCATGTTAATCGAAGAGGGAAATAGGTATCAAATATCGCAAAATGTTAAAGGGTTCTTTAACTCTGCTGAAACCATGACAGTTAAAAGCAATAACGGAGTAACCGTTCAATTTATTCTTGGAGACAGTAAGGGTCATGGTTCCATGCCCATTGAACACCTGCAGTATTTATTGAAAAGATCAAACTTAACGGTTATTCCAAATAAAAGGTCTTTATTAAATAATGAGTTAAATGAAGAGCAAATTGGGTAAACATATGGCATTACTTCTTTTCATGAGGTAATGCTTTTTATTATTTAATTCGCTCGGCATGTTATAAGATGAATAAAAAGGATAAAGGAGTGAATTCGTTTGATGGAAATGAAAAGTATATCATTAAAAGATTCGACCATCACATACATAGATAAAGGAGCAGGCAAACCGATTGTACTTCTCCATGGGTTTTGTGGAAGTTCCAAATATTGGTCAGAGGTCATACCTGTGTTATCGGAAAATTTTCGAGTCATTGCTCCCGATTTGCCCGGCCATGGTGGATCCACCATGGCACAAGAGAACAATACGATTTCTGATCTCGCAGATATAATAAAAGAGTTAACCGATAAATTAAATGTAGGTCAAGTTACGATGTTTGGCCACTCGTTAGGCGGCTATATTACACTGGCGTTTGCTGAGAAGTACAGTGATTCTTTAAACGGTTTCTCGCTTGTCCATTCCACGGCTTTTCCTGATTCTGAAGAAGCTAAAAAGGGAAGAACAACAAATATGGAAAAAGTTAAACAAGAGGGAATTAAGCCGCTTATTGATGGGCTTGTTCCTAAGCTTTTCTCTCCTGACCACCTCGAAGAATCGTATGTGGAAACGGCTAAAGAGATTGGCTATCAAACTCCGCCACAAGGAGCCATTCAAACTTTACATGCGATGAAAGAGCGGCCGGATCGTAATTATGTCCTGGAGTCATCTTCAATACCCGTGCTGTTAATTGCCGGTGAACAAGATCAGATTATTCCTGCGGAAAAAACATTTTCTGTGAGTAAAGCAAATATTAAACAAACCATTATCAAGGATTCTGGTCATATGAGTATGTATGAAAAGCCTGCTGATCTTATTGAAGCCATTAAGGGATTTGTGAAATAATAGCATGTAAAAAGAGGAACATGTTGAAGTAAAGGGTTCCGTTAACTATCGCAAACACTAAAAATGTAATGCAAAATGACCTTCAAATTGTATGTTAATTTGGGGGTCTTTTTTTGTTGATAAAGGGGTACTAGTACCTAACAGTTAGAATTGATGCAACTAAAAATAATAATAAGAGCAAGATGGGACAAATTCATTGCAATTTAACACAATTATAATCATGCTGTATATTCTTATTTTTAATAATATCTAGTTAGAAGTTTAAAAATTCAAACAGTTACTTTTGTGTAATGAAAAGGAGAGGTTTATGTGCTAAAAATCGCCGTGATTGGACTCGGAGATGTTTCAAGTATTCATATAAACGCCATTAATCAACATCCTAACGCCAGGTTAGTGGCTGTTTGTGATATTGATATCAAACGTAAAGCGATCGTACCTAGCGTAAATTTTTATTCAAATTATAAAGATATGCTAGAAAATGAAATGCTGGA
Source organism: Neobacillus cucumis (assembly GCF_002860255.1). Classification (GTDB taxonomy): domain Bacteria; phylum Bacillota; class Bacilli; order Bacillales; family Cytobacillaceae; genus Neobacillus; species Neobacillus cucumis_A. The sequence continues at coordinate 292,389 of NZ_PGVE01000017.1, forward strand.
CTGTGTTCATATTTGTTTGCCTCATTACCTTCATTATCCGGTGACTAGAGCCTGTGTGGAAAAGGGGATTCATGTTTTTCTTGAAAAGCCATTGGCATTGAATACTGAAGAGGGATTGGCACTAGTAAGACTTGAAGAGGAAAACAAGGACCTAAAAATAAATGTGTGTCTTCAAAACCGTTTCAATGAATCATTTGAAATGCTTCAATCGATGGTTGATAGCGGCAAATACGGCAGCATCAAAAATATTAAGGGTTTGGTCTCTTGGGCAAGACCAAAATCTTATTATGATGATAATCCTTGGAGGGGGAAGCAGAAGTATGCCGGTGGAGGAGTGATGATTAATCAATCCATTCATACCTTAGATTTAATCCAGCTCCTTGGAGGTGAAATTGATCGTATAAGAGGCTCTATAGATCAGTTGCTAGATTATGGAGTTGAAATAGAAGACACTGCAACAGCTAGAATTCATTTCAAAAATGGGACGAAAGGATTCTTTTTTGCCACGATTGCCAATGGAAACAATTCCAGTGTTGAACTACAGGTCATTCTTGACGGACAAAAACTAACCATAAAGGACAGCATTCTATACAAGCAAAATGAAATGGGGAAAAAGATAGAATTGATTGAAGATACAAAGATGCCAGGCTCCAAATTCTATTACGGCGCCAGTCATTTAAAATTAATTCATAAATTCTATCAAAGTATTATTGAAAACACCCAAGATTATGTCCATGCCAAAGATGCCCTTCCTTCGCTCCGGATGATTGACATGATCGTTAAATCTTCTGAAAACAAACAAGAAATAAAAATGGAAAGTTTAGAAGCACTATTTAATAAGTGAGTGATCACAAGATTTCTTATTTATGCGATAAATAAAAGGGAGAGAGCAGGATGAGAAATAAGTTTGCTTCACAATTGTTTACGGTAAGAGAAGAATTAAAAAGGGGTATTAGACCCGTATTCAAAGAACTAAAGGAAATGGGATGGGCTGCTGTTCAATTGTCTGCGTTACCACCCGGATATGATCCAGAAGAAGTTGCGGCAGCACTGAAGGAAAACGATCTAAAAACTGCCGGTATCCATATTTCCATTGATCGGCTGTCATCCGATCTTGATAGTGTCCTAGATGAAGTAAGCTTATATCAAACAAAAGATATTGTCTGTCCCTTTCTCCCAGACTATTTAAGAAACCATGAAGGCTATCAAAAAGTGAAGACATTCTTGAATGAAATTGCCATTCAAGCACCAGGATATCGCATCAGTTATCATAACCATGCCTTTGAGTTTGAAACAGAAATAGAAGGGAAATCTTCGTTAGAGTATCTCTTAGAACCAATAGCCGACAATAAAATTTTAGCAGAAATTGATGTATTCTGGGTGAAAAAAGGCGGTAGAGACCCTTTATCATTTCTTCAGCCTTATGCCAATAGAATGCCGATTATTCATTTAAAGGATATGACCATGGATGAACGACAGACGTTTGCTGAAATCGGAACAGGTGCCATTGAGTTTGCTCCTATCCTCGACTGGTGTGAAAAATCAGGAGTCGAATGGTACGCAATAGAACAAGATGTCTGCCCAGGCAACCCAATGGACAGCCTTCAAAGAAGCCTAGAAAATCTAAAATTATTACTAAAGCAATTTCAAAAATAAACACAGCATTTAATCAATAAACAAATAGATTAGGATAAAGAAAAAGGAGTTGAGAATTTTGGATACGGTTAAGATTGGCATTATCGGAATAGGCAATATGGGCAGTTCACATGCCATTTATCTAAACAATAAAGAAGTGGACGGAGCCTTACTAACAGCAGTGTGTGATCATAACCCAGAGAGATTACAATGGGCTAAAGAAACCTTAGGGAAGCAAATTCAAACATTTGATGATACGGACTCATTTTTTGAATTCGCAGACATTGATGCAGTCATTATCGCAACCCCGCATTATGATCATCCATCATTGTCGATTAAATCCCTTGAAAAAAATCTTCATGTGCTGGTGGAAAAGCCTGTTGGTGTCTATACCAAAAATGTCCGTGAATTAAATGAAGTAGCGAAAAGAAGCGGAAAAGTATTTGGCATTATGTTTAACCAACGTACCAATCCTTTATATCAAAAGCTAAGAGAGCTGGTTCTAGGCGGAGAGTTAGGAGAAATCAAGCGGACGAATTGGATTATCACTGATTGGTACCGCTCTCAAAGTTATTATGATTCAGGCGGCTGGCGGGCAACTTGGGCCGGTGAAGGAGGCGGTGTCCTTTTAAATCAGGATCCGCACCAGCTTGATTTATGGCAATGGACGAGCGGATTAATGCCCAAACGAGTCCGTGCGTTTTGTGGGTTTGGGAAGTTCCATGATATCGAGGTAGAAGATGATGTAACAGCTTATGTGGAATATGAAAACGGAGCAACAGGTGTTTTTGTTACTTCTACAGGGGACGCACCTGGAACCAATCGCTACGAAATATCAGGCGATCGGGGAAAATTAGTGGTGGAAGATGGAAAGTTAACCTTTTGGCGATTAACCCAATCAGAAAGACAATTTAACAAAGAATATAAAGGCGGCTTTGGTGAGCCAGAATGCTGGAAAATTGATATCCCGATTAAAGGAACAGCCACTCAGCACAAAGGGATTACCACTAACTGGATTCAAGCGATTCGTTATGGTTCTGAATTGATTGGACCTGGTGTAGAAGGAATTAAAGGATTAGAGATTTCCAATGCCATGCATTTATCTGCTTGGATTGATGATTGGGTTGAACTTCCAATCAACGAGGAACTTTTCTATTCCAAATTACAAGAAAGAATCAAGTCATCAACTTTTAAAAAGAAGGAAGCCGTAAACCGGACACTTAATGTTCAAGGAACTCATTAAAAAACTATATGCTGAAGGGTAATTTAACGAACGGAGTTGTTAAAGTTGGATAAACGAGACGGAATGAATTATGCACCAAAAGGAAAGGTGAATCATGTGGTAGGAAAGGGCGAATTCCCCTTTGCAGCGATTGGTTTAGATCATGGTCATATTTATGGAATGTGTAACGGGTTAATCGAAGCTGGAGGAGAACTAGTTTCTGTATATGATCCCGACCCTGAAAAGGTAAAAAGATTTTGTAACACCTATCCGAACATCATTGCTGCAGTATCCGAGGAGGAAATTTTACAAGACCCTTCCATTAAACTTGTTGCCGGAGCAAGTATTCCTTCCAACCGTTGTGCTTTGGGCTTAAGGGTACTTGATGCCGGGAAACATTATTTTGTTGATAAACCGGGTTTTACTAAACTGGAACAAATCGAAAAAGCCAAACAAAAACTATCTGAAACAGGGTTGAAATGGGGCATCTATTACAGTGAACGTCTGCATGTCGAAAGTGCCGTTTTTGCTGGACAATTAATTGAACAAGGGGCGATTGGCCGGGTAGTTCAGGTTATTGGAATGGGTCCGCACCGCGCGAATCCCGGCAATAGACCTGATTGGTTTTTTGATACAGACTATTATGGAGGAATCTTGTGTGATATAGGAAGTCATCAAGTGGAACAATTCCTACATTATGCTGGTGCTAAAGATGCAAAAGTTTTACATAGTAAAGTAGCGAATTACAACTTTAAACAATATCCCAAATTTGAGGATTTCGGGGATGCCACTCTTGTAGCTGACAACGGAGCGACCTTCTACTTCCGCGTGGATTGGTTCACTCCAGATGGACTTGGTACGTGGGGCGATGGACGTGTATTTATACTAGGAACAGATGGGTATATCGAAATTAGAAAGTACATTGATGTCGCCAGGGAACCTCATGGAGATCAATTATATCTAGTAAATCATCAAGGTGAAAAACATTATCAGCTCTCTGGTCAGGTAGGCTGTCCATACTTTGGCGAATTCATACTAGATTGCTTGTATGGTACTGAAAATGCTATGACACAAGAGCATGCTTTTAAAGCAGCATCCTTATGCATTGAAGCACAAGAGAAAGCTATCAGAATTGAGGCTGCTGATCGGTCTGTTGTTTAATTGGTTGTATTAATCATCAAAAAACTGGCTCAGAAGTGTTGGTTTCATGCCTTTTGAGCCAGTTTTTGTTATACATGTTAATTAAGAATACGCTTTTCCCCTTGAATTTCCTGTATTGAACTAATATTTTGAGTGAATTCAAGTGTACCAACATACCCACCGTTTTCATCTCTTACTGCAAAATATCGAATATATACATATTTATCTTTAAACTTAATATAAAAATCTTCACAGTCTTTTAGACCTGATTTAAATTCTTGTAATAATTGTTCAACGACATGAACACTTTTTGGCGGATGGCAGTTTTGAACCGTACGCCCAATGACGGCTTTTGTTCGGGCAAAGATTCTTTCTTTCCCGTGAGAGAAATAACGAACCACATCATCTAGGTCGATAAAAGTAATATCTACTGGCAAATGATTTAACATGAGCTCCAACTGCTTTAGTGATAGAATACCAGTTTCCAAGCGAATGTACCCATCGGTTAAGGCATTTTCTTCAATAGATTTGCGTTCCGGCTTCCATACACCTGCAGGTCCTGTTAAACAAAAACCAATCTCATCACTTTCATGAGCAATTTTGACCCATTCGTCTTCCGTTAAGGTCTGCAGGGCCATAGGAAATAAGATGTTTTCTTCTTTAAAGATCATTTCACTGACTTCCCGGATCACAAAGTAGATCGAATCGATTACGGATTGTTTTTCACCGTTATAATTGGTTAATTTCTCTTTTGCCTCTTTAATTGCTGCACGTATTCCGTCATCTACTCCCCACATGACCTGAGTAGGACCCATAATTCCGTATTTTTCTAAATAAGGGAAGAGCAAATTTTCTTTACGGCTATAATGCTTATCAATATCTAGTAATAGATTTAAATCTTCTAGAAGCTTAAACTTGTTTTCGTCACTGTCTTCTTTTTCAAACCGGTCGAAATGTAACTGCAGTTTGAAGTTTAGTAACCTATCAATCTTTGTATTTTCTAATTTAAAGGTATCAATAGGATGCCCTGGTTGTTCTTCGGGCTTATTGGAACGATGAATTTCCTCGATTGAGCCTTTAAAAATAGCCGTATGGACCGAACATAAGCGCTGTACTTCTTCAACCGGAATGCCTTCTTCTTCCATAAGAGCTTGTTCTAATTTAGATATCTCTGCTACAGAAATATTACCGGCGGCTTCTTCAAATCGAGCCTTTACTTCCTCCACACTTTTTCCGTTGTGTAAGTCTTTAATAATTTCTTTTAATACCGTTTGCCGCTCTGATGGAGTAATTGTTTCTTGCTCACGGTTATTAATCATTTCACTCATCCTGCATTCTCCTCTGTTAGTTAATTGTAAATCCATTTTCCCTAAATGTTTCCATAACTTTTTCTAAAGAAATACCTTTCACTCGGCAGCCATTTGGAATAGTCATGATACGGCCAGCCGTTTTTAACATATTTGGATTTGTTATATTTTCAAAACCAGTTTCCTTCATGATTGGAATGATTTCAGGATACTCAGTACATAATTGATAGACTGGGAGTTGGATATTTATTACTTTTGACATCATTTTCACTCCTTGATAGAGGGTGATAACTCTTCTCAATAGGAATATAACACAGCTATACATTTAGAATTGTGATTGGAATCACAAACAAAATAATTAAATACGCAGTTGTTAAAATTATGTGAATTTAGAGCTTCAATCTGACGGGGATAGATAGAGGGGAGAAGAACAAAAAAGTAATCATTGAACATTCGAATGTGACATGCATTTATTTCATACAAATAAATAAATCTTAGAATATTCAAATCGTTGATCAACAACCAATGGCAAATTTTTTAAAAAATAAGGAGGCCACAAGAATATTACAGGAGGGGGTTAGTATGAAATTCACGATACAGTATATTCCTCTTAATAAAATCAAACCTGATGTATCAATGAAAATAACAGAACACATAAAAAAGCTCCAACGGTTAATGTGGGATTGTATGTTTGTGTTGGTTGTCAGAAAAAATCGAAAGGATGGCAGTTACATTATTGTTAGCGGTCAAGATCGATTTGAATCCATAAAAAAACACACGAAAAACATTTATGCACCTTGTATAGTCGATAAAAGTAATTCTCCTCGAATGGTATCGTGGCTTCATCGTATACGAAACAAACAACCCCTTGATGACTTTCCGTTACTACCACCAAGCTGGTCCATTGTTCGATCCTTTTTGAAACAAGAGCCCCGTTTTAAAAAACTATCCCGTTCCGAACAAATTAGAGTTTTACTTATAGCGGCACGATACAAGAAAACGGTGATATATGCTATGAAGACCACTGTGGATGATATTATAAGAAGTTACAAATAAAACAATCTTAATAAGAGGTATAATAAAAAGTAAAAAGCCACAAGAAATCATAACTTGTGGCTCCTTTTATTTTGGAATAGGCGGATGAAATAGGATCACTACATTAACACTTTACAAATTACCTTCTTGGGAGTAATATCTTTTTCATAAGAAAAATTAAATAAAGGCCTAATCCCATTAGGGAACGGAGGACCCAATTTTTGGGGGTTAATTCTACATTGTAGAAGGGATGTTCAACTCTTTCGCCATCCTACCCGTCAGCTAACTTCGTCGGCTAAAGCGAAGGAGGTCAAGAGACCACCTTATTTAAAGGTGCTTTTTTTGTACTATCAAAAAAGGCTTCTTTAGTATTGTGGTCTTTTTATTTTCCAAATTTTAAGAGTTATATAGTTTGGGGGTGTAAATAAGGACAAAACAGGATGTTAATTATTAGATTTCGAAAAAAACAATGAAAAAATGTAAATGGACTGTTTCAGGAGGAATTGATCATGACATTAAAAAGGTTTCTTTTTGGCCGACCTTTAAAATCTAGTGAAGCGGAAGCAGAAAAAATGCCCATGTGGAAGGCATTACCCATTCTTTCATCAGATGCCCTTTCCTCAGTTGCCTATGGGACGGAAATGATTTTGCTTGAACTTGCCACTGTGGGGGCGTTTGCGTTTTCCTTTTCTCTGCCGATTGCGATTGCTATTATTCTTTTAATTACAATTCTAATCGTCAGTTACAGACAAGTGATTGATGCCTATCCGCAAGGCGGGGGAGCCTATATGGTGGCGAAAGAAAACTTAGGAATGATATGGGGCAGATTAGCTGGCGTTTCCCTATTGATTGACTATACATTAACCGTGGCAGTTTCCATATCTGCGGGAGTTTTAGCAATTACGTCCGCATTTCCAGCTGCATTACCTTATATCGTACCCATTGGGTTAATCTTTATCTGGTTCATGGTTTGGATGAACCTTAGAGGTACATCGGAATCGGGGAACGTATTTGCGTTTCCGACCTATTTATTTATTTTTTGTATGCTGATTTTAGTGGGTAAAGGCTTATTCGACTGGATGACTGGCAAGGCACTCGCGGAACACCATATAGCTATTTCAACTGGCTTTCCAGCAGGCTTAACCTGGTTTATATTATTAAAAGCATTTTCATCAGGTTGTTCTGCTGTTACTGGTGTGGAGGCGATTTCGAATGCTGTTCCACACTTCCGGGACCCAGCCCAACGAAATGCCAAAAAGACTATGCTTACTCTGGGAGTGTTATTAGCGATTATTTTTGGCGGGGTAACGGTTTTATCCCAAGCTTATGCTATTCACCCAGACCCATCAGGGACAAAAACCGTTCTATCCATGGTTGCCGAGGATGCATTCGGACGCGGAGTTATTTATTATATTATCCAAATTTCAACGATGATGATTTTAACTCTAGCAGCTAATACAAGTTTCAATGGCTTTCCAATATTAGCTTCAATCATGGCACAGGATAATAATATGCCTCGAATGTTCAGCAATAGAGGTGAGCGTTTAGCCTTCAACTATGGAATTATCACGCTTGGAGTCTTAGCAAGTATTTTATTAATTATTTTTGGCGGCAGAACCGAAAGCTTAATACCGCTTTATGCGATTGGTGTTTTCCTATCGTTTACGATGGCACAAGTTGGTCTCGTGATAAAGTGGCGTAAAGAGAAGTCACATGGATGGCAACGGAAAGCATTCATTAATAGTTTAGGAGCTTTAGTGACCTTCTTTGTTGTCATCATTTTTAGTATTACCAAGTTTGAAGAAGGGGCTTGGATCGTCGTAGTCATCACACCGGTCTTACTCTGGGTGATTACCATGATTAATAAACATTACAAAAATGTGGCTAAGCAATTAAATGTTGATTTAGCTGAGCCTATTCCAACAACCGATACAATCATCATTATTCCGGTAGCGGGTATTCATAAGGTCGTTGTCTCCACCATCGGTTATGCAAAAGCTCTTACACCAAATGTGGTCGCCTTTTATGTGGCTTTTTCACCTGAAGCAGCCAAGGAAATGGAGGAAAAATGGGAAGAATGGAATCCAGGTGTGAGATTAGTGGTTGTTGTATCCCGTTACCGTACCGTGATCAAACCGTTAATGGAATTTATAGGACGGATTGAATATCACTTTGGCGAACAAAAGAGAATTACCGTGCTATTACCTGAATTTTTTACTCGCAAGTGGTGGCATCGTTTATTACACAACCAATCAGCTTTTCGAATCCGAGCTATGCTTTTTGCACGAAAAGACGTCGTGGTTGCTACGGTTCCATTCCGTTTAAATAATTAAATTAAATTATAAAAACGTCCAATGATGAGCTCCTTCTAAACAAGGGAAGATTGAAGTTGCCTCGCTTATGAAGACGAATCTACAAAAAAGTAAATAAACCATATAAAACAAGGGCTCGGAGGTTCACTCTCAGCCCTTGTTTTATATGGTAATTAATACTCATTAATTTGGTTCTACATGTACATGGACATCATAAACGTTATGTTCATTCATTAATTTATGTTCCACTTCCGTGGCAATATTATGGGCGGCTCGAATATCTAAATTAGAATTAACTAAGATGACAATATCGACTACCACGTTGTTTCCATAATTTCTTGCTTTTATATCTTTTACGCCTTTCACACCATAGCAATGATTAATCGTTTCTTTATATAATTCTATTAATTTCTCATCAAATCCATCCGTTAAATGATGAGAAGCTTCTCTAAAGATCTCCCAGCCTGTTTTACAGATAAGTAATCCGACGATTATGGCAGTTAAGGGGTCAAGCCAAGGGAGTCCGAACTGTGTTCCCATGATTCCAATAAAAGTTCCCACGCTAACCCATGCATCTGATAGATTATCCTTTGCAGCTGCCATTACAGATTGACTATTAATATTGTCCGCCAACTTTTTGTTATAACGATAAACAAAATACATAACGATTGCACAACCAAGACCCGTCCAAGCAGAAAGTAAATCTGGAGATACAATTCTTCCAGCAAAAATACTAGTAATCGCTTCATAAGTCACCTGTAGTCCGACAACTAACATAATAAATGAAGCCACCAATGAAGCAATCGTTTCGGCTTTCCAGTGTCCATAAGGATGATCATCATCAGCTGGCCGCTGCGATAATTTTAAACCTATCAGTACTGCGATAGAGGCAATTATATCAGTGGCATTATTTAATCCATCTGCTTTAAGGGCTTCAGAATTGGCCATATAGCCAACAATTAATTTTAATGAGGATAAACAAATATAAGCAATGATACTAACTATTGCTCCACGTTCACCACGTTTAAGATCTAAATATGCTTGTTCTTCCATTTTTTCTTCCCCCGACTTTTCAATCCTTTTCCATTATGAAACACAAATATCAAGTGGGTCTAGAGAAACCTTTTGTCTCTCTTCTAACTAATTGACAGGGGTGAAAAAAAGTTTCGTTTGGGAAACATTTAATAAAATAAAATACTTTATTTTAATAGTAGTATTTCTCTCAATTGTTTTTTTCCCAATCAATTAATATAAACAAAAAATTAATTTTGCTTGTCCACAAATGTACAATCCCTCCTTAAATGATATTCATATATAAATTATGATAGGGGGTGAAAACTATGAGTAATCAAAGCTTTATGCGTTTTGCATCTGAGCTTGTAGGTGAGGAAGTAGAAGTTATTACAGATAATGGAACTTTTACAGGGACTTTGGAATATGTAGGCTCTGATCATCTAGTATTAGTAACTAGAATCAGAGGTCGTCGAGTTAGATTAGCTATTCGAATTGCTTTAATTATTGCTCTATTCAGTTTACTAACTGGACGTGGCTTTACTTTATAATGAATACTAGAATAATCTAAAAATAAAAGGCGTTTTATAGTTAGGCTAAGGAATACCTAGTATAAAACGTCTATTTTCTTGGAAATACAATACCACAAACATAGCAATTATAAAAATTTCATAAGAATTTTTACCCTTGTCCCTGACATAATCCTCAAAAGGTGCAAATAACATAGTTGGGAGTGGAGTTTAGGGAGGGGATGGTATGCAATTCCAGAGGCAACTTCCTGGGCATGTTAGCGTGGATCAATTTAATCAGATGTTAGTTGCGCCCGAATCATTTGCTGCAAAACCCGAATCATTAACTGAACAACTATTTGTTGAACGATCCCTTACTGAAAATAGATTTTGGCTTAGAATTATGAAAGAGCATGCCTTATTTTTAGGTGAGGGGTTTAATCGGAAAGATACTCACCTCATTCAGCAGACAGACAGGTTTCATACTTATTTTGAACAACAGGAAAAAAAGGCTTACCAAGTACCAAATAATGTTGGTCTTGTAAGAAAATTAAACGAAGAAAGTATTGAATTAGTTCATGGATTTCGCAATTTTAAAAGAAATCTTCTGATACTGATTATAAATTGTAAAATTAGCGGATTTAATTTTCCTTTGCTTGTCGACCATATTGCACGGGAAGCAGAATATTTTATGAGAACTTTAATGAAGTTTAATCAGGGGATTTTAGACCCCATTCAGGATGCTATCATTAGTGAGAATGTGTTTTGGCTGAGAATCATGATGGAACATTCTCGTTTTATAGCATCACTGCTCGACCAATCCGAAAGGAATTTAGTTAATGCCGCACGGAAATTTGGAGACGATTTTGAAGTACTTTTAAATCAAGCAAGAGATGTAGAGTCAATGCTATATCAGAAACAGCCTACGTACCCAATCATTGGAAAAATGAATAAGGACAGTGAAAATGCGGCTCAAGAAATTCGTGCGTTCAAGCAAACAGGACTTGATTTAATAAAATCATGCCAAATTAGGAATGTAATAAATCCATTATTGGCAGACCATGTAGTAAGGGAAGCTGATCATTTCTTATATATGATTCATGTCCTTGAAGAGAGGTTAAATGCAAAAAAGATGAGTGAACAGCATTAAAGAAGGAAGATGGAAACGCACAGTACTCTTCTGTGTGTTTTTTAATTCTTCAAATAAATCTGTTGGATAGGTATTTGCTTGTATTTTTACAAAAAACTAATGAAAACGCCCTTCCGCTTCTTTATTTTTTACATAAATTGTATTGAATAAATAATAAGGAGGCCTATATATGTTTGGTTATGGTGGTTTTGGAGGATATGGCGGTTGCTGTGGTGGTTATGGTTATGGAGGTTTCGGTGGTTACGGCTGCTTTGCTTTAATCGTTGTATTGTTTATCTTGTTAATTATCGTTGGAGCAGTAATCTGCTTCTAAGAAAATTTAATAATGTATATCCCAAAAGCCCTTTATGGGCTTTTTTGGGTTATAAAAATTTTTTTTTATTTGGCTCAGCACTTGTCTAATCAGTTTGATACTCCTGTACATATTTTATATTACACCGTAGCCATAAGAACATAAAAAAATTACCTCCCAGGAACACCTGTTTATCAAGCAGGTGTTTTCATATTCTTTCATTATTTTAATAAAAACATAATGTCATAAGTTCTCAAATCTATATATAATTATTTTAATACTAATTTTTCTATTTGGTCTTCGCTGACTAAAATGACTTCATCACCGACTAATATTTCTAAGTTTCCGTTTTTATAATCAAAAATAACTTTACACTCAAAACCTCTGTAAATGACTGCTTCTAAGCTCAACTCTTTAACACCTCTTCTCATTTTTAAAAATGGGACAAATAAAATTGTAACAACATATCTCTATTATTAAAACATTTTCTTATCGACATCTTCGGTCAAATTTCTTATTTCCCATCGAAATTTTAAATAACAAATGCTTTTCATGATGAAATTATTTGAAAAATGAAATGAGATAACCCGTAAATCAAATAGATTTGCGGGTTTTTTAAAATACTCCAAATAGGAATTTGGTTTATTTTTTTATAATTTTCGGTCTGTCCTCCATTTGAGGCGGTTCCTCAAACCAGCCGTTTTTGATCAATAATTCTATCCCTTCATGTCCGTATAATAAGATATCTTTTGATAATAATGACAATTTCATAGTAATGTCAGTTCGAAGACTAAACATTGCCCCAAAGCTGCTTCCTACAAGTCCAAACCCATTTAATAAGCAAATGCAATACATCATCAGTTTCTCAGAAAAAGGAGGGAAGGTTGAAGTGGTTACGATACTGCCAGAAGTAGCAGAGAAATGAACATTTGCCTCTAATAAAATTTCTTCATATGTTTGAATATGTTTTTTTGCCAGTTCTAATCCTTTAATAAAATATTTTCTAACCTTTTTATTCTCCGCACATTGCGCAAAACCAGTAATCAGCTGCAAGCCAATATTATTTGTCTCAATACCATGATGAAGAATTCCTAATTCAATCGTATTTAGAGACCTCTTATCTCCTAAAGGCTTGAAACCTTTCATATAATTCGTGTTTTTTACAAATTCCACTGTTTTTGGCAGTGTTACATTAGGCGGGAGGGTTAGGATACCTTTATTCAATAAATAAACAGTGGATAATTTATAAATCCTCTGCGTGACATTTGTGAGACCCTGGTAAATCGCCATTACATCTTTTCGATACGCCATATTCATATTAATGGTATATAGCCCCATACTTAACTCTTTTAAAATCCGAAGAAACATAATGTCGAATCCATTATCGTATAGTTTTGGTGCTTCCAAATTAACATCTTCTTTTCTAAATCCCATTGGAATCACGATGCCATCATTCTCAAACAGAGTTTTAATCTCATTTACGTAGAAATGTAATTCCTGCCAAAGTCCACCCATTAAATTTTTTGCTTCCTGGTCATCGCTCTTCTCGATGAAATATTCTAAAATCCTAAGAATCATTGTTTTTTCTTGGTATGTAAGCCAAAGTGTCCCTAATTCAGAGGCACTAATAGGGTTTTTCTTTTCCAAAGCAGATTATCCTCCGATTTTTTTATTTAAAATTTGCCCATATAAAAATAAATTATACTGAGGTAGTTTTTTTATATGAACCAACTCCAGTTTCTTAAATTGGCTTTTAGGCTACGAAGATATATTTATTGGAGGTAGATGAATGGGATCGTGATATATTGGGAAACTATGTTAAAAGCAGTGGAAAGGGTAGTAAGGGAATGCACGTTACTATTGCGATTCTAACGATTTTGGCGTCTTTTAAATGGGCAAACTGGAAAAACTGGAGAGCATACCATGCTAGTATGTTTTTTATTTCCACTGGTGGATTATTGTATGAATATATCGTACAAGAAAATACGTTATGGAAATTTCATCCTGATATCTTATACGGACATCATATGGTGGTTATTGTCTATGCAGTATTAACGATGCCAGTCAGTGTCTTAATATTTCTTTCCCATTTTCCACCAAGCTGGGGCAGGCGATTTATTTACATATTGGTTTGGTCTGGAATGTATATTTTCGTTGAGTGGATTTTACTTGTTTTTGAAAGAATTTCCTATCAGAACGGTTGGAGATTATGGTTTTCATTTTTATTTGATATAATGATGTTTTCAGTTATTGCAATTCATCAACATAAACCATTCCTTGCCTATCTCATCTCACTTCCTATTATCTTTTTCCTAATCATATACTTTGATATTCCTTTTAAGTTTGCTAAATAAAGAAAAAAACCTTCATTAAAAGGTTTTTTCTTACGGTTTTTGCAGAAATTACAAAGCTTAAGTGATTACCATGTTCATAATAAAAAAGGAAGGAAACCGAGTGCATGGCACTGAAGTTTCCCTCAAGAAAGGTATTAGGCAAATCTATTATATGATTTGAGTTCCATTTATTCCAAGTGCTATGTTAGATTATCTGACATATTTTTTATTTGCATTCATTTAAAGTCTGAGGAATCCGTATAATCGTAACGAATCCCGTCTCTTTGAGCATCAGTTATTTCTTTAACCTGTTTTCTATTGGTTTGTTGAACCTCCTCGTTATTGTTCACATGGTTCATTTGTTCATTTTTTTTTGATTCCACCAAAGCAGGCCTCCTTAATTGAATTTCTACCCCAATATTTTATCTGGAAAATAAATTATTATTCAGAGCTCTATGTAGAGTAATTTAAGTCATCATACTGGAGATAATAAGGAAGTTGTTATGACTTAGGTTAGTCCGTCAGTTTTTTTAAAAAGGAAGTTTATAATGGAAAATATAAAAATAAATTCATATCAACTATTTGTCTTAATCGTATTATTCGAGATGGGTAGTGCCATACTTTTTGCTCCAGGTTCACAAGCGAAACAGGACGCTTGGATTAGTATTTTACTTGGGTTAGCAGGCGGACTAATCCTTTTTTTGGTATACTATCGACTCCATAAATTCTTTCCAACGATGCCACTGACAAGTTATGTTCAAAAACTAGCAGGAAAATGGGTTGGAACATTTATTGGATTTTTATATGTTGTTTATTTTATTTATCAGGCCACAAGGATTTTGCGTGATTTTGGAGAGTTATTAGTAACATCTATTTATATGAATACTCCATTATTTATTATCAACGCATTAATGTTACTAACAATCATTTATGGCATTCAAAAGGGCCTGGAAGTCATTGCAAGAGTTTCTGAGTTGTTTTTTCTTTTTATCTATTTGTTTGCATCAATGGGTTTTTTAGTGATTATGTTTTCTGGTTTAATCCATTTAGAGAATCTTCAACCCATCCTTGAAAATGGGATTACTCCTGCAATAAAAGCATTTATGCAAACCACTCTTTATTTCCCATTTGGAGAAATGATAGTTTTCACGATGATTTTACCGTCTTCCAATAATCAAGAAAAAGTAAAATTCGTCTGTCTTGGCGGGATGCTATTAGCAGGAATAAATATAGCGATTACCTCTTTGATTAATCTTTCTGTTCTTGGAGTAGATTTATTCACACGCTCTAATTTCCCGCTTTTAACAACCATTAGTAAAATCCATTTTACAAATTTTTTAGAAAGATTGGATGTAATATACATTCTTTATGTCATCATAGGGGGATATTTTAAAATTACAATCTTTTTTTATTCTGCAGTATTAGGGGCTGCTGATATTTTTAAAGTTGAAGATCACCGTAAACTGGTGTTTCCGGTAGGAGTGATCATATTATTTGGTTCTATTACCATTGCAGCTAATTATTCCGAACATATAAGTGAAGGAATAAAGTATATCCCGTTAATTTTACATTTACCATTTCAAGTTATTATTCCGATTGCTCTCCTAATTTTAGGTTTTTTTCGATATAGAAACAAAAATCATTAAAAATGGAGGAATATTTATCCTCCATTTTTTTAAATACCTGGAACTTTATTAAATAAATTATCTGATTCATTTTTATTTTTGGTAAGTGTATTTCCATTCTTATTTTCATTTAAAATTTCTAGTATCTTCTCCTGAGTAAGAGGTTGAGCATGTTCCATCAGCTCAAAACCTAATCCGCCATCCGATTCAATGGTAGCGGTTTTTAGATTAGATATATAAGAGATGCCTTTTTGCCGGAGTTTCATTTCTAGCTGTTCGGTTGTCAAACGTAATTTTTTTAAATTACCTTCGACAATGCTGCCATTTCGGACTACAACGGTTGCATTCCCTATTAAATATCGTTGGATTTTTTTAAATTTCAGTTGAAGAAATTGAATGGAAATTAAATAAATGATGAAGCAGGTCAATATAATAATGATTTGCCAAAATTTATGTTCTTTTATAGTAGCGTGTCCCATCGTGGTTCCGATGGCTAAAACAATAATAACCTCAGAATAAGTTGTTTTAGCCATTGATTTTTTTCCAGCAATCCTAAGTAATAGGGTACTTATAAAAAGTAAACCTAATGCTTCTCCTAGAAATGTAATATTCATCTATTCACCCCATTTGGTGTTATTATTTCCAGTTTTAATTGACGTTATTTCGAAAATAAACCAGTAATGTTTTTTCATAATAAACAGTCAGATAACGTTTGTTAAAAGAAGATAACAATTCGTTTAAAAGTCAGTAAAGAACCGTTAAATCGACAAATTCTTAAAAATGTTCCTTTATAATGGCATTTATGGGAAGGGAGTTGAGGAATTTTCATGATAATTAAATACTGATGATGATGTAAATAAGCCAAGGATTCCAAAGACCTCTTACTTCTAAAACAAGTCGTCCACAGGAGGTTTCTTTCAATTGGAAAATTTACTTCGTAAAGCAGTCCAGACTAAAAGACAATTCCTCATTAATAAGCTCATTCAATCAGGGATATATAAGAAAAATAATAAGCAGGTTTTGAGTTTAAATCACCCTAGGTACTCCAAAAAGTATTTATACAACAATAGCTTAAAACTAATAAATTTGTAAACAGAATGTAATAGTAAAATATTTTTTCCAGTAAAAACCACAAGACATTTGTAAACGCTTCCATTATAATAAAAGTAACCAATAGGAGAGGGGATACAAACGATGGAACTTTTAATTAAACAATGTGAACATAACCAGTCCGAAGAACCATGTGAAAAATGTACTCCGAAAACTGAAAAGGAAGAAACCATTAATATCTCAGATTATGATTATCATAAAAGACTATGGTTTTAATTTAATGAAAAAGTTTGTTTGTATCTAAATAATAGATTCATTTGTTATATTAATACTTTTGTGCTTTCAGCTTAAATTTTTTACGGAATGGTCTGCTGGCCGTTCCTTTTTTTTTAACACTAGAATTATGTCATTTTGAAAAATCAGCATGTATTAACAACAATATAAAATTGAGAGTTTTAATTTTTTTGAAAGTAGTACAGGCTCTCACCCTTTACACTATTAGGACTTGCTACATAATCTATTGTAAGCTCTCATGAAGGGGGGAAGTTTAAATGGATTATAATAGCGCATTACGTCTTGAAGGAAAAATGATTAAATTTAAAAATAAACAAGGCAATTGGTCAATTGGAAGAGTTCTAAGAGTTAAAAAGAATGGATTAGAAATTGAAGAATTACAATCATTGGAAAGTAGTACTGGATATGGATTTGGATTTTGGGGACCAAGACCATTTTGGGGACCTCCTTGTTTCTTTCCGTTTATTGGGATTGAAATTATCCCATTTTTCTTTTGGTGAGATAAGGATAAAAAAGATTAAACCCTATTGAAATATCATTAAAAAGAGGATCCACTAATAAGCTGGTCCTCTTTTCACTTAAGATACTTGTAGTCATATTTCATTTTTAGGCGGGCTCTCAATCCAGCCTCGTTTGATTAACAGATCCATTCCGTCCTCACCATAAAGTATTGCTTCCCCAATTATTTTTATGAATTTAAAAGCTAAATCTTTCCGAAAAACCGCTGCTAAATCACTGCCATAGATTCCAATTGCCCCAGAACCCATTTGAGCAACATGTACAAGGATTAGCTTTTCTGAATATGGAGATATCGTTGAATCCATTACCTCATTGTGAAGAGGAAGTGGAGGCTCCAAGTTTTCATTTATTAATACTTGATGCATATCCCCAATAATTTTGTTCGCATTTTTAATGCCGCGTTCTAAAAATTTTTTAATCTCCTGATCTTTGGTCACTTTGCTCAACCCAATTAATAATGTCTTACTTATTTCATTTCGATACGCAGTTCCATGTACTCTAAGAATTTCTTCTGCATTTAAAGGGCGTTTAATCCCAGCCCAATTACCAAGGTAATTATTATGTTTAATAAATTCTATCTTTTTGGGGATAGGAAGTTCCGGAGGCTGTGGAAATAAATTCTTGTTTTTTAGTATCTCTGTACTTTTATTATATAAGTTCTTGTAATCCTCAAAAGCCTCATACCATATCTTTAATAGTTCTTTATTCTCTGTCTGTTCAATTGCCTGAGGTAATGTTCTGAAACCAAGCTTAGACATTTCATTTATGTAATAAAGATAATAATTATCAGTAAATAAAGCAGGGGCTTGTTGATTTACATGATCTTGAACAGCAAATCCTTTTGGGATGGGATGTTGTACCTCCTCGTAAAATTCAGCAATTTTCTGCACATACTTTATACTTATTTCTAAACCTAAGGAAAGGGCGGACTTTATTTCTTCATCCTTACATGTCTGAATCATTGGAATTTTAATTGGTATTAATAAATTCTCAATCATATACACTTTCCAAAGATTAGCTAAATCACTGACTGAAAGCTTATTTTTCATGTGATTCAATTCTCCTTTAAGGCGGACCTTCTAATTAGATCACTGTTATATATATTTTTTCTAAGGACCTTAATTCTATTCTAGTTTATTAAATCTTGCTGTTTGAAAAAAAGGTAGAAAATGGTATAATTTTTGCTGATTTTGTTTAATCATGAGGTGTGCGTAAGCTGTTAATAGAGAAATTAAAGGGCGTTTTATCAAAATCAGTATGTAAATAAAAAAAGCAATGCAGATTATTGATTGCATTGCCTTTTTTGCTTTTATTTTATGCACTGGCTTTATGTTTTACATTACCAGTTTCTTTTTTAGCCATTTTTCTGATGAAAGGTACTACCCAACGGTCTAAACCAATTCTCCCAGCGTTGTAGCCAGCAGTTAGGATTATAAAGCCAAGGAAGATGTCTCTTGGGTTATGAGATACTGTACCTGCTAGGAAGAAAGAGAAATTCATTACTAAACCAAAGAACATTGCAGTTGTTGTTAAGCAGCCAAGTATTAAACCTAAACCAATTAAAGTTTCGCCCCAAGGTACAAGAACGTTAAAAACATCAACATTGGGCAATGCAATATGCTTCAGGAAGTCCACATACCAGCCAAATACGACTGCGCCATCTGGCCCTTTTACTGGATTTGCAATAGCTCCTTTTAAGAAACCAGAAGCGTCAAATCCTCCTGTTAATTTGTGAAAACCTGCTGTGAACCAAGAATAGCCAAGATATAATCTTAAAACAGTTAGGATAACTGCTGCCGTTTTATTCTCTCTTAAGAATTTGTTAAACATAAATGATTCCGCCCTTCTTTTATTTTTTGTTCTTTATGGTTATAATATATACCTTTTAGAAGTAAATAACATGGCTATAGTAATAAGTTCACAGTTTGTTAGAAATGTTTTGACAGAAATTTGAATTAGAATGGAACTGAGTACAAAAGCACAGGCCACACTCATTTAGAGTGCAGCCTGTGCTTTTTAACCGTCTAATTCTATAAACTCCAGAGGATTATTTCAATGTGTGCTTTTTCATTTTTACTAACAACCAATAATCACTCTTTTTTTAGATTATACATAAATCAGATTGATTTTTTACAAAAATCTCCACCTATTTATAAATATTTTTCAAGCTTCTCCTAACAATAGTAAAAAAGGAAAATTGGGGGAATGTGCAATGGGAGGTCCATTAGCAAGGGATCAGGTTATTTTAATTTTAACCGCACTGATCATTGGGACAATCGCACGTATTATTACAATAAAAGAAGATTTCAGACAGTATCCTAGCTATCCTAATGGCTACCTAATTCATATGCTATTAGGGTTTGTTGCGGCAGCGTTGGGGGCGGTAGCGATTCCTGCATTAATGACGAAAAACTTCATAGCGGTTACGTTCTTAACATTAGCTATCCAGCAATTTCGCGATGTCAGAAAATCTGAACGGGACAGCTTAAAGGATTTAGAAAACACGGAATTTGCGTATCGTGGTGAGGCCTATATTGATGGAATATCGAAAACATTTGAGTCGAGAAATTATTTTTCTTTAATCGTAGCATTAGGTACGGGCATTACGATCCAGATTGTTAACAGTAAATCCGACTTAATTAATATCATATCTGGGGCCATAGTGGGTTTTATTCTTATTTATCTTTTGAAACGTTTTTCGAAAGGAAAAACGATTGGTGATATTGCTGAAGTGAAAGAAGGGAAAATTGAAGTTAAAAACCATGAGCTGTTTGTAGATGGTATTTATGTCTCAAATCTTCTTGGAACGGAAAATGCTTCGAAATTGTTTCAAGAGGAAGGGATGGCTGCAGTGATTTATCCGAAGAAGGAACATACACGGGTTACCTTAGAGAATTTTGGACAAAGGCAAGCTGCCTTGTTTGAAGCGACGAAAACCTTAGGCGTGAAGCGCTACCATTTTACTCGCAGGGATTTTAACGATGGACGTGTGGTCATTACTTTAGTGCCAATCATTCGGGACATAGATGGGTTAATAGAAGTAGTAAAGAAAACCCCTCTGCTTGAGAGCAGCAAGAAGAGTCCGTCTGTAATGAAAACAAATATGGTCGGGAGGGAGTAACTTTGGGACGTGAAGCAGGTACAAAAGTGAATTATGATGTTCTCGCTCTTGTAACATTAAATAAGGACCGAATCTTGGGCGGAAAGCAGTTGACGTTGCTTGCCAACGATGTAGAAGAGCAAAAAACGATGACGGCTGATATTGCCAAAGCGCTGAAAGCGGATGTGGTAAAGATGACTTCCGGGGATTATTTGGTTATAAGAGGATAATATGGAACTAAGCCTTTGCCTTTGCTAATATAAGGTAAAGGTTTTTTGGGGGAAGAGATTAGTATGATTTTAGAAGCAGCCATGCTACAAGTTACGAAGGGACGAGAAGAAGAATTTGAGAAAGCATTTCGTCAGGCATCGGTCATTATTTCTTCTATGCAAGGTTACATCACTCACGAATTACAGCGTTGTTTAGAAGTGGAGGGAAAATATTTACTACTTGTAAGGTGGGAAACATTAGAACATCATACAATAGGATTTAGAGGGTCTAACGAATATCAAGAATGGAAAAAGCTATTGCATCATTTTTATGACCCATTTCCTGTCGTTGAACATTTCGAGAAAATACAACTTTTATAGAAGCATAGTTTAAAAATGATGGTTATTATTTCCAACTCTTTATGTTAAAATCAATTTAATTCTTTTATAGAGGTGAGTTTAGTTGAGTAGAGCCGAGCAGAGTATTAAATTGAATTTGGAACGAATCGTTTTTATCGGACGGACATTTGAAGAGTATGTAAACATGTTCTCCCTTTCAGTTGATGAACTAAAAGGGAAGAAAGTCCTTGATTGTCCCTCAGGGGCTTGTTCTTTTACAGCGGTTGGCAACCAAATAGGGTTAGATGTAACAGCGTGTGACATCGCTTATTATCATTCGACTGAGGACTTAAAAAATAAAGGTCTTCAAGACATTGAACACACGATGGAGCAAATGGAAAAATCGAAGGGGAATTTTATTTGGAATTACTTCGAAAATATTGAAGAGCTCAGGAACCATCGTTTAACTGCTTTAACTGATTGTACCAGCCATATGAAGGACTCAAGTGATAGATATGTTCCAGTAACACTACCTACTTTGCCTTTTAAGGATGAAGAATTTGACGTCATTCTATCAGCCCATTTTCTTTTTATGTATGCCGACCGCCTAGATTTCGGATTTCATATTAAAACGTTAGATGAGTTATTAAGAGTCAGTAAAAACGAAATTAGGATTTTTCCTTTAGTCGATTTAGAGGGAAAGCGATATAAATATTTAGATGATGTAATAAACTATCTCGCTAATCAAGGCTGCTTTGTTAAAGAGGTTAAAGTACCCTATGAATTTCAAATGAATGCAAACTTAATGTTACAAATTAAGAAGGCGATCAATGTTAGCTAGAGGTGATTGGATGATTTTAGTAAGCTCCTGTTTAGCCGGATTAAATGTAAGATACAATGGAACTCATTGTCTAGATGATAAAATACGTGAATTAATAGAAACAAAACAAGCGGTGACGGTTTGTCCTGAAATCCTAGGTGGTTTATCAACACCACGAGAACCGGCAGAGATTATAGGGGGGAATGGGGGAGATGTGCTCGACGGTAAAGCAAAAGTGGTTGATCAATCTGGTAATGATGTCACTGAACCATTTGTAAAAGGAGCTTATACTGCACTAAGAACAGCCCTGGAATTAGATGCAAAAGTGGTTGTGTTAAAGGAAAATAGCCCCTCCTGTGGTAGTTCAATGATTTATAATGGGGAATTTACAGGAACCAAGATGATTGGAGAGGGAGTAACTGCCTCTTTATTTAGAAGATATGGAATAAAAGTAATTTCAGAAGAAAATCTAGCTGATTTCTTAGATAAGATAAAATAACGGATTCGTCGCTTCGAATTAAATACGCAGTGTTTATGTATTACGGCCAAAACACTGCGTAGAGCTTTCCTATTTCTTCCGAGGAATGATATACCCATTATTGACTGTATCAAACCCAATATGCGGATAGTATTCCATCGCAATTGGCGAGGCTAACAACAATAATGTTACTTCTTCACCAATTTGCTCTTGAACCAATCGAATTAATTCCCTGCCAATTCCTCGTTTTTGATAGTCGTTATCAACCGCTAAATCAGACAAATAACAGCAGTAGCTGAAATCCGTAATGGCTCGAGCAACTCCGACTAGTTTTTCATTTTCCCAAGCAGTAACAAGAATATCTGCATTCTCAATCATTTTTTGCAAACGATTTAAATCCTCGTAAGGTCTTCTAAGTCCTGACATTCTAAATACAGCTGATAATTCTTCCGGATTTATCTTTGCATCCAGTTTAAAGTATATATTTTCCATTTTATTCCTCACCCCTTCATTCTTTCTACGTCTGATTATAAATAATAGCTGATATGCCTAAAAGGGTCAGTTATAATATATTTAACCATGCCAGTTTTTTAAAAAGAGGGGACCTAAAATGATGGAGATTACTCTAGTTTTAGAGAATGAAAGTAAAGAACCACTATACTTGCAGCTCTATAAATATTTTAAACAAGAGATACAAAGTGGAAGAATTGAAACAGGGGTCATGCTGCCTTCCAAAAGAAAACTATCTCTCCATCTTGGGGTCAGCCAAAATACTGTCGAAACCGCATACCAACAATTATTGGCCGAAGGATATGTAGACAGTAGGCCGAGAAAAGGGATTTTTGTAAAAGAAATACATAGTGATCTCATTTTGACCTCTAATGAAATCTTAACTCCTACTAAGAGGATTCCAAAACGAGATAGTGACATCTGTCTTGTTGATTTTAGCCATGGAAAAATTGCTCTTGACCATTTTCCTTTTACCCATTGGAGAAGGTTAACCATTCAAAGTCTATTTGAAGATGAAAGTTCTTTTTTCTTAAACGGAGAATATCAGGGTGAATATCATCTTCGAGAAGAAATTGCCAGATACTTATACCAATCAAGGGGAGTGAGGTGTTCCACTGAACAAGTTATTATAGGGGCAGGTACTCAATATTTAATTGGATTTTTAACTATGATCATTGGGCGAGAAGCCATTTTTTCCATGGAGGACCCTGGTTACCATCGAACAAGGGAGGCTTTTAAAGATCAAGGAGTGAACTTAATCCCTATTTCTCTTGATGATGAAGGAATGAATATGAAACAGTTATACGCGAGTAACGCTCAAATAACCTATGTCACTCCATCACATCAATTTCCAATGGGGATGGTCATGCCCATTACAAGAAGACTCGAGTTATTAAAATGGGCAGGAGAAGAAGAGAATCGGTTTATTATTGAAGATGATTATGATGGGGAATTTCGCTATAAGGGGAAACCGATTCCTTCCCTTCAAGGACTAGATCCTAACGGAAAGGTGATTTACTTAGGGACCTTTTCCAAATCATTGATCCCCTCCATACGAATTAACTATATCGTTTTGCCCAAAATTTTACTTGCAAAATATAACGAACATTTTACCCTTTATAAGCAGACCGTTTCCCGTCTGCACCAGCATACTTTATGGTTATTTATGAGGGAGGGCCATTGGGAAAGGCATCTCAATAAAATGCGAACGGTTTATCGGAAACGGCAACAATCATTAATTAGTTCTATCAAGAAAAATATGGGTGATCAAGTCACCATTATTGGCGATGATTCCGGATTGCACATATTATTACGCGTTTATAATGCCATGTCAGAAAAAGAATTAATAGCAAAAGCCCAAAAATATCAAGTCAAAGTTTATCCTACTTCCGTTTATTTCGAGGATTCCTGCTCCAACCATGTACCGATGATCTTATTAGGATTCGGCGGGCTGACAGAGAGTGAAATCGATCAAGGTATTCTATTATTGAAAAAGGCTTGGAACTTATCATAGTTTCCAAGCCTTGCTTTTATTTCATTTCCTGAAGTTCATTTACCGTAATAAATTGGTATCCTTCTTTTGACAGAGATTGTAAGATCCCTTTGATAGTTTTTAATTCTTCACCCGTTTGGTCATACATAGGGTGGATCAAAATGATGGAACCAGACTTTACATTTTTTTTAACATATTTCACTTTGTCCTCTGCTCTGGAATAGTAGCTATCTGGTTCTATATTCCAAGTAATCGTATCCCGATGATGCTTGGATAAGTAATAAGGGAGTCCTACAAGCTTCTTTCCATTCGGCGGCCGAAAATCTATCTGACCTTGGTAGCCAGCTTTTCGAATCTGTTTATCTGTCTTTTCTATTTCTTCTTTAATGTAAGCTGGAGATTTGAAAATCATTCGTTGGTGGGAATAAGTATGGTTTCCAATTTGGTGCCCTGCACTTGCAATCATTTTTGCTTCATCAGGATATTTATCTATTTCATTTCCGATAAGAAAAAAGGTCGCTTTTGCCTGGTACTCCTTTAATAAGGGGAGAATTTTTTCTACATTTTTTGTTGGCCCATCATCGAAGGTCAGAGCGACTACTTTTTGGTTGGTTTTTACCTGATCTGTGAGTCCGCCAAACACCTGGAATGTTCTTGAGTTCATTAATTTATATGCACTAAGTAGTAGTAGGAAAACAAATAGAATGGCCGTTCCAATTATTATTATTCTCTTTTTCATTATTTAGCCTTTCTTATAATGATTTAGGAAAGTAATCCTGAACCTCACTGGATCATACTTCTGTTTCATTAGGATACCAGAAATAGGTGAAACATCAAAATGTACATCCTGCAGATAGGCCACTGGTTCTTCGGTATAAAATATCACATGATAATAAAGAATAAACGTTTTTCTCATTTTATCAACTCTATTTTTATAGACGAATGATTAGGCTTCAAGTTCCAATAAATTTTGGAATTCATGAACTTAAAGGTCTTTTTGGGGAATAAATAATTTCTATAAATTGGATACTAATACAAAAAAAGTCGGAGGTTTCTACGTGGATAAAAGGAAGGCATTATCATTTTGTACATTAGTGATTCCTTGGTTAACAGCCCCGTTAATTGGAATAAACTCTTTAATACGCTATCTGCCTGTCGCAACGTTTATAGGCTATTTCTTTGGTTTTTTTAGCGAATTAGCCGACAATAAGAAATGGTGGAAGGTGAAAAATGCGTTATTTCCAAGGTTCCGTTTAGATGTATCTTATTTACTTGGGTTATATTTTATAGTGACTATTTGGGCTTTTAAATTAACGTTTGGCAACTTTTTTAAATACCTATCACTAAATATTGTTATTGATTATATTTTTTCCTTTCCCATTATTAAATTCTTTACGAAAGTTGGAGTATTTGAATTTAAGAAAATGCGGCCAAAACATTTTTTTATCATGTCAGTTTTTATTGCCATTGTCATTTACTTTTATCAATCCATGGTGGAAAAGGTTATTGTTAAGGAAAGTAAAGTATCATAAAAAAAGCCTTCATTGCTATTGCAAAATATTTTAATAACAGTATCATAACAACTCAAGGGGAAATGGTCATCTTAGAAACAGGGAACTCGGCTTTAGTACTTTCTCAAACACTTCTCTCTGCAGATAAAAAGGATTCCGAATATTCAATGGATCGAAGGGCCACTTATGTATTTGAGAAAAATCAACATGGAGAGTGGCAGTGTGCAATTGATAATTCGTACGGAACGGATTTAATTGATAAATAGGTTTTTGGATAAAATGGAATATATCTAGCATGCTGTTAAGACAAGGCATGCTATTTTTTTATTCAAAAAATCAGTTAATTTTAAGATAGAATTGTAATCGTTACCATCCTTGAAGTCACACGAATTTCCTGTATCTTTAAAGGTTTATAGGGATGAAATAGTGTGTTAGATAACCTTCCAAACTCATGTTATTAAAGCTCCCATCATGATATAAAATACACATGCAACAGTTTAGGGAGGGAATTACACTTGATCAAACAAAAACTAATACTTGTAGGAAATGGAATGGCTGGGGTTCGTGCCATTGAAGAAGTGCTGAAACTTAACCGGGAAGATTTTGAAATTACGATTTTTGGAAGTGAACCATATCCAAACTATAACCGAATTCAGTTATCAACGGTCTTACAAGGAGGTACTTCTGTTAAGGATATCACATTAAATGACAGTCAGTGGTATGAGGACAACGGAATCACTCTTTTTACCGGAGAAACGGTTGTTTCCATTGATAAGGAAAGACAAGTAGTTACGACTGATAAAGGAAGAATCGAACCGTATGACAAATTGATCATTGCAACCGGGTCGAATCCGTTTATGCTGCCGTTACCAGGGGCAGATAAAGAAGGCGTGACGGCTTTCCGGAATATCAAAGACTGCGAAAAAATGATTGAATATTCAAAACAATATAAAAAGGCAGCCGTAATCGGAGGTGGATTACTGGGTCTGGAAGCCGCACGCGGATTATTAAATCTGGGAATGGAAGTAGATGTTATTCACATCTTTGACTTCTTAATGGAACGACAACTAGACCGTACCGCAGGGAAACTTTTACAAAAGGAATTAGAAAAACAAGGAATGAATTTCCTTTTACAGAAAAATACAGCTGAAATACTCGGTAAGAAACATGTTACGGGGCTTAAATTTAAAGACGGAACAAAGATTGACGCCGATTTAGTGGTCATGGCCGTTGGGATCAAACCAAATATAGAATTAGCACAAAAAGCAGGTATTCCAGTTAATCGCGGAATCATCGTGAATGATTATTTAGAAACAGATGTACCTAATATCTATGCTCTCGGAGAATGCGCAGAACATCGCGGTATTGCCTATGGATTAGTTGCACCACTATATCAGCAAGCTCAAGTATTAGCTAAGCATATTTGCGGTTTGGAGGATACTGGTTATCACGGCTCGGTGCTTTCCACACAGTTAAAAGTGTCGGGTGTTGATGTTTTTTCATCTGGAAAAATCAATGAAGATCCTGATACAAAAGTTTACAAACTATACGACGACTGGAGCAGAACTTATAAAAAGGTTCTGATTGAAGACGGAAAAATCGTTGGTGCTGTCCTGTTTGGAGACACAAAGGATGGGAATCAACTCCTAAGTTTAATTAAAAAGGGCGCTAGCATCGAAGAGTATTTAGAGTCTTCAAAAAGTAAATCTGAAGAGGTTAGCCTTGTAGCTGAGATGGCAGACGAAGAAATTATTTGCGGCTGTAATGGAGTCAGCAAAGGAACCATTGTTGAGGCGATCCGAACTCAGGGTCTAACTTCTGTGGACCAGGTAAAAGGATGTACCAATGCTTCCCGATCATGCGGCGGTTGTAAATCCTTGGTGGCCGATTTGTTAGCTTGTACCCTTGGTGATCAATTTAAAGCTGATGAAAAAGAAGCGATTTGCAGCTGTACGACCTTATCACGCGATGAAATTGTCGAGGAAATTCGCTCTAAGCGGTTAACACATATCCGTGAAGTCATGAATGTATTAGGCTGGAAAACAGAGGGATGTTCAAAATGTAAGCCGGCTCTAAATTATTACCTAGGGATGATTAATCCATTAGAATACCAGGATGAGAAAGAAGCTCGCTTCGTCAATGAAAGGCTTCATGCCAACATTCAAAAGGATGGGACCTATTCCGTTGTACCGAGAATGTATGGCGGTGTGACCACTTCTGACGACCTTCGTAAGATTGCTGATGTAGCAGATAAATATCAAGTCGGAACCATTAAGGTCACTGGCGGTCAGCGAATTGATTTACTCGGGGTGAAGAAAGAGGATTTACCTAAGATTTGGGCTGAGCTCGATATGCCATCTGGTTCTGCTTATGCGAAAGGCTTGCGAACGGTAAAAACTTGTGTAGGTGAAAGCTACTGCCGATTTGGTACACAAGATTCGATTGGATTAGGTATACGATTGGAGAAGAAATTTGAAGGATTAAATACTCCTCATAAAATTAAATTGGCTGTATCCGCTTGTCCGAGAAACTGTGCCGAAAGCGGTATTAAAGACGTAGGTGTAGTAGGTACTGATGGGGCTTGGGAAATGTATGTCGGCGGAAACGGCGGTACACATCTTCGTGCAGGGGATTTGTTATTCAAATTCAAAACAGATGATGAGCTTGTTGAAATGATTGGTGCGTTTCTCCAGTATTATCGTGAGACGGCGAACTATTTAGAAAGAACTTCTGCATGGGTGGATCGTCTTGGCCTTGAGCATATTAGGGATGTTCTCTCAGACAGGGAAACTGTAAAAATGTTAAATTTCCGAATGGATGAGGCACTTTCCATCGTTCAAGATCCTTGGAAGGAAGCAATAGAAAATAAATCTCTTCTAAGAGATTTATACGAGACAGTTAAAATACCAACTGGAATGAAATAGAAGGGGAGGCTTTTGTTCATGGAAAACACTATTAAACGCGTTTTTATAGGGACTAAAGAGGATATGCCTAGAAAACTAGGAAAAACAACAGTCATTGGGAATACGGAAATTGCTGTTTTTAGATTAGAGAACGGGAATATCCGTGCGATTGAGAACAGGTGCCCGCATAAAGGCGGAGTCTTAGCGGAGGGTATTGTAAGTGGAGAGTTTGTATTTTGCCCGATGCATGATTGGAAAATTTGTATCACGGATGGAAAGGTTCAAGCACCAGATATAGGATGTGTAAAGTCATTCCCAGTAGAGGTAATTGAAGACCAGGTGTTTATTTTAGTCGATGGAGAGTAAGCCTGTCAGATAGGTTTTAGAGGTTACTCTCGTATCATGAGGGATTTCTCTCGGATAAGCAGGGTTTACTCTCGGATAGCGGGGAATTTCTCTCGGATAGCGGGGAATTTCTCTCGGATAATAGGAGATTACTCTCGGCATAAAGAATTTACTAGCTTAGGAGGCGGTGATATGGGGAAGGCTTATATCGTTGGAGCCGGTCCAGGTGATCCGGAATTAATCACTGTAAAAGCATTAAAATGCATCCGGATGGCAGATGTCATTCTATATGATCGTCTCGTCAATCGTGATTTGCTGAGGGAAGCAAAACCAGATTGTCAGATTATCTTTTGTGGAAAAAAGCCGACACATCATACAATGAAACAGGAAATCATTAATGATTTGCTTGTTCAATTTACAAGCCAGGGAAAAACAGTCGTTCGATTAAAAGGCGGAGACCCATTTGTGTTTGGCCGAGGCGGGGAAGAAGCCGAAGAATTAGCGAAACACGGGCTCTCGTTTGAAGTGGTTCCCGGAATAACTTCAGGAATAGCAGCCCCAGCATATGCGGGGATTCCGATTACACATCGGGAATATGGTAATTCGTTTGCTGTGGTGACAGGTCATTGTTCAAAAGGAAAACCGACGGATATTGATTGGGCTAGTTTGGCAAAGGCTGTTGACACGATTGCCATTTATATGGGTATCGGTAACCTTTCTTTTCTTTCTCAGCAATTGATAAACCATGGAAAAAATGGAGATACACCTGTGGCCGTGATTGAACAAGGTACAAGAATCGAGCAGCGAACAGTCACTGGTACATTAAATACGATTACTAGTGTTGTTGAACGTGAAGGAGTGCAAAACCCGGCCATGATTGTGGTTGGCGAGGTAGTTCGTTTCCGTGAAAGATTACTTGAGTTACAGGGGATTGAAAAAAATACAAATGTTGTTGCCGAAAAAAAAGTCATTGTCATGTAAACAAGGAGGAAACCAATCTGGTTTCCTTCTATTTTTTATATTTGGAAAAGGATAACCTTTCAAATACAAACCAAAGATATCATCCTAAAAAGGTAAAAAATGTTTAATGTGGAATAATATATAAGATTAAACACACTTAAAAGAACTATCTAATGATAAATGAAGGAGGTTTTATTATGTACGAACTAAAAACAAAAGAGACGGATCACAGTGTGATTGAATTTATCGAAAACGTAGATCATCCAAAAAAGCGTGAAGATGCTTACCAGCTATTGGATATCTTCACAGAAACAACAGGGTTTCAAGCAAAAATGTGGGGTCCTAGTATTATTGGTTTTGGCTCCTATCATTATAGATATGCTTCAGGACACGAAGGCGATGCCCCGCTTGTTGGCTACTCTCCCAGAAAAGCAAAAATCAGCCTTTATTTTGCACCGGGTGACACAAAACGCGAAGAACTATTAAAGAACTTTGGTAAGCATACAACCGGTAAGGGATGCGTTTATATCAATAAGATAGCTGATATAGATGTTGCAGTATTAAAGGAGTTAATCAAAGAGTCCATTATCTTTTTAAAGAAAACTTACCCGAATCATAAAAAAATTTCAAAAAACTGAAATCCTTTTTAAGTTCATTTCGTCTAAAAGATAAACAGGGGAGAAAGAAATGGGAATACAAATTCCCACTTCATTTAAAGGTTTTCTTGTTTGGAGGAACCATTTTATTTATGCTGCGAAGTTTCACCCTGTATTCCCAATCTTAATGTCCGTAAGCACCATATTAATTTTTAGCCTATTCATGTATAAAATGATCATGTTCAAAAGTAAACATAAAACGAACCAGCAGTGATGCAGGTTTTTTGTTATTCCTTTTTCTTAAAAAGTTTGTATTAAAAATAGGTATAAGAAATATATTTTAATGCAGCAATGCTTTAATTGCTGTTTTTCCTTGTCCAATTACTATGGATTAACTTAGTGGTTGCTTTTGCCATTTGCTATCTATTCTTTAGAATGCGGGATAAACAAAACTTATCGGCAGAAAAAGGATCGATTAATAAAAAAAGAATACAGGAGCTTGCCACCTGGCAGTCTCTTGCCATTGTCCAAGGAGATGAACAAGGATGACGAAAGAGGAGTTGTATAATCTATCCTTTCAATTAATTTTGCACAGTGGAAATGCCAGGAGCCTTGCGATGGAGGCGTTGTATGCTGCGAAAGATAAAGATTTTACTGAAGCGATTGAGAAGCTGGCTGAGGCTGATAGTGAATCTGTCCAAGCCCATCTGGTTCAAAGCCAATTAATTCAAGAGGAGGCAGGAGGAGAACAGATCGATGTGCCGATTATTCTCGTTCATGCCCAAGATCATTTGATGACTACCTTGACACTAAAGGATTTAGTTCAGGAAATGATTGAATTCCGTCAAGAGTTAAACAAGGGGGATACAGAACAGTAAAAAAATTCAATTAAAATAGCCACCGTATGCGGTGGATCGAGTTATACGCTATGCACTCGATCGGGTAAGGAAACCGAGATGTTAACAATCATTTCCTTGCCAACTGGGGTAACCCTATTACAAAAAGCTTATTTGAAATATATAATAAGGTGAAAATCAGATTAAAATTCCATGAAAGTGTCATTTATTCCATCCTTGCTTACTACTTATATAATGACTTGTTTGCACCAATTTAAAGGGGTGGATAAAATGGTGATTGAAAGTTTTTGTCCTAAATGCGGGGAGATTAATTTAGTACAAGAGACTGGTGAAAAACTGCTAATAGTAAAATGTAAAAACAACCATTATTATGATCACATTGTTATCCCATATTTCAGGACAGCTGAGCTCAAGGATGATAAACGAAAAAAACTCGAGGAGATGATTGTCGAGAAGAAGTTTCATCGCATGAGCGAAAAGTCCACCATTTGTCTGCTCATTTTTGAAAACGGATATGAAGTAGAAGGACGTTCAACGGTCAGAGATCAAGCTGATTTTCGTATGGTAATTGGTAAGGATAAAGCTTATGAACAGGCATTAAAAAAGGCAATGGTCGCATTAGGAGCCTTTTTAGTATAGTTTCCAATATAAAAATACTACTTTATTAGAAATGCTGCCGAACGGCAGCTTTTTTCAGTGGAAGCTATTTAATAAAACTATTAATTTCATAACATTTAAGTTACTATTAAAATAAAAGAAAACGTTAACAAAAGGAGAGGTAGTATGAAATCGATCCAACATTTAAAACCCCTATTAAATAGTTTTGTTGAAAAGGCGCCGGCGGGTTGTGCATGTGCTGTCTACCATCAAAACGAACGAGTTTTTGAAGACTATGTTGGTTATGCGGATCTAGAAACGAAGAAACCAATTACCCCAGATACCATTTACCGAATTTATTCCATGTCAAAAGTGGTCACTTGTGTTGCTGCTCTCATGTTATTTGAACGGGGATTATTTTTATTAGAGGATCCTCTAGAAGAATACCTGCCTGAGTTTAAAAATCCCCAGGTGTATCGTGAAAGCCTGAATGAAGAGATTTCCATCACACCTGCCGCAAACTCAATTCGAGTGAAAGACCTGTTTACAATGACTTCAGGGTTAACCTATGAAGGAGAAGGTAGTGAAACCGAACGGCAGGTCAAGAAGATGATGAGAACGTTACATAGAGAGGGTACCTTTAGTGTTCGAACATTCTCTAAAGAACTAGCCAAGGTTCCATTGGCATTTGACCCAGGTACAGAGTGGCGCTATGGATTAAGTCATGATGTTCTAGGTGCTTTAATTGAAGAAGTTTCAGGCAAATCCTTTGGACAATTTTTACAGGAGGAAATTTTCCAACCATTATCTATGGATGACACATTTTTTAAGATTCCTGATGATAAAAAGGAGCGTTTGTGCAGTTTGTACGATTGGAAGGAGACTGGCATTTTAGAGAAGAATATTAAAATGGATAAAGAATATCAACCCGGCAGCATGTTTGAAAGCGGTGGTGGAGGTCTTTTATCTACTTTGAATGATTATAGCCGTTTTGCCCGAATGCTGGCAAATGGAGGTACTCTTGACGGTGAACGTATTATAGGAAGAAAAACAATCGATTTATTATCCATGAATCAGCTGCAGCAGGAGCAGGTTCCTACTTTTAATTGGGAACATCTAAAGGGCTACGGTTACGGTCTAGGTGTAAGGGTTATGACGAACCCTGCGCTTGCAGGAAGTAATAGCTCTGTTGGTGAATTTGGATGGTCAGGACTAGCTGGAACATGGGTGATGGTTGATCCAAAAGAGCAGCTCTCTGCCGTATACATGCAGCAGTTGTTCCCGCATTTTGAGACCTATACACAGCCAAGGCTCCGCTCCGTCATTTATGGCGCTTTATAAAATCGAATAAACCCTTTACATTATCTGGGAATAACATTTCCACAAGTGGGTAAACCTATGCTCATAACAGATAAGATAAAGGAAGAATGTTATGGAGCAAAACCCGATTCGTCTTACCGCACCAGAGATTTCAAGTCTTTGGACACAGTATATGTTCGATACGATGTCTATTTGTTGGATTAAATATGCGTTAGAACATCTTGAAGACCAAGATACGATTGAAATATATAAATTTTCACTTGAACTCTGTGAACGCCATGTCCAAAAGGTGAAGGAGTTTTTTGAAGCTGAGGATTTTCCCATTCCAATGGGTTTCACCGAAAAAGATGTAAACATTAAAGCCCCGCGTCTTTTTCAGGATAATTTTTATCTGTATTATATGTATATTATGTCTTTACAAGGGCTAACAGGGTACGCATTGTCTGTAAGTACCTCAATTAGAGCAGATTTACGAAAATATTATTACGATTGTAATAATGAAACATTGACTGTTTTTGAAAGAGCAATCGATATGATGCTGAATAAAGGAATTATTACCCGACCGCCTGTTATTAGTCCATCTGAACAAATTGATTTTATTAAGCAACAAAGTTTTTTAACAGGCTGGTTTGGGTCAAGGCGTCCATTGACGGGAATCGAAATCGGTGATATAACCTTTAATTTGTATAAAATGCACCAGCATGTTGCTTTAAAGGTTGGTTTTAGTCAAGTAGCAAAATCTAAAAAGGTTCGCCAATTCATTAATAGAGGAATCGACCTTGGAAATAAGCATATTACTGCATTCGAACAAATTTTTCGTGAAGAGAAACTACATTATCCCATTTCGTGGCAATCTCAGGTGACAAATTCGATCATCCCGCCATTTTCCGACAAATGGATCATGTATCAATTACTCTTATCCACCCAAGTGACTATTGCTTTTTATGGTTCAGCACTAAGTGTGACCGCTAGAAGAGATTTAGCGGAAAAATATATTATTCTAACGAGTGATTTATTAAGATTGGGTGAGGACGGGATGAATTTGATGATCGAAAATGGTTGGTTAGAGGAACCACCGAAAGCAACCAATCGCAAGGAACTTGGCAATGGAGAAAAGGATCGTAAATAATAAAAACGAAAACCCCATAAAGAGTAATTGGGCTCTTAATGGGGTTTTCAACATTCATCTCTATCATACAGCTGCTAGTTCCTCTAAGTTATATATCTTTATTCTGCTAATTGTTTACGATAGCTATTACGTTTTATTTTATAGCTAACATTTATGATTGCTGCGAGCCAAAGGACAGCTAGAATGAGATAAGTAAATAAACTAATTATATGTGAGGCCTCTAATGCTCCAAGTAAGGTTCTGATATTAGTAATTATGATAATTCCTCCAACCAGTGTCCCTAATAGATTAGTTGGGATGATTTTGACTAACCAAGCAGCGATTGGAGCAGCGATAATTCCCCCAATCATCAAAGCAATAACCCATTGAACATTAATTTGAGTCCATCCCAAGGTTAAAAGGAAGCCTAATGTAGAAGAAATGGCAATAGCAAATTCACTTGTATCAACCGATCCAATCACCTTCCTTGGTTCCATTTTGCTGCTCGTTAACAAAACCGGTGTGGCAATTGGCCCCCAACCGCCGCCGCCAGTAGCATCAAAGAAGCCTGCAATAAAGCCTAACGGAATCAGTTGCTTTTTTCCTAATTTTTTCCCTGACAATTTACTAGCAGGATTAAATTTAAACAAAAATCGGTATATAACATAGACACCCAACATTAACAGAAAAAAGGAAACATACGGCTTTACAATATTTCCAGGAATGCTGCCTAATAAACAAGCACCGATAAAGGCTCCGATGGAACCCGGGATAATTAATTTATATACCACGTGTTTATCCACGTTACCAAATCGAATGTGGGATACACCTGATGCTGCAGTCGTGACGACTTCTGCCATGTGAACCGAAGCTGAGGCAACTGCTGGTGCGATTCCAAACATAAGCAGTAAAGAAGTGGAAGTCACTCCATAAGCCATTCCTAAGGAACCATCCACTAATTGTGCTGCCAAGCCTATTAGCGCAAGTACGACTAACCTCCTCATGAAAAACCTCTCCTTTTTATATATTTCCTGAATAGACTAGTTAGTAGGAATAAAGGAGTTACTACCTGAATATGACTCTTTTTTTATTGGTCCACTAATCCAATCAAGTTTCTAACCTACGATATGTAAGGATATAAAATTGGGTTCTTGTCATAGGTGAAAATGGTTAATTGCCTATATCATAGAAGCTTTAAAGAGTTCCCTCCATAAAATGTAGGATATTTTTTGAATGCATATATAATTATATCTAACCATTTTTCTGGTAAAATAAATTTGACTAATTTGAATATTCAACTTGGAGGAATACAGCCGTGGTAAAGATACGCAATGTTAAGTACGAAGATCTTGCTGAATTAGTAATCTTAGAAAATCGCTGTTTTGCAAAAGATGAGGCAGCCACTGAAGAAGCGTTCCAAATGAGGATTCAAACCATCCCTGATAGTTTCTTTGTTGCGGAAGAGGATGGGGTCATTGCTGGGTTGATCAATGGACCAGTTATTGAAACCGCGTATATTACAGATGATTTATTTCATGAGAGTAAAGCCAATCCAGCCGCTGGCGGACACCAAAGTGTGTTAGGGTTAGCCGTGTCTCCAGATTATCAAAATCGCGGAATTGCCGGAGCATTACTTGCTCATTTAGAAAAAGACGCAAAAACGAAACATCGTGAAACCATTACCCTTACTTGCAAGCAGAACTATATTCATTTTTATGAAAAACAAGGGTTTAAAAACGAAGGTATTTCTAGCTCGGTACACGGTGGGGTTACATGGCATAACATGATAAAAAACTTGAGCTAAGTTACGTTCCAAAAGCAGCTGATAGGAAAAAAACTAGCTGAAAACTAATACATATCAAATGAAAAGGGTGGCCCAGGGGGTTACCCTTTTTGTGGCTTTTCACGTGCTTTTCTTAGTCGAATTTTGTTGGATATTGTATATTTCACAAATCGAATATTTCGGAAGTGAAAATAAAATGGTTTTATGTTACGATGGCACTATTAAAAAAGGATTTAAATTTTTTGCATTATTGGGAGATGGAGTAGCATGCTATTGTGGAAACGAAATTTATGGATACTTTGGATTGGAGTCTTTTTTACAGCAGCAAGTTTTTCCATGGTCATCCCTTTTTTGCCTATTTTCCTCCTGCAAATAGGTGTACACCAACATACTGAAATGTGGTCAGGGTTATTGTTTAGTTCCGCGTTTTTTGCAGGTGCCCTTGCTTCACCATTCTGGGGAAGAATGGCCGATAAATACGGGAGAAAACCGATGATTGTCCGTGCAGGTTTTGCACTCTTTGTCATTTACACATTAATGGCATTTGTTACAAACCCCTATCAAATTTTGGCACTGAGGATCCTTCAGGGATTATTAAGCGGGTTCATTCCGGGAGCGATTGCTTTAATTGGTACCAATACTCCTGGAAACAAAGTGGGCTATGCTCTATCAATGATCTCAACCGCATCTGCATCAGGAGGAATTATTGGTCCGCTGCTTGGCGGCGGCATAGCAGATTTAGTGGGAAATCGCTGGGCATTTGCAAGCGCCGGTATGATTGTATTTCTTTCAACACTATTAATTATTTTTTGGGTAATAGAGGAGAATTTCACACCAAATAAGGAAAAGGGCTCCGTTAGAAACGATTTTAAAGCAGCACTGAGTAATCGTCCTTTTTTAATGGTCCTAATATTAACCCTTGTTACCAGCTGTTCGGTCATGACGATTGAACCGGTTCTTCCTTTATACATCGTAAAATTAGGTGGTTCTTCCAATAATGCATCCTTCCTTGCAGGGGTTGTCTTTTCACTTCCTGGGATTGCCAGTGCTCTATTTGCTCCTTATTGGGGAAAATGGGCTGACAAAGTTGGCTTTCAACGAGTCTTGTTCATTGGGCTGCTGGGCGGTGGAATTGGAACATTAGCTCAGATTGTATTCACCCATATTTGGGGATTCTCAATGATTCGTTTTGTGTTTGGAATCTTTTTCTGCGCGGTTTATCCCGCTTTGAATGGTCTGGTCGTCAAATCGACTCCAGATGATTTCCGTGGACGAGCGTTTAGTTTGAGTCAAACAGCAAATCAATTAGGTGGAATGACAGGCCCAATGATTGGCGGATTCCTGGGAGGGATTTTTCCAGTCTATAGTGTTTTTATCGTAACTGGTTGCTTATTATTAATTGCTACAGGGACAGTTTTCGTTAATGCCCGTGAATTGAATACTATAAATAAAAAAGTCGTTTCATAAGCGGTAAAAGTGGAGTCCTCCTAGAGCGGCTCTTTTGGTCATTTTCTTTGTGAAATTTTGAGGAAAATAAGGTTGAGATGATAGAAGAAATCTTTGATAAGAATTATAGTTTAGATATGGCAAGAATATAGTAGTTTGTACGGGGAGGAAGGTTATCCCTTAAAATTAGGAGAGGAAGGTACAAATAAATGGATTATGTAAAATTAGGAAATACGGGAATGGATGTATCCCGTCTTTGTTTAGGCTGCATGAGTTTTGGTGTACCAGAACGAGGTAACCACCAATGGGTGCTGGATGAAGAAAATAGCCGTCCAATCATAAAAAAAGCACTTGATTATGGTATTAATTTCTTTGATACTGCAAACGTGTATTCTGATGGTACAAGTGAAGAAATTGTCGGACGAGCGTTAAAAGAATTTGCTAACAGGGATGAGATTGTAATCGCAACAAAGGTACATGGCCGCATGCATGAAGGACCGAATGGGGGAGGACTATCCCGCAAAGCCATAATGAGTGAAATTGACCATAGTCTCAAAAGACTTGGTACGGATTATGTAGATCTATATCAAATACACCGTTGGGATTACGATACTCCAATCGAGGAAACCATGGAAGCGCTGCATGATGTGGTAAAGGCGGGCAAGGCAAGATATATTGGTGCCTCTTCCATGTATGCATGGCAATTCCTTAAAGCGTTACATATAGCAGAGAAAAACGGTTGGACAAAGTTTGTTTCTATGCAAAATCATTTAAATCTTTTATATCGAGAAGAAGAGAGGGAAATGCTTCCGCTTTGTAGAGAGGAAAAAATCGGTGTTATCCCTTGGAGTCCACTTGCACGAGGAAAACTTACTCGTGACTGGGAGGAAACAACATCTCGGTCGGAGACAGATGAATTTGGCAAAACTCTATATGCCTCTACAGCGGAAGCAGATCGTCTTGTAGTGGAAAGAGTGGCAGAATTAGCATCGAAATTAGGAGCACCGCGAGCCCAAGTTGCGCTCGCCTGGGTATTGCAAAAACAACCTGTAACAGCACCCATTATCGGTGCAACAAAGATGTCTCATTTAGAGGATGCTGTAGGAGCACTCACCATTAAATTGACACCAGAAGAAATTAGCTTTTTAGAGGAACCTTATGTACCTCATCCAGTTCTAGGCTTTAAATGATCAGGAACCATCCATTGAAGGTGCCTAGATATATTCAGTATAATTCCACCTCAGGAGTGAACAATAAGGTTGGTGTTAATGGCACCAATCATAAGATGTGGAGGAAGATTACTATGAACGTACGTGAAGGATTAATTCCGACTGCATTAGGTACCGCTGTAACCGCAACCGGTTACGCCTTAAAGCAGAAGCGGGGAACCAACAAAATGATCGCAAACACGGTTTTCGGTTTTGGTTTGGCGCACGTCGTTTTAGGTGTAATCGACCTTGTAGAACATCGTCGTTAATAAAGAAGGCGCAGCAGAATAAACTGCTCGCCTTCTTTTATTTTAACTATAAGCAATGCATGTAAGCTTCTGCTTCATCCCACGAAACCGTATAGCCCTGTCCTTTTGAACAGAAGATAGAAGAAGAGGTATATTCCGGATCGGCGTCTTTATTGTATTTAAGTCTTTCAATGACTTGATTCTGATTATGGCAAAGATCATAGCCTCCAACCACTAAATTCATCGTCCCTTTACCTTGTGTAAACGAAGCAAATTCTGGACCATAGTTCATGAAGGTAGCTACCGGTACTTTACCGGTAAGAAAAACTTTGTTTCCCTCTGTTATAGGGGAGTCAAAACTACCGTGTGCTTGTTGAAGATCAGTTAGTATCTTACCCATATGAGTCAAATCTACTTTTATTTTAAAATCGTAAAATGGCTCGAGTAGAATGTTCTCGGCCTTTTCTAAACCCTGACGTAATGCCCGGTAAGCTGCCTCACGAAAGTCACCGCCGGAGGTATGTTTGTTATGCGCACGTCCTGTGACGAGCGTAATTTTTAAATCTGTAAGAGGTGAGCCAGTTAAGATTCCGTGATGTTCACGTTCAAAAAGGTGTGATTGAATGGTGTTCTGGGTTCCTATTGTTAAATGATCCGTATGACAGACACTTTCAAAGGAAATGCCGCTATTTCTCACTGCCGGTTCTAGTTTTAAATGTACCTCAGCATAGTGACCCAATGGCTCGAAATGGCCAAAGCCCAGTACCTCGGAAGCAATTGATTCTTTATATAATATCTCTGGTTCATTAAAGGTGACGTCTAGGTTGAACCGTTCTTTAATGACTTGCTGCAGAACTTGGAGTTGGATGGTCCCCATTACATGAATGTGGATCTCTTGCGACCGTTCCTCCCAAGTAACGTTAAGGGCTGGGTCCTCAGCATTAAGAATCTTAAAATAACGTAAAGCTTCTTTTACATTGATATTCGATTCAAGGGTAACTTTTGATTTCAGTGCTGAGGTCATTTCATAATTTACCTTTTTCTTTAAGGTACCTAAGCCTTCTCCTGCAGAGGCCAAGGATAGTCCAGTTACTGCAAATAGGTCTCCAGCTGAGACATGATCAACACTTTGAAATTTGCTGCCGTTGTATAAACGGATTTGTGTGATTTTTTCATTATGAGATTTTCCGCCACAGTAAATTTCATCGCGTACTTTTAATGTGCCGCTATACGCTTTTATAAACGTAATTCTCGTTCCTTTTTCATCATAGCGGATCTTGTAGACGATTCCTGCAAATGGTTCCTCCTTGTTATAGACCGTTTCGGTTAACAAGTCCATTTTTTCCAGTAAACTATCTAAACCGATCGCCTGAAGGGCCGAACCATATGTACATGGGAAAATTTGATTGTTTCTGAAGAGGTTTTTCATTGTTTCGAACCATAAATCAGAGTCATAACCATCCTCCATATATCTATCTAACAATTCTTCATCCCGTTCGGCGATAAATTCAATTAGTTCTTCACTCATATTATTCCGAATTGACGAATGGGTTATGTCACAAGCATCTTTGCTTAATTGAGTTCGAATTTCATTCATTACACTAACTGCATCTGCTCCCACACGATCTATTTTATTAATAAAGAAAATCGTCGGGACGTTATGTTTTTGAAGAAGTCTCCAAACGG
The DNA here is from genome assembly GCF_002860255.1 of Neobacillus cucumis. Classification (GTDB taxonomy): domain Bacteria; phylum Bacillota; class Bacilli; order Bacillales; family Cytobacillaceae; genus Neobacillus; species Neobacillus cucumis_A. The sequence goes on from NZ_PGVE01000017.1 coordinate 333,339, forward strand.
TTTCCGTGTGTCCTTCGATTCCTTCCACAGCACTTACAATGATGATAGCAAAATCCATAACTTGAAGGGCCCGTTCCATTTCCGGAGAAAAGTCGACGTGTCCAGGAGTATCAATTAAGTAATAAGTGGAGCCGTTATATAAGAATGTCACTTGGTCTGCAAAAACAGTAATACCTCTTTGTTTTTCAATTTCGTGCGTATCAAGAAAGGTATCTTTATGGTCAACCCGGCCTCTATATCGGATTGTTTTTGTATGGTAAAGCAATTGTTCGGCCAAAGTTGTTTTACCGGCATCAACATGGGCAAATAATCCAATGGTTTTTTTCATGATGTCACCTCAATTATCTATATTCATTGTCTAATATTATATCAAATTGGATAATAGCCTTATTAAAAAAAAGACCATACACTAGAAAAAATTTCTATTGAAACAAACGTAACTAGAATGATATTATATGGGAGTTCTCTTTTTGAGAGAGGGGACTAGGAGGAATAATTTCCATTGAATCTCTCTACAGATAATGGTATTCTTGAAAAGTCGTTCTCCAAATGGCATCTGTAAATTGAATTGGTAAAAATTGATGTTTGATAGAATAAAAGTAATTTGATAATTTAACATTCGTGTCGATTTTAATATTAAGGCCCCTTGGTCAAGCGGTTAAGACACCGCCCTTTCACGGCGGTAACACGGGTTCGAATCCCGTAGGGGTCACCAAAGTTTTTTACGATAGTAAAATAACTTTCAATAACGCGGGTGTGGCGGAATTGGCAGACGCACCAGACTTAGGATCTGGCGCCGCAAGGCGTGGGGGTTCGACTCCCTTCACCCGCACTTTTTTCTTAATTCTGGTATTTGTTACCGATATAATCAAAATCATGCGCCCGTAGCTCAATTGGATAGAGCGTCTGACTACGGATCAGAAGGTTATGGGTTCGACTCCTTTCGGGCGCGCCATATATTTCGGGAAGTAGCTCAGCTTGGTAGAGCACTTGGTTTGGGACCAAGGGGTCGCAGGTTCGAATCCTGTCTTCCCGACCATGTACATCATAAAAAGAATTTGGGGTCTTAGCTCAGCTGGGAGAGCGCCTGCTTTGCACGCAGGAGGTCAGGGGTTCGATCCCCCTAGACTCCACTTGATAATGGAGGAATACCCAAGTCCGGCTGAAGGGATCGGTCTTGAAAACCGACAGGCGGGTTAAACCGCGCGGGGGTTCGAATCCCTCTTCCTCCGCCAGTTTTACTTATTTTATTTTGGGTCTGGTAGTTCAGTTGGTTAGAATGCCTGCCTGTCACGCAGGAGGTCGCGGGTTCGAGTCCCGTCCAGACCGCCACCTTAATATATTTCATCTGTTCTTATGGAGGGGTAGCGAAGTGGCTAAACGCGGCGGACTGTAAATCCGCTCCCTCAGGGTTCGGCGGTTCGAATCCGTCCCCCTCCACCATGATGGCGGCTGTGGCGAAGTGGTTAACGCATCGGATTGTGGTTCCGACATTCGTGGGTTCGATTCCCATCAGCCGCCCCATTACTCTTTATTATGATGATGAATTTCTAATTGATTTTTACTTTAATTTTTAAAAAATGCGGGTGTAGTTTACTGGTAAAACCTCAGCCTTCCAAGCTGATGTAGTGGGTTCGATTCCCATCACCCGCTCCATATGGGCCTATAGCTCAGCTGGTTAGAGCGCACGCCTGATAAGCGTGAGGTCGATGGTTCGAGTCCATTTAGGCCCACCATCTTAGATATTATTTATTTGGGGAAGTACTCAAGAGGCTGAAGAGGCGCCCCTGCTAAGGGTGTAGGTCGCGTAAGCGGCGCGAGAGTTCAAATCTCTCCTTCTCCGCCATACATAAGATACTCTTTGTGTATAAAATTTTATTATTCCTAAAAACGATCCTATTATAAATTTGAAACGCATGGATAACTTATCCGTGCGTTTTTTTGTTTGACAGAAACCTAAGGTAGCACTCCTTATGATTTTAGCAGCCATATTAGGAGCATGGACCGGCAGAAGATTATAAATTTCAATTTAATTAAAATAGTACATCTTTTTCCTCTGATCATCATACATGTATATGTAGATTTAATTTTTCCGGATTGGAGGTAAATTTATGTATTATGCACGGGTGGTACAATATAAATTGGGAACAGGTCATAGGGATATAGCAGAAAAATTAACAAAAGAATTTGATAAAAAGAGTAGAAATTTAGTTGGATTTAGAGGAAGCGTATATTTTTTCGATGACCCATCCGGTGAGTACAGGGCATTAAGTTATTGGGATACAAAAGAGGAAGCTGAACAGGCGCATAAAAAATTATTCCCTGAGTTTGAAGGAAAACTCCAAAGTGTTACAAATGAAAAACCAAGCGTAAAATTTTATGAAGTCTTTGAAGCAACAGACGACGAAGACCTTATGGCTTCTCATATTAAAATTTAAACACTTTTAGAACCTTGATTGAATTCAAGGTTCTTTTTATTGGTTTATTAGAAGAAGAGCATGTATTGGTAAATTTCCCCTTCATTTCGTATAATCTTTATGTAACAAGAATGAGTCATTTTTTTAGTTTCTTCCAGTAATAGTTATATAAAAGCTGAAAAAGAGAGGTTAACAAAATGCAAACAAGAAAACTCGGACGTAATGGTCTGGAAGTATCTGCACTTGGACTCGGCTGTATGGGAATGTCTGATTTTTACAGTGGAAGAAATGATGAAGAATCTATTAAGACGATTCACCAAGCACTTGAGTTAGGAATCAACCTGCTCGACACAGCCGATATGTATGGAGTAGGAAAGAATGAAGAATTAGTTGGACGGGCTATCAAGAATAACCGCGATCAAGTTATTATTGCAACTAAGTTTGGGAATGTAAGAGGAAGCAATGGTGAATTTTTAGGTATCAATGGGCGCCCGGAATACGTTAAACAAGCATGTGAGGCCAGCCTTCTACGTCTTGGAGTGGATTATATTGACCTTTATTATCAGCACCGTGTAGACCCTAAGACGCCAATTGAAGAAACAGTAGGTGCAATGGCGGATTTAGTTAAAGAAGGTAAGGTCCGTTATCTTGGCTTGTCTGAGGCCGCTCCGCAAACCATTCGTCGTGCCAATAACGTTTACCCAATCACTGCTGTACAAACTGAATATTCCTTATGGAGCAGAGACGTAGAGGATGAAATTTTACCTGTTTGCCGGGAACTAGGAATTGGTTTTGTCCCTTACAGTCCATTAGGGAGGGGATTTTTAACTGGACAAATCCAAAAATTTGAGGACTTAGATGCAGATGACTATCGTCGTCATTCACCTCGTTTCCAAGGTGAAAATTTTCAGCTAAATTTAGATCTCGTAAATAAAATTAAAGAAATTGCTAGTGAAAAAAACTGCAAGCCGTCCCAATTGGCACTCGCATGGCTATTAGCTCAAGGGGACGATATTGTTCCTATTCCCGGAACGAAAAGAATTCAATACTTAGAAGAGAATATCGGGGCATTATCCATTAGCTTAACGGATTCAGATCTTGCGCGAATTAATGAAGTGGCTCCTAAAGGGGCTGCTGCGGGAGAACGGTACCCTGAGGCCGGAATGAAAGGTGTTAATCTGTAATTCAAGGGAATCAGTAAAATAGTTACTGATCAACTTATTGAAAGGGAAATTAAATGGAGGACTAAGTTATGGCATTAGAAACAAAATGGGTTCGTTACGGAAAAAATCAAGAATTTATTGGATACATGGCAAAAATGGACCGAGTTAACGCAAACTTACCGGCAGTGATTGTTATTCAGGAAATATGGGGTGTAGATGCCCATATTCAAAATATAACTGAAAGATTTGCCCAAGCTGGTTATCTTGCATTCGCTCCTGATCTATATGCTGAAAATGGGAATCGAATGGAAGATTTAAAAGAAGAACGTGTAGTAGAGGTAAGAGATTTCTTAGATTCCTTGCCACATACAGTATGGAACAACCCTGGGGAAAGGGAGCAAGCCATTCGTGAACTGGAAGAAGAGAAACGGAATCGTGTAACAAGGACTTTTGAAAAAATGTTTGGAGGAATTCAATCTTCTGTTTATATCGAAAACCTATTGTCTGCCAACTCTTTTTTACGTAATGAATGCGAAGCATCAAAAGGTCAAGGAGTCGCCTCCATTGGATTCTGCATGGGCGGGGCACTATCTGCGTTACTTGCCTGCCGTGATCCAGAATTAAAAGGGGCAGCCATTTTTTATGGTACCTCTCCTTCAGAGGACGCACTTAAAAGCATTAATTGTCCTCTATACGGATTTTATGGAGAACTTGATAAACGTATTTCAGATAATATACCAGCTTTTGCCGATCAAATGAAAAGTCACGGAAAATTATTTGAATATGAAATGTATAAAGACACACATCATGCCTTTTTTAATGATACAAGGGCTTCTTACAATGTTTCTGCAGCAAGGGATTCCTTTCAAAAAGTCCTTACATTTTTTAAACAAGTACTAGTTGAGGAATAGTCTCAATGAGTGTAATAGTTAAATTAGCTGACAAAATAGAAGTTGCCACTTCCCATAGGCTTATGCTAGAAGCTTTTGAGGAATATCGGAATATGGAAGTTCCTTCAAGTGCCATTAATGAATCTCTTGAGTCCATGCTCGAAAAATATTCAAATGGTACTGAAAAAATTCTTCTATGTTTAGAAAATGACTTACCATTAGGCTCCCTGAGATTCCTAGTTGAGGGAAAAGAGATATATTTTATGCGCGTCTCTGTCACTCCAGCTGCAAGAGGAAAGGGACTTGCTAAATCTATGCTAACATGGCTCGAGCAGTATGCGGTGCAATCAGGAATTGCTAAACTAAAATGTAGAGTGCGGATGTCTTTGTCCAAGAATATTCTCCTATATGAATCTCTCGGTTATAAGATTACTAATGAAGAAACAGTTATTAATCCAAATGGATACGAAGTTAAAACAGTTGTCATGGAAAAACACTTAACAAATTGATTCTTTATAATGAACGAGGGGTAAATTCTCCTCGTTTTTGATTTATAGAATTGGAAAAATTTTCACCTTGTAGGTCGATATCTATAATGGTAAGATAATAAACGTTCCCTTCAAAAAGTTGTTTGAAGGAATTCAAGTGATAATTACTTTTAGTAAGAATTACCATTGATACAAGTTTTAAAAAATGTTATGATACTTTTTGTCGCTTCTTTAATAAGCGAAATTGTTCTTTGAAAACTAAACAAACAAAAAACGTCAACAAACAATAATAATTCATTTCTTGCGAAATGATGCCAACGTAACATTTTTGAGCTAATCAAAACTTTCTTGGAGAGTTTGATCCTGGCTCAGGACGAACGCTGGCGGCGTGCCTAATACATGCAAGTCGAGCGAACAATAGGAGCTTGCTCCCTGTTGGTTAGCGGCGGACGGGTGAGTAACACGTGGGCAACCTGCCTGTAAGACGGGGATAACTCCGGGAAACCGGGGCTA
>NZ_PGVE01000018.1 GCF_002860255.1 Neobacillus cucumis
ATTGCAACCCTCCTTGTAAGTCAATTTACCCGCCACGACAGCGTTTTAAACTGGCCTTATGTCAAATGTTTCATTTACATAACATTTTGGTTGCTGACTAACTTAGAATTCGCTGGCGACCAAGTTAGCAGAAATTCCTTGGTACGACTACGTCCGATTGATAGCAAGTCTTCCATTTGCTCTTCGTTTAGATCAAATTGTGTGGCACTATAATTTTCTACGGGAATGAAGACGATGTTTTGCACATGTTGCTTCGAGATATATTTTTCATCATGCGCGTTTCTCATTGTGGAGAATAGCGCTTCGAATAATTGCAAGGCATTTCGAATGGTACGTCCGGGTACTTCATCTTGATTGCGACTTAGTTTGAGCCCGATTACAGGTCGTTTACATGGCGATGTATCTTCATCAAAAATCCACATCGGGAAATTACTTAATACACCGCCGTCTACTACTATAGTTTCTTTTGGTGCATCGAGACGTATGGGTTCAAAAAAGTAGGGAATACCACAACTCATACGCAGTGCTTTAGCAATTGAAAATCGGTCAGAATCATATCCGTATTTCTCCAAATCATCAGGTAATACCATCATCTTGCCATTTGTTAAGTCAGATGCCACTAATTTTAATGATCCTTTCGGAAGATCGCCAAATGCATAACAACCTTTACGTGCGAGTTTATCAAAAAACCACTCTTCCAACGCCTTACCTTGATACAATCCCATTCTCCAATAAAGCGATACCCATTTCATAAAGGGAAATGGCAATAGGGTCTTTCTCGGATCCAGCAAAGCTTGGAAATCTTCTTCAGCCAACATGACTTCGATTTCATCCGCTGTATAGCCGGCCGCCAAAAAGCTTGCAACAATAGCTCCTGCACTTGTGCCAGCTACGTTTTCAAAACGATAACCTTGTTTCTCCAACTCCTGAACCGCTCCAACTAGCGCAAAACCTTTCAATCCTCCGCCTGAAAACACGCCATTTATCCGCACTGTATCCCTGCTTTCATTTTTATTGGTCTATTACTGTAAGGTCTCCGCAACAGAAATAGAACAATATTCATGTGGAAATGTATGAAAATTCTCTTTCGGTGAACTATAATAAGGAATCTATACAAACATGTACAGGATTCGATTATAGATTGTTGGAGGAGGTGTGCAACATGAGCGTATTTATGCGGATTGCACTGACGTTAGTCATTATTGGTGCTCTAAACTGGGGATTGATTGGTTTTTTCAACTTTGATTTGGTTGCCAGCGTATTTGGAGGACAAGACACGATTCTTGCGAAGATTGTCTATGCCATTGTGGGACTGAGCGGATTGGCAGCGATTGGACTTTTAGTTAAATCGAATGAAGAGATTATTGACGATGTGGATGAAAAAGTAGAGCCCCATAAGCAGTTTGATCGAATTCGGAATGTGAATTACAACACCGAATTTGGGGAAGAACTGGATATGAAGGAGAAGCGTAAAAAAGTGGATCGGTCACCTAAGGATCCAAAAGAATGATCAAAGAGTGTTCTCGTGTTAAAGCGGGAACACTTTTTAGTGTAGTGGTGAGAAAAAGTCGCCTATCCGAATTACCGGTCAGGCGATATCAACTAGCATTGAAATGAAAAGCGCAGTGAGGAGATCCTCACTGCGTTTTTTAGATTGTCCTCCTGATAAAGCTAACATGACGACCGGCTTGTCTATCTTGACGATAGGAAAAGCTGTC
>NZ_PGVE01000019.1 GCF_002860255.1 Neobacillus cucumis
CTTTTGTCCTCAAGGTGCCTTGATGCGGGTTATTTTTTTATGCTTTTATTCCAACAATAAAAGCCGCCGGAAAAATCCCGGCAGCTTTGTTTATTTTTCAATCGGCTCAAAACGTTCTACAAACAGTGCAAGTGTACGAGTCATGACACCTGTAGCACCGGCTGGACCAAGATCATGATCTTTTGATGTGGTAGCCGTGCCGGCAATATCTAAATGCACCCACGGGGTTCCTTCAGTAAATTCACCAATAAAGGCACCTGCAACCAAGGCGTGACCCTCACTTCCTGGAGAGTTATTCAAATCTGCCACTTTACTGTTTCGAACACGTTCTTTTTCAGTCTCAAACAACGGCAGCAGCCACATCTGTTCCCCTGCTTCAACAGAAGCTTCTCGTACTTGTTCATACAAACTTTCCTGATTGGTCATCGCTCCAGTCGTATGTAAACCAAGTGCAGTAATGACCCCGCCCGTTAAAGTCGCCACATCAACTAAATAATCAGCCCCATGGTGCTTTGCATACGTTACCGCATCTGCTAAAACAAGACGCCCCTCCGCATCAGTGTTTAATACCTCAATCGTTTTCCCATTCATGGAGGTGATCACATCATCTGGCTTAAATGCACCACCGCTAATCATATTATCCGTAGATGGAATGACTGCGACCACGTTTTGTTCTGGTCTAATTTCTCCGATAATTTCCATCGCTCCCAGAACAGCTGCCGCTCCTCCCATATCTGTTTTCATACCGACAATACCAGCTTTTGTTTTAATTGAATAACCGCCCGTATCAAAGGTGATTCCTTTTCCAACAAGACCAATAACATCCGTCCATTCATCTTTTCCTTGATATTTCAAGACAATCATTTTAGGGGGCTCCTCTGATCCTTTATTAACAGCAAGGAAGGCTCCCATACCTAACTTTTCAATCTCTGCCTTATCAAGAATTTCAACATCAAAGTCATATTTAGAACCTAGTTCTGAAGCATAGTTCGCTAAATCTGTAGCCGTAAGTAAATTCCCTGGAGTATTAACAAGAGTACGGGCAGAATTCGTTCCCTTCCCGAATGAATAACCAACCGTTAAAGATGCTTGAACATCCTCGTCTTCAGCGGCTGCATGATAGACAGTAACATTATCAAGTCTTTTCTCCGGTTCATTTGATTTTTGTTTATACCCATCGAATTGATAAGTTGAGAGAGCCAAAGCTTCACTCAATGCATGGGCTGTATCTAAACCATTCAATTCTTCGGTAACAAATGTATCTAAATAAATAGCTGTTTCCTCAAGTCTATTTGCTTTTAGCTGCTTAAATACCTTGCCAAAAGATTCTCGCAGTTTATCAAAGGATAAATCCTTTTCTTTTCCCAGACCAACAAAATAGATTCGTTTTGCCCCGATTTTTCCAAAACTATGTACTTTTGTAACGCTTTTAAGCTTTGCTGAAAGATCTCCTGACTTCACTAATTCTGTTAAGTGTCCCTCAAATTCTTGATCTAATCCAGATAATACACCAGTAAATTTTTCAGGTCTGTCAAAAAGACCTATAACCAAGCCTTCATGACTCGCATTTAAATCTAATTCTTTTTTTACATGAAACATGTACTTCACCTCCGAAATATACATCTACATTATACCGAAAAGACTCATTTATTTCGAGAAACTAACAATTATTCCAACATAAAAAGCAGGCACAACGCCTGCTTTTAGAAGACTATTATCTTTTTTCAGAGCTAGTATATTGTTGGCGGAATACCTGCAGTGATTTATCATTATTTAGTGTTTGTAATTGGTCCTCGGTTAAATGACCATTTCCTTTTTGGACAACATAAACAACTACCTGCTTCTTGCCCCATTGCTTATAAACATCTTCAACCGTTTCATAATAAAGGTCTAACTCATTCCCCTTTATTGCGCCTCCCTTATCAGCAACCACTCCATACCCATATCCAGGGATAAACAGAATGGTACCAATTGGAAAGACGTTTAGGTCGGCAGCAATGGTTGAAAATAAATCACGTTTAACTTTTACACCTGAAAAGGTGATTCCATATTCAGGATGGCCCTGGCTTTTCCCCGTCGATTCATAGCCGGCTGTATAGCCTGTAGCTGTCACCGTATGTTTAGGGTATTTGGACCAATCAAAAGCATCTTCTAGTAATGGTGGTGCTTCGGCGGAAACAGGTTTACTAAACGAAATCGCTGACGCAAACGGAAGTATGAATGATTTAACATTTACGCCAGAAATGGACTGGAAGGTCGCTGCTAATGCCATTATAAACAGGCACACAAGCGCAAATCGCTTCGTCCAATTTTTCAGTTTACTCATTGAATTTTTCACTCCTCCAAAATATTCATTCCCAAAGTAAATGGAAATATACAAACAGGGAGGAAAAATAATTTGATACTAAAAAAGACCTTTACAAAATGTAAAAGTCTTAAAACATTTGATACCCGCTTTTCCGTAATAGCTTTATTGTAAACCCGGCCGCTATCGCACCAGCGAGACCGCTAATTAATATGAGAATATCAGCAGTAGCTAACGAGCTGAATCTTGTCCAAAGATCATGAAAGGCAGATTTAGTATTTGTAAAGTACTCTACAAATTCTACTTTATCAACAATAAAAATAGCTACAATGGGGTAAACAATTGCCATAACCCATGACATTCTTAAGAGCATATTTAGAATAAAACCGATTCCAAAAAATAAAACAAAAAATAGTACGATAGAAATGATTAGGACTACAATGCTCATTTGCATCCGACAATTCCCCCTTTATACATCAACAATTAGTGTACTTAATGTCAAATGGGGAGTCAAGCAGAAAAGCGTAAGTGCCCGGTTAGCGCACGACAGGACTGGATCCAATCGACTGAGATAAAGGAAACACGAAGAGCGCTAGCGATTCGATGTTGACTTATCGTAGGGAGATGGGCGAAGTACACTAGTCGCTGGGCGCTGGAGCTGGACAATTCTAAAAGTTAAAATTAACAAAAAAAAATAGCTTCTTATTTTAAGAAGCTTAATCGTTATTTACCACTACTCTCTTTTTTCTTTCCTGTCCCCTCACAGCTTGGGCATGTTTCTGAACCGCCGAGAACTAATTGAAAATACCCTTTACCCTCACAATAATCACATGTTTTTGTGGAATCGATTGTCTTTACCGCCATTTCTCTTCCCTCCTAAATATTAACTTAATTTTCTGATAATATAACAAGGATTAGAGAAAAAGAAAAGTGCGAAATTCATCCAAAATCTAAAATGAAAACGTATACACGTCAGATTATCTTCCATTTGCTAGATTTATCTAAAAATTAAAAAAATAATTTATAAGAAGTATAGCCAAACTGATTTCCAGGATTAATACCGTCTGTTCCCGGTTTAATTACTGAGAGGCTTTCATTGAGTAAATAATGTAACATAACGGAAGCATCCTTTTCTAAAACAAGCTCCTCAGGTGCCATAAAACACGCCTCAAAGAGCTCCTCTTCTTGATGCGTAATGGTTAACTCCCCGACTGGCTCCAATAAAAAAACAAGCAAATTATCGCTGATTTCCTCTTTGATGACACCTGTCCTTAGCCCAAGCAGCCCCTTAATCCCACAATCAATCCCGGTTTCTTCCTTCACTTCTCTTAAAACAGCCTCGTCCGCTGTTTCGCCTTCCTCCACAAATCCAGCAGGAAGAGACCATTTTCCCTTTAGTCCCCCATATCTTTTTTTTACAACAAGCCAATTGCCTTCGCTTGACTTGACTAAACCCGAAACAGCCAGCCAGACCTTTCCACGCTTTTCACGACCGCTCAAAGTTGCACCTCCATTTCAACAAATCCCTATATTTATCATAGCAAAAAAGGACAGAATGTCTCTGTCCTTTTTTGTCATAAAAGCTTTCAACACCAATAGCAGTTAAGATGCTTCCGCTTTTTATTTTAAAATAGATTAAATTTACCTTTTTTCAATACCATACCTGCGCCGCCAATCATAAATAGCGCACGGTTATCAACCACTTTTTTCATAAAGGAAGCCTTACCGCCAGTAAGTTTTTTGCCAAAAACTACACCAATGGCATCATCTTCTCCAAGAGAACAAACTGTACCTTTATTATCAAACGTAAAGTTTTCCAGTTCAGCCTTATTACGAATTAAAGCAGCAATATTCTTAGCTGTCAATTCTGCTTGCTGCATTGCAATTTGTGCTGTTGGCGGATATGGACGGTTGATTTCTTCATTGATCACAAGTGAGCTGTCGCCAATAATAAAGACATCATCAAATCCAGGAACGCGTAAGTCAGGTTGAACCTTTACACGGCCTCGCATAGCTTCAAAACCTGATTTTTCAATAACAGAGTTACCACGAACGCCAGCTGCCCATACTACTGTTTCAGACTTAATTTCATATGGCTCTGCATCGCCTTTTGCAACAAGAATACCGCCAGGAACAGCTTCCTTAATAGCTGTACCAATTAAGAATTCTACACCTTTACGCTCTAATGTAGAAACCGCGTAATTCACTAGCTCCGGATCAAATCCAGGCAATACGGTTGGTGCTGCTTCCACACAATAAATTTTCACCTTGTGGAAATCAACATCGTATTCATGGCACAATTCCGGAATGCGATTGGTTAGCTCACCAAGGAACTCAATGCCAGTGAAACCTGCACCACCCACAACAATGGAAAGACGATTGTCATTCTTTTCCTCTTCCATATTGTAAGTAGCAAATTGATATTCAATATGCTCACGTAATTGACGAGCAGAATTGACATTTGTAATTCCAAATGCGTATTCCTTTAAACCTTTAATACCGAAAGTTTCTGGTTCCCCGCCAAGTGCAATCACAAGGTAGTCGTAATTTACTTCGCCTTTTTCTAAAATTACTTTCTTCTCATCTTTATTAATCTCCACCACAGTATCCTGAACAAAATCAACCTTACTGCGGTCAATAACATCACTAATATTATAACGAACCTTATCATGGTGAAGCGTACCAGCAGATGCTTCATGTAACCATGTTGTTTCATAATGGTAGTCATTTTTATTAACTAAAACAATATCCGCTTCATTTACACCAATTAACTTTTGCAAACGAACTGTTGTTAGAAGTCCGCCGTAACCTGCACCGAGAATCACAATTTTAGGCTTTTTCAAAGTGATCACTTCCACCTTTTTAATATTTTTGTGTAAATCCTCTTTTTCTTATCTTCCACTGCTATGGCCATTTTTATTTTATTTAACAGAAAAATGTATGTGAGATACTTCACGTAACTAAACGAAAAAAACTATGTGATGTAATTCACGAACAGGAATAAAGAAAAAGAAATGACATAAGTACATATAAATGAGTTAGGAATTTTAAATAAGATGAATGAATATTATGAATAGAAACTCATTCACACAATTGTACCTATTTGGTCACATAATTTTAACAATATATCCACATTACATGTTATGCTACTTTCACTCTATTTTCAAGCACTTTATATAAATATTTTATTTAATTTAATTACCAAAATAAATCCCTTGTCAGAATATTCAATTTTAAAGATGTGAGGACTTAACTCTTTGTGCTATGATTAAGAATGGAATCTGTTACTACTTGTTGGGGGGGATACTTAGTGCAGGAAGAACAAAAGGTTTATGATATTACAATAATTGGCGGCGGTCCAACCGGCTTATTTACTGCTTTTTATGGAGGCATGAGACAAGCGTCAGTAAAAATTATTGAGAGTTTGCCACAACTTGGTGGTCAGTTATCAGCCTTATATCCAGAAAAGTATATTTATGATGTGGCTGGCTTTCCAAAAATCCGCGCACAAGAATTAATTAATAATTTAAAAAAACAGATGTCAAAATTCGAACCAACAGTAGTATTAGAGCAGTCAGTTGAAAAGTTAGAAAAACAACAAGACGGCATTTTTAAACTAACAAGCAATAAGGAAGTTCATTATAGCAAATCGATCATTATTACGGCCGGCAATGGAGCCTTCCAGCCTCGTCGTTTAGAACTCGACAGTGCTGGGCAATATGAAAAGAAAAACCTTTATTACTTTATTGAAGACTTACATCAATTCGCTGGACAAAAAGTGGTTGTATTTGGTGGCGGAGATTCTGCGGTCGACTGGGCCTTAATGCTTGAACCTATTGCCGAAAAGGTAACAATTGTTCACCGCCGAGATAAATTCCGTGCCCATGAGCACAGTGTTGAAACCCTCTATAACTCCAAAGTGGAAGTGAAAACTCCATATGTTCCTGCCGATTTAATTGGTAACGAAAACGGAATTCAACAAGTGGTACTAAAAACGGCAAACGGCAAGGAAACTGAAACCCTCGATGTAGATGCCGTAATCTGTAATTATGGATTCGTTTCTTCGCTAGGACCCATTAAAGAATGGGGGCTTACCATCGAAAAAAATTCTATTGTGGTAAACTCAAAAATGGAAACGAATATACCAGGAATTTACGCAGCAGGAGATATTTGTACATATCCCGGAAAAGTTAAACTCATTGCCTGTGGATTTGGTGAAGCACCAACAGCCATCAACAACGCAAAATCATACATCGATCCTAAAGCAAAAATTCAGCCTCTTCATAGTTCTTCTCTGTATGATAAATAAGAAAAGTGCAAGCGCCTTGATCAGCCCCGACAAGCATAAG
>NZ_PGVE01000020.1 GCF_002860255.1 Neobacillus cucumis
ACACCAAAACCAAGAAAACCTTTCCTGCCATTTTCCACTACCTGTACCTCAACTTCATCTCTTGTTACACCCAGGTCCTGTAAAGCTGATTCAATTGCTAGCTCAACGGTTGCTGCCCTTTGTGTAAGTTGTTTCATTTCTTTTTCCCTCCTGTTTTCACTACTTCGACGTTTTTCGGCTTATCGAACGGCTTATAGATGAAAATGTTTTGGAGCAGTGAAATGATATTTCCGACGATCCAGTATAAAGCAAGAGCTGCCGGTAAGAATGAACCGAATACCATGATCATAAATGGCATGATGTACATCATCATCTTCATTTGTGGGTTATCCATTGCAGGTCCTGTACGTAGAACCGTTAATTGGAACAATCCAGCGATGATAGCAAATAAAATACTTGGTGAACCAAGTGCAACGCCTAGGAAGTTACCTAACTCAATCGTTGGTGTGGCATTCATCCGGCTGATCGCGTGGTAGAAACCAATAAATATTGGCATCTGGATGATAACTGGTAGACATCCTGCAACGGGATTGATCTTTTCGTTGATCATAATCTGTTGCATTTCCTCTTGATACTTTTTCTGTGTAACAGCATCTTTTGATTTATATTTCTCTTTTAACGCTTTAAGTCTTGGTTGAATTTCCTGCATACGCTTTGAACTTTTCGTTTGTTGAATAATCAATGGAAGCAATGCAGTACGAATGATCGCCGTAACGACGATAATCGCTAATCCATATGTTCCGAGCCAGGATTTGAATTTCATAATCAATGTAACAAGTGGCCAAACAATATATTCGTTCCAAATTCCCGTACTCTCTGCCGTAATTGGCTTTTGGAATTCCGAACAACCTGCCATAAAGACGGCAACTACAACAAGTAGTGAAAGGAACACTAATTTCTTTTTCAATGTTTTTTCCCCCAAACAGTCGCAAGATCATTATAAAAGTTTTTTTCAGTGTAACATGATGTCTTTAATCGTTCTATATCTAGGTAGAGCTTTGATTTCACTTAAAGACTTTTGCAATTTTTAGAACATGTCTCAGATTTTTTTTGGCCGTATGGAAATCAAGCGTGGCAGCTTGATTTCTTGCGATAATAACATAATCTAGATCAGGCTTGATCTCATCATTCATTTCCAGAAATGATTGTCGAATATAGCGCTTAATCCTGTTACGCGTAACAGCATTCCCGACCTTTTTGCTGACGGATAGGCCAATTCTGAACTCTTGCTGGTCTTCCTTCTTATAGGTATAGACAATAAACTGTCGATTAGCAAAAGACTTTCCTTTTTTAAATACCGTTTGAAATTCTTTATTTTTTTTAATTCGCTGGCTTTTTTTCATAATAACACCTGCTTTAATTTTCTACCGTCATAATCTGCTGATCCACTATATAGAAGAGATCTAATAGTCATTTCGAATCGCTCTAATAGCTAAAAAAAAGACCACTGATGTCAGTGGCCTTATGCTGAAAGAACTTTTCTTCCTTTACGACGACGAGCTGCTAAAATTCTACGGCCGTTTTTCGAACTCATTCTTTGGCGGAAGCCGTGGACTTTAGCGCGTTTACGTTTATTTGGTTGGAATGTACGTTTCATTTCGTAAGACACCTCCTGCTTTGATTGTCTCTTTTCCTACTATGACAGTCTTGAATAGTATAGCGATTCAGTAAAAGAATGTCAATGCTTTTCTATTCCTACTCGGGTGATCTACTCACAATAATTTTTATTACCATGCAATACTTATCCACAGCGGAAGAAAGTTATGCTCTGGATGGAATGTTGATGCCTAA
>NZ_PGVE01000021.1 GCF_002860255.1 Neobacillus cucumis
GTTCATTTTACCTTTCAACATTCAACCGTCCGTTTGATTGATTAATTTTAGTATATGCAATTCAAGATATTTTGTCAATTTAGCCATTCAACTATACATTTGAATGAAATCACATAAAAAAGCAGTTCCTTGGATATCCTAAGGAACTGCAAAATGAACCATTTATTATTTTGAGCGCGTAATGAAGATTTGCGGTACTTCCGCTTCAAATCGAACTAATTCCCCTGTACGTGGATGTAGAAAAGACAAAGCTGTGGCATGAAGTCCCACTCTACGCAAAGGGTTGCCTGTAGCACCATACTTTTTGTCACCCATCACTGGATGACCCAATTCTTCCATATGCACACGGATTTGGTTTTTCCGACCCGTTTCTAGAAGTACTTCTAGCAATGAGCAATCTTTATTCGCTTGTACTCTTCTATAATGTGTAATGGCATGCTGGCCGCCATTATCAGTTGGGTTTGAATATACTCTAAACGCACTATTTTCGGTTAACCAAGACGAAATAGTTCCTGATTCAGTTCGTACTTTTCCTTCGACAAGTGCAGTATACAAACGTTCCTTTACCGATTCATTCCATGTACTTTGCAAAGCTTGCTGCGTTTCTTCATTTTTGGCAAACATCATCACACCTGATGTATCTCGATCCAGACGGTGCACAACAAAAATTCGGTTTTCAGGATGGCTCCTCTTAACGTACTTTGTGATTTCTCTATAGGCTGTCTGATCTTTTTCTTTTTCAGAAGCTACAGAAAGAATACCCGCTTCTTTATTGATCACGATGATATCGTCATCTTCATGGAGAATAGATACACCGACTAACTTCGAGACATTTATAGCTGTTTTATTACTTTGTATTTCCACCTTTTGTCCAGGCGCTAACGGCTGATTATGTTTTGTTGTCATTTGACCATCCACCATAACTTGGCCACGTGTAAGAATGGATTTCACCGAATTCCTACTGCTTTTTGACATAACCTTCAATAAATACGGCAATAGTTCTATCTGTTCTTCCACTGTATATTCTTTTACATTAGATGTAATCTGTTTTCTTTTCATTGTATGTTAGCCCTCCTGCTTATTTAAATAGGTGCTCGTATTATAACTATACACCGCATGACGGATGGTGCGCTTGAATATCATTTGACAGTACATGTGAAAAAATCTAGACATAAAAAAACAGCCCCTAGACATTCGGTCTAATAGGACTGTTTATTGTTATAAACCGTGTTCCGACGGTAAATAACTTAGGTTTGGCACCTATGACTCCGACTGGGCTCGAACCAGCGACCTCCACCCTGTCAAGGTGGCGCTCTCCCAGCTGAGCTACGGAATCGATCATACTAGGATGTGCATGTTGAAGTGAGTTAGTTAGGCTCTCAAGCACAAATACTATAATAGCATTATCTTTCCTTGTTGTAAACAAAGAAATTAAAAATCGATAATTTTTCTATACCATTAGAAAAATTACCGACTTTTATGGACGTTTATTAGACTATTCAGAGACGCTTCTCCCTTTCCTTACTGCATAGGGTTTAATTGTTCTTCTGTTGATTCATTCTCAAAATATAAAAACTCTTCATGATCCAGCTCACTCATACGTTCTTTGTTGAAACCATGTGCCAAGTGCCCTTCAAAAACGTTTTCCCACCATGTCTCTTGTGTACTCATAGTATTTTCTCTCCTTTTTGATTTGATTGGTTTCTGTACCGACCTATATATTTTATTCGTTATGACTGATTCGCTTACATGTAGTATATACATAACTCGCGTTGGTAAAACTGCGTAATTAGTCCAAATTAGTTCGACGTATTTCTAGTCCTTCGGCTTCTTGACTTTTATTTTATCATGTGTTTCACAAATCACATTCCAGTAAAAGCCTTGTATATACTAGACTCGTCCTCTAGTAAAAATTCCATCTAATCTAGTTCTTTTCACTCAATCAGACTAGTAAAACGCAAAAATACAGAGGTTGATTTC
>NZ_PGVE01000022.1 GCF_002860255.1 Neobacillus cucumis
TGACCAAACACGTCTTTACCGAAAACTACAGAAAAACGATTCCCATTGCAGTCGACCATGAAGGACTTGACGTAAAGGCACTACAACGGTCTGATGCTTCTATAGCCTACGTAACCCCTTCTCATCAGTTCCCAACCGGTACAGTGCTGTCTGCGGCTCGCAGAACTGCTCTTTTGAACTGGGCTGCATCCAATCCCGAGTTTTTCATAATTGAAGATGACTATGACAGTGAATTCCGTTACCGGGGACGTCCTATACCTTCCTTGCAAGGGATGGATAAAGGAGAAAATGTCATTTATTTAAGTACATTTACTAAATCTCTTATGCCATCTATGCGGATCGCCTACATGGTGTTACCACCAAGGCTATTGGATACGTACCGTCAGGCTTTTATTCCCTACTCTTCTTCTGTACCGCGGATAGATCAACATATCCTTGCACGTTTCATGGCGGATGGACAATTTTCACGCCATCTGAACCGCATGCGTAAAATCTATCGTCGAAAAATGCATACGTTGACAAATTTATTGAAATCGTATGGATCTAACATTTCATTCTCGGGCGATGAAGCAGGTATGCATGTGTTGCTTCACATTCATACGACTAGAACTGAAAAGGAACTAATTAGTGAAGCTCTTCAATCAGGAATAAAAGTTCGTGGTCTAGACACCTATAAGGTAACACCTGACCAATCCCCTCCTTCATTCCTTATCGGTTTCGGTGGACTAACTGAAAATGACATCAAACGGGCAATTCCAAAGTTGTTTGATGTGTGGAATATAAAAAAGACAGCTATACCTGAGTAGGTACGCTGTCTTTTGGTAGTTAATTAAATAAGCCTTTTACGAAACCAGTGGAACTATTCCATGCATTGGAGAAGAAATTACCGATTGCCCCCATAGTTAACGAGAACCAACCAGCTTTCTTCACCTCTTCAGTCGTGACTACTTCCGCATCAACTATTTTCCCATCAATAAACCCATAATCTGAACCATCTTTTTTTACTAGTTTGACATGACCAACGACCGTCCCTTTTTTAATTGGCGCTTGGACTTGTCCATTTTTCACTAATTTCTCATCCAATACGAGTTCAGTAGTATAGTCTTGATCTTCGCCATTGCGAACTAGCATTTTAATAGGTTTCTTTGTAGCGATTGCTACTTTCTTCTCTTTCCCTTTAATCACGTCTAGCGTTTTCTGCTTCTTGAACTGATGTCCTGCTTTGAGTAGCTCTGTTTCACTAAACTCCTTAAAGCCATAATCGAATAACACACGAGTAGCATCAAAACGTGCTTCATAAGATCCAACGCCTTTATCATCCACTGCATTCATTACAACAGCAATAACACGTCGGCCATCACGTACGGCAGTCCCTGTGAAACAATGTCCTGCAAATTCCGTAGTTCCTGTTTTCAAACCATCGATACCGTCATATTCATACACTAACCCAGGTAACATGAAGTTCCAGTTCACCATATCAATGGCATCGTCCGTGCCTTCACGGAATGTCTTTTTTGCAATTTTGGTCGTATCTAATACTTCGGGATATTCCTTCAATAAATGATAGGCTAGTTTAGCAACAGAACGAGCTGGCATAACGTTTTCATCTTTCTCACCAAACGCACTTGGGTGCATACCTTGTAAATCACTATTGTTCAGCCCTGTAGAATTGACAAATTTATAATCTGTC
>NZ_PGVE01000023.1 GCF_002860255.1 Neobacillus cucumis
CCATATCAAAAGGTTTAGATATCAAATCCATAGCACCTCTACGATACGTTTCAATCAGAATTTCTTTCGTTACTTCTTCACTCGAGATGGCTAATGTCGTATTTTTTTGCCGCGCGGGTTCTGCAATTTGATCCAATACTTCAAAGCCTGTCATATCAGGCAACTTTGCATCTATGATTACAATACTTGGCCTCATAGAGTAAAATTGTTCAATGCCACGCTTTCCATTCAATGAAATAATTACTTGAGCCCCAAGCTTCTCAAGCAACTCTTTTAAATAGGATACGAACTCCAAGTCTTGATCAATGATTAAAATAAACGTTTCTTGATCAAGACGGTTAACGTAGCGATCAGGCAATTGAAATTCTTCTTTTTTCACAGCAATAGTATCATCAAAATGCGAACGAATACGATTCTTCAAATTCTCTAATGAAGAAACGGGTATTTTCTGATCGTTGGAAGACGTCAGAATCTCTAATTGTGACGCACAAAAGAGAGACAACTGTTGCAATCCGATTGTCCCGGATGTTCCCTTCAATTTATGAAGAAAATAATACAACTCCCTTTCCGTTAAACTACCACGCGCTTTCCACTCTTCAAAGATATTCTCTGTACGTTGTGCAAGCATATTCTGATATTTTTTTTGACTCACTGTTTTCCTCTCCGTTCAGCGGAAGCATTCCCATTTCGTCCTGTACTTCTGATTCCCCGGTATTCTACTTCTATAAAAAAAGAGCTGGTAATATAGAATTTCCTATTACCAGCCCAAACGCATATTTACTCTAGACCCATTTCTTCTTTTACTACTTGTGAAATCCGATCTGCATAGTCTGCACACTGTGCTTCTGTTTCAGATTCGACCATTACACGGACGAGGGGCTCTGTCCCTGAAGGACGTACAAGTACTCTTCCCTGTCCGTTCATCTCTTTCTCTACTTCGTT
Source organism: Neobacillus cucumis (assembly GCF_002860255.1). GTDB lineage: Bacteria > Bacillota > Bacilli > Bacillales > Cytobacillaceae > Neobacillus > Neobacillus cucumis_A. The sequence continues at coordinate 943 of NZ_PGVE01000023.1, forward strand.
AATAACCCCGACAATACGCATATTATCCATGACCGCATATTTATCCATTACACGAATATTAATAAGTTTCTGTGGATACACTTTCATTTCGCTAGCTAATTCAGATAATTTTTTACCTGTTTGCTGCATGATATTAACAAGTTGCAATGCCGTCAGTAAGCCATCGCCCGTTGTATTATAATCCATGAAGATAATGTGGCCTGATTGCTCACCACCAAGATTATAATGATTTTTACGCATCTCTTCTACGACATACCGATCACCTACAGCGGTTTGGACACTCTTCATGCCAAATTCCTCTAGTGCTTTATAGAAACCGAGGTTGCTCATCACAGTAGAGACAATAGTGTCTGATTTTAATCTGCCTTTGCTATGTAAATATCGAGCTACGATGAACATAATTTGGTCACCGTCGACAATATTTCCTTTTTCATCAACTGCGATAAGACGATCGCCATCACCATCAAATGCTAGACCGATATCTGCACTTTTTTCTACTACAAGTGCTGCAAGTGCTCCAGGGTGTGTAGATCCAACGCCATCATTGATATTCAAACCATTTGGAGAAGCACCCATTGTAGTCAAGTCTGCATCCAAATCCGCAAATACATGGGTTGCCAAGACTGAAGTCGCTCCATGTGCGCAATCGAGCGCTACATGGATATTTTCGAAGTCCT
>NZ_PGVE01000024.1 GCF_002860255.1 Neobacillus cucumis
TCGTCTTATGCTTGTCGGGGTTGATCAAGGCGCTTGCGCTTTTCTTATTAAAAATATTCTCCCTCAATTTGGTTTTGACGGGGGTTTTCACCTATACTATAATTAGAATGTTATGGACTAAAACTCGAGGTGAATGAACTGTGTTTGATCGTCTTCAATCCGTGGAAGATCGCTATGAAAAGTTGAATGAACTTTTAAGCGACCCAGAAATAATTAATGATTCAAAAAAACTTCGCGAATACTCAAAAGAGCAAGCTGATATACAAGAAACTGTACAAACATACCGCCAATACAAAGAGGCTCGTGAGCAGCTTCAAGATGCAAAAGCCATGCTTGAAGAGAAGCTTGATGCTGAAATGCGTGAGATGGTGAAAGAGGAAGTCAGTGAGCTTGAAGCCCAAATTGAAGAGCTTGAAGCAAAAATGAAAATTCTTCTTGTTCCAAAGGATCCAAACGATGACAAAAACGTTATCTTTGAAATCCGCGGCGCGGCCGGCGGGGATGAGGCGGCATTGTTTGCCGGTACCCTTTATCGGATGTACAGCCGGTATGCAGAAGCCCAAGGGTGGAAAACGGACCTTATTGATGCCAGCCCAACAGGACTTGGCGGCTATAAGGAAATCAGTTTCATGATTAACGGCCAAGGTGCCTATTCTAAATTGAAATTTGAGAGCGGAGCCCACCGCGTACAGCGTGTTCCAGAAACAGAGTCTGGCGGCCGAATTCATACGTCAACTGCAACCGTTGTATGTTTACCAGAAGCGGAAGAATTTGAGTATGAAATTCATGAAAAGGATATCCGTTTTGATACATTCGCTTCAAGCGGCGCCGGCGGACAATCCGTTAACACGACGATGTCAGCCGTTCGTTTGACACACATTCCAACTGGAATTATGGTTTCAATCCAGGATGAAAAATCCCAGCACAAAAACCGGGATAAAGCGATGAAAGTATTACGTGCCCGTGTATATGATAAATTCCAGCAGGAGGCGCAGGCTGAATACGATCAGGTGCGTAAATCTGCAGTCGGAACCGGTGACCGTTCAGAACGGATCCGTACGTATAACTTCCCGCAAAATCGAGTAACCGACCATCGTATTGGCTTAACTATTCAAAAATTAGATCAAATTATTGAAGGTAAGCTGGATGAAATTATTGATGCATTGGTGATGGATGAGCAGGCAAGAAGACTGGAAGAAGCATCTAATGAGTAAAAAAGTATTCGAGGCCCTAAAATGGGCTTCTTCTTTTTTAGTGGAAGCGGGCCGTGAGGAGAATTCAGGTGAGCTCTTGCTCCGTCATTTTACTGGGATGTCAAGGGCGCAGTTGTTTGCTAACATGCGTGAGAATGTAGATCCGGGCGTCTGGGAGGCATTTGAAAAAGCAGTGCGTGAGCATGTAGAAGAAGGTGTTCCGGTCCAATATATTATCGGTTCAGAGGAATTTTACGGCCGGACCTTTATTGTCAACGAAGAGGTCCTCATTCCACGGCCGGAAACAGAGGAACTCGTCTATGGGACCCTCCAAAGAATGGAGAAACTCTTCCAAGGCAGCCGAGAAATCCGCTTAGCTGACATTGGCACAGGAAGCGGCGCCATTGCCATCACCTTAGAGCGGGAATACAAGTTGAAAACAGTACAAAAGGTGACAGGCACCAATAATAATATCGGAGCAGTGCAAAAGGTGACAGCTACAAATATTAATACTGGTGCAGCACAAAGGGTGGCAGCTGCCCCGGTGCTTTTTGTGACGGCGACGGATATTGCGGAGGGTTCGCTTGCGGTGGCGCGGGAGAATGCGGCGCGTCTTGGAGCGGATGTGAGGTTTATTCAGGGAGATCTGCTTAAACCGTTTATTAAGAACGGGGAAAAGTTGGATGTGGTGGTGTCAAATCCACCGTATATTCCTGTTGCTGATATGGAAACCATGTCTGAGGTAGTTACGGAACATGAACCGCACCGTGCTCTTTTTTCCGGTGAAGATGGTCTTGATTTCTACCGTCGCTTTATGGCGGAACTGCCACAAGTCCTTGCCCCGACTGCCCTCGTCTGTTTTGAGATCGGAATGGGACAGGGCGAAGCAGTAGCGGAGTTATTCAGAACAACCTTCCCAAAGGTTCATGTCGAAATAGTTAATGATATTAATGGCAGGGATCGGATGGTTTTTGCCGAAATGAAAGAGTGTTAAATCCAAATGGGTTTGGCACTCTTTTTAACAGATAAGAAAGTATAAATTTCGACTTCGAGAATTGTCCAGCTCCAGGCGCCATCGGCTCGAGGTCACAAGCCAATCCGTCCAAAAGGTTAAAGAACAACCTTTCGGCCGGCTCGTCTTGTGCTTGTCGCCGATAGACGGGCGCCTTGCGCTTTTCTTATATCTCCCAGCCCATATGAGCATCTCTCCAATTTTTAATAGAGTTTTTCCAATTTACTAGTTTAAGATTCTTATTCTTTGTCCAAAATGAAACTATCGAAGGGCAAAGGGGATGGGCTAGAGATGAGAAGCAAACTAATCGTTTGGGGATACTTAGTCATTCTATCATTGGGAACAATGTTAAATTTATATATGCCAAAGACCGAAGCAGCAGCAAAGGAATCAATCGTCATTCCAGGAGAGGCCATTCGCCTTAGGATTTTAGCAAATAGTGATTTTGAACAAGACCAAGCCATTAAGCGCAAGGTGCGCGATGCGGTTAATGCTCAAATCACCTTATGGGTTCAGGACTTAACATCAATGAACGAAGCAAGAAAAGTCATTAACGCTAAGCTTCCTGAAATTCAGGCCATTGCAGAAAAAGTTGTACATGACCAAGGTTCAAAACAATCGGTAAAAGTGGAGTTTGGAAAAGTTCAGTTTCCTACCAAATTATATGGCCAGTATTTATATCCAGCAGGAGAATATCAAGCGATTTTGATTACGTTGGGTAAAGGGGAAGGAGCCAATTGGTGGTGCGTACTATACCCGCCGTTATGTTTCCTTGATTTCTCGAATGGTGTGGCCGTGAGTGATGGATTTGAGGAAAAGCATGTGGCTAAAGCAGAGACCGTAAGTGAAAAAGAATCAGAGGCTCAGAAGGAAAAGGAAGATGTAGTACCTGCATCTACACCAGAACCAGAAGAACAGGATGAAGTTGAACCTGCTCCTGCCCCAGCAGAAGAAAAAACGGTGGAAGGAACACAAAGTAATCCGACAGAAGAACGAGTGGCGACAGTAGAAAAACAAGTTGAAACAAATCAAAAAGTGGAACAGCCTGTTCAAGAAGTAACTCAAGATAAACCGACAGCTGACATTCAAACAGAAAAGAAAGTAATAGAAGAAGAAAAACAAGTAGTAGAGAAACCGGTTCATGACGAAGCAACAGCTACAGAAAAACCAGTGAAAAAGACACATAAAGCGGCAAAGAAAGAAGCACCTGTCTACACGGATAAAGATGAAGAACCAGTAAAAGTAAAGTTTTTCGTGGTAGAAATGTGGGAGAAGTTGTTTGATTAAAGCCAGTCCAGCAGAGGACTGGTTTTTTTGTGCGGCCGGCGGATAAAAATTGCGAAATCCCTGTTCTATTATTTCTAGCTTTTCATAGTAATAGAGTAGAATCTTTTAAACGAGGTGGATGGGATGCAAGCAATTATTCGGAAAGCTAATCAAGAGGATTTAGGAAAACTGCGAGAGTTTCTGACAAGAGCAAACCTTGGGACTGATGGACTAAACGAGGTAACAGTAGAATATTTTCTTCTATTAGAAAATCTAGAAGGGACCATTCGTGGTTCGCTTGGTCTGGAGGTATTTAACGAAAGTGGAATGCTGCGTTCGCTCGTCGTTTCACCTGGACAAGCAGACAAAGAAATCTTCATTCTTTTTGAACAAATGGTTAAACTAGCCAAAGAAAAAGGGATGAAAAACTTGTTTTTGGCAACAAATAAAAGTGTAGCCTTGCCATTTTTTGAATTAATGGGCTTTCAGAAAACCGAGCGGGAGTCGTTACCCACAGAGTTTAACAACTCTGAGCATATTCGACACGTTTTAAATGTGGATAACTCATTATTTTTAAAATTTTCTTTATAACTGTGGATTAATCCACAAAGTTATCCACTATTTCAATAAACTTATACACAATTTGTGGATAAAACTTGTTTTTATACCCACCTTCTTTTATACTTTCAAACGTACTAGGTGAAGAAGTAGGAGTTTTTCCGTGTAAATTCGCCAAAATTCGATAAGAGTCTTGTCATCAATAAAGGTGGATAACTATGAACACAAATGTTTGGTTAGTGGATAAATATGTGGATAATCTCGAAAATAATCCACAGGTTGTGGATGCAGCGAATTTTTTAAGTAAAAATGAAGTGGTAGCCCTGCCGACAGAGACCGTTTATGGGCTTGGCGGGAATGCTGAAAGTGATGAAGCCGTAGCTAAAATCTTTGCAGCGAAAGGAAGGCCCGGGGATAATCCGTTAATTATCCACATAGCCGATCGCAATCAGCTTAGTAGATTTGTAACGGAAGTACCTGAAACAGCGGCAAAGCTAATGGATGCATTTTGGCCGGGACCCCTCACGATTATTTTTAAAAAGAAAGAAGGCGTTCTGTCCGAGAAGGCAACGGCTGGACTTAGTACCGTTGCAGTTAGGATGCCGGATCATCCGGTCGCACTGGCACTGTTGAAAACCTGTGGATTGCCGATTGCAGCCCCAAGTGCAAACAGCTCCGGAAAGCCAAGTCCAACTAAGGCTGTGCATGTGTTAGATGATTTAAATGGAAAAATTGCCGGAGTAGTGGACGGCGGAGCGACAGGAGTTGGCGTCGAATCAACGGTCATTGATTGTACGGAAGGAATACCAGTGATCTTAAGGCCTGGGGGTGTAACGAAAGAGCAGCTAGAAGCGGTAGTTGGCGAAGTTTATGAGGATGCAGCTTTAAAGGACCAGGCAGCGCGTCCCAAGGCGCCTGGGATGAAATACACCCATTACGCCCCGAATGCTCCGCTTTATATGGTAGCCGGACCAAAGGAATTTTTGCAAAAATTAGTAACAGAGAAAGTGCAGGAAGGACTTCGAGTGGGTGTATTGACAACGGAGGAAAATAACCAGTTCTATCACGCGGATTTGGTTCTATCCTGCGGCAGGCGGACCGAGCTTGAAACAGTAGCGGCTGCTCTATATGATACGCTTCGCAGTTTCAATCAGGGAAAGGTCGAGATTATTTTTAGTGAGGTTTTTCCGAACGAAGGTGTCGGACATGCCATCATGAACCGACTGCAAAAAGCCGCCGGCAATAAACTGATCAGCGAATAGCACCAGAATCTCCTTTAAGGAGGTTTGGTGTTTTTTTCTAGAAGCACATAGACACGGACCTTTTGAACATTCTCACTTCTAAATCCCCTTGGACGTGCATAGGCTAGGATAGTTAGTCCAAGGGGGGCGGAAAAATCGATGTCAGATATGGTTGGCGAACTGATAACACTAATATTAATGGCATTTGCACTTGGTATGGATGCCTTCTCGGTTGGGCTTGGCATGGGAATGTACAAACTGCCGCTGAGGAAAATTTTTAATATCGGTCTAACGATCGGCTTATTTCATGTTTGGATGCCGCTCTTAGGCCTCTTAGCCGGAAAATTTCTTTCGGAAAAATTTGGTACATTTGCTACCTTAATCGGGGGAGGACTCCTTATCTTACTAGGGGTGCAAATGATTTGGTCGACCATGAAAAAGGAAGAAGCAAAGGTGATCACTCCAGTGGGCTTCGGCTTACTGTTATTTGCATTAAGTGTGAGTCTTGATAGTTTCTCAGTTGGATTGACCTTAGGGATCTACGGGGCAAAAACCTTTATGGTTATTTTGTGCTTTGGGATCGTTGCCACGGTGCAAACATGGGCGGGGTTATTACTCGGCAAAAAGGTTCAAGGCTGGCTCGGGTCTTATAGCGAAGCCTTAGGAGGAGCCATCCTGCTTGCCTTTGGTTTAAAGCTGCTCACACCTTTTTGGTAAAGAAGCTATGAATCTATTAAAATTTCCCCCTAAAATGCTAGAATAGAGGAAAAGCCATTCTATTTGAAAAGCATCCAATATAGTTGTTGGATTACCCAATTTTGGGGTAGAATTTTAAAGAAAGGGGGCGAATCGATTGCGGCGTGTTTTGTTTGTTTGTACAGGAAATACATGCAGAAGTCCGATGGCAGAAGCTATTTTAAGAAACAAAAATCTCGATGAAGTTGAGGTAAGGTCAGCGGGAATCTATGCTGCAACCGGCAGTGAGGCGTCCACCCATGCAAAACAGGTGCTGGATGAAAGAAAAGTCCGGCACAATCATCGCTCACAAATGCTGACTCTAGAGGCTGTTGAATGGGCAGACCTTATCTTAACGATGACGAGTTCTCACAAGTATGCGATTCAGCAGCAGTTTCCTCAGGCAGTGATGAAGGTGTTTACCTTGAAAGAATATACGGGAGAACCCGGCAATCAGGATGTAGTTGACCCGTACGGCGGCAGTCTCGCGACCTACGAGGAGACGTATCAGGAATTAGAAAAATACATTGATAAAGCAATTGAAAAATTAAAGTCATAGTTTGTTTTGGAATGCTGTAAAGTTTTTTGCAAAAACTATAAGGAATAGAAAACCGGAGCTCTCTTAAGAAAAAGAGGGCTATTTATTTTGGATTCCAAAACGATAGCTAAGGAAGGTTTGTGCTTTAAATTTTTGGGCCAGTGTGTCAAAATGTAAACAGATTATCCCCAAAAGGGCAGAGGTGGATGATGGCATCTGCTTATTGGGGCAGGTAGAAACTTAATTATTCGAATTTTGGGACAAGGATTAGGAGGAACTATACATGAAAGTGGCATTAGCGTCAGACCATGGCGGCGTCAATATTCGTAAGGAAATCGCCAAATTACTGGAAGAATTAAAGATTGAATACGTGGATTTTGGCTGTGATTGTGAAACATCAGTGGATTTTCCGGATTATGCACTGCCCGTGGCGGAAAAGGTAGCAAGCGGTGAGTTTGACCGTGGCATATTGATTTGTGGAACAGGGATTGGGATGAGTATTGCGGCAAACAAGGTAAAAGGCATCCGTTGTGCCCTTGTTCACGATACGTTTAGTGCACGGGCAACTCGTGCGCATAATGATTCGAATATGCTGGCGATGGGCGAGCGTGTGATTGGCCCAGGACTAGCACGTGATATCGCTGAGATTTGGCTGACAGGAGAATTCGAAGGCGGCCGTCATGCGAACCGCATTGGAAAAATCACGGAGTATGAGAAGCAGCATTCATAATTTGGCATAGTCTTTGGGTATCTGCTTCTTAGAAGGTCCTCAAGGATCATTACGTCATGAAAAAAGGGATCTTTTCGGGAAAGATACCGAATAAAACTAGACTCTTTTTAAAGAAAGGTCGAGGGTGATGATTAACGAATGGGAGAAAGAATTAGAATCGATTCTTGCAGACTTTAAAGACCAGGCAGCCTTCAAGCCTGGCCAGCTATTAGTAATCGGCTGCAGCACCAGTGAGGTGATCGGCGAGCAAATTGGCACCTCAGGGACCATTGAAGTGGCAGAAATGATTTTTAGGCAGCTGAAGGCGCTGAAAGAAGAGACCGGAATTGAGCTTGCCTTTCAATGCTGTGAGCACTTGAATCGGGCATTGGTGATGGAGCGTTCAGCTGCCGAGGCGCGAAGGTTTGAAGAGGTTTCCGTTGTTCCCGTCCGCAAAGCCGGCGGTGCAATGGCTACATATGCTTTTGCTGAAATGGATGATGCCGTTGTGGTGGAATTTGTGAAGGCGGAGGCCGGAATCGACATTGGTCAAACATTGATTGGCATGCATCTAAAACATGTCGCCGTTCCTGTCCGCGTAAAACAAAAAAGCATCGGACATGCCCTCGTCACTTTGGCAAAAGCCCGCCCAAAACTAATCGGCGGCGCACGCGCCATCTACGAAAAAAACACCGCAAATACAAGCTGTTCGTAGTGGAAATGGTGCCTGTCACCATTTCCGATATTTACATGATTGTTCGGTTATTAAGGGTAAAAGGGACCTTTTATTCTATTTTTATAGAGTTTATGGTGGCAAAATCCGAAAGATGTGTTAGAATGAAGAAGGAATTTTCGAATTTGAATTTTAATGGTTTGAATATAAAAGGGGGATTTAGGATGAAGTATTTGTCTCAAGCGGATGAGCAGGTTTTTAAAGCGATTCAACAGGAATTAGGACGCCAGCGTTCAAAAATTGAATTAATTGCCTCAGAAAACTTTGTAAGTGAAGCAGTCATGGAAGCACAAGGTTCTGTATTAACAAACAAGTATGCAGAAGGATATCCAAACCGTCGTTACTATGGTGGTTGTGAATATGTCGATATAGTTGAAGACTTAGCCCGTGATCGTGCAAAGCAAATTTTCGGCGCTGAATACGTAAACGTTCAGCCGCATTCAGGCGCACAAGCCAACATGGCCGTTTACTTCACCATCCTCGAGCAAGGGGATACTGTACTTGGTATGAACCTGTCTCACGGCGGACACTTAACACACGGAAGCCCTGTAAACTTCAGTGGTATTCAATATAATTTCGTTGAATACGGTGTAGATGAAACCACTCACCGCATTAATTATGAAGATGTTCGTGAAAAAGCACTTACTCACAAGCCGAAGCTAATCGTTGCAGGTGCAAGTGCCTACCCACGTGAAATCGATTTTGCGAAGTTCCGTGAGATTGCTGATGAAGTCGGTGCGTACCTCATGGTCGATATGGCGCATATCGCAGGACTTGTTGCAGCTGGATTGCACCAAAACCCAGTACCATACGCTGATTTCGTCACTACCACTACTCATAAGACATTGCGCGGACCTCGTGGCGGGATGATCCTTTGCAAAGAGGAATTTGGTAAGAAAATCGATAAATCGATCTTCCCTGGTATCCAAGGCGGTCCATTAATGCACGTTATCGCAGCAAAAGCTGTTGCTTTTGGTGAAGCACTTCAAGACAGCTTTAAAGAGTATGCAGCAAATATTATCGCAAATGCGGGCCGTTTAGCTGAAAGTCTGCAAAAAGAAGGCTTAAAGCTTGTATCGGGCGGTACAGACAATCACTTGCTATTGGTTGATGTGACTAGCCTTGGCTTAACAGGCAAGATTGCAGAGCATGTGTTAGATGAAGTCGGCATTACCGTGAATAAAAACACCATTCCATTTGACCAAAACAGCCCATTTGTAACAAGCGGAGTCCGTATCGGTACGGCGGCGGTTACTAGCCGTGGCTTTGGTTTAGAGGACATGGACGAAATCGCGTCAATCATTGCCTTCACATTGAAAAACCACGAAGATGAAGCGAAGCTTGAAGAAGCACGTGGACGCGTCGAAGCATTAACAAACAAATTCATCCTATATCCAGAGTATTAATCGTATAAAAATCGGTCTTCCTCCTCGGAGGGGCCGTTTTTTTGTTTCCGTGGAAATAAAAAAGCGGGTTGTCCCCATTGTCACGAATATTTCACATTTTAATAGAGAAAAATAAAGACCATCTGTAAAGCCTTATATAGAGGGAAAATTCACTCTATTTTGTATCCGACATTACGGATGAACAAGAGTTGCTCTATGGGTCTTTTTTCTGTAAAATGAGGCGATGATTAATTTTTATATAAAGGGGCGATTATTGTGGCTAAGGTATACGTCTTCGACCACCCGCTAATTCAGCATAAACTTACTTACATACGTGATAAACATACAGGAACAAAGGAATTCCGTGAGCTTGTAGACGAAGTGGCAACTTTGATGGCATTCGAAATCACAAGAGACATGTCTCTTGAAGACATCGATATTGAAACTCCAGTTTGCCCGGCAAAATCAAAAGTTCTTTCCGGTAAAAAAATCGGTATCGTGCCAATCCTCCGTGCCGGAATTGGTATGGTGGATGGAATCTTAAAGCTAATTCCTGCTGCGAAGGTAGGCCATGTGGGCTTGTACCGTGACCCTGAAACATTGATGCCCGTTGAATATTACATTAAACTTCCTAGTGATGTGGAAGAGCGTGATTTTATCGTGGTTGACCCAATGCTTGCTACAGGCGGATCCGCTGTTGAAGCAATCAACTCCTTGAAAAAACGCGGCGCGAAGCATATCAAGTTTATGTGCTTAATTGCTGCTCCTGAAGGCGTGGAAGCTGTAAAGTCGGCTCACCCTGATGTGGATATCTATATCGCAGCGTTAGATGAAAAATTAAATGATCACGGCTATATCGTCCCAGGTTTAGGCGATGCCGGTGACCGCTTATTTGGTACAAAATAAAAAGTCGAGCAGCAATGCTCGGCTTTTTTGTATACTTTTTCATCCTAAAGAAAACGCTATGAGGAAAAAGGGGAATCTACAATGAAATGGCTGCTTTCGTTCCTTTTAACCTTACAAACCACCTCCACCGTACTCATCCATCCGCCCATCCCAAAATTTGCTCCCGCAAAGGTCGCGATTGTTGTTCTAAAACAGCCGCAATCCGAGCAGGAGATCAACCGGCTCATCAGTTCCTATAAAGGGATAAAACTAAGACGCATTTTCCGGGAAGCCCTTGATGGATTTTCCGTTGAAGGCAGCCCAGAGGCCCTCGCGAGGCTGGCCAGGCAAGAGCATATCCTCACCGTATCGCCTGCCGCTACATACCAGGCGGAAACCGAGGAGAGCGTCAAAATTATTGGCGGCGAAGAGGTGCGCCGATATTTTGATCATCACAATCAACGCCTCACCGGGAAGGGAATCACCGTGGGGGTCATCGATACGGGGGTCGACTACACCCACCCGGACTTGAAACGGAATTATGCTGGCGGCCATGACCTTGTTGATAATGACAGAGACCCCATGGAGACTCTAGCAGTTGGAAAAGCCACCATCCACGGCACCCATGTCGCCGGAATCATTGCTGCTAATGGAAAAATTAAGGGCGTTGCCCCTGAAGCAAAAATAGTGGCTTACCGTGCACTCGGCCCGGGCGGCGGCGGGACCACTGAGCAGGTGCTCGCTGCAATTGAACAGGCCATCAAAGACAAAGTCGATATCGTCAATCTTTCGCTCGGCAATGACATCAACGGGCCTGATCTGCCGATTTCCCTTGCCTTAAACCGTGCGGTCGACAAGGGGATTGTGGCTGTAGCGGCATCGGGGAATTCCGGCCCAAATGTTTGGACGGTCGGATCTCCTGGCACCGCATCCAAGGCAATTTCGGTAGGCGCCTCCACTCCAACAATGAAAATTCCCTCCTTAATAATAGAGGGCACCAGACAGCCGATCCGTATTCAGCCGATGGATGGAGCTGCAAATTGGGGATTGGACCGTTCCTTTGAATTGGCTGAGGGAGGGATTGGAAGAAAAGAGGACCTTCATGATGTCCAAGGTAAAATCGCCCTGATTAAGAGGGGGACCATAACGTTTTCTGAAAAAGCCAAGAACGCCTATGAAGCGGGTGCAAAAGGGGTATTAATCTACAACAACTTGAGCGGCAGCTTCATGGGAAACCTCGAAACTCCGCTGACCATTCCAGTCGGAGCACTCGCTAAAGGTGACGGAGTATTTTTACAAAAAAAATTAACGAAACAATCGGTAAGTGCACGGGTTTGGGTCCGCGAAGAGCGGGATCGGCTCGCGGACTTCAGTTCACGGGGACCAGTGACGGGGAGCTGGGAGATTAAGCCGGATATTGTGGCGCCGGGGGTGGCGATTAACTCGACGATTCCAGGGGGCTATTTATCTCTGCAAGGTACGAGTATGGCCGCACCGCATGTGGCGGGGGCATGTGCGTTAATCAAGCAGGCCCATCCGGATTGGACACCTGCACAAATTAAGGCGGCACTGATGAATACGGCTAAACCAATTGGTCCGAGTGTCAATGCCGTTTATCGTACGTATGAGCAGGGGGCGGGCCGGATTCAGGTGGATGAAGCCATCCAAACATCATCGCTCGTTACTCCCAGCAGTCTTCGGTTTGGAAAATATACGGATGAAAATAACAGCCATAAGGCCTATTTAAAAATTGAAAATAAGAGCGGGAAGACGCAGCGTTACTCTTTTCGAATCCCACACCAGGTGGAAGGTGTGAGCTGGAGGTTTCCGTTGTCGTTTACGCTTGGACCGAAAGAGTCGAAGGAGATTACGCTTGAACTTCAAATTGACCCGCAGGTTTTTAGTAGCAAGATTCATGATGGGTTCCTGCAGCTTGAGGCAGGTTCGGAGCTGATTCAAATTCCGTATTTGTATGTGCTGGAGGAACCAGGTTATCCCCGGGTGATGGGATTTGATTTTGCTTATGGCGACAGGCCGGGGGAATACCGCTATGAGGTCTACCTGCCAGGCGGTGCCGAGGAATTTGGTATTGCGCTCTTTAACCCGGAGAGTTATCGATTTGTCGGCTTCCTGGATACTGAAATAAATGTGAAAAAGGGGCAGATGCGAAAGGTGATTCCGAAAGAACAGCTGCCGGCAGACGGAACGTATCTGATAAAGGTGTTTGCGAAAAAGGCGGGTAAGGAAGATTTTATTGAAAAAATGATATCAATAGAAAAGAATGATTAGTTTTTTTAGGCTGGGGACAATATGGAATCCAGCCTATTTTTTACGTAAATATTGGAAAAAATAACTCTGCCATTATGTCATGAAAAAACTTTTTTATTAGAATTAGATTAAAATTCGATTAAAAGTTCACAAATTAGACACAAATTAGCCTAAAAAAATTCAAAATTTACAATACAATAAAAGTGTAACCAAGGTGTCAAAATTTCAGAAATTATCTATAGTTGTTTGTGGTATAATTCACGTAAATTTATTGACATTGACAAGTGGCTATTGTATGCTTACAAAGGGTATTCATGATAGGGTTTTCATGTAATTTTATCTATATAAAGATAGTTTTAATGGAATGAATTTCTGAATGCCATATTGACATTCTCTTAGAGTGAGGATGTGATCTGTTTGCGTCAAAATAACCGCAACCCATTCCAAGCAATGGCGTTAATGTCCGCGATTGTCTCCCAGTTAGTCGGCTCCATTCTCATAGGTATTTTTGCCGGCAGATGGCTCGATCGGCATTGGGGTACCGAACCAATCTTCTTAATAATCGGACTGCTTTTGGGACTGGCAGCGGGGACCTTTTCTATGCTTCTTTCAATCCGCCATTTCTATTCAGGAGATAAATAATAATGCCAGATTTCAGAGTCATGTACAACAGGCAAAAGAAATGGATATTCTACTTGTTGGCCATTTATGTTCTTGGCTGGGGCTTTACGTCGTACCAAACACTATTTCTAGGATTAATCTTGGGGACTTGTTTTGGGTTCTTAAATCTTTGGCTGCTAGTAAGGAAGACAGAGAGCTTCGATAAACTAGTGCAGCAAGGCAAAAAGGTCCGCTCTTTGGGCTCCCTTTCAAGAATGGCAACAGCGGGTATTGCGGCAGTGATCGCACTTAGGTACCCAGAATATTTTAATGTTTTTGGTTTAGTGATAGGACTAATGACATCCTATATTGTCATTATGATAGATTATTTTTACAACGCAATGCATGTACATAAATGAATTGGAAGTGAGGTGAGTTTATATGGAACATAAAGCTCCTGAGTTTGAGTTCTTGGGTCTATGGTTTAATGGCGCTAATGTTTTAATGATCACTGTAGCAAGTGTCATTGTTTTTCTAATCGCCGTTCTTTCCACACGCCGATTGGCAATGAAGCCTACTGGGATGCAGAACTTCTTTGAGTGGGTGATGGACTTCGTGAAGGGGATTATCAACAGCACGATGGACTGGAAGGATGGGGGAAGATTTCACATCCTGGGAATCACACTCATCATGTATATCTTTGTATCCAATATGTTAGGTTTGCCGTTTTCGGTTGTGATTGATGGAACACTTTGGTGGAAATCACCAACAGCTGATCCAATCATCACATTAACTCTCGCTGTCATGATTTTGGGTCTAACCCATTATTACGGTGTAAAGTTAAAAGGTGTCAAGGGATATGCACAAGGCTTCTTCAGCCCGATGCCATTCTTGTTTCCATTAAAGATCATTGAGGAATTTGCTAACACACTAACGCTCGGTCTGCGTCTTTATGGTAACATCTTCGCAGGTGAGCTGCTGTTATCATTATTAGCCGCTGGACTAGCACACCAAGGTATCGCTGGTACCATTGCAGCAGTGCCGTTAACATTAGTATGGCAAGGTTTCTCTGTGTTTGTTGGTTCTATCCAAGCTTACATCTTTACCATGTTAACAATGGTTTACATGTCTCATAAAGTGAGTCATGACCATTAAAATAATCGTTCATACTCATGAACAAAAACAAAAAAATATTATGTTTTCATACATTTAAGGAGGAAAAAAAGTAATGACAGGTTCAATTGGTATTTTAGCAGCAGCGATCGCAATTGGTTTATCAGCTATTGGTGCAGGTATTGGTAACGGTCTTATCGTAGGACGTACAGTAGAAGGTTGTGCACGTCAGCCTGAATTACGTGGTATGCTTCAAACTACAATGTTCATCGGGGTTGCGTTAGTAGAAGCCCTACCGATTATCGGGGTAGTTATTGCGTTCATGGTATTAAACCGATAAAACTCGAAAAATTCCAAGTGGCGAAGATAAACGAATCCTTCGCCATTCATTTATGTTTATTCCAAATGCATTGATTGTTTTCCTTATGTTTAGCAACTCTTGAAAGGAGTGAACCCAGGGTGTTAACAAGCAGTTTAGTATTGGCCACTGCGGCTGAAGCAGGCGAACACAGCGGCATTAATACTGGAGATATCTTCTTCCAGCTGATCGTATTTATTATTTTGTTAGCCTTGCTTAAAAAATTCGCGTGGGGTCCATTAATGGGCATTATGAAACAGCGTGAAGAGCATATCGCTAACGAAATTACTTCGGCAGAGAACAGCCGTTTAGAAGCAAAGAAACTTTTAGAAGAACAGCGTAATCTTTTAAAAGAAGCACGTAATGATGCGCAAAACTTAATTGAAAATGCGAAGAAGCAAGGCGACGTGCAGCGTGAAGAAATTATCACGACGGCCCGGGCTGAAGCAGAACGCATTAAAGAAGCTGCGAAGCTTGAAATCGAGCAGCAAAAGGAAAAAGCAGTTGCTGCCATTCGCGAACAGGTTGCTTCCTTGTCTGTATTAATTGCTTCTAAAGTGATTGAAAAGGAATTAACAGCTCAAGATCAAGATGCACTTATTAACGAATACATTAAAGAGGCAGGAGAAGGACGATGAGCAACACATTGGTAGCAAAACGCTACGCGTCCGCTCTCTTTCAAATTGCTAATGAACAGCAGAATCTAAGTCAAGTAGAAGAGGACCTTCGTGTAGTTAAGGAAGTCTTGGAATACAATGCTGATTTGAAAGCTGTTCTTAAATCTTCAAAACTTACGATTGCTAAGAAAAAAGAGATTGTGAAAAATGCTTTTGCATCAGTAAATATGTATGTCCTTAATACGCTTTTGATTTTAATTGATCGCCATCGCGAGGACCAAATTGTTGAAGTGACTGACCAGTTTATTGAACTGGCAGATGAGGCAATGGGAATAGCAGAAGCAGACGTGTTCAGTGCACGTGCATTAACGGATGCTGAACGCGAGGCATTGTCTGCGGTATTCGCTGCGAAAATTGGCAAAAAATCACTAAGAATTGAAAATATCGTCGATTCCAATCTGCTTGGCGGCATCCGCCTTCGCATTGGAAATCGAATTTATGACGGCTCTTTGCGCGGAAAGCTAGACCGTTTAGAACGTAAATTGTTAAGTTAATAAGAAAAGCGGAAGCGACCGTTAAGCGAAGTACACTAGTCGCTGGGAGCTGGAGCTGGACAATAGTCCAATGTACGAAAATAAGCAAAGTATCATAGATAGGGGTGAAACTCATGAGCATCAAAGCTGAAGAAATCAGTGCCCTGATTAAATCTCAAATTGAAAACTATCAGGCAGAAATTCAAGTGACTGATGTTGGTACAGTTATCTCAATCGGTGACGGTATCGCACGTGTTCATGGCCTCGACAATGTTATGGCCGGAGAACTTGTTGAATTTGCAAACGGCGTTATGGGTATGGCACAAAACCTTGAAGAAAATAACGTCGGTATTATCATCCTTGGACCTTTCACAGATATTCGTGAGGGAGACGAGGTTCGCCGCACAGGCCGCATCATGGAGGTTCCAGTTGGGGAAGGTCTAATCGGACGTGTTGTAAACCCATTAGGACAACCAGTTGATGGTCTAGGACCAATCAATACAACTAAAACTCGCCCAATTGAAGCAGTTGCACCAGGTGTTATGGCGCGTAAATCCGTTCATGAGCCGCTTCAAACTGGGATTAAAGCGATTGATGCGCTTGTTCCTATCGGACGCGGACAGCGTGAATTAATCATCGGTGACCGTCAAACTGGTAAAACATCTGTTGCGATCGACACCATCTTAAACCAAAAAGGTCAAAACATGATCTGTATCTATGTTGCGATCGGACAAAAGGAATCAACGGTTCGTAACGCGGTTGAAACCCTTCGTAAGTATGGCGCATTAGATTACTCAATCGTTGTAACAGCTTCTGCATCACAGCCTGCACCGCTATTATACTTAGCTCCATACGCAGGTGTTGCTATGGCAGAAGAGTTCATGTATGACGGCAAGCACGTATTGATCGTATACGATGATCTTTCTAAGCAAGCTGCTGCATACCGTGAGCTTTCCTTGTTACTACGCCGTCCTCCAGGCCGTGAAGCCTATCCAGGGGACGTATTCTACTTGCACAGCCGCCTTTTAGAGCGTGCTGCAAAAATCAACGACACACTTGGCGCTGGTTCAATCACAGCATTGCCATTTATTGAAACACAAGCAGGGGACGTTTCTGCTTATATCCCAACAAACGTTATCTCCATCACGGATGGACAAATTTTCTTACAATCTGACTTATTCTTCTCCGGTGTACGTCCGGCGATCAACGCAGGTCTTTCCGTATCCCGTGTAGGTGGATCCGCGCAAATCAAAGCGATGAAGAAGGTTGCAGGTACACTGCGTCTTGACCTTGCTTCATACCGTGAATTAGAAGCATTTGCTCAGTTCGGTTCTGACCTTGATAAAGCAACACAAGCGAAGCTTAACCGTGGTGCTCGTACGGTTGAAGTTCTGAAGCAAGATCTTCACAAGCCGCTTTCTGTTGAAAAACAAGTTGTCATTCTTTATGCATTAACACGCGGTTTCCTTGATGATATTCCATTAGAGGATGTTCGCCGCTTTGAATCTGAATTCCATAACTGGTTAGACCACAACCGCAAAGAATTGTTAGACCATATTACCAAAACGAAGGATCTTCCTTCTGATGAGGATATGGCTTCTGCAATCAACGACTTCAAAAAGACGTTTGCAGTTTCCGAATAATAGGGTCTGACATATTGAAGGGTTTGGGCGTGCGGTCCGCCGCACGGCCTAAACCGACATTCTTTGAATGAGGGTGGTGAGAACCTATGGCTTCATTACGTGATATAAAACAGCGTATTACTTCAACGAAAAAGACGAGTCAAATCACAAAAGCGATGGAAATGACTTCGGCTGCAAAATGGAACCGCGGTGTTATGAATGCAAAAGCATTTGTACCTTACATGGAAAAAATCCAGGAAGTAACAGCGTCGATTGCAATTGGCTCAAAAGGTGTAAATCACCCGATGCTAAAAGCTCGTCCTGTTAAGAAGACCGGTTATATTGTCATCACATCTGACCGTGGCCTTGCTGGTGCGTTCAACAGTAACGTGATCCGCCGTGTGAATCAAACGATCCAAAGCCGTCATAAATCAAACGATGAGTTTGCCATCATAACGATTGGCCGTGTTGCCCGTGACTTTTTCACAAAGCGCGGCATGAACGTAGCGCTTGAGATCGTCGGGATTTCCGATCAGCCAAACTTCAGCGACATTAAAGACCTAACCAGTTCAACTGTCGGGATGTTTGAGGACGGAACCTTTGATGAATTATATGTATTTTACAACCATTATATAAGTGCAATTTCTCAAGAGGTTACTGAGAAGAAGCTGCTTCCATTAACGGATCTTACGACTTCTTCAAAGCTCACTTCCTATGAATTTGAGCCATCTGCAGAAGAAATTTTGGAAGTTCTCCTTCCACAGTATGCTGAAAGCTTAATCTACGGTGCGCTGCTTGACAGTAAAGCAAGTGAGCACGCCGCACGGATGACGGCAATGAGAAACGCAACTGATAATGCCAAGGAATTAATTAAAAACTATACATTAAGCTACAACCGTGCCCGTCAGGCATCGATTACCCAAGAAATTACGGAAATCGTCGGCGGTGCGGCAGCATTAGAATAGCGGAAGCGCATTGACCAGGGGCGACAAGTATAAGACGAGCCGGCGGGAGGGTTGTTCTTTAACCTTCTCGACGAATTGGCTTAAACCAAAGAGCCCCTAGGCGCTGGAGCTGGACAGTAATCAAAGTTATTTTAAAAAGAACCCTAGTCAGGGTCCGAAATATGACGAGTCGTGGGAATGAATTTTTCATTCCTGGCTCTTTGTCTGAGAGAGTAAGATAGGAGGGAACATGATGAACAGAGGACGCGTTCTTCAGATTATGGGTCCGGTTGTTGACGTTAAGTTCGAAAGCGGTCAGCTTCCTGAAATCCATAACGCATTGAAAATAGTAAACACAGCGCGTACTGAATCAGAAGTTGAGATCAACTTAACCCTTGAAGTAGCCCTTCATTTAGGTGATGATACAGTTCGTACGATTGCGATGTCTTCTACTGACGGTTTAACTCGTAATGCGGAAGTTGAAGATACAGGCAGACCAATTTCTGTACCGGTTGGCGAAGTAACGCTTGGCCGTGTATTCAACGTATTGGGTGATGCCATTGACCTTAAAGAAGAAATTCCAGCAAGTGCCCGCCGTGATTCGATTCACCGCGAAGCGCCAACGTTTGAAAATCTTTCAACTGAGGTTGAAATACTAGAAACGGGTATTAAGGTAGTAGACCTTCTTGCGCCATATATCAAAGGTGGTAAAATCGGTCTATTCGGTGGTGCCGGTGTAGGTAAAACCGTATTAATCCAGGAATTAATCAATAACATCGCCCAAGAGCACAGCGGTATTTCTGTATTCGCTGGTGTTGGTGAGCGTACTCGTGAAGGTAACGACCTTTACCACGAAATGACGGATTCTGGCGTTATTAAGCAAACGGCGATGGTATTCGGACAAATGAACGAGCCGCCAGGAGCACGTATGCGTGTTGCCTTGACTGGTTTAACAATGGCTGAATATTTCCGTGACGAGCAAGGACAGGACGTTCTTTTCTTCATGGATAACATCTTCCGTTTCACACAAGCAGGTTCTGAGGTTTCCGCGCTATTAGGACGTATGCCTTCTGCGGTAGGTTACCAGCCAACCCTTGCAACTGAAATGGGTAAATTACAAGAACGTATCACATCTACTAACGTAGGTTCTGTAACATCAATTCAAGCGATTTACGTACCAGCCGATGACTATACGGATCCGGCTCCGGCTACTACTTTCGCTCACTTGGATGCAACAACAAACCTTGAGCGTAAGCTTTCTGAGATGGGTATCTACCCAGCGGTGGATCCTCTTGCATCAACTTCTCGTGCATTGTCACCTGAAATTGTTGGCGAAGAGCACTATAATGTTGCGCGTCAAGTTCAATCAACATTACAACGTTACCGTGAATTACAGGATATCATTGCAATCCTAGGTATGGACGAACTTTCTGATGATGATAAGTTAGTGGTACTCCGTGCACGTCGTGTACAATTCTTCTTATCACAAAACTTCCACGTGGCAGAACAGTTCACTGGCCAGCCAGGTTCATATGTACCTGTTAAAGAAACGGTTAAAGGCTTCAAGGAAATCCTTGAAGGGAAGTACGATCATCTTCCAGAAGATGCGTTCCGTTTGGTTGGACGTATTGAAGAAGTGGTTGAGGCCGGAAAACGCATGGGTGTAGAAGCTTAAAGTTTGCCAGGAGGGTAAAAAATGAAGACCGTAAAAGTCAGTGTTGTTACTCCCGATGGCCCGGTGTATGATTCTGAAGTAGAGATGGTTAGTACCAAGGCTAAGAGTGGTGAGCTTGGAATTTTGCCTGGTCACATTCCGTTGGTTGCTCCCCTTGCCATTAGTGCGGTTCGATTGAAAAAGGGTGGAAACACAGATTTCGTCGCAGTCAGCGGTGGATTCTTGGAGGTCCGTCCGGATCAGGTGACTATTTTGGCCCAAACAGCTGAATTAGCCTCTGATATTGATGTTGAACGTGCTTTAAGAGCGAAGGAGCGTGCCGAACAGCGTATGCAGGAGCAGCGTGCTGAGCATACTGACTTCAGACGTGCTGAGCTTGCCTTGCAGCGTGCCATCAATCGCCTCGCCGTATCGGAAAAAAAATTATAATATTAGAATGTATGAAAACCCTTCTGGTTTGTACCAGAGGGGTTTTTTGCTATTTTCAAAATCACATCCAATTGTTTGAAAGTTTTATCTATTTCGATATTGACGATAAACGTTATAACATGTAATAATATATTATAATACAACACGTTATGAACACTGACAGGGAAGGTCGAAGGAGGATGAACGAAAGAGATTAAGACATCATATGGTTCAATTTTGAAAGCGGTTTAAAATGCCTTTTGTCATTAGATTAAAATTATTGGGGGGAATGTATGTGAAACGTTGGTTTAATGTAGCATTCAGTATTTTATTGATCATGTCCTTATTAATCGGATGTTCCTCAAAAAGCACTACCTCAACATCAAAAGACGGAAAGACTACAATCACCTTTTTTTACCGTTGGCCAAATGAGCCATACAAGTCCTATTTCAAGAGTGTTATTGCCGAGTTTGAAAAGCAACATCCTAACATTAAAGTCGAAGAAGTAACCGCATTAAACGAGGATTATAAACAAAAGGCAAATGTCCTTTTAGGAAGCAAGAACCCGCCTGATGTATTCTTTACCTGGCCTGGAGAATATGGACAAAAATTTATTAGAGATGGTATTGCATTAGATCTTACAAAATATTATCAAGAGGATACGGAGTGGTCTGGCCAGTTAATTAGTTCACAAGTAGATTTCTTTAAAAAGGACGACAAAGTCTATGGTGTGCCGCTTTTTACAGACAGCAAGCTGTTCTTCTACAACAAAGACCTATTTGATAAGTTAGGTTTAAAAGCGCCAGCGACATGGGATGAGTTCATGACTGTATTAAAGACTCTTAAAAAGAATGGAACCACTCCTATTATTCTAGGAAATAAAGATCCTTGGGCTGCTGCTCACTATGTAACGGCATTGAATCAGCGATTAGTTCCGAAAGAAGTACTAGACAAAGATCTTAGCTATCAGGGAGCAAAGTTTACTGACCCTGGGTATTTAGAAGCGTTGAAGAAATTAAATGAATTAAAACCATATTTCAATGAAGATCCAAATGCAGTGGCACATGATGAAGCAAGAAACCTATTCCTTGGCGGTAAAGCAGGTATCACCTTCCTTGAAACACAAGAAATTACGTATATGAAAGACGCAGCCTTTACATGGGATACCTTTAAAGTTCCTACCATTGAAGGAGCAAAAGGGGATCAAGGCGGTTTGATCGGTGCTCCTGAAGGTTTCATGGTTCACGCTAAATCCACTCATCCAAAAGAAGCGGTAGCGTTCTTGAAGTTTATGACGTCAAAAGCAAACGGAGAAAAATTGATTAAGGAAACAGGTTTGGCTAGTACGGTTGCTGGAGCGGTCAATGAAAATACAGCAACGAAAGAAGAAATCAAAGCAATGGATTTAATTAAGGAACAGAAAAATATGCTGATCTGGACAGATAGTGCGTTAGACAGCCGAATTTTCAAACCATATGGTGATGGTGTACAGACCATGCTTAGTGGAGCAATGAAGCCAGAAGAAGTTATTAAAGGTGTTCAGGAAGCAGCAAAGCAAGTGTACAATAAGTAGTTTAATTCCAAATCTCAAAGGTGCCGGTTAATAGCCATGGAGCCTTATTAACCGGCAATATTGCAAATGATGTAGTTGTTTGGGGAGGGTTAAAATGCGCGAGAAAAGAATAGTCCCGATTCTATATATGGCACCGGCCTTAGGTCTGCTGGCTTTATTTGTCTATTACCCCTTAATTCGAAATGTCGTAAATGGCTTTTATGAATGGAACCCATTTACATTAGATAGAAGATTTGTTGCCTTAGATAACTATGTACGACTGTTTAAAGACCCTGTTTTTTACAAGGTGCTGAAAAACAATTTACTATACGCTGTTATTTCAGTCATTTTTCAGGTGGGGCTTGGGTTAGTCATTGCAGCCATACTAGAAGATAAAATCTTTAGGAGATTTTCTACCTTCTTCCGGACAACCTTCTTCCTTCCGGTTCTTATCTCCATGACGGTGATTGGGATCCTGTTTAGTTTTATTTATAATCCTGAAGTAGGATTACTGAACAGTTTCTTAAGACTAATTGGACTAGGGGAATGGACAGAGGGCTGGCTGGGTAATGCCAACACAGCCATTTATGCAGTGATTTTCGTTTCCCAATGGCAAAGTATCGGTTATGCGGTCATGTTGTATGTGCTCGCGGTCCAAAAGGTCCCTGGCGAATTATATGAAGCCGCTACGATTGATGGTGCGGGGAAAATTCGTACCTTCTTTAGCATAACCGTTCCACAGGTGAAGGAAATGACATTTGTTCTATTAATCTATACAGTCACTGGATCCTTCCTAGTTTTTAGTGAAGTATATGTATTAACGAGTGGTGGTCCGGGGAACTCATCACAGGTGTTTAGTACATATCTTTATCAAAAAGCGTTTATTGATAATGAACCAGGATTTGCTTCCGCAATAGCAAACGTGATTCTTGGGATTACGCTGATCTTTTATTTCCTACAAAATAAATTCTTAAAAACAGGGGAGGAGTAGAAATGAAGCTGGTGGAATCACAGGGAGATTCGGTAAGACAAGATTCTAAGCTTGCAGAAAGAGTCGATCTAAACTTGAAATCTACTAAAAGCAAATCTGGCTTTTCCTTAGTTGTGGGACTGATTTTTCTCTTTTTACTCCTTTACTTTGCTGCCATTGCCTATCCATTGATTTGGATGATTATCAACTCCTTTAAAACGACCGCAGCCATTTTTAACGACAGCTGGGGTCTTCCAAAAGAATGGCTCTTTTCAAATTATACGACTGCTTGGGAACAAGGGGTTTCCAGTTACTTTATGAATAGTTTGATCATCACAGGCGGCACTTGTTTGTTGACGGTGATAGTCAGTGCCTTATGTGCTTATGGGTTGACTCGTTTCCAAATCAAGGGCGGGAAATTTCTGCTCTTATTCGTTTCAGCAGGTCTTATGTTTTCACCGCAAAGCAGTTTGATTCCTCTCTATGAATTGGTTCAAAAGCTGGGAATCTTTGATACGTATTGGGCGCTGATTCTAACATTTACTGCCTATCGAATTCCTTTAACCGTGCTGTTAATCCGTGCCTTTTTCCTTTCCATTCCGAAAGAGTTGGAGGAATCAGCCTATTTGGATGGGGCGAACAGTTTTAAGGTGTTCACAAAAATATTCCTGCCAATGAGCAGACCGATCTTGTTCACGGGTGTAATATTAACCGCTTATTATGCTTGGAATGAGTTTTTGTTTTCCATTCTTTTCATACAAACAGAAGACGTGAAACCAATTACCTCTGGACTCTTAGTGTTTAAAGGTGCCTTAAGTACGAACTGGGGTGTATTAATGGCTGGATTGGTTATTTCCGCCATTCCGCTAATTGCCGTCTTCCTCATGATGCAGAAGTACTTCGTCCGCGGCTTAGCCGAGGGAAGTGTAAAGGGGTAAGCTTGTTATAAAAGAATGACTGTGTTAAAGGGCATGTTAATCTTGTAACACTGTTGATTGGAGCGGAAGGCGCGAGACTCCTGCGGGAGTACGGAGCAGGGGAGACCCCGCAGGCGCTTTCATCGCCGAAGAGGCTTCCCGGACCGCCCGCGGAAAGCGAAGCGCCTGGAGCGGAAATCAACAACATTTATAAGGAGTGGACGCAATGTTGAATTTTAACAGGGAAAAGTACCTAAAGGTGACAGGCGGAGCCATTGGCCTGAGAGAAGAAATGGAAAGAGTAGTAGATAAAGTCTACGAAAAAGGATTTAAAAACCTATTCTTAATCGGTTCGGGCGGAGCTGTTGCAACGTTCTATCCATTTGAATTTATGGTGAACTCAACATCCACCATTCCAGCTTATGCAGAGATTGCTGCAGAATTTGTTTTACAAAATCATAAACAATTTAGTGAGAATTCACTTGTCATTCTATCTTCTCTATCAGGAACGACAGAGGAGACAGTCGCAGCAGCGAAATATTGTAAAGATAGAGGCGCAGCCACGATTGGCTTAACAGGTGAGTACAATCAGCCTCTTGCTGATATTGTTGACTTTCCACTAGTCAATTTTGCAGAAAATGATTTTGCGAGTGATTCCAATCAATTAGTGCTCTTCCACCTGCTTTTTAGACTCATGCATAAAAATGGAGATTTCCCTGAATATGAAAGATTTGCGGCGCAGCTTGAAACACTCCCGGAAAAGCTAATCGAGGCCAAAGAGCAGTTTGAAGCGAAAGCAGAAGCGTTTGCTATTGCCTATAAAGATGAACCCTATCACATGGTCGTTGGTTCTGGTAACACATGGGGCCGCGCTTACTCTTATGCGATGTGTGTATTGGAAGAAATGCAATGGATTAAAACCAAATCGATTCATGCCGCGGAGTTCTTCCATGGTACCTTGGAGATTGTGGAAGAAGATACGAGTGTCATCTTATTTAAAGGAGAAGATGAAACTCGCCCATTGATGGACCGTGTGGAGCAGTTTGCTGAAAAGTATACAAAGAAATTAACCGTGCTAGATACAAAAGACTATCCGTTAGAGGGAATCAGTGAGGAGTTCAGAAAGTATCTATCACCGATTGTAATATCTACTCTATTACAAAGACTAAGTGTACACTTAGAGGATAAACGTAATCACTCGTTAGAGATTCGTAGATATTATCGGACAGTAGCATATTAAAAAGCGGCAGGGGAAGGATGGAATCTTTCCCCTATTCACAAATGGGAGGGACAATTAATGAGATTAATAGCGGTTGGAGATAATGTAGTGGATTACTATGAAGATCGGGAGGAAATGTTCCCAGGGGGGAATGCCGTCAATGTAGCTGTTTTTTGGAAGCGCTATGGTGTGGAGGAAGTGTCCTATATAGGCATTGTTGGAAATGACGAAGAAGGCGATCATATTGTTAACTCGATAGCCCACGAACAGATTGATGTTTCCAGGGTAAGGAGAGTGTTTGGTCCATCTGGTGAAGCAGTTGTTACATTGGATGAGCGGGGGGACCGTATATTTGTCGGCTCGAACAAAGGCGGTGTACAGAACCAGCTGAAATTGAATTTTACAGAATCAGAACTAGCGTTCATCAGCACTTTCTCGCTGCTTCATACGAGTGTATTTAGCCGCTTAGAAAAAGAACTGCCAATACTTAAGCAGTATATTGATATCTCATTTGATTTTTCAACGAATTATGATGAGGATTATTTAAAGCTTGTCTGTCCATATATTAAATATGCTATTTTCTCTGGCGGGAGTTTAACAGAGGAGGAATGTGAAGCATTAATCACCCGTGTCCATCAGCTGGGAACACCTAATATTATTGTGACCAGAGGCTCTGAAGGATCGTTATTCTCCGATTCACAGAGAGTGTATAGACAAGGGATTATTGAAACAGAAGTAGTGGATACGCTCGGTGCTGGCGACACTTTTGTGGCGATCTTTTTAAAAGAATATGTCTTGTCTGGGAATGCCAAGGAAGCAATGGAGAAGGGGGCAGCGGCAGCTGCTGAAACCTGCCAGCGTTTTGGTGCCTTTGGCCATGGGAAAAAGCGCGGGAAACGGATTACCATTGGCTAAGATGAAGGATCAAGAAGAGGCTGACTCAAAAGGTCGTTGAATCACGACATTTTTGAGTCAGCCTTTATTGTTCAAAGTTCTACAGTAATATTTCCGCTCTGTTGATTGGAGTGGAAGGCGCGCAGACTCCTGCGGGAGTACGGGGCAGGGGAGACCCCGCAGGAGCGAATGCGACGAGGAGGCTCCCCGGCACGCCCGCGAACCGCTCGCGCCTGGAACGGAAATTAACAGACAAGGTTCAGAGTAATAAAAAAGGAAGTGCCCCTAAAAGATATACTTTGGGGACACCCTCTCTTTCTTATCCCCATTAAGGAAGTAAAAAAGCCCCCTAAGTCTCTAGGACTTAAAGGGAGCTTGATCGTTTTAATATTCAACTTTCCACATATATCTTCTTTTTGATAAGGGGTGATTACGAGCTTCTGCCAATTGTTCTGCATATCTGCGTAGAACATAATTTAATACAAGCGGTGCAATGTAACCTTTTAACTCTTCGTCAATGCCTTCTAAATCAAGTTCTTTTGCATCTAATACGACAAGTTTTTCGCCATATTTTTTCGAGAAGTCTAATGCTCTTTCATCAAGAGGACGTGTTTCATCGATGCCAAGGAGGATAATAAATGGTACTTCTTTGTCAATGATCTCAAAAGGACCATGGAAGTATTCACCTGAGTGGATGGCATTGGAGTGAATCCACTGCATTTCTAATAGAATACAAGTGGTGTAGGAATAAGCAATTCCATAGTTTGCTCCGCTCGCCATTGTATAAATGACTTTTTCGTCTTTGTATTGTTGACCAAATTGTGTGGCTCTTTCTGCAAATTGCTTTTCAGCTTTTTCAAAAGCAGCCTGGGTATTTGATAAGCTGTTAACCATTTTTTCAAACTTATCATTTCCTTCTAATACGTTAAGAACACCCATTGTTAGCTGATAAAGCAGGCCTAAGTTAGTATTGAAGGCAATGGACTCAGTACCCCATTCGTATTTAACGACAAATTCACTTTCCTGTGCTAGCGGGGAAGCCGGTTCGTTTGTAAAACCAACAGTTAATGCCCCTTTTTGGCGGGCAAATACGGCTGCATTGACTGTTTCAGGAGTCGTACCAGACATGGAGCATAAGATAACTAGTGAGTTTTCGCCAAGTTTTCTAGGGTTGCGATGAATGAATTCATTGGAGCTGTATACATCAGAAGGAATGTTTTTTGCTTCTCGGTCCATGATATATTTGTTTGGATACATGATTGCAGAGGACCCTCCACATGCAACAAAGTATACATGATTAATGGTACGGCCTTTCAAAGCATCTAACACGTTTTTAACCTGTGGATCTACAACTACTTGTGAGTTTACCATTCATTTTTCCTCCTTAGGACTTTTTGGTCTTAAATATAATAATACATTATATGATGTTATAGTATTATACATGATTGTAATTGTCAATCTATTTTGAAGATTAAATAATATATTTTGATAGAAATTAATACTAAATTGACTTATAACATAATATGATGTTATATTAACTTTAACTATCTTGTTAGCTGGAATTAATTTTTATATACTAATAGTATCAATGGAATTTTACGGAAGCGGCAGTTGAATAGATTCATCAAGGGGGTAGTTTCTTCCCCTCATTACTTATAACTAAATTAGGCAGGTGATTAATATGTTAAGACAGGATGATCAAATTCCTTTATATATTCAATTAAAGGAATCACTCCGCAGCTCTATTTTAAATGGAGAATTAAAGTACGGGGACAAGATCCCAACCGAAGCAGAATTGAGTGAGGATTTTAAGATTAGCAGGATTACCGTAAGAAAAGCGATTCTTGAGTTAGTGGAAGAAGGGTATCTGGTAAAGAGGCAAGGAAAGGGAACATTCGTAAACAAGCGGAAGATTGAACGGAAGATTGTCCACTTTCTTAGCTTTAGTGATGCTTGTAAGGCGAATGGCCTTACAGCCAGCAGTAAAGTGATTAAAAAGGAAATTATTCAGCCAACGGCAAAGGATAAAGAGCTGTTGCAGCTGGATGAAGGGGATGCCCTATTATTTATTCAACGGGTTCGCTACGCCGGCGATTCTCCGATTATGATTGAAAATAACTATTACTCCTATAAAAAATTTCATATTTTACTCAATGAAGACTTAGAAGGTTCGGTCTACAAAGTAATGGAAGAAAAGCTGAATATTAAGCCCCGTGGTTCCTGGGAGACGACTTTGGAGATTGTCCGGGCATCAGAGGATGAAGTGACATTGCTCAATACTTCAAGTGGTGAACCTCTTTTTTATATGGATACAACCGTTTATGATGAAAACAATGAGCCTGTACATCGCGGGAAACAGTATATTTTAGGTGATAGTTATAAATTTATCTTCCAGCAATAGCAGGAAAGGTAACATGAGCAATAATACATGAGGAAGTAGATCGAGATGAGGAAAACAATCAAAGATTGTTTATACATTTTGCTGGGTTCACTTATTTTTTCAATTGGAATCAATTATTTCACTATCCCAAACCTGTTGTCTGAAGGCGGTATTATTGGTTTAACCTTGATCTTCCATTATCTGTTCCACTGGTCGCCAGGGATTGTGAATTTTATCCTCAATACGGCACTCGTTTTAATTGGAATGAAGTTTTTGGAAAAAAGAGCGATTATCTATACGTTATTTTCCATTTTTTCTTGCTCTTTGTTTTTATATATGACAGAGGAAACGGGAAAACAGCTGACGGATGACACCTTATTAGCGGCGATCTTTGCTGGTTTATTGGTGGGAGGCGGTTTAGGGATTATTTTTCGAGCCGGCGGCACCTCTGGCGGGACGACGATTTTAGCGAGGATTGCCAACCAGTTTCTCGGTTGGAGTATGGGGAAGGGTATCTTAGTTATGGATATTATCGTAGTTGCCTGCTCGGTTCCTATTATTGGACTTGGGAAAGCGATGTATACGCTGATTGCTGTTTACTTAGGTGCTAAGGCGATTGATTTTATCGTCGAAGGGCTGGAAGAAAAGGTGGCCGTCCTGATTATCTCTAATTCATCTGATGTGGTGCTGGATGCGATTACGAATAAGCTATCACGAGGAATCACAGTTTTAGAGGGCCGCGGCGGATACACAGGTGATAATAAAGATGTTCTTTACATCGTTATTAATAAACAGGAAATTATCCGGTTGAAGAATTTGATTTATGAAGTGGATGAAAATGCCTATGTAACTGTCCATCATGTCCAAGAGATGATGGGAAAGGGATATAAGGTAGGTAAGACGAAAATGGTGAAAAGTATATAGTGGGTTGAGGGAGTGCTTCTGCAAGCACTCTTTCTTCTATTGGTAGAGGATTGAATAAGGTGGGCTGGTCTTTGTGACTGGTCTTTTTTAGTGAGGTTTGGTGAGAAAGACTCAGTTTTTTTGTGGATGGTATGAGGAGGACAATTTTTTCATATGATGATAGGGAAATGGTTATGAAGGTTGAGATGTAAAGTGAAGGAATGGCCTGAGTTATATAACAAGTTCCGTGGTGTTTTTTGCGAAGATGAGAGATTTTTGACTATTTTTAAAAAATAGCAAAGGAAAGTGAACATTTGATGACAAATCTCACAGACAATATTGACAATGTTATTGTTAAATAGTGGTGTATTGTCATAATTTGCAGTATGTTACTGGTAAGAGAGAATCCTTCGATAAGAGCTGTTTAAAACGGGGAGGTGCCTGAGGTCGTAAGCCAAATTTAGTGTGTAAATGAGCACGGCGAGATAATTCCAATTTTTATAAAGTTGGCTTGTCGACACAGGTTTGTAACAGTGCTATAATGAATTCGGTTACATATTTAATTAGTATGAAAATTTACAACATTGGAGGGGATAGACATGGAACTTAATGTATATCAGAATAATTATCTGATAGTTTTTGTGTTCCTATGTCTTGGTGTGCTGCTGCCTGTGGTGGCGTTAACTTTGGGGAAATTTCTGCGCCCCAATAAGCCGAGTGATGAGAAGAATACCACATATGAAAGCGGTATTGAGCCATTTCACGATTCACGTGTGCAGTTCAATGTCCGCTATTATATTTTTGCCCTGATGTTTGTTATTTTTGATGTAGAAACTGTGTTTTTATATCCATGGGCGGTGGCTTATGATAAGCTGGGGATTTTTGCACTCGTCGAGATGTTAATTTTTGTGGCGATGCTGCTATTAGGCCTGGTGTATGCTTGGAAAAAGAAGGTGCTACAATGGATTTAAGACTAGAAGATTTCACACCGGAAGAAGTAAGAGAGTTAGAACGAAATGTATTTTTTGCCACGCTGGAGCAAATTAAGGCATGGGCACGGAGTAATTCTTTGTGGCCGATGACATTTGGTCTGGCTTGTTGTGCGATTGAAATGATGGGCACCGGGGGAGCCAACTATGACCTTGACCGATTTGGAACGATCTTTCGTACGTCTCCACGACAGTCGGATTGTATGATTGTTTCAGGGACGGTGACGAAAAAGATGGCACCGATCTTACGCCGGCTATATGACCAAATGCCTGAGCCTAAATGGGTCATTGCGATGGGTTCATGTGCCACTGCAGGCGGGCCGTATGTAAAGTCGTACTCTGTGGTTAAAGGGGTCGATCAGATCGTACCAGTTGATGTCTATATTCCGGGATGTCCGCCAAATCCTGCCGCTTTAATATATGGTATTAATAAATTAAAGGGAAAAATTCGTTATGAAGCGAAGACTGGGAAGAAGGTGATCTAACCTATGAGCGGGGAGAAGGATCTCGAACAATTAAAGAAAGAGGCGGCCGCAAAGGCAAAGGCTGAGGCGTTAGCGAGGCGCAAGGCGAAAGAGGCTGGCGAAACGGCACCTCCACCTGCACCGAAACCAGAGGAAGCACCGGCGCCAGCACCTACTGCTAGTGCTGGTGATGATCTAGCAAAGAAAAAAGCTGCAGCAGCAGCAAAAGCAAAGGCGGCGGCGTTAGCAAAAAAGAAACGCGAAGGAATCACAGAGGAAGAGGCGCCTGCGACGGAGGAGCAGGCAGCTCAAGTAACTTCAGCTGGTGAGGCCGATGACCTAGCAAAGAAAAAGGCGGCCGCAGCGGCGAAAGCAAAGGCCGCGGCGTTAGCGAAAAAGAAACGCGAAGGAATCACAGAGGAAGAGGCGCCTGTTGAGGAAGCGCCAGCCCAGGCTGCAGAAACTGCTGCAGTAGATGATGCGGACGACCTCGCGAAGAAAAAGGCGGCCGCAGTGGCGAAAGCGAAAGCAGCGGCAGCAGCGAAACGCAAAGCGATGGAATTGGCTGGCGGTACTGCACCTGCTGAAGAAGCATCTTCTGAAGCATCAGACGATACGGACGACTTGGCAAAGAAAAAGGCGGCCGCAGTGGCAAAAGCGAAAGCAGCGGCAGCAGCGAAGCGCAAAGCAATGGAACTAGCCGGCGGTGATAGTGCGGCAGCGGATGAGGCTCCAGCTGGAGACGATGCGAAGGCAGCCGCAGCAGCGAAAGCGAAAGCAGCCGCGGCAGCAAAAGCGAAGGCCGCGGCAGCCGCAAAGGCCAAAGCAGCCGGAGGAGAAACTGCGGATGCTGGCAGCGATGATGAAAAGGCAAAGGCCATCGCAGCAGCGAAAGCGAAAGCCAAAGCGGCGGCAGCAGCCAAAGCAAAGGCAGCCGCGGGAGGAAAAGCGGGCGCTGCAGCTGAACCGGCAGCAGAAGCAAAACCATCCGTCAATCAGCCATACCTAGATAAGTATGTAAAAGTGATTGGAGAACACTTAGGTCCGGATGTTTTAGAAGATTCTTATATTAATAAACTATCCAAAGATGTTCCGACCCTTGTGGCGAAGCGTGATACATATTTCAAGGTAGCTCAATTTTTAAAATACAACGAGCTGCTGGGATTTGATTACCTGTCTGAGCTGCATGGAACGGATTTTGAAACACATATGGAAGTCTATGTTCACTTATACTCATACAAAAAGCGGCAATCGGTAGCATTGAAAGTGAAGATTGACCGAGATGAACCAACGATCGATTCCTTGCAGCCACTTTGGGCCGGAGCGAACTGGCCTGAATGTGAAGCATATGATTTACTTGGAATTAAGTTTAAAGGACACCCGGATTTGCATCGGATCCTGCTTGGAGAAGATTGGGTTGGCCATCCACTGCGTAAAGATTATGAACAGTATGATGTGGAGGTATAACCAATGATCAGAACAGAAGAAATGTTACTTAACGTCGGGCCTCAGCATCCAAGTACACACGGTGTATTCCGTTTGGTTGTAAAAATTGATGGGGAAATCATTACCGAAGCAAAGCCTGTCATCGGTTATTTACACCGCGGAACAGAAAAATTGGCTGAGAATCTGCAATACACTCAAATTATCCCTTATACTGACCGGATGGACTACCTGTCCGCCATGACCAACAATTATGTGATCTGTCATGCGGTCGAAACGATGATGGGAATTCAGGTTCCTGACCGTGCCGAGTACCTGCGGGTCCTTGCAATGGAGTTAGGGCGGGTTGCGAGCCACCTTGTGGCCTGGGGAACTTACGTCCTTGACCTTGGGGCAACAAGCCCATTTATCTATGCCTTCCGTGATCGTGAAATGATTATCAATATGTTAAACGAGTTGTCAGGCGCCCGCTTGACCTTCAACTATATGCGTGTTGGCGGTGTAAAGTGGGATGCCCCTGAAGGCTGGGTTGAAAAAGTAAGAGATTTTGTTCCATATATGCGTCAGGAGCTGAAAGGCTACCATGATCTTGTTTCCGGCAATGAAATCTTTTTAGACCGGGTAAAAGGTGTAGGTATCTATACGAAGGAAGAAGCACTACAATACTCTCTAAGCGGACCAAATCTCCGCAGTACGGGGGTAAAGTGGGATCTTCGTAAGGATGAACCATATTCCATTTATGATCGGTTTGACTTTGATGTCCCAACATCAGAGGACGGAGACTGCCTGGCACGCTACCACTTGCGCCTTGCTGAGATCAGTGAATCTTTGAAAATTATTGAGCAAGCGGTTGAGCAGTTCCCGGCTGAAGGGGAGATCATGGCGAAGGTCCCTAAAATTATTAAGGTCCCTAAGGGTGAAGGCTTTGTCAGAATTGAATCGCCGCGCGGGGAGATTGGCTGCTATATTTACAGTGACGGGAAGAAGGAACCGTACCGCTTAAAGTTTAGGAGGCCATCATTCTATAATCTACAAATACTTCCGAAATTACTAGTTGGTGAAAATATTGCTAATCTGATTGCCATTTTAGGGGCAGTGGATATTGTCCTTGGGGAGGTAGACGGCTAATGATTCAAGATTTGCTCCAATCCAGCCCTGGCTTGGTTAACTTTGGGATATTCTTTTTACTTGGTGTTATCTTGCTTTTAGTCGTTTTAGGTTTCGTTACCTACGGAATCTTAGCCGAACGGAAAGTAATGGGATATATGCAATTGCGTCACGGCCCTAACCAGCTCGGCGGCCGCTTTGGACTATTGCAAACGGTCGCTGACGTATTAAAGCTTTTATTAAAAGAGGATGTCATTCCGAAAGCAGCCGATCGTCCATTATTTATTTTAGCACCGATCATTGCGTTCGCACCGTCATTTATGGTACTTGCAACCTTGCCGTTTACTGATAAGTTCCAATTTGCGGATATTGGTGTCGGCTTGCTGTATTATATTGCTGTTTCCGGCTTAACTGTTTTTGGAATGCTGCTTGGCGGCTGGGCATCGAATAACAAGTACGCTCTCTTAGGCGGGATGCGTGCAGCGGCACAGATGATTTCTTATGAAATCCCGCTGGTTATGTCCGTGTTAGGGGTTATTCTTTTAGCAGGAAGTCTAAATTTAAATGATATCGTGGCCCAGCAAAAGCATGGCTGGTTTATTCTTTTGCAGCCAATTGGCTTTATTGTATTCTTTATCGCCTCGATTGCGGAATTAAACCGGACACCGTTTGACTTGCCAGAATCGGAAAACGAACTGGTTGCCGGTTACTTCGTTGAATATGCAGGATTTCGCTGGGCGTTCTTTATGCTTTCAGAGTATGTATATGTCTTTGGAATGTCGACGCTGATTACGGTCATTTTCCTAGGAGGATGGCTGGCACCATTTGCGTTCCTTAACTTTATCCCTGGAGCTGTATGGTTTGCCCTTAAATTCTGTTTCGTAGTCTTTGTTTATTTCTGGATTCGAAGCACACTGCCTCGTTTCCGCGTCGACCGACTGATGGAATTCGGCTGGAAAGTCCTATTGCCAATCGCCTTAGGAAACATCTTCCTAACCGCCATCATCAAATCACTATTCTTCTAAAGTTGGTGCCTGTCACCATTATCGACATTAACAATGTGGAAATGGTACAAATGGTGCCTGACACCAGAAATAAAAAAAGGGGTGAAAAACGTGCTTGGAGTATTTAAAGGCTTGAAATATACCCTGAAACAATTATCGCGCGAGAAGGTTACGTACGATTATCCGAATGAGCCGCTTCCGCTCCCGGACCGCTTCCGCGGAATCCAGAAGTTTTATCCGGAAAAGTGTATTGTTTGCAATCAGTGCATGAATATCTGCCCGACAGAATGTATTGACCTTACGGGTAAGAAGCATCCGGATCCAGCCAAAAAAGGAAAGATCATTGACACATACGATATTAACTTCGAAATTTGTATCCTATGTGACCTGTGCACAGAGGTTTGCCCAACGGAAGCCATCGTCATGACAAATAACTTCGAGCTCGCCGAATACAGCCGTGACATGTTATTTAAGAACCTGGAATGGCTGGATGAAAACGACGAAAACGTACGGCAGGTGAATAAACCATGACACTTTCAGGCGAATTCCTCGCATTTATGGGACTCGCACTCGTTGCCATTATCGGCGGCGTGCTGCTGTTAAACTTGAACAAGGTCATTCATATGGTCGTAGCCCTTATTTTCACTTTCGTGGCCATCGCGGGGATCTATGTTCTGCTTTCCGCAGAGTTTGTCGCAGCAGTACAAATCTTAATCTATTCAGGTGCGATTACGATCATTATGCTTTTTGGAATCATGTTAACAAGGCATAACGATGAAAGTGAACCGAAAAAAGAAAGACTGCGAAAATTCCTCCTGTTCCTGGGAGTAGTTGGTTTTGCCTTTGCGGTTTACATCGGCATCTACAATTTTGATATTGAGCAAGTTCCAACGAAGCTTCATGAAAACAACACGTTCCAAATTGGGCAGGCCCTATACTCAAAATATATTATTCCATTTGAGTTAACATCCGTGCTGCTGTTAGTTGCCCTTGTTGGTTCGATTGTCTTAGCAAAAAATGATAAGAAGAAGGAGGCGGATGAGGAATGAGTTCAGTTCCCGCTTCAGCCTTCCTGGCACTGGCATTAATCCTATTTTGCATCGGCTTGTACGGTGCCTTGACAAAGAAAAATACTGTTATCGTCTTGATTTCTATTGAACTCATGCTGAACGCCGTAAATATTAATCTGGTCACCTTCAGCAAATACGGCATTACACCGTCCATTACAGGTCAAATTTTCGCTTTGTTTTCGATCAGTGTCGCTGCAGCAGAAGCGGCCATCGGGCTGGCCATTCTGATTGCCCTATACCGCAACAAGAAAACTGTTAACATCGACGAAATGGACACGATGAAACACTAATAACGCTCATGGGTGGCAGCAGCCCTGTCACACCAAAGCGTATATTCGACCAAGCTTCGGGCAGCAGCAACTAAAAGCGCCCGAAGAGGGCATCGACAAAATTCGGATGGTCTGTTAAGTACCATCCAAGGGGTTGATAATATTGGAAAATGCATGGCTTATCCCGCTTTTCCCGCTATTATCGTTTTTGATCCTTCTTCTATTCGGTAAGCGGCTGAAGGAGGCGAGCGCATATGTGGGGATTCTCCTCACGCTCGCATCGCTGATTTATTCCATTTTGGTCTTATTCGAGCGCTTTTCAGAGCCAACCTACGGGACAAATTTTGAATGGCTCACGATAGGAGATCTGCATCTTACAGCGGGCTTCGAAGTCAATCAATTAAATGCACTAATGCTGGTGATCGTTTCGCTCGTAAGTTTCTTAGTACATACTTACTCCAAAGGGTACATGCATGGAGACGAGCGGTTCCCGGTATTCTACGCCTATTTAGGATTATTTACCTTTGCGATGTTAGGATTGGTTATTTCGCCAAACCTGCTGCAAACTTATGTTTTCTGGGAGCTTGTTGGGGTAGGTTCCTTCTTACTAATCGGTTTTTATTTTTACAAAGAAGAAGCGAAGGCAGCCGCTAAAAAAGCCTTTATCATGACCCGTATCGGGGATGTCGGCTTGTTCATTGGTATGATCCTTCTTTTCTGGGAAACGAAAAGCTTTGAATACAGCACGATTTTCCATTCCGTAGAAACTGGTGCAATACCTACATCAATGATTACGTTAATTGCGATCTTAATTTTTATCGGGGCCGTCGGAAAATCCGGTCAGTTCCCGCTGCACACCTGGCTTCCGGATGCGATGGAAGGTCCGACACCGGTTTCGGCCTTAATCCACGCTGCCACCATGGTTGCCGCTGGTGTCTATTTAGTCGCAGCACTATTCCCGCTGTTCCTAGCAAGCCCAACGGCACTGCTTACGATCGCAGTCATCGGAGCGTTTACCGCCATTTTTGCAGCAAGTATTGGGTTAGTGCAGACCGATATCAAACGCGTTCTTGCTTACTCGACCGTGTCACAGCTTGGCTATATGATGTTAGCCCTTGGCTCTGCCGGTTATGTAGCAGGTGTGTTCCACTTAATGACACATGCCTTCTTTAAGGCCTTGCTCTTCTTAGCGGCGGGTTCCGTCATTCACGCGGTTCACACGCAAAACATTGAGGAAATGGGCGGGCTTTGGAAAAAATTAAAGATCACCGGGCCGTTATTTTTAATTGGAACACTCGCAATCAGCGGGGTACCATTATTATCCGGTTTCTTCTCAAAAGATGAGATTTTAGCTGCTGCATGGGAAGGCGGACATCCAATCCTATTCTTGTTAGCGCTCATAGCAGCCTTCATGACAGCATTCTATATGTTCCGTCTGTTCTTCCTAGTCTTTACTGGAGAGGCTCGCGGAAAGCAAGAACATGTTCACGAATCGCCATCCAATATGACCCTGCCGATGATCATCCTTGGCGTCCTTGCGGTCATTGCTGGTTATGTGAATACACCATGGTTCGGAACCTTCCTTGGCGACTGGCTGGTGGACGGTAATGAAACACTTGCCCATCATGCAGAATCACATGGCCCTGTCTGGATTATGATCGCCGCAACGCTTGTATCATTAGCAGGAATCTTCCTTGCTTACTTGATGTACTATAAGCGTTCCGTCTCCCGCAACTGGTTAAGCGGTACAGGGGACACCTTGCACAGTATTTTATTTAATAAGTATTATGTGGATGAGTTTTATCAATACACCGTAGTGGCTGCTACGAAAGCACTCAGCTACTTCCTGCGGTTTATTGATGTCTTCCTCGTGGAAGGTCTCGTCAAAGGCGTGGTCGGGATTGTCCAAGGACTTGGCAGAGCCGGCTCCAAGCTGCAATCCGGACAGGTTCAGACTTATGGGGCGGTTGCCTTTATCGGTCTTGCACTGCTCGCCGTCATCTTTGCACTAACAGGGGGGTACTTACGATGAATTTATCAGCTGTTCTTTCAATCCTAGTATTCTCCCCGATACTCGGTATCATCGTCTTGGCCATGATGCCAAAATCAGTAGAAAAACCAATCAAAATCGTTGGCTTCTTAGCGACGTTACCGGCACTATTCCTGGCGTTGGCTTGCTATCTCCATTTTCAATGGGGAAAAAACCTGGCAGACTTCAATGTCGCGAAAGAGTGGATTCACTTCCGCGGCATGGGGACCGAGGAGCCTTACTTTGCCGTCAATTATGAACTGGGCCTTAGCGGCTTTCAGCTTCTGCTTGTCGTACTAACCGCCGTAGTGGCAACCTTGTCAGCGATTGCGGCCGCACGGTTTGTTAAAAAAGAATCGAAAGGCTATTTCATGCTTTTCCTTTTGTTAGAAATCGGTATGCTAGGTGTGTTTACCGCTGAAAACTTAATTTTATTTTTCATATTTTTCGAGATCACCCTTATTCCAACCTTCTTCTTAATCGGAAAATGGGGTTATTTTGAAAAAGAAAAGGCTGCCTTCAGTTTCTTAATCTACAACGGATTCGGCTCGGCCGTACTTCTGATTGTCATTATGATCTTGTTTGCAAAAACAGGTACCACCAACATTAATACGCTGACACAAATGATGGCAGATCCAAGTGCACCGCTCTCCGGTGACCTGAAAATGGGCTTATTAATTGGTCTATTGATTGCCTTCGGGGTGAAACTGCCAATCTTCCCATTGCACAGCTGGATGTTAAAGGTGCACGTTCAGGCGCCGCCATCGGTGGTTATGATTCACTCTGGGATTCTATTAAAAATTGGTGCGTACGGATTAATCCGTTTTGGCATGGGGATTTTCCCTAAGCAGTTTGAGACCCTTGCGACACTGATTGCTGTCCTTGGTGTGATCAACCTTCTTTACGGGGCGTTCCTAGCGTTCATTCAAACAGATTTTAAAATGGTCTTGGCCTACTCATCGATTTCCCACATGGGCATCGTGCTCATCGGTCTTGCGGCCATGAACGCGGCAGGTGTGCAGGGAGCGATTTTCCAAGTGGTATCGCACGGTTTAATCTCTGCGTTATTATTCTTTATCGTCGGTGTCTTGTACGAGCGGACCGATACGTCGCTTCTCGAGAATCTCGGCGGGATGGCAAAGGGGATGCCGCTCGCGGCTGGCTTCCTGCTAGCAGGCGGGATGGCCTCACTGGGACTTCCTGGCATGTCCGGCTTTGTCAGTGAATTTATGGCCTTCCTGGGGCTTTTCAAGGAAATTCCATGGCTTGCTGCTGTTGGAACCATCGGCATTATCATGACCGCAGCATACGTCCTGCGTGCCGTCTTAGGGATTACCTACGGCAAATCACACCGCGAGTTTACGGGTGTCGTCGACCTAAAAGGCGTCGAATTCATACCAGTAGTAGTACTAATGCTTTTAATCGTGTTAATCGGAGTATATCCAAGTGTGTTAAGTTCTCCGCTGCAAACAACACTAGAAACCATCATGTTAGGGTTAGGAGGGTGATGAAGAATGGATTTAGCGACATTGAAATCATTTAACTGGAGTGTCATGACACCAGAGTTCATCATCCTCGGTGTGGCCGCAGCGCTCACATTAATCGATTTATTTTTACCGAAAAAGCAAGACCGCCGCTTCCTTGGCTGGATTGGAATCCTCGGCATTTTGGCCGCCATCATATCGGTTGCATCGCTACTCAATACGGAAGCGACATCGATATTGGATGACAGCTTTACACTTGATGCCTTTGGCAAAGCCTTTAAATTAATCCTGCTTGTCGGGGCGGGGCTCGTCATGTTCCTTGCGGTCAGTTATGATGCAAAGGAAGGACTGGAAGATTACCGCGGAGAGTTTTATTACTTGTTCCTAACAGCCCTGCTCGGTGCTATGGTGATGACCTCGAGTGGTGATTTAATCACGTTATTTATCGGGTTGGAATTATTAACTGTTTCTTCTTATGTTTTAGCGGGGATCCGCAAGCATAACTTAAAGTCAAACGAGTCAGCAATGAAATACGTCATTAACGGCGGAATTTCCACCGCTATTACCTTGTTTGGGATGAGCTATGTGTACGGCTTAACAGGAACAACAAACCTGTACCAAATCTCGCAAACATTGTCAGCCGTGACAGATGCCCAGCATGCCTACCTGCTTGGTCTATCATTCTTAATGATCTTTGTCGGCCTGTCATTTAAATTGGGAGCGGCTCCGTTCCACATGTGGGCACCGGATGTTTACCAAGGGGCACCGACACCGGTGACGGCTTTCTTGAGTGTGATTTCTAAATCAGCCGGCTTTGTGATCGTCATCCGCTTGCTGATCGCGGTCTTTTACAATGCCGCACCAACAGGCGCAAACGGACAGGGCATCCTGTTTAAAATGCAAGACTACCTGGCAGTCATTGCCGCTGTGACAATGATTGTCGGAAACGTCGTCGCATTAAAACAGTCAGATATTAAGCGGATGTTCGCTTACTCCAGTATTGCCCACGCCGGATATTTACTGGTTGCGTTAACCACATTAAGCTCGAACATGCTGTTCTCAATCTGGTTCTACCTGCTTGCCTATATGCTCATGAACCTTGGTGCTTTTGCGGTCATCCAGCTGATCAGCGAGCAGGCTGGTTCGACGAAAATAGCCGACTTCGCTGGGCTTTACCGCCGTTCGCCAGTCCTTGCCGTCATCATGGGCATTCTGCTTATTTCCTTGGCAGGCTTCCCGGGCACAGCCGGATTCATCGGGAAATTAAACATCTTTGTCGGAGCCTTCTACGGTACACCGCACTATGTACTGGCATCGATCATGATTGCAACGACCGTTGTCTCGTATTTCTACTATTTCGGCGTCATGACGCAAATGTTCTTCCGCCCGGCAGCTGACGAGCGAAAACTGAACATTCCATTCGGCCTCGTCGTCGTCTTACTCGTTGCCGTCGTCGGTTCAGTCTTATTCGGAGTCGCGCCAAATATTGCACTAGACTTTTTAAATAATTTGCAATAATTTTTGAAAAAGGAACTCTAGCTGGGGCTTTATACCTTGGCTTGTCCTGGGAGTTTATTTCCCGGGGAAATAAATGAATCATCCTGGCGGCTGCTTTGGGGAAGGCAGCCGACCCGGAAAAGGGTTAAATAAGGGGTAAATATAGAAAAAGAAGAGGCTGGGGGAGCCTCTTCTTTTTTGTCCATATTTCATTACTCTGAAAATTTATCTTTGATTTCTCCGATGCCTTCCTTCACTTTGCCCTTCGCTTTATCAAATTTACCCTCTGCTTCCGTTGAACGGTCATCCGTTGTTTTCCCCCATTGTTCCTTTACTTCACCTTTGACTTGATCGACACGGCCTTTTACTTCTTCTTTATTCATCTTGTTTGCCTCCTTTATTTTTATACACTTCGTTACATCTATCTTAGTTGTTGTTAGTATCCTCTTTCATTTCTTTTTCTACATTATTCTTAATATCATTTAAGTTATTCTTTGTTTGCTTTATGTTTTCTTTAACCGAGTTTTTAGTACTGGTATCAACCGCATCTTTTTGCTGGCCGTCACTAACGCCATTGTCTTGGTCCACACCATCACCGCACCCGGCTAACCCGCCAAAAGTCAGTAACGCTGCTAATCCGCCAGCTAACAATGCTTTCTTCCTCATTGTTTCTCCTCCTTTTGTTATTTGGTTGTTGTGTATAATTCCCACGGAAACTGCTCACGAAACTCATTTTTTCAAATGTTTGAAACAAAACAGACCGGGTATACCATCTAGCAAACGAAATGAAAGATACAAAAAGGAGCGATGTTTATGAACGTAAAAGATATGTTAGCTGGCTGGTACATATACACAGATCAGATTCCTAGACTGATATTAGCACTAGTCGTCCTAGTAGCGGGCTGGCTCATTGCCAAAGGAATAGGAAAAGCGGTGACATCCTTATTAAAGAAGACAAGTTTGGATGACAAACTATTTTCTAGCTTTGGCAACACAAGACGATATTCCTCTGAAACGATTATTGGAAAAATAGTTTACTATACGTTATTAGTGGTTGTCTTTATCATCTTTTTCAATATGTTGAACCTAAGTTTGATTGCTTCACCACTGGTGAATATGATGTCAACCATAACAGGAGCCATTCCACATCTAATAAAAGCAGCTCTCATTCTACTGTTTGCATGGGTGGTTGCCTATCTGCTGCGTCTGCTTTTCAAAAAGGCCGCATCGATGCTTCATTTAGAATCAAGATTAGTTAAATGGAAGATGGCAGAAAATGAAGTAAATGCTCATTATAGTGTAGAAAGAATTGCCCAGGGAGTGTTCTACTTTGTTCTTTTGCTATTTTTACCAGGGGTATTGGGAGCCTTACAAATTGAAGGGATTTCTGGACCATTCACACATGCATTAACTTCTATGGTAGCTTTTATTCCGAAATTATTTGCCGCCGCACTGATTGTGTTCATCGGCTGGCTGATTGCGAAGCTTGTTCGTGATATCTTAACAAACTTCTTAAAAAGTTTGGGAGCCGATTCATTAGGTCAGCGTTTTGGCGTCATGAAAAATCAAGAAGATACGAATCTATCTAGTATAATCGGAAATATTGTCTTTATCTTCATCTTAATCCCAACCATTATCACGGCTTTGGAAAAACTAGATTTGAAGGGGATCTCTGAACCTGCCATTGCGATGTTAAATCACATATTAACGCTCATTCCTAATATTGTGGTTGCCATCATTCTCATGTTAGTTGGGATCTGGCTTGGAAAATGGATTGAAAAAATGGTTGTACAAATGCTATGGCGTCTTCGCTTTGATAGCATCTTCCAACAGATAGGAATTGGTTCAGCAGCACAGGAAAAATCAAAGTATTCCTTATCACAGGTGGTCGGACTGCTTGTTAAAATTGTAGTTGTTTTATTATTTGCGGTTGAAGCCTTACAAATTGTACATTTAGACTTCTTAGTAACATTGGCTACAGGAGTCATTGCCTACCTGCCGATGTTATTAGCCGCTATATTAATCTTAGGAGTAGGATTGTATTTAGGACACTTAATCGAGCGTGTTTTACAAAATGTCATTAAAAATAACTACTCACGTACTCTTGCTGCTATTGCTAAATATACGATTTTTGCCATCGCT
The DNA here is from genome assembly GCF_002860255.1 of Neobacillus cucumis. Taxonomy (GTDB): domain Bacteria; phylum Bacillota; class Bacilli; order Bacillales; family Cytobacillaceae; genus Neobacillus; species Neobacillus cucumis_A. The sequence continues at coordinate 42,727 of NZ_PGVE01000024.1, forward strand.
GTATTTATGGCATTAGATCAGCTTGGTGTTGCACATTCCATTGTTAATGCAGCCTTCATTTTAGTATTAGGCGGGTTGGCCTTGGCATTTGGTCTAGCATTTGGTCTTGGCGGAAAGGCCTTTGCTGCTAAATATTTAGAAAAACTAGACGATAAGCTGGATAAAAAGTAATCAATAATAGGCCATGGCAATCCGGAATCCAAGCGGGATTTCGGATTGTTATGTTTTACGGGAGGTGTTTTTAGCGAATGCTGTGGTTGAATGTGTTTACCATCATCCTATTGATCATCCTAACTGGATTTTTTGTTGCGGTTGAATTTGCGATTGTTAAAGTAAGAACATCACGGATTGAACAATTGATTACGGAAGGGGAGAAGCGGGCGGTTGCCGCCAAGAGGGTCGTTACTCATCTCGATGAGTATCTATCAGCTTGCCAGCTAGGTATCACTGTAACAGCACTAGGCCTCGGGTGGCTTGGGGAACCGACGGTTGAAAAACTATTTCATCCCGTGTTAGCTTATTTCCGCCTAAATGAGGCGGTTACCCACTTGTTATCTTTTACGCTGGCGTTTGTTGTGGTTACCTTTATCCATGTAGTCGCAGGGGAATTGGCGCCAAAAACCTTCGCCATCCAAAAAGCGGAGCAAATTACACTGTCGTTTGCCAAGCCTATTATTTGGTTTTACAAAATCTGTTTTCCGTTTATTTGGCTTTTAAACCATTCCGCCCGTCTGCTTGTCGGAATTTTTGGTTTCAAGCCTGTCTCTGAACATGAATTGGCACACTCGGAGGAAGAGCTGCGCATCCTCTTATCGGAGAGCTATAAAAGCGGAGAAATCAATCGTAGCGAGTGGCGATATGTGAACAATATTTTTGAGTTTGATGAGCGTCTGGCCAAAGAAATCATGGTGCCCCGCACAGAGATGTGCTGCATATCGCTAGACGATACAATCGAAGTCATTGCTCAAAAGCTTCGTAATGAAAAATATACCCGCTATCCTGTGGTAGATGGGGATAAGGATCATGTTTTAGGGATGTTGAATGTGAAAATGTTATTAACACACCGATTTTTGAGTAAAAGCTCGACTCAAGAATGGAAGATTGAAGACCATATTCAGCCTGTGATTACGGTGATTGATAACATCCCGATTCATGACCTCTTGCTGCTGATGCAAAAGGAACGGACCCATATGGCCATTTTACTTGATGAATATGGCGGTACATCAGGGTTAGTAACCGTTGAAGATATCATTGAGGAAATCGTCGGGGAGGTAAGAGATGAATTTGATGCGGACGAGGTTTCTGAGATTCGGACCATCACGCCGCGCGCCCATTATATTATTGATGGGAAGGTTTCTATTCATACGGTGAACGAGCTGCTGGGGACCGATTTACATGCTGAGGGAATCGAAACGCTTGGCGGTTGGTTTTTAACAGAAAGGTCTTCTGTGGTAGAGGCTCAAGGATTTACCTTTAAAGTCATCGAATCAGATGGATATCACATCAAATATGTAGAAGTCGAAAAAGCCTCTTGATAGAGCGGGCACTGAATAACACTCTTAAAATTAGGTTTGTTTGTCTGAATTGGCTGTTGATTTCCGCTCCAGGCGGCTTCGCTTTCCGCGGGCGTGCCGGGGAGCCTCCTCGGTGTTTAACGCCTGCGGGGTCTCCCCTGCCCCGTACTCCCGCAGGAGTCTTCGCCGCCTTCCGCTCCAATCAACAGGGGTATTTAAAAAGACTGTCCATTTAAAATAATAATCTAATCCTATCATTCTACGATCAGTTGGAACCATTAACGTCATTTTAAAATACTATTATCTTTTAGATGTCCTCGTTCAAGAGATTTAAGGTAAAAGTGATCACACCTACTTCACCTGCCAAAAAGATTGCAACACACTTAGCTTGGTTTGAAAAAGTGTGTTGCAGTACTTTAGATTGATTTGCCTCCCTGTTGATTGGAGCGGAGGGCACTCGACTCCTGCGGGATAGAGAGGTAACGGGAGACCCCGCAGGCGCCTTTAGCGCCGAGGAGGCTCCCGGACCTCCCCGCGGAAAGCGAGTGCCCGGAGTGGAAATCAACAGGCCAGTTAGCAGACACTAATCAATTAATAAAAAAGTTGGTAATCAGATTTAGACAAAAATAAGAAATTGCCGAGAAAAATATCCTTTCTCGACAATCTGGGCCTCTTGATAGAGGCTTTTTATATGATTTTCGATTGTTCGAAGTTCTTTTGGTTTTCTTTCATGATGGATATATCCTCGTGCAGGATGCTGAAGATCACCTCTTTTACACCATAAATCAAAAGCTGATCCCCTTCGTGAAGCTTCGTATCATAGAGGTTTTTGCGAATCTTGATGTCACCGCGCTGAATAAACAATAAAACCAGATCCAACTCTTCATAATCCTTAATGGCTTCATGAAATGTTTGGTTTACAAGGGCAGAGTCCTCATAAATATAAAGATGGAGCAGAAGATCTTCTTTATTATTCAAAAAAACATCACGAATCGGCAGATCCGCTAGTTCGATTGTTTGCTTCATTTGGCGATTGAAAAACTTAGCCATGACCCGACGGACGCTCTCCATTTTTAACACGCCCAAGAGGACCATAACAGCGGCGGCGCAGATCAAAATTTCTTTTGCCCGAAGACCCTCTGAAAGAAATTGGCTGATGGATGAAATAATCACGGCCAGGGAAAAGGCACCAAACAAAATCAGAAAGGTGGCGAGCTTTCGGCGGATTGGATGCCCTAAGATCAGCTCGGATTCCCCGGTAGTAAAACCGGTTCCCGTCATCATGGAGATTACTTGAAACCTGGAGACCTCCACCTTCAGCCCTGTTAAGCGGAACAAAATGACAAATATTTCAATCACAGCAAAAATAATCAGCATGTAGATAAACAAAAAAAGAATCATTTGTATCACCTCATAAAAATAGTTGGGGCTAAACACTGCCCCAACTGAACGCTGTTACTGCATTTTCTCATTATAAAATTGAACGGAGTACATCGCGCCTTCATCCACCATTTTGTTATCTTCCACATCCTGTGGATGCGGATGACCGCCTTTCTGAATAGGAAGCTGTTCACTTTTTTGATAGGCCGTTGGCAAAATCTTTCGTTTCCAATCTCTTAATATTGTTTCTGCCTTGATTCGATTAGGTTTATTGCTCAGCCACATTGCCGCCGAAGCACCAACTCCTACTGCTAATAGTGAACTCATACTTAAGACTCGTTTCATAAAAATGTCCCTCCTTAAGATTTGAAGAACCTATTTAATCCATGAATACCCGCTTTGCTGAAAGATGAAACGTTTAAATTTGCTGATAAGGGGGGATAAGTTCTAAAGAGGAGGGATTCGTTTGGAAAAATATATTGGTTTGAACGAGTGGACGTGGGTGGAGTGGGACAGAGAGAAGATGGACCAAAGCACACCTAGCAGGGATCCAGTCATGACTGCCTGGCTAAAGCAGGTTGGAAACGATAAAACCAATAGTTTGCGTGTAACCAGCCTAGAGAACGGCGAAAAAGTCATAAATGGTTCTCTCATTTATAAACAAAGCTACGAAGAGGAAAAGGATTATAAAATCTTCCATTTCTTTTTGACATCTAATCAATTGATTACGGCCGATCTTGAAATCCGCTCCTTAGATAGGGACATACTGTACTGCTTATTATCACGAACCAGTAATGCCGTGGAAGGTTTTTTACTTTTTCTGGGAGAATTGATGAACGAACTGCTAGTGGATATTGATCAGTTTGAGGAGACACTTAAGACCCTGATTTGGAGCATGAGAAAAAGAAATGAAATAGGGATTCTTGAACTAGTCTATAAACGCCGTCATGAACTGCTAATTTGCAAAAATTTGTTAATTCCTATCAATGAAGTAAAAATGGCCATAGATGAAGTTCATTTTCCTGATGTGAACGAGGGAGAATTTTTTTCGTGTACCTGTAAACGGATTGAGCGGGCAATGGTGCTGCTCAATGAATATGAGCATGAAATTGACTCGCTGATCAATTTGGAAGAGGTCATTTCGTCCCATCGCGGGAATGAAATTATGAAAACATTAACGGTATTAACCACCATTTTTACACCGATTATGGCGTATGGGGCATTATGGGGCATGAATTTTAAGCATATGCCTGAGTTAGGGTGGCGCTATGGCTATATTTTTTCAATTATAATCATTATTATTTCCACCGTCCTTTTATATGGCTATTTAAAAGTGAAAGGCTGGACAGGCGATTTGTTAAAAGGAAAAAAGAGAGGATCGTTTTTTAAATAATAGGTTTGAGCAGTCACTTTAAGTGGTACTACATGAATAGAGGCAGCAAAAAGCTGTCCAATAATGAATGAAGGGAAGAGGGTGATTGAAGTATGTGGTTGCCTGTTCGGTAAACCCTGCATGAAAAACTAGGGATGAAAAACAGCAGTCGAGGAAAATAAAAGGAGGCAATCGTTATGGCAAAGAATTATACGGATACGAAGGATATGGAACAAGCAGGCATCAAGGAAGATGACGTTCTTTATAAAAATAGAACGATGGACGACGAGAGGGACTTGTCAAACAAGTACGGCCATAGACAGGATGATCTTCCCTCGGATGTGCTAAGCTCCCAAGAGGACCGTCAAGAACCGGAGCGGCAGATGGCCGGTTATAATATTGCCCGGAGCGATGAGCAAGACGATGATCCAAATAATGAATTACGAAAAAAGAATAAAGATCCCAATCCAGAAAAACAGGTAGATGAATTCTATCAGAGATATGGTCAAGACGACCCGCTGGAGAAACAGATTTAACAGAATGGGATCGATTTTTATTAATAGACAAGGGGCTTGCACCGATAAGAGTGCAAGCCCCTTTTATCATTGCAGTGGATCTTGAGTTTTGTCGTCTTCCTCCTCCAGCTCAGAGCCAGTTTTCGCTTCCTTCATTTCCTTGCCAAGCTTTTTAACCTCCTCGAAGTTCTGTGCCATCGATCCATTTTTCTCAGTCTCCACCTTCAACTTCGTTTTTAACTTATTCATTTCATCCATTCCACTCAATCTCCTTTTCCTTTTATTTGGTAGCTTCTATATACCCATTTAATAGAAATCAAAACATTTGGTATAATTGGAAGCATGAGAACCGTCCCCCTGCCTCAAAAAAATTTTTTTAAAAAGTAGGTTTAGAGTTTTTAAAAGGTGGTATATATACAATAAATATCTTAGAGGTGATGTTGGAATGAATCTTAGTATAGATATACATCAGAAAAACGAGGAAGTGTCGGTTTTGCTTGCGGGGGAAATTGATGCTTTTACAGCACCAAACCTTAGAGAGGAGCTGTTGCCGCTCGCTGAAGGGGACAAAAAAGTAGTGACTGTGAATCTTAAGGATGTTTCCTATTTAGACAGCACAGGTCTTGGTGTATTTGTCGGTCTATTTAAAAAGATGAAGGAGAACGGCGGGGAATTAAGACTGATTGAATTATCCGATCGATTGAAACGGCTCTTTGAGATTACTGGCTTGGGTAACATTATGAACATTTCTGCAAATTAAGAGGTGGGGGAAGATGAAACAAGTGATGGATTATATTGAAATGAAGATTCCTGCAAAACCGGATTATGTTGGTGTCATTCGATTAACGTTATCAGGAATTTGTAGCCGCATGGGTTATACATATGAGGAAATTGAAGATATTAAAATAGCTGTAAGTGAAGCCACTACAAATGCTGTTCAGCATGCGTACTCCAATGAGGAAGGCGGAGAAGTAACGGTTGGCTTCGGCATCTATCAGGATAAGTTAGAAATTATGGTAGCTGACAGCGGAAAGAGTTTTAATTTTATCGAGACCAAAAACGAACTAGGCCCTTATACGGAATCAAGTACAGTGGAACAACTTTCAGAGGGAGGGTTAGGGCTGTTTTTGATCGAAACACTAATGGACGAAGTCCGTGTTTTGGATCATTCCGGGGTAACGGTCTTCATGGCGAAGTTTCTAAGTGAGGAGCGTGAAAATAATGGGACAGCAGCCACAACCCGTGAAGCGAACTAAGGAAGAAATTGACGCCCTGATCTTGGAATTCCAGCAAAACGAAAACTCTTTAGCCCAAACCGTTTTAGTAGAACATTATACCGCTCTTGTGGGGAGCCTTTCCAGGAAATATTCAAAGGGCAGGGATTTCCATGAAGATATTATGCAAGTCGGAATGATCGGGTTATTAGCAGCCATCAGAAGATATGACAGCGGGGCTGGAAAATCGTTTGAATCCTTTCTAATCCCAACCGTCATTGGTGAAATCAAGCGTTTTTTACGAGATAAAACCTGGAGTGTTCATGTGCCAAGACGTGTCAAGGAAGTTTGGCCAAAGATTAAAAACGTCGTGGACGAGCTGACGAATAAATATCAACGGTCCCCAAAGATTCAGGAAATCGCGGATTATATGGAAATTTCTGAAGAGGAAGTTCTAGAAGCGATGGAAATGGGGAAAAGCTATCAAGCCGCTTCTGTCGATCTGCCGATTGAAACGGGGTCAGAGGGGAATGTAGTAACAGCCTTAGATATCCTCGGTTCGCAAGATGAAGGCTTTGAAAAAGTAGACCGAAAACTTTTACTAGAAAGTGCTCTTCATGTATTAACAGAGCGGGAGAGGGAAATTATCCATTGCACGTTCGTGGAAAATAAGAGTCAGAAAGAAACAGGGGAGCAATTAGGAATCTCGCAAATGCATGTTTCCCGCCTGCAGAAAAAGGCGATTGAAAAGCTTCGCAAGGAACTCGCAAATGAGGCGAGGCGTGGGGCGAACTATGTTTAATAGAATAAAAGGTGCTTGACCCCTGCTCAAAGCTAAAGGTTTAACAGCGGGGGTCAGGCACTTTTTTAAAAAGGAGAGGCCTATGAATATAGTTATTGTCGACGATAATATGACAAATCTGATGATTATTGAAAAAATCCTGCAGAAAGCAGGATATGATCAATTAGTTTTGTTGTCTTCTGCCAAGGAATTATATCATTACCTGCAGCTTGACGCGCCTAGTCCGGTAGAAGTTCCAGTCGACCTCATTCTAATGGATTTGATGATGCCGGAGATTGATGGTCTGGAAGCGTGCCGGACGATTCTTGCGAATGAGCGGTACGAAGACTTGCCAATTATTATTGTCACCGCCATGGGTGATTCTTATAAAATGGCCGAGGCCATGGATGCCGGTGCACTTGATTATGTGATGAAACCGATTAATAAAGTCGAGCTGCTCGCACGGATTCGTTCAGTCCTGCGCTTAAAATATGAAAAGGATCTTCGGAAAGAACGGGATAAACGGATTCAGCATGAGCTGAATTTGGCTAAACAGGTGCAGCTAAGTATGTTAAGTGATCCAATTCAAAACGAGGATGTCAATATTTCAGCAGTCTATAAGCCTTCGTTCGAGCTTGCCGGGGATTTGTATGCCTGGTACCAAATCAGCCCGAACCGCTATGGGATTATTTTGCTTGATATGATGGGACATGGGATATCATCATCTCTTGTTTGTATGTACATATATTCCACATTAAAGGATGCAATTACTGGTATAGGTGACCCTGAAGCCGTAATGATTGAACTCAACCGGAGGATGAATCAGCTGCAGATGCCTGATCGTATGGAAAACTATTATTTTACGTCGATTTATTTTGTGCTGGATACGGCTGAGCAGACGATTGAATATGTAAATGCTGGTCATCCGGCTGGGATTGCCATTGTGGATGAGGAAGTAAAGCTGTTGAAAAATAGCTGCTGCCCGCTTGGTTTTTTTGAGGAGATTGATGTGACCAAAGGGGTGATTCCTTATAAGCAAGGGGCCCGGATTTTGCTTTTTACCGATGGCCTGTCGGAGTGGCTTGAGGATAAATATGAGGATGCCATTTCGAAACTTATCAACAGTTTGCAGGAACAAGTGAAGGATGATCCGAAGGAATTATTTGAACGCCTGCAGTCGAGTCCGGAGATGATGAGCGTTTCGAAGGATGATATGTGTTTGGTGATGGTTTCTGCGAATAAGTAAGAAAGGTGCAGCATGGCAGCTGGCACCTTTCTTATTTCCTCTATTCAGCTAAATAAGCTTTAAACATCCATAAATGCTTTTCTAACGAAGTTCGAATCTCAATAAACATGTCAGCTGTCGGTTGATCCTCCTGATCCTCCGCCGCCGTGATTCCCTCGGTAAGCTCCTTGCAGACATGTTCAAAATCATCAGCCAGCGACTGAACCATCTCCTGGGCACTTTCCTCTCCGCTAGCTTCGTTAATAGAGGAAATCTCTAACTGCTCCTTCATCGTCGCTGTTGGTGCCGCCCCAAGTGACAGCATCCGTTCGGCAATCGTATCTAGATGGAGCGCCGCTTCGGTATACAATTCTTGAAACTTAATATGCAGGGTAAAAAAGTTTTCACCCTTCACATACCAATGATAATGATGCAGCTTCATGTAAAGAACGGAAAAGTTGGCTACTTGCTGGTTAAGTGTCTCCGTTAATTGAACCTTTTCTTTCGTTTTTGCCATTTTTTCTACCTCCCAGATTGTCATGATAACTAGTAAATACCCCTCACCAGCTCATTTGAAACGATAGAAATTTTTAAAAAAAGAGGTTTCAAAAGGGAAAAAAGCGGGTAATAGAAGTAGGATAAAAGAACTGGAATGGAAACTATTACTATCGTATCAAAATGGATTGAACGGGATGAAACCTAGAATTTTACAGGTTAAAATAAGAGTAAATGTAAAGAGGGGGAGGTTACCATGAAGAGCTTGAATTTCAACATCCATGCAAAAATAATTGTAGGATATTTAACAATCCTCATTTGCTTAGTCCTGTCACTTCTAACGGTGATTAATAGAATGACAGATTTACAACAAGAGATTGATTATGTTGCCAAACATGATATAGAAATACATGACCTAGCCAACCAAATTCAAAAGAATGTGCTAGACATGGAAACCGGGATGAGGGGCTACGTCTTAACAGGGAATCAAGAGTATCTCGAACCCTATAATGATGGAAACAAAAGCTGGATGGATAATTATAATAATCTTCATTCCTTATTAGAAGATAACGGACGCCAGCAGCAAAATCTGGAAGAGATCAAACCGTTGATTTTAAACTGGATCAACACTTCTGGTGAAAGTCTGATTAATGCTAAAAAGAATCATGATGCAGCACTTATTAAAGAGCACTTTGCGAAAAATAAGGGAAAGAAGATTACAGATCAACTGCGTACACAATTTGAATCCTTTTTATCCACGGAAAAGGCATTAACAGCAGACCGTATTAATAACCTAAATGAGCATACCAACAATTTAAAAATAATATTATATGGACTGATTCTTTTAGTCACAGTCTTTACAATTGCCATCGCTGTTTTCCTATCTAACTCAATTGTCAAAACCATTAAACAGGTAGTGAGAACGATTAAAGGAATCACCGATTCAAACTCTGATGTCGACCTAACTTCACGGATAAAGGTCAACACACGGGACGAGACCCGGGAACTTGCCGAGGCGATGAACGAGTTACTCAGCAATCTTGAAAAGCACAACTGGGTGCAAAAAAGTCTGACCGATATTTCCACTTTATATCAAGGGATTACCGATATCAATGAACTGTCCCACGTTTTTATTAACAAACTGGCTCCACTGGTTCAAGCAGCCTATGGGGTGGTGTATCTGCGTCGCGAACAAGGGGGAGAGGTGGACTTTGTGAAAGTAGCAGGTTATGCCATCGCGGATGACGATCTAGTTAAGACTCGTTTTGGCTTAGGTGAAGGAATTATTGGACAGGCAGCCCTGGATAAACGAATTTTTCTAATCGATCAAATTCCAGAAGACCATTTTAAAATAACAACCGGACTAGGCGCTTCGAACCCAAGCAGTCTATTAGTGGCGCCTATTCTTTTTGAGGGTCGGGTGGAAGCAATCGTAGAGTTTGCCTCACTGCAGCCATTCCAGTCAGAGCATCTGACCTTACTCGATTTGATTCAGGATAAATTTGGCTCATCCATCTCAAGTGTATCTGGACGGATGGAAGTAGAGAGACTACTAGCGGAATCGCAAGTCCTTACCGAAGAACTGCAGGCACAATCGGAAGAATTGCAGGCACAATCAGAAGAGCTGCAAATGCAGCAGGAACAATTAAGGCTTTCCAATGAATATTTAGAAGAGCAGAAGGACTTTGCTGAACAGCGGGCAATCGAACTGAAAAAAGCAAAAGACGAGCTAGAGGATTATTCATTGAAATTAAGGATGAGTTCACAGTATAAAACCGATTTCCTTGCGAACATGTCACATGAGCTCCGGACACCATTGAACAGTATTCTGATCCTGTCGCAAATGCTGATGGAAAATAATTCAGATATGGACCATGAGGAAGTGGCAGAATACGCAAAGGTCGTCAATACTTCCGGTGCTGATTTGCTTCGATTAATTGACGATATCCTTGATTTATCCAAAATCGAAGCAGGTAAAATTGAAATTTTAACCGATGAAGTCAATGTCACAGAGATTCCACAGACGATGCGGAACATGTTCAACCCCGTGGCAGCGAAAAAGAATTTACAGTTCGAGGTCGTAACCGATTCAAATATCCCGCCTGTCCTTTCGACGGACGGACAAAGATTACAGCAGATCTTAAAGAACCTTTTATCGAATGCCTTTAAATTTACGGAACAGGGCGGCGTCACGCTGCGTATTGAACTGGCACCTCCTGAAAAAGCAAAGAAATTGATTAACAAACAAACGAGAGAACCGGTGCTGGCCCTTTCTGTAACGGACACAGGAATCGGTATCCCACAGGAAAAGCAGAAAATTATTTTTGATGCCTTCCAGCAGGTGGACGGGACGACCAACCGTCAATATGGCGGGACAGGCCTCGGTTTATCCATCTGCCGTGAATTTACCCGGTTACTTGGCGGAGTGATCGAGGTCCAAAGCGAGCCGGAAAAAGGAAGTACGTTTACCCTTTATATCCCAAGCCGGTTGGAGGCAGAAGAAGTGGTGCCGCTTGATGTTCGGCTGGGGCTGGAGGAAGTGGCTGTGACTCAGGAAGTAACGGAGGAACAAGCAACTTGGTTGAATGAGGACCTTGAGATCGACTCAAATGAAGAAGAAGGTTCGGGGGAGCACTTGTTTAAGGGAAAAAGAGTTCTTTTAGTAGAAGATGATGGCCGCAACGTTTTTGCCCTTGTTACTGCGCTCGAGAGAAAGGGCGTAAAGGTGAAAGTGGCAGAAAACGGGAAGGAAGCCATCGAAATTCTGCAAAAACGCACCGATTTTGACCTTGTGTTTATGGACATCATGATGCCGGTGATGAATGGCTATGAGGCCATGGAAGCCATCCGTGAAGACCTTGGGATGCACCATCTTCCGATTATTGCGTTGACGGCTAAGGCCATGAAAGGCGAACGTGACAAGTGTATGGAAGCAGGAGCATCTGATTATATTATGAAGCCATTAAATATCGATCAACTTTTCTCCTTGATGCGGGTATGGCTGACAGAGCAGGTGAACCAAGATTGAACAAACCGACGAATTATTCACCGCCCGATGTAATGACTGAAATAGAGGATGAACCAACGAACGAATTACAAGAAATAGAAATCAATCTGCTTCTTGAAGCCCTCTATCAGATGTATGGGTATGATTTTAGGGGCTATGTACGGGCCTCTTTAAGAAGAAGGATTTTAAACCGCATGAAAGCAGAGCAGCTTCCGACGATTACAGCGCTCATCGAAAAAGTACTGCATGAAACCGGGTATTTGGAGCGCTTGTTAAATGATTTGTCGATTCGGATGACGGAAATGTACCGTGACCCTAGTTTCTTTGCAGCCTTTCGCAGCCAGGTCGTGCCTCTTTTAAGAGACCTTCCAGAGATCCGTATCTGGCATGCCGGGTGCGCCACGGGGGAGGAAGTATACTCCATGGCGATTTTGATGCTGGAAGAAGGCCTCGCAAAAAAGACCAAAATCTATGCAACCGATATGAATGAGAAGGCCCTGGCTGCTGCACAAAAGGGGGCATTCCCTTTAAAGAAAATGCAGCAATATACAAAAAACTATCTCAAAGCAGGCGGCAAGAATTCCTTTTCAGAGTATTACACGACCGACCACCAGTATGCTTATTTTTTCCCGATCCTCGAGGAGAACTTATTTTTCGCCCAGCATAACCTGGTGACGGACGGATCCTTTAATGAATTTCACGTCATTTTATGCCGCAATGTGATGATCTATTTTGATAACGAGCTGCAGCAGCAGGTTCATCGCTTGATCCACAGCAGCTTGGCGGAAGGCGGCTTCGTCGGCTTCGGAAGTAAAGAGTCGCTTCTGTTTGTGCCTAAGAGTCTGAAATACGAGGAATTCAATCCGCAGGAGAAGATTTACCGCAAGAGATAGAAAGTGCTGATAACAGCTGGAAAACTGCTGATAAACTAAGAAATGACCATTTCATCGCCGCCAAACAGAAGCCTGCCCGCTCACGGGTCAGGCTTTTTTGTTTCATCGCCATCCCTATAGGGTATTTCATAGAAAAAAAGGATGAAACCCGTATGAAAATAAAACGCTTTGAATGGCTGATTGCCGCGTTGATGATGGTTGGCGGCTATATGGTCCTTTTTATGGACGTACCTAGGTGGTGGAAGATTCTGTGCATCACACTATACGCCGTCATCATTTTCTACACGGTCCTAGCTTTATGGCTCGAAAACCGCCCCGCCCATACCACACTTTTATGGACCTATATTTTAGTGTTACTGCCGATCCTTGGTTATTTCATCTACGTCTACTCCGGTCAGCTTCTTGTCAAAGGGGAACTATTTAAAAGCAAGCGAATCAGCGACCGGCAGCTATTCGAAGCACTTGGCAAAAAACAAAGACCGCTCGACTTATCTAACCTGAATGACCATCAGCGCTGTTTTGCCAGCTATTTGGACAAGGTCACGTTAACCGACCAAAACCAGAACACCACCACCAGGATTTTAAGAAACGGCGAAGATACCTTTCAGGAAATTAAACGCCGGCTGGTCGAAGCGAAGGACTTTATCCATCTCGAGTATTATATTTTCCGTTATGACCGCCTCGGCCGGGAACTCATCGAAATATTAAAAGACAAAGTAAAGGGAGGCGTCGAGGTGCGGCTGTTATACGATGCCGTCGGCAGTATGTCTCTATCGAAGCCGATTATAAAAACGATGGAGGAGGCTGGGATAAGGGTCCAGCCTTTTTTACCGCTAAAGTTCGGCTGGTATAATCAGAAATTTAACTTCCGCAACCACCGCAAAATCATCGTCATCGATGGCAAAATCGGCTTCGTCGGCGGACTCAACGTCGGCATCGAATACCTGGGCGAAGATGACGATTTCGGCTTTTGGTGTGACAGCCACGCCGTACTCGAAGGGGAAGCCGTCCAAACCCTACATGCGGTATTTTTACTAGATTGGAAGTATGCCTCTGGCGAAATCCTTTTTGAAAATGAACCCTATATGCGGCCGGTACCTGCTGTCGGAGATGGATTAGTGCACGTCGTCGCAACAGGTCCAGAAACACGTGATATGTGTGATCATTACTACACGATGATCACCTGCGCCACAAGATCCATTTGGATTGCCACCCCGTACTTTATTCCCAACCAGGCGATTCAGACGGCGCTCAGAGTCGCAGCCAGAAAAGGAATCCAGGTCCGCTTGATGGTGCCTGACACCAATGATGGCTTCCTGACCCAATATGCGACCCAATCATACTTTCCTGAACTTTTACGGGCTGGGATAGAGATTTATTCTTATGAAAAGGGATTCCTGCATAAAAAGGTCATCATTGTCGACGGTGATCTGGCTTCGATTGGGACGGCCAATGTCGATATGCGAAGTTTCCAATTGAATTTCGAAGTGAATTTATTTTTAACAGGAACAGACTCGATTAATGATCTGGTTGCCCACTATGAGGAAGACCTAAAAGATTGCCGGCGCATTCGCCCGGTGGAGTTTTATAAAAGAAGGATGTCTGTAAAATGGAAAGAATCCTTTGCCAGACTGTTTTCTGGAGTTTTATAGAGGTATCCGCTCTTTGCGGGTACTGTTTTTTTGTGTGACGAAGACAAATTAAAATAAAAAAAGACTGACTTTTCGTCAGTCTTTAGATGGTTATGTGGTTTTTCTCATCCCTTTTAAGATGAGGCTTAAGACAAATACAAGGACAATGGCACCGATTAGAGCTGGAAGGATAAAGAACCCGCCAATTTCTGGCCCCCATCCGCCTAATAGTAATGAACCGAGCCATGAACCGATAAAACCTGCGATAATATTTCCGATAATGCCTCCTGGAATGTCACGACCCAGAATAAGTCCGGCTAACCAGCCGATGATTCCTCCAATAATTAATGACCAAATAAATCCCATGAGAATGTCCCCTTTCTATTGTTTTTAAGTGGTTATGGTATTTAAGTACCCGAATGCGGAAGAATGAAACTTAAAAACTTAACTTGTCTTGATTTTGCTTGATGCGCTCCCGCAGACGCACCTGCGGACTCTGAAGCGAGTTGTCTAAAAAGTGCTCGCATAGCTTTAATTCGAAGGTACGCTTTTTAAAGCCTTCCTCGTCCCGCCTATCCAGGCACTCATCGATCTCCCGTTTCAATAAACTCATTTTGGAAATGATCTCAGCGCGGCGCCTTTGGATATCCTTCCATTTTTGCGAGTTTTCCCATTGATAATCAGTTAGTTTAGTTAACCGCTTGCCGCACTTACAAAGAGTTTCACCTACATTTAATACATAGAACTCGGAGTTTCCACAATTTTTACAAATTAATTTCTTCATATATACACCTCCAATAAGTGATAAGTGTTTTCTATATACCCACATTTGATTTATTCCTAAACTTAATAGATTTTTAGAAAAATAGGTTTCGTTTTGGTGTGTGCGGATATATAAGTTACATAACTTGAAAAAAATATCCTAGGAGGAGGAATACAAATGGAAACAGTTAGAGTAGTGGAAAATGGTGTACAAGCCAAGAAGGAAATCGAGCAATTGATTATGCAGGGCTACACAAAAGATGAAATCTACTTATTAGCTCATGATAAAGACCGCTCAAATGATTTAACAGATTCACTAGATATTAGCGACATTGGTATGAGTGAACAGGGTGTAATGGACTCCCTTGCCAATGTATTCCGGACTCGGGGAGATGAGCTCCGCTCCAAAATGGAGTCACTGGGGTTATCAAGTAACGATGCCGAGCGATATGAAAAAGAATTAGACCTTGGCAAGGTTGTTGTTGTTGCATCAAAGTCTGCCTAAATAATAGAAGAAATCGATAGGAAGGGGAGGCTTCCTATCGATTTTATAAAAAAATGAGGTGAATAATATGAAATTTTCGAAACAGAGTTTAGATACCATACTTGGTGTCCATCGAATCGCAAGACATAAAAAACGTGAGAAACACATCTTGGAAGAAAACTTTGAAAATCCGATCATCCATAAGGAGATTCAAGGAGATCGAGTATTTGTACCATTAAATATTGAGCGGGTTTGGAATGAAGCCTAATGTAGATTTGCCTGCTTAAACAATTTTCTTCTTTCTGAGGAATACTGTTTAGGCGGGCAATTTCTATGTAAACCCTTTCTAGATTTAGAAAATTCCAACAATTGTAATATGGTGAATCTTTTCTGAATTTCAAACGTCTGTATGATAGAATAGTCATTGGGCCTAAAAAGGGAGGGAAAGTTGATGGATGATTTTGGTCAAATAGCGTTAGTTAGTATCTTGTCGCATCTGGTGTGCATCGCGATTTCCTGGTATGCCTTGCAGGCCATTCGCTTAGAAAAGCTGCTGAAACCGAACCATGTATTTCAGGCGCGATTACTATACATATTATTAGCTATTTTCATCGGTTCATCTGTTAGTAACTTTTTCCTTGATTATCTCCAATGGTCAAAACAGCTGCCATTAATAATGCAATAGGAAGCATGGGGGAAGCATGGGGACGGTTCTCGTGCTTCCTCTTGGAAGCGTGAGAACCGTCCCCATGCTTCCAAAATTGGAAAATTTTTAGGTCTAACTACATGTTTCCATTTCGCGATATTTTGAGTACAATCGAGTTTATGTGGAAAGCTAAGAATGTCAAAAGCTTATCTTTGTCAGAATGTGACGACATTTCCTAAGTATTGCTCTTTTACCGCCTGGCAACAATGGTGGTAAGGGGGAGTAGCGAAATGAAGAGACATTTTAAGAATTTTTTATATATGATTTCGATTGTCAGTTTGATCCTTGTTGTGATGGGGAACAGAACGACTGAAGCTATGAGCAGTTTTTTAAAGGCAGAAAAGCATGACTCATCGATTTTGCCAAAAGGCGCCAATGATTTAGCGAGTATTGGTTCTGTTTTACAAGCCGAAAATATTTTGCTCAATGATTGGTCTTTTTATGCACGTGAACATGTAACGGGCATGGAAAGTATGGAGGAAGTGCAGAATTATGCGAAAAAGCTTCAGAAAAAGTTTCCGGATTGGGATTGGTCTGTAACCAACACCAGCCAGAAATGGCAAGTGACAGCAATATCTCCATCATCAAAACACCACCAAGAAACGCTTCAATTGATGGCAACCCACACAAAACAACCTGTAGATGCGTATATAGTATATAGTGTTCGTGGAAGCGAGTGGAACAAGGCGACAGAGGGCTTTTTCACTACCAAAAAGTTCCGAAATAGGCTATCTGACATATTTCGGGAAAAACCTACAGTTTTCTCTTGTATGAAAGGCGTTTTCAGTGATAAGATGGATACGGCTTTGGCAAAGAAAGCTGGCAAGGTAATGTCAGGTTTTAATGCAAAAGAGATCGAAGCGTTAAAAGAGGAGAATTTCATGTCTGTTTCGGCAACATCGCCAATGTTTACAGGCTCCATAGATCACAAATTGAATAACATGAATTTACAAATTGGCTTACGCTCCGAAGGATTGGGCGCGAAGACTACCATAGTAGTTGGAACCCCTATCATTACGATTGAATATTAATATAGAGAAAATGGACGCGGAGGGGAATACTCTTGGAAAAGATCATCGTCCGCGGCGGACAAAGGTTATATGGTTCAGTTAAAGTGGAAGGCGCAAAAAATGCCGTATTACCTGTTCTCGCTGCAACATTATTAGCAAGTGATGGAAAAAGTGTGTTACGTGATGTACCTACACTCTCCGATGTATTTACAATTAATGAAGTGTTACGCAACTTAAACGCTGAAGTGGCTTTTGACAATAATACCGTTATTGTTGATGCATCTAGAGTGTTAAAAGATGAGGCGCCGTTTGAATACGTACGTAAAATGCGTGCGTCTGTCCTAGTAATGGGTTCTTTATTGGCTCGGAATGGCCGGGCTCGGGTTGCTTTACCTGGCGGCTGTGCGATTGGATCCCGTCCTATTGACCAGCACTTAAAAGGCTTTGAAGCCATGGGTGCAAAGGTGAAAGTAGGAAATGGCTTTATTGAAGCGGAGGTTGACGGCCGCTTAAAAGGTGCAAAGATTTACCTGGATTTCCCAAGTGTAGGAGCAACAGAAAACATCATGATGGCAGCGACTCTTGCTCAGGGTACGACTATTATTGAGAATGTAGCAAAAGAACCTGAGATTGTCGATTTAGCTAATTTCCTAAATAAAATGGGCGCTCGCGTGAAGGGTGCCGGCACTGGTACTTTGCGAATTGAGGGCGTTGATGTATTATTCGGCGCTGATCATAATATTATTCCTGACCGGATTGAAGCGGGTACGTTTATGGTGGCTGCAGCGATTACGGGAGGTAATGTATTGGTTCGCGGTGCTGTACCTGAGCATTTATCCTCTTTGATTGCGAAAATGGAAGAGATGGGCGTTGAAATTCAGGAGGAAGCAGATGGCGTTCGTGTCATCGGTCCTGAGCGTTTAAAGGCAGTCGATATTAAGACGATGCCGCACCCTGGTTTCCCGACTGATATGCAGTCACAGATGATGGCTTTATTGCTTCGTGCTGAAGGAACTTCCATGATTACGGAAACGGTGTTTGAGAACCGTTTTATGCATGTGGAAGAGTTCCGCCGCATGAATGCAGACATCAAGATTGAAGGCCGTTCTGTCATCTTAAATGGTCCTTCAAATCTGCAAGGTGCGGAAGTAGCTGCTACTGACCTTCGTGCAGCGGCAGCGTTGATTCTGACTGGATTGGTATCTGAAGGCGTGACACGCGTGACGGAGTTGAAACACTTAGACCGCGGTTATGTGAACTTCCACGGCAAGCTGGCTGGATTAGGCGCAGATATCGAACGTGTGAAAGAAGCAGACGAAACATTTGTTGAAGTAAAGAAATTTGTTTCTGATATGAATGCATAAAGCTTAATAAAAAAGAATGAAATTTAAGTGAAAGGATCCCTTAGTAGACAATCGTCTGATATCCGACGGCTGTGATACTAAGGGATTCTTTTATTTTGGTGACACTGTGGTGAGGTGTGCCGATGGGGTGCCTGTCACCGTTTCATGGTTATACATGATGCGTAGAGTAGTAACGGTGACAGGCACTATTTTCACTATCTATTCTTGTGAAAATTTCTGTAATAAATGCTTGTCCGCTTCCATATGTATGAAATGAGATGTATTCCGGCAGGTTGTGCTGGCTCAAGAAACTTACAAACTGGAGGCACTATCATGAACAAAATCAAACCACTCATCGTACTAGCGTCGCTCCTCATTGCCTTAACCATCATTATTCCCTCTGTTGTTGTACTGCCCTTTTCAGGTGATCAAAAGACGAGCGGAAAGCTCGGAGAAGACTTAACAAAGGCCTCAGCAAAGGGAACACCCACAACCTCAAGCGCAGATCCAGCTCTAACGGTATCGGTATTTCGTTCAGCTAAGCGGGTCATTGAAAAAGTTCCTTTAGAGGAGTATCTTGTGGGTGTCGTGGCAGCAGAAATGCCTGCAGAATTTAAAGAAGAAGCGCTCAAGGCACAGGCGCTGGCGGCTCGGACATATATTGTAAACAGACTAATCAATAAAGATACGATGGGTGTGCCAAAGGGCGCACAGGTAACGGACACGCAAATTCACCAGGTTTACATGAATGATGCGGAAATGAGACGGGACTGGGGCCAGGATTATGCTTGGAAAAAGAAAAAGGTCATCGAAGCAGTCCGGACGACAGGCGGCCAGATTTTGACTTACGAAGGGAAGCCGATTGATGCCTTATTCTTCTCCACGGGGAATGGCTATACGGAAGACTCAGAGGATTATTGGGCAGGCAGCATTCCTTATTTGCGAAGTGTATCAAGTCCATGGGATAAAAAGTCACCGAAGTTTTCTAATCAAAAGGTGTTGACGGTGAAAGAGTTTGAGTCAAAGCTCGGTGTGAAGATTGGATCGAGCTCCACGATTGGAAAAATAACGGCCCGAACTACTGGAAAAAGGGTTGGAAAAGTGAACTTTAATGGGAAAGTGCTAACGGGTAAGGATATCCGTGAAAAACTAGATTTGAAGTCATCCGATTTCTCGTGGCAGAGGAAAGGGAATAATATCGTGATTACGACAAAGGGCTTTGGCCACGGTGTCGGGATGAGCCAGTATGGAGCGAATGGAATGGCACAAGAAGGGGCCGATTATAAGGAGATTGTAAAGCATTATTATAAAGGCGTAGAGGTTACCTCCGCAGATAGTATGCTATCGACTTTGACAGCACAAAAATAGAATTTGAACCTTGAGTCAGGCAATGTGCCTGGCTTTTTGCTGTTTTAGGTGATGGTTAAGGCAATAACCGCAAACAATATTTTTAAAACAACCTCCAAAAAAAATTTTTCTAATATCATGCATAAAAACATACTCAGTGTCGAAAAATAAGTTTTTAAAATTTTTTTGGACTCGTGTATATAATTCTACTTATCTGTTCAGAATGATTGCTGAGGTGATGAAAATGAGAGAGGAAGAAAACAAACGATCTTCTCAAAGTTCCAGTGTAAAACGCTTTTTCAAAAAGCGTTGGGTATTTCCAGCCATCTATATCGCAAGTGCAGCAATCATTTTAACCGGAGTTCTATGGTATCAATCATCAAGCAGCAACACAAATAAGTATGATTACAAGGCCACTGACCTTTCCGGTAAAAAGAACGATGCTCCAGCAGTTGAAGTAAACAAAGCAATGGAAAACTTCAAAATGCCGGTAGCAAATGCCGATGATGCAGTAGTCAAAACAAAATTCTACGATTTCCAAGGCAAAGCAGCAGACCAGGAAGCCGCATTAGTATTCTACAATAATACGTATGTGCCAAACACTGGTATCGACATCACAATGAAAAACGGCAAAAGCTTTGATGTGACAGCATCACTTAGCGGAACCGTTACACGTGTTGAAGAAGATGCAACCCTAGGTAACGTCGTTGAAATCGAACATGACAAGGGCATCGTCACACAATATCAATCTGTGAAAGACATCCAAGTGAAGGTTGGCGAACAAGTAAAACAAGATCAAGTGATTGCCAAGGCTGGA
The DNA here is from genome assembly GCF_002860255.1 of Neobacillus cucumis. Classification (GTDB taxonomy): domain Bacteria; phylum Bacillota; class Bacilli; order Bacillales; family Cytobacillaceae; genus Neobacillus; species Neobacillus cucumis_A. The sequence continues at coordinate 63,223 of NZ_PGVE01000024.1, forward strand.
CAAAGCTTGTTCAATGAAAAAGCTGGAACCCATGTACATTTTGAAATCCGTAAAGACGGTGTAGCAGTAAACCCATCGAACTACTTCGAAAAGTCGTTGAACACACTGCAAGAAGACACTTTATCGGATGACAGCAAAGAATCGTCAAAAACTCCAGAAGTAAAGCAAGACCAACAAAAGATTGAAGATCCTGCTTCTGACGATTCAACAAACTCTACAGATAACAGCAACTCATAATAAAGCAACAAAGGGGAAGGGGAAAAATACTTTCCTCTTTTTTTTGTGTGCACGGGTGTGCAAGGGGACGGTTCTCATGCTTCGGAAGCATGAGAACCGTCCCCTTGTTTACAAAAAAAATCCGGCCATGTGGCCGGATATCAAAGGGGGTTTGAATAAGTGTGAATAAACATAGTATAGCGCCTATATATGAACAAATTATTAATAAACGATTAATATTTTCTAAAAAGGAACTTATTACGTTAAAATCCTTTCCTTGTACATATATGTTAAAATGGGAATAAAAGGAGGGATTTAGTTTTGAAAAAGATTCTAGGGGTCTTGCTCCTGCTCGTCATCGCAGTCCTTACAAGCTGCAGCAAGGAACCAACCCCAGAGCAGCGATTCTCCGATTACATAGCCTTATGGAACCAGCAAAAGTTTGCAAAAATGTATGATTACTTATCAACTGATGCGAAAAAGAATATGACCAAAGAGCAGTTCACGAGCCGCTATGAAAAACTCTACGATGATCTTCAGATTACAGACCTCAAGATTGACTTCAAAAAGCCAACTAAAGATCAGAAAGAGGAAGAACAAACTAAATATTCTTTTACCGCAAGTATGAATAGCATCGCAGGGCCTATTAAATTTACCCAGCAAGCTAGATTACAAGAGGAAAAAAGAGACAATAACAAAAACTGGTATGTAGACTGGAATACAGAGTTTATTTTTCCAGAATTAAAAGAAGGCGACACAATTGGCGTGAGCACGACGGCGCCTAAACGCGGCGAGATTTTGGACCGGAACGGCAACGGTCTGGCCGTGAATGGCCAGGTGTACGAGGTCGGTGTGGTGGCTGGGACGTCAGTGGACTCAGTCATTTCAGAATTAGCCCCGCTTTTAAAGATGACTCGGGAGCAAATCACCAAGCTGCTTAGTGCAAGCTGGGTGAAAGAGGGGCAGTTTGTGCCGCTGAAGAAGGTGTCAATGGATGACAAAGAGCGGATTGCCAAATTGATTGCGCTAGAGCCTGTAAAGACACGCAAGGTGGAAGCAAGGGTATACCCTTATGGACAGACTGCGGCACAGCTTCTTGGCTATGTCGGGGCGATTACGGCCGATGAGCTGGAGAAGCTGAAAGACAAGGGGTACACAAGTGGTGATGTGATCGGAAAGCGTGGTCTTGAGCAGGTGCTGGATGAGCGCTTAAGAGGGACAAGCGGCGTGAAAATCGTCATTAAAAAGAAGGCAGCCGGGGCCGAGAATGTGGTGCTTGCGGAGAAGCCGGTTGTCGATGGGCAGGATGTTAAGCTGACAATTGATGCAGAGTTACAGAAGACGGTGTTTAACGAACTGAATGGGGAAGCAGGGACAGCTGCAGCGATGAACCCAGTGACCGGGGAAACACTCGCGCTTGTCAGCAGCCCATCGTTTGATCCCAATCAGGTGACGCTCGGTTTGGCGGCGGAGGAGTGGCAGGCCTTAAGGAACAATCCGAAGCAGCCATTGTTGACAAGGTTTAAGATGGGCTATGCGCCTGGTTCGGTGATGAAACCATTGACGGCAGCGATTGGGTTGACGAATGGGACCATTGTGCCGGCTGAAGGCGTGCCGATTCTCGGCAAAAAGTGGCAGAAGGATAAGTCATGGGGCAATTATTTTGTAACGAGGGTCCATGACGGGACGGATCCAGTTAATCTAGAGAAGGCGCTTGTGTATTCCGATAATATCTATTTTGCCCAGGCAGCGTTGAAGCTTGGGAAAGATAAATTTGTGGATGGATTGAAGAAGTTTGGCTTTGAAGAGGATATGGGATATCCGTACCCGCTTGAGAAGTCGGTCACAGGCACGCTAGGGAACGAGATTGCGCTTGCTGATTCAGGCTACGGCCAGGGGCAGGTACAGATGAGTATTGTTCATTTAATGGCCGCGTATACGCCGTTTGTGAGCGGCAGCGGCAATATGCTGAAACCGATTTTGCTGGCCGATGATAAGCAGGGGCAGGTTTGGAAAGAAGCTGTGGTGTCAGCTGAGAATGCTGCCTTGATTTCGGGAGATTTGCGGAAGGTCGTAAGTGATCCTGGCGGGACGGCCCATACCGCTGAGATTTCTGGTTATCCGTTGGCAGGCAAGACGGGGACAGCGGAGATTAAGCAGAAGCAAGGGGTGACAGGCACCGAAAATGGCTGGTTTATTGCCTATAATACGAATTCGCCAAGCCTGATGGTGGCGATGATGGTGGAGAATGTCCAAGGCCGGGGCGGATCGTCGATAACGGTGAAAAAAGTGAAGAGTGTATTCGAAAAATGGAAATAAGAGAGAGAAGCACAAGTGAGAGATTTAGGTCACTTGTGCTTTTTTATTGGATGAGGTATTGATAATAATGAAGAACTATTCCTCTGGGTGATATTGATATTTTCTTAAATCAATGACTCCATTCAGTCCGATTTCCACTCCTTCACTTTCGAGGGAAAACAATTGCTCATGATAGGATTCGTCGTCTGTGAGAGCAATCTGGCCCTTGCTGTTGATCACACGGTGCCAAGGAAGCTTATATTTCCTGCTCATCGAGTGAAGGACACGCACGACCTGACGGGCGGCACGAGGGCTCCCAGAAAGAGCGGCAATTTGGCCATAGGTCATGACTTTCCCCTCGGGGATGCTGCGGATAATTTGAATCACATGTTCAGTAAATGGTGTCATAGAGTGAAATCCTTTCCGTTCGAATAATTTATGATAGGAACATTATATAATATTTTGATAACACAAGTAGAAACTGTCTGTCTTTCTAGTGTTTCGGAATCATACGGCGTTAAAAAAACTTCATTAAAATAACAATTTGCAAAAAAATTTTTCGACAAATCCCTTAAAGGGCGTTAGGCCTTTGAGACTAAAATTGGGCTCAATCCCTTGGGGGGCTTGAATTTGGGCCAAATGTCGAAAAAAAGGTCATTGTCCTATTTTCGAAAAATTCTTTAACCAGCCTTGTCCTGTTTGTGGATTTTGTGCATAAACCCGTATCCAAGCTAATAAAATGGTTACAAACCTTTACAAAGAGAGTGTTTGAGGTGAGGAGTCGTTTGAAGATGCAGGTATTTAGCCGGGGACATGATTATTCATCGTATTGACAGAAGGTAAAAACTTTCTGCCGTGTGGAACAAGTATGTGCAAAGTGTCCGCCTAACGTGGACAATGTCTTTTTGTGGTGCCTGTCACCATTAACACTACACACGGAAGCAGAATTCGTCGAAGTGATAAGCGGGTCTCATTTCACACTACTCACATCCAATTTAGGGAGGGCGAGAGTGTGCACGATTACATCAAAGAGAGAACTATCAAGATTGGAAAGTATATCGTGGAGACGAGGAAAACGGTTCGCGTCATTGCGAAGGAGTTTGGCGTATCCAAAAGTACAGTCCATAAGGATTTAACAGAAAGACTTCCTGAGATTAATCCAGAGCTGGCAAATGAGGTTAAAGAAATTTTAGATTACCATAAATCAATCCGTCACCTCAGGGGTGGAGAGGCGACAAAAATGAAATATCAGAAAGAAGAAAAAGAAGGCGAGGCCGTAAAGTAAGCTGCTTTTTGAGAGTATCTCATTTATCTAGAAACTTTTATGAAAGCCTAAAAAGGTGAAACAAGCAATCTGATATCAGATTGCTCTTTTCATGCAACCATTCAATTTTCTTTCCTGAAGCCTTCCATTCGATTAAGTTCAACAAATGTCATGATAATTACATTAAATTGTTATGGAAATGTTACCGAATATGGTACAATTGTCAATTAGGAAAAGAATGTGGATTTTTGTTTCCAAGGAGGAAAGGAAAAAGAATGTTTGCAAGGGATATTGGGATTGACTTAGGAACGGCTAACGTGTTAATTCACGTGAAAGGCCGTGGAATTGTGCTGAATGAACCTTCCGTCGTAGCGATTGATAAAAATACAAATAAAGTACTAGCAGTAGGTGAAGAAGCGCGCCGCATGGTCGGACGTACACCTGGAAATATCGTGGCCATTCGTCCGCTAAAAGACGGCGTGATCGCTGATTTTGATGTGACTGAAGCGATGCTAAAGCACTTTATTAATAAATTAAACGTTAAGGGCTTTTTATCGAAGCCACGCATCCTGATTTGCTGCCCAACGAACATCACAAGCGTCGAGCAGAAGGCAATCAGAGAAGCTGCAGAAAAAAGCGGCGGCAAAAAGATTTACTTGGAAGAAGAGCCAAAGGTAGCCGCAATCGGTGCCGGTATGGATATCTTCCAGCCTAGTGGAAACATGGTAGTAGATATCGGAGGAGGAACAACAGATGTGGCCGTACTATCGATGGGCGATATCGTTACTTCTTCCTCCATCAAAATGGCCGGCGACAAGTTCGACATGGAAATCCTCAACTACATCAAGCGCGAGTATAAGTTATTAATCGGGGAGCGTACGGCTGAAAATATTAAAATTAACATTGGTACGGTATTCCCAGGTTCCCGTTCAGAGGAAATGGAGATCCGCGGCCGTGATATGGTGAGTGGGTTACCGCGTACCATTACTGTTCGTTCAGAAGAAATTGAAGGTGCCCTTCGTGAATCGGTGGCCGTCATTGTTCAGGCTGCAAAAAGCGTCTTAGAACGCACACCACCTGAGCTTTCTGCAGATATCATCGACCGTGGTGTGATTTTAACTGGAGGCGGAGCATTGCTGCATGGCATTGATATGCTGCTTGCTGAAGAGTTAAAAGTACCTGTATTGGTGGCAGAAAATCCAATGGATTGTGTAGCAATCGGCACAGGCATCATGCTAGATAACATCGACCGCATCTCAAACCGCAAACTAGGATAACAACCCAAACAAAGTCTAATGAAGCAGGCTGGACAAGCCCCATCATTGGACTTTTTTATTTGGGGAAGCATGGGGACGGTTCTCGCGCTTCCAAAAAGAGGAAGCGCAAGAACCGTCCCCATGCTTCCAAAAAAAAGTAATGAGTATTTAGGAATAATTTTTTATAATAGAGTTAATGAACCTTAAGTAAAGCGAAATTTATCGGTTATAATATGTATTAACTCGCCGGATTCTTGGAAGGAATGGAATTTGGCTAAAGGGGAATTAATGAATGACGGGAAATAATGGACAAGCTAGTTCGAGAGAAGAATATAAAAAGGCGAAACAAGAGGCATTGCAGAATAATAAAGACGCTGCACCTGTGTCTCAAGACACCAAGCGAGTTCGGATCCGCTTGATTCCGATCTGGCTTCGTCTTGTTCTTTTGTTGGTTAGTATAGTTATCTGCGTAATAGCGGGAGCAACGGTTGGTTATGGAGCGCTTGGCGGTGGAAATGTGGGAGATGTATTTAAAGAATCGACATGGACGCATATCATCGATTTAGTTGATAAGAAATAACGGGGAAGGGAGTAATTGCCCTTCCCATTTCTATATAGTAGAATGGAATCAGTTACTAGGAGGAGGTACTAATTATGTTAGATATCGAACAAATCAAAGAAATCATTCCCCACCGCTATCCTTTTCTGCTCGTTGACCGCATTCTTGAAGTAGAAGAAGGCAAAAGAGCGATCGGAATTAAAAATGTATCTGCCAATGAAGAATTTTTCAACGGCCACTTTCCGGATTACCCAGTTATGCCCGGTGTCCTAATCGTGGAAGCACTAGCTCAGGTTGGAGCTGTGGCCATGTTGAAAAAGGAAGAGAACCGCGGCCGTTTAGCATTTTTTGCAGGAATTGACAACTGCCGTTTTAAAAAGCAAGTAAAGCCTGGCGACCAGCTTCGCCTTGAAGTGGAAATGACTCGCCTGCGCGGCCCTGTCGGTAAAGGCAAAGCCGTTGCAACCGTGGACGGAGAAATTGCGTGCGAAGCAGAAATCACCTTTGCGCTTGGAGAGAAAAAGGAATAAGTTGACAAGAACGGCTGGGGGAATCTTAGCCGTTTTTTAGGATAAAAAAAACCAAGTCAAGGGACCCTAATAACGCAAACACCATTTGCGAAAGGGGACCTTAACTTGAAGAAAAAGCTTTTTCAATTACTCATTGGGTCTATGTTATCAGGGGTACTTTTAGTCGGCTGTAACAACAACGATAATGATAAAAATGCGCCAATCACGGATAACAACATGAGGAACGATATCCAAAATCCTGCCGATAACAATCTAAGAGATGACAGAAACGATGACCTAATCGACAACAATAATATCGATGACGATGATGTAAATGACAATGATCGTTATAAAAATGATACAAACACGGACACTGACAAAGACCCTGTGAAGGACATCAATACGAAACAAGAAGAAATCATTGAAGATGACCTTGATAGAAACGACCGAGATAATATTGACCGGTAAAAAGAAGGAGGCAGGCCATAAGCCTGCCCCTTTTTCTCAACAGATAAGAAAGTATAAATTTCGACTTCGAGAATTGTCCAGCTCCAGGCGCCAACGGCTCGAGGTCACAGCCCAATCCGTCCAAAAGGTTAAAGAACAACCTTTTGGCCAGCTCGTCTTGTGCTTGTCGCCGATAGACGGGCGCCTTGCGCTTTTCTTATGAAAATCCGTTTGTAAATAATACAGCAGCAGTAATCATAAGGCCAATGATCACAATATAGAAAAGAATCGCCAGGATGGTAATAATCCAGCCTGCCACCTTACGGCCTGTTTTAATAAAATAAATCCCCAGGGCAATCGGCCCGAAAATAAATCCCAAAATGGCCCACAGCCAGCGGCTTTTATTATGCTTTGGTGCATCAATAAATAAAAAAATAGCAAATGCAAGACTGACAATTAAACTAATCGCACTTTCCAAATAAAACTCCCCCTTTGTAGTTTAAGTATCCCCAGAATTACCCAAAAAAGCAATAAGAATTTCACAAATAAAAAACCAGCCAGTGGCTGGTATCAGTGATTTTTAACTTTTATTTTCGGTTTACTTTGCATTTTTTCCTTGAATTCCTTAAGCAGTTCTGGCCCTTTCAACCCTTTTTCAATCAGGCTGTCAAGCAATAGCTCAGAATAATCACTTTTACTGCGGCGCAGATGGCCTTGGAAAAGGACGCTAATATGTTTTTCGAATTGAATCAGTGAGCAAATCTTGGTTTGAAAATAGGCAGGGGCGTTCTCCTTCTTGGTGATGACCGCTTCAATAATGATATCGCGATCTTCTTCGGAGATTTTCTTAAAATAATCAAAGAGGGACAGGTCTGTATAAGCTTCAAGCAGCCAGGTGGAGTGTTCGTCTTCTTTGTTCAGAATCAAGCCATCCACTAATGGAATATCCACTGAGTTTTCATCTTCCACGACTTCTAATGAGTACAACTTAAAAGATTTCATCGCTACCTCCTGTTTATTTTTTCCTAATTATAGCATAAGTCAAGCAAATGCAAATGTCGAAAACTTTTTGTCGAAAATTGGTTAATCTATTTTTATAGGTAAAATGGCACGGATCCATGACAAAAACAGGGGAGTTAATTAAAATATTTGACAAAAACATCCATAATACTTGTTTTATCTCCATTTTACAACAGTGGAACAAAGAAGCTATGATAAAGCCATCAAATAGTAGAGGAGTTGAGAAAATGATTAATCAAGTTACACTTGTTGGCAGGCTGACCCGGGATCCGGAGTTAAGGAAAACAACGGAGGGAACGGCCGTGACGCAAATTACGCTTGCGGTCAATCGCAATTTTCGCAATCATAATGGAGAAATAGAGGCAGATTTTGTCCAGTGTACACTTTGGCGGAAGGCGGCAGAAAACACCTGCCAGTATTGTCGAAAAGGAGCGGTCGTAGGTATTACCGGCAGACTGCAGTCCCGCAATTACGACGGCAAAGATGGGAAAAAGGTCTATGTGACAGAGGTAGTCGCAGAATCGATTCGTTTCCTAAGTGCAAGGCCGCACGATGTGGTACCAGAGGGAAAAAAGGAGGAAACCGCGATTGGGATATCATGAGGACGATCAGGCCAAATTAGAGCAGCTGCTAGAAAGTTTAATTAAAATGGTCGGAAAGGCTAATAAAAATGTGGATAACCTGCAGATACGCGTACGCCAGCTAGAATGCCTGATTCGGGAGCAGCAGCTTGTCATAAAGGAAAAAGACCTCTTAGAAAACTACCCCAGACATCACCACCATTCACTAGAAAAATTCCCATTACATTTTTGAGCAGACCCAATTTAAATTGCCCGCAGGGGCTCGCAAATGACAGCGAGTTTTATTTTAAAAACATTCCTTTCATATAAAGAATCAATCCTATCCCCGATAACCCCCCTTTATTCCGGCATCTAGCAAGGTGCCGTTTTTTTATAAATATATTCTGAATATTTCTGTATAAAAATCAGCCGGCAGGGCAAACTAGTAGAAAAACCCCCCTGTTTTTTTAAAAAGAAGCCGCTGATCTCGTGTCAGCGGCTTCTTCGTGTGATATAACGTTCAAAAATTTGACACTTTTCGAAAAGGGAATGACAGGTGTGATGGATATTATTGTCGAATAACAATAATTGGTGTAAAGAATTGTCATTAATGGAGGTTTTGTGTTTGGAGAATAAAAACAGCTTAATGTTTATTGGAGATATTGTTAGCAGCAAAGAAATACGAATCACTAGAAAACCAAGTATTTACGATGCTTTCCTATTATCAAACGAACCACTCGCTGCTTTTCCAACACCTACGAATGAATCTTACCAATCAATTCCGCTGGAGGAGCAAGCAAACATTTCAATCCAAATGAAAAATTACCATATCGTCCTCTCCTATCAGCAAAACTCCCTGCAAATAGCAGAAACCGATCAAATTCTTACCGAAGAAGAAGTCTTAGAGATATTTAATAACTTTATTGTAAGAATAGAAGATAGGGTGACCTATTTGGAGACCTCTTCTTACCGGAAAATGCGGCCGCGGAAAAAGAAAAATAGACGATTCCTTACCGCAGAGAAAAACCTAGACAATCTATCCGGACAGCCCAAAAGTTGACACTGTTATGCCACAGAATAGACACTTTCTTAAGAAATAAGACAAATTGTGATACACTTTTATTCTTTTTGTAACATGACTGTTACATTGTTCTGGTATAAATGATAGTAATAAGGAGGGAGAAGGGTATGCAAACGACAAGAAAGCGTATAATTCTCAGTTTACTTACAGCTATGTTTTGTGTATCAGGTTCAATGGTTACATACGCACAAACAAATACAGAAGCACTACATAACGCCCAAGCCCAGTTAGAGCAGAAGCAGCAAATCGTAGAGCAAAAAGTACAAGAACAACAAACGGTTAATAATGAAATTGAAAATATTCAAACTGAATTAACATCCATTTCCGATGAGATTGCCAAAAACAAAGACGCAATGGCAAGATTACAGGAAAAAATCGATGCTACGAATCAGTTAATCGAAGAGAAAAAACAAGAGATCGTTGTAATAGAAGATAAAATGCTTGCCCGGCAAGATGTGATGAAAAAGCGGGCAGTAGCCATGCAGCAAAACAGCAACGCGAACTTAATCATTAATCTATTCTTTGAATCTGATAGTATTACAGATTTTATCCAGCGTGCGAGTGCTGCTTCAGAATTAATTGATGCAGACAAAGATATTTTAACAGCTCAACAAGAGGATCTTGCACAGATCGAAAAGGATAAAGCAGAAATTGATCGTCAAGAGAAAGTATTAGAAGAGGATCAGAAAGCGCTTGCAGGACAGCAGGCGGAGCTTGATCAAAATATGCAAAAGAGGCAGCAAACGTTAACCGTTATGCAGCAAAAATATGCGCAAATCTCGCAGCAGGTGTCAGTAGCCCAGCAGGAAAAAGCGGGAATCGAGTCACAAATGAAGAACCTCCAAGCAGCTATTCAAAGGGAACAGGCAGAGGCAAAAGCTCGTGCAGCCCAAGCGGCAGCAGCAGCGAAAGCGAGTGCAGATACGGCTAGACCGGTTGCAGCTCCAGTAAGCAATAACGCAGCTTCAAATAACTCAGCCACCAAAGGTACTGCAGAAGGGAAAGAAATCTATGTGACGGCAACTGCGTATACTGTCGATTGTAAGGGCTGCTCCGGACGTACAGCTACGGGTCTTAATGTTGCTGCGAATCCAAATATGAAAGTAATCGCGGTAGACCCAAGAATCATTCCTCTTGGAAGCAAAGTATGGGTAGAAGGCTATGGAGTAGCGGTTGCCGGCGATACAGGCGGTGCCATTAAGGGTCACAGAATTGATATTTTAATGCCAACAAAAGCAAAAGCTTTAGCTTTTGGAAGAAGAACCGTTAAAGTAGTCATCCTGAATTAGTTGTAGAATCAAAATTGTAAAAACTAGATTACTAGCTGAAAATAAACTGAATGATTTATTAACGATAAAAGAGACCTGACAAATAAAATGTTGGGTCTCTTTTTTCTGTTTGACCGAAGGCAAGGTTGAAATAATATCCATTTTTTGAAATAATATTTATACACTATTCTGAATTTTGTTTATTTCAAGGGCAAAAATAGGGGGGATAAAATGAAAAAAGATTTAAAAGTAGCTGGAGTGGTCCTTATACTATTAATTATTGGTATTTTTGCCAGCTATAAAATAATGAACAATGCGGCTGAATACGAAAAAAACAAAGCTTCGGAAGTGACGGCGGAACCATCGGAAACGTCAAAACCCTCAGAAAGTAAAAAAACGACTACACCTGCGAAACAAAAACAAACTTCACAGCAAGATCAAACCGCAAAAATCGGCGGGGTTCAGTATGATATAGGAATTGATGAGGAATCCAAAGAGTCTCTCGTTGTGGAAGTGATGCACAAGATGACTCATCAAAAAGTAAAAGCAAGTGAAAAGTGGGGAGCCATTCCTTTAACCGAGGACACTATAAATCAAGTATATACCATCGTTTCAAAAAGTAGTTTTGTCCACAAAATACAGTTACTAGAAATCCTTGATAAGTGGAAAAAAGGCGACTTTGACCAGATTGACCATGATCATAACTATTTCTGGGAATTGGAAGACGGAACCATCGGAAAAGCGTATGGTGTATTGAGTAAAGAGGAAGAAGAAAAGTTTATTAAGAATAATTTTGAATAAGACCGAAAATCGTTAAACCCTAACCTTCCGTTAGGGTTTTTTTATTGTAAAGGCTCTGTTAAACGACATTGTTGTTTTTATGCTCTGTTGATTGTAGCGGAAGGCGTTCGACTCCTGCGGGAGTACGGGGCAGGGGAGACCCCACAGGCGCAAAGCGCCGAGGAGGCTCCCCGGCACGCCCGCGGAAAGCGAGCGCCTGGAGCGGAAATCAACAACCAAATTTAACAGAGCTATTGTAAAAAAAGTGCTTGCCATATATCTGTTCTATAGGTTACCATTACAGTGGTAACCAAATAGACGAATCCATGAAAGGGAGGTTAGAGTAGTTGAATGTTAGAGTTTATATTTTAGCTATTGTTTCTTTTGTAGTAGGCATGGCGGAATTAATTGTTGGCGGAATCTTAGACATTGTTTCAAGTGGGCTGGGGATTTCCATTAGTAAGGCTGGTGAACTAATTAGCATTTATTCGCTTGTCTTTGCGATTTCTTCACCTGTTCTGTTAACTTTAACCGCTAAGGTGGAACGGAAACGATTAGCACTTATTACATTAAGTTTATTTTTTACGGGGAATCTTGTAGCCTTTTTAAGTCCGAATTTTCTGGTTCTTTTCTTATCGAGGATCATCTCTGCAGCATGTGGATCCTTATTAGTGGTCCTATGTGTAACCATTGGATCAAGTATGGTGAAGGATGAATTCCGGGCGCGGGCCATTGGAGTGATCTTCATGGGAATCAGCGGCTCCTTAGTTTTAGGGGTACCGGCTGGACTTATCGTAGGAAATCACTTCGGCTGGCGGTCGCCATTCCTTTTCATCGCCATTCTTACACTGATATCGATGATGGGGGTTTATTTCTTTTTGGATAAAATTGAACCCAAACCAGTCATTTCCCTTGGCAAGCAATTAAAGACCTTAAAAAATACAAAAATTTTGTTTGCACAATTAACTTCGATCTTGTTTTTAACAGGTCATTTAACCCTATATGCCTACCTGACACCCTTTTTAAAATCTACCTTGCATTTAGATCCGACATGGGTGAGTATTTTTTATTTGATCTTTGGTATTTCTGCCGTCTTTGGCGGAGGACTGGGCGGTTTTATGGCGGACAAGTGGGGTTCAAAGAAAAGTATATTGACTATTGTGGTGATCTTTTGCCTTGTGATGTTTATCCTGCCAAAAGTGACGTTTTCCATTACTTTGTTTGTCATTGTCATGATGGTGTGGAGTATGTTAAGCTGGGCGATTACACCTGCACAGCAAAACTATTTAATTGAGACCTCGCCTGAGACATCTGATATTCAACAAAGTTTAAATAATTCCGCCTTACATGTTGGAATTGCCTTAGGGTCTGTTATTGGCGGTATGGTCATCAATCAATATTCAGTTCTATATAATGCCTCAATTGGCGGGATTTTTGTCTTCATCGCACTAATGTGCGCCATTTTTTCCATAACACGGGGAAATGTGCGGAATCGGGCGGCTCAACAAATTTAACTATAGGAGGTGAACATGGTTACGGAATCTCTGTAATCATGATCAAATGAGTGTTCATATTAATGCAAAACAAGGGGAAATTGCTGAAGATATTCTATTGCCTGGAGATCCTTTGAGAGCAAAGTACATTGCTGAGACCTTCTTAGAAGATGTTATTTGCTACAATGAGGTCCGAGGGATGCTGGGATTTACCGGAACTTATAAAGGGAAGAAAGTATCCGTTCAGGGAACGGGCATGGGGATTCCCTCCATTTCCATTTATGTTAATGAATTAATCCGCGATTATGGTGTAAAGAACTTAATTCGGGTGGGTTCCTGCGGTGCCATCCAAAAGGATATCCATGTGCGTGATGTGATTCTTGCGATGACTTCATCTACGGATTCAAATATCAACCGCCTCACCTTCCCAGGGATTGATTACGCACCATGTGCAAATTTCCATTTGTTAAACAAAGCTTTCGAAAAGGGGATTCAAATGGGAATGGACATGAAGGCCGGTAATGTATTATCAGCGGACATGTTTTACCGTGACAGTATGGAAATCGTCAAGAAGTTAGGAGACTACGGGGTATTGGCTGTTGAAATGGAAACCACCGCTTTGTATACCTTAGCGGCTAAGTATGGAGTTTCGGCACTATCCATTCTAACAGTCAGCGATCATATTTTCACGGGAGAAGATACCACAGCTGAAGAGCGGCAAACAACCTTTAATGATATGGTGGTTATTGCTCTTGACACCCTTACAAAATAAAAGGCAGGGGGGCTAGCCCTCTGCGCTCTTAATACCGAAGCCTCAATAGGAGATGTTTGAATTCTTCATCTTTCATTAACTGGTCTTCATATTTTTTGGTGACCTTTGTTAAAACAACATCATGGTAGAAAAACTCGACAAAAAACTTTACAAATGGTTTTGATTTTGTAATCATGGCCTGCCATGCATCGTTTTCCACACCGGCAAACAAAATCGTCTCCTCATCAATAATGATGAGGCGGTTTTTCTCTAATCTTCGGTGTTCTTCATTAGGTGACAGGACATGCAGGGAGGATAAGGCTGACTCTTGAACCTCACCTACAACGAGTGCCTCTACTTTCACACCGGATTGTTCTTTTTCGATTAAAACAGGCAAAAACTCTTGGAAGTCCTCCTTCCACACCGAAACTTGAATCGAATGACTGGCTTCTTGGAGAAGCTGTTTACATTGGAGCTGGATCGAAGAATCGACCTTCAAACTCCACACCCGGTCATCAGACAGGTTGCTTTGATAGGTATTATTTTTTAACTGATTTATATTTTCTTGAAATTCTTTTGTTAATTTTTCGATCACAAGATGTAAAGGCAGGGCAGTGTAGAGCTTTTTCTTTTCGGAAACAGAGTCTAAGACGAGTCCTTTTTCAATCATTCGAGTCAGCACTTCATAGATCTTGGCTTTTGGAACGCCGGAATATTTTACAATGAGCGTGGCATCCAACGGCTCATTGGTGGACGCGAGAACTTCATATACTTTGCTTTCATATTGAGAAAATCCAAACTTTTTAAGCATCCATCAGACCTCTTTTGAAAAATTTGAAAAACTAAATTAATCATAGGGGATAAAGCAGGCATTGTAAAATGTTTTTGCGCAATTAGCATAGGCGAAACAAATAAGTAAACATTATAAGTGATTTTTACCTTTACAAAAATAGTTACTACTGATATAGTAATCCAGTGTTTTTTTATCAATAGGTTAAAAATTGAAGCTTACGAATAATTGTAAGCGACTTCAGTTAGTGAAGACAGTATGTGGAGGAACATAATTATGAAGTACATCATTGCTATTATCGGATTATTAGTTGTTTTTGGACTAGCAATTCTTGCAAGTAATAATCGGAAACAAATCAAATGGAAACCGATTATCCTTATGATCGTTATTCAAGTCATCTTAGCCGCTTTGTTATTAAATACAACCTTTGGGTTAGTCATTATCACAGGGTTTGCTGAGGTGTTTACTAAATTATTAGACTACGCGGCAAGCGGAATATCGTTTGTGTTTGGCGGGCTTGCAAATAAGGGAGAATCACCGTTCTTCTTATCGGTTCTGCTTCCTATTGTATTTATATCAGTTTTAATTGGGATATTTCAGTATGTGAAAATCCTTCCGTTGATTATGCAAGGAATTGGATTATTGCTAAGCAAAATAAACGGTATGGGGAAATTGGAATCATACAATGCCGTGGCTTCGGCCATTGTTGGACAATCTGAAGTGTTTATTACGGTTAAGAAACAGCTTGGTCTGCTCCCGGCGAATCGTTTATATACGTTGTGTGCTTCCGCCATGTCGACCGTCTCTATGTCCATTGTCGGAGCCTACATGACCATGATTGAACCAAAATATGTCGTCACTGCCCTTGTCATTAATTTATTCGGCGGATTTATCGTATCCTCTATTATTAATCCCTATTTGGTGAAACCAAGTGAGGATATTTTGGTGATACAAGAGGTGGAAAAACAAAGCTTTTTCGAAATGCTAGGGGAATATATTTTGGATGGGTTTAAAGTAGCCGTCATTGTGGGTGCCATGTTAATCGGTTTTGTGGCATTGATGGCTGGAATTAATAACGTCTTCGATTTAATTTTCGGGATATCCTTTCAGGAAATCTTAGGATATGTTTTTTCACCGCTTGCCTTTATCATGGGTATTCCTTTTTCAGAAATAGTACGGGCTGGAGGAATTATGGCAACAAAGCTGGTAACAAATGAGTTTGTAGCCATGATGGATTTATCAAAAATGGAATCCAGCTTTAGTCCGCGTACATTAGGAATCATCTCGGTTTTTCTTGTCTCGTTTGCGAATTTCTCTTCGATTGGAATTATTGCAGGAGCCGTAAAGAGCTTAAACGAAAAGCAAGGAAATACGGTTGCACGTTTTGGTTTAAAGCTATTATACGGAGCCACCTTAGTAAGTGTTTTATCAGCGGTGATTGTAAGTATTGTTTTGTAACGGATTGGGGTTAGATAAAAATACGCCGCGGTTTGCGAACCGCGGCGTATTTTTGTATTTCATTACCCAACTGCATGAAGCAGAAAATTCGTAAAGAACAACAGGGAAATGATGACACTTGAAAAAGTAATCTGTCTGGATTTATTTGAAAAAACTTTTACAAGCGGATAAGCGATAAATCCGAAAGCAATTCCATCAACAATGCTATAGGTTAATGGAATCATAATGATGACCAGAAAGGCCGGAAATGCTTCAGTAAAATCAGTGAAATCGATATTTACCACGTTTTTCATCATCAGTCCCCCGATAATAATGAGAATAGGGGTGATGGCGGCATCTGGTACTAGTTTGATAAACGGCATGAAAAAAAGAGATAGCAGAAGGAGTGAACCTGTTATAACAGAGGTTAACCCGGTTCTCCCGCCTGTCGTAATCCCTGCTGCTGTTTCAACCGTTGAAACAGCAGGACTTGTGCCTAAAAGTCCGCAGACTATGGTAGAAATAGAGATGGCCTTCAAAGATTTCCCGCTCTTTTCAGGTGCCCCGAGCATCCCGTTCACCTGGGAATGGACCAGCCCGATATTTTCAAAGACGAGCACTAACACCAATGAGAAGACAGCCGACCAAAATGGAAGGAAAGACCACTTTCCAAAATGGCTGCTTAGGAAAACATCCTTATAGCTCTCAAAGGAGATGAAGCTAGTGTCCATCCCATTAAAGTGGACCAGACCAAACCAATAGGAAACCAACGTCCCTAAGATGATCGTGATTAAAAAATTCCCCGGTACCTTCTTTAAGAAGAGAAATAAGGCAATGATCAGATTGATAATGGAGGCCAACACCACAGGTGACGATAACTCACCAAGGGAAACAAAGTTATTTGAATTCCCGACAATAATGCCGCTTTTTTGCAGGCCGATAAAGGCAATAAATAGACCAATTCCAACTGAAATCGATTCTTTCAATGAATCTGGAATCGCCTTAGTCAGGATGCTGTGTAATTTGGTAAAGGCAACCAACACAAAAAGGATGCCAGAAAGAACAACAGCCCCTAAAGCCTCCTTATAATCAAGCCCCATCGAACCTACAATCGTAAACGTAAATAAGGCATTAATCCCCATTCCTGGAACAATTATTAATGGGGTATTGGCGATAAAGGCAACCAACAAGCATCCGATAAACGAAGAAAGGACAGTTGCAATAATTCCAGCTTCTAAAGGAATTCCCGCATCTTCCAAAATCTTTGCGTTCACGGCCAGGATATAGACAATCGAAAAAAACGACGTTAACCCTGCTATAACCTCCTTTCTAATAGTTGTTTCATGCTGCTTAAGCTTAAAAACTCCCTTCATAATTATTATCACACTTTCGCGATTTCCCTCTCCCACCCGCATTAAGTTCATAAAATTAACTCATGCCGGAGCATATTATAACACAAACAGATGATAAATGGTGCCTGTCACCATTTACCATCTGTAAGTAGGTTTAATTGAGGTTTAATCGCCGCTATCTTTAGAAGGTGTGATATTTGTGCCTTTGTTGATGATTTTGGATAGGATTTTGCCGTGATCGCCGATATTGATATTGCTGCCAACGATAATGGAATTGGCTGTATGGCTATTTTGAAGGGTGGGTCCAATATTAATGTTGGCATTATTAGAGAGGCTGTCCACACTAAAATTAGTGATATGGATGAATTTCATTTTTTATCACCGTCCTAATGTATCTTATGGTCCCTTAGGAACAATGATTGTCCAAATACCCATCGAGATTGGGAGAGACTTGTCCGCTGTTAAAAGATCTAACTTCCCGCCAACGCCAAAATGAAATTATGTATGTAGAGACCTGCTGCCAGCAGGTCTATTTATAGTAATGAAGTGAGACCCCCATCCCGTGGCGTCAGAAAGGATTAAAACATGACTGCCCAGGTTTTTGGGCCAACAATCCCATCCGCTGCCAGACCATAGCTTCTTTGATAAGCTTTGACGGCAGCCTCCGTTTTAGGGCCGAAAATCCCATCGGGAGCTACCCCAACTCTTTTTTGGATCAATTTAATATTCGCTGCATCCTTGGAGCCCCGTTTAATCAGGTGGCCAGGATAAGGACGATCGGCAGCGTTTACCACTGCTTCAAGCTTGGCTTTCGTCTTAGGTCCGACAATACCGTCCACAGCAAGTCCATGGCGTGATTGAAAGGATCTTACGGCAGCCTCCGTTTCTTTTCCGAAATCACCGTCGACTCCGTATTTCGGCAGCTTTTCACCAGCTTTTAGAAGATACTGCTGCAGTTTTTTAACATCTGGGCCTGTATCGCCTAGCTGTAACAAATTCGGGCCGGATGTGGATGTTGGTTTTGATTTAGAGGATGTTGATAATGGGACAGCAGAGGGCTGTTCTGTATGAGCGGCAGCAACAAGGGTAGGGTGAATGTTGCCATAATTGATAGCCTGACTAACAAACTTGTCTCTGTCTATCGAGGTCCCCGGGCAAGTCTTACTAGCATGCTCGCGATGGAACATGATTTGCGCCCCGCAGGAAGTAACAAGAAAATGTTGCAGCTTTAACATGGAATTAAGCTGTGCGCCTTCTAACACATCATGGCCGATGTCAAAGTTTCCTAACATCTCGGTCATAAAGGCGCCTTCGTTGTAGCCGACGATCCCGGCTGGTGTTTCATTAAACGGCCTTCCGGTGACAAATAACCCATCAGGCATAAGCGTGACATGTTGTCCGATATCATCCCAACCGCGCGTGTTCACATGGTAATTTCTCATTGCTTGTTGTAATTGGAGATGGTTCTTGCCATTGAAATCATTATGACTGGGTTCCCAAGTGTGATGAACTTGAGTATATCTGTACTTGCGGCCTTTTAACCTTTGAATAACTTGGTCAACAGTAAGAATCTCAAATGCCATTCGTTTTCCACTCCTTTTATAAACATATTTTAAGCTATGCGAATCTCAAGGGTTGGTGCATGATTACCTTTTCTAAGGCTATTTTCGCATAAATTGTTGTTTTTCGTAACAGTTCATCGACCCGTTTAACTTTATGCATCGTGGCATCTTTTCGTAAGAACATTTGCGAAAATTGCCCTGAATCTTAGTAAATGGTCCTTTACAAGGTCCAAAAGCAACAATGTTTACGAAAAGAGCCTTTTCTAATTATATACAAAAAAAAGATCCAGCCGGTTAGGAGCTGGATAAAAAAATATATAATTAAAAGGG
Organism: Neobacillus cucumis; assembly: GCF_002860255.1. Lineage (GTDB taxonomy): Bacteria > Bacillota > Bacilli > Bacillales > Cytobacillaceae > Neobacillus > Neobacillus cucumis_A. The sequence goes on from NZ_PGVE01000024.1 coordinate 82,196, forward strand.
GGTCATTTATGAAAAAGAGGTAAATCAATTTCATGTTCCTATCATACCCCCTATAGATGAACAAACTATGAACAAATCTTTAAATATAAAAAATTTCAAACAAAACCCACCATATAGTAAATAAATAATTACTAATTTTTAATTATTGGTTAAACATTGTTAAATTTAGTATATAATTATTTACTATATAGGAGGAAGTGCCAATGCAGCAAATAAGTAAAGAATATCTCGAGTTAATCCCTAACTTGTTTAAAAGTTTCCAGCGCATAAATCAAAAAGCAAGCAACTTAACACACTTACAAAATCAAATCCTGGAATACTTATTCATGTACCAACATCCCTTGACAATCAAACAAATAAGTGAGGGTCTGAATGTCCCCAAACAGCAAATGACAGACTTGGTAAAGCGCCTCATGGAGCAGGGATATATTACAAAAAGCCAAAATAAAGAGGATAAAAGGTCATTTGTTATTGAGTTAACAGAGAATGGAACAGCCTCACAACAAGAAAAATGGGCAATAATCTATCAGAACTTCGTTGCTGATTTAGCCAAATTAGATACAGAAGAGCAGCTTGATCTGCAATACGCACTGCATAAAGTGAATATCTTGCTGAGACAAATGGAGGAACGATAAATGTCTATCAATTTACAATCCGTCCAAGCCACCATGCTCATCCCGCTTTGGGGACGCGCCACCGCGAGCGAGAAAAATCCGGACATCTTGTACGACAAGGAAGCCATCGAGATCATTGCGGGCTGTGGAATGGATTTTACCGAGATAGCCAAGACCTTCGGGGAATACGGCGGAATCAGCTACATCGTCCGGGCACGAAAAATCGATGACACGATCCGGGCGTTTATCAAAAAACATCCTCATGCCACCATTGTCAACATCGGAGCTGGGCTGGATACGACTTTTTCGAGGGTAGATAACGGGACAATCAACTGGTACAACCTGGATTTACCCGATGCCATCGACTTCCGTAAAACCTTGATTGCTGACTCACCGCGGAATACCAGCATCGCCAAATCATTTTTCGACGTTTCTTGGTTTGGCGATGTCGTTTTTCAGGAAGCGGATGGCATCCTGTTTATCTCGGCCGGAGTCTTTTACTATTTTCAGGAAAGCCAGCTTAAGGAAATGGTTCAGGAAATGGCCCAGCGCTTTCCAGGTGGAGAGCTGTTCTTTGATGCAGAATCCAAGTTCGCGGTAAACATCTCCAATCGGACCGTTGAAAAAACAGGGAATAGGGGAGCCAAAATGTATTTCTATATCAACAACCCGAAAGTCCTAGAAGACTGGTCGGAAAAACTCAAGGTAATCTCGTGGGAGCCGTATTTCAAAGGGATCCCGGTAAGTAAGAAGTGGGAAAGCGGAACACGGCTGATGGTCCGGCTGGTCGATTTAATTAAGATGCTGAAGTTTGTTCATGTGCAATTTTTGAAAAAATAACCCTAACAGCTGTTAGGGTTTAGCTTTCTGTATGATAAAAAAAGAATTGATTTTTCCCTTTCCATTTTGCCACATACATGGCCTTATCTGCCTGCATTAATAAGGTCTCGGCATTCTCGCCGTCTTCCGGATAGAGGGATACGCCAACACTGGCTGTGACAGTCATATCATTCTGCTGGTTATTCCCCACCTGATCAATAAGTTCATGGATAATTTGTTCGATTTCCTCCCTGTTTCCATAGGAGTGAAGGAGAACGATGAATTCATCTCCCGCAAATCTGGCCACTTCACCCTTCGTTCCCACAATCTGCTTCATTTTTTCAGCGACTTCTTTCAAGAACAAGTCACCAACTAAATGTCCGTAGGTGTCATTGACTTTCTTAAAGCCATCGAGATCGATAAAAAGGATCGCCATCGTTTCATATTCTTTGGAGCTTAACTTTTTCCGAAAAACATCCATATACCAGCGGCGATTATATAATCCTGTTAAAGAATCGATATAAGCCAGGTCGTTCAATAGGCTTTCGTATCGCTTGGTATGGGTGATTTCTTTTCCAATGGTTAAAATAGCCGGCTTGCCTTCATAGATAATCGATATGCCAGTCGCTTCCACTTCAACAATTCCACCGTCAAGCCTTACTAAACGTTCTTCAATATATCTGTTCTCCGGACCGCTTTGTCCGATTCCGGCATCATAGGGGTTTTGCAGTGCGCCCATAATGGCGGCCAGCACCTTTTCATGTTCATCTGGATGAACAATCTCAAGTACGGGCTTTCCAACCAATTGGCCGCTTGAATCAGCGCCTAAAACTTTTTGTGCAGCCACATTGCTATAAACGATGATTCCTTCAATATGTATAATGATGGCTTCTGGGAAAAATTCAATCAGCTGCTGATATCCATCCTCCACATGGGCAGATAGTAGGTCTACATTTTTAGTCACGGAGTTCACCTTCATGGAAAATTCATTTGAATCTATTGTATGGAAAACATCCATGTTTTGTAAAATAGTTTCTTAGTTTAGTGGGGAGAAATTTGTTGGAACTCTTTTAATATAAGCAATCACATATGTTATAATTTATTTACTAAATAATCCAAATAAGTATTTATTTTCAATATTATAGTTTATGTGGGCTGATCTATCATGCCAATTTATTGATAAAGGGGTTTTAAAAATGAAGTCAGTGAAAGTGTATCATTATGATGCGTTTAGCAAGGAACCGAATAAAGGGAATCCAGCTGGTGTGGTGCTGAATGGAGAGGAGCTGACGGAAGAAGAAATGCAGGAGGTTGCCTTCAAAGTAGGGTTTAATGAGACGGCGTTTCCCGTTCAATCAGACATCGCCGATCTGAGACTCCGCTTTTTTACACCCGGTCATGAAATGAATTTATGCGGACACGGTACGATGGCGATGGTCTACGCCTTAAAAACAAAGGGGTTTTTAGGGGACAAGACCGATTTGACAATCGAAACCAAAGCGGGCATTTTACCCGTCAAAATCGATAATCAAACACATATTACAATGAAACAGGCTGCCCCACAGTTTCAAGCATTTCACGGGTCAAAGGAAGAGTTAGCCCATGCGATCGGGTTAACGAAAGAGGAAATCGATGAGGAACTGCCGGTTCTCTATGGAAGTACGGGGAATTGGACGCTAGTAATCCCCATTAAGAAACTAGCATCCTTTGAAAAAATGAAACCTAATAATGAGAGTTTCCCAACGATTTTAAAAGAAATACCGCAGGCCTCGATCCATCCAATCTGTTTGGAAACCTATCATTCGGAGGCAGATATGCACGGCCGTCATTTCTCTTCACCGAATTCCGGAACGACAGAAGATCCTGTAACAGGAACCGCCTCAGGAGTCATGGGGGCCTATTATGCCAAATACATAAAGCCGGATGTGGAGGAGTCACTGAATCTAGTAGTGGAACAAGGGCAGGAGATGGGGAAAGATGGCCTGGTGCAAGTCCATGTCGTCAAGACAGGGGATAGCTATGAGATTGAGATTACGGGGAATGCTGTGTATGTTAAGGAGTTTGAGGTGATATTGTAGGCAGGGTAGAATCCTCGATTTCATTGCAATTATGTGAATTATTTTAAGTAGTGTTTAAGAGCTTGTTACATTACAAAGAAACTTCCCGCAGGCAAAAACTATTTTGTTATGGTTAAACCGTACCAAAACTAGTTTTTTCTAAGGGAGGCTGCAAAATGGTAGTCAATTGGTGGAGACACAATAAAATTGCTGCTGGAATATTAACCGTTATTCGTTTATATCTAGGATTCAGCTGGCTTGTGGCAGGCTGGCATAAGTTAGCGGGCGGAGGGTTCGACGCTTCCGGATTCTTAAAAGGAGCGATCGCAAATCCGGTGAAAGGACCGGACGGAGCCGTCGTCTTTGGCTGGTATGTCGATTTCTTAAAACAGGTGGCCTTACCGAATGTTCATGTTTTTAATACTATGATTCCCGTTGGGGAGTTTGTAGTTGGTTTAGGTTTAATCTTAGGCTGCTTGACCACGGCGGCCATGTTTTTTGGTCTATTGATGAACTTTTCCTATTTATTTGCCGGAGCCATTTCATCGAACCCAATGGATATCCTGTTAGGAGGTCTCATCCTTTTTGCCGGCTTTAACGCTGGAAAATTTGGTCTTGACCACTGGGTGATTCCATTTATTCGTCAAGCCATACCGAAAGATAAAAATCAAATGACCATGATCGAGTTAGATCACCAACAGACGTTCAAAATAAATAATTAAGGCAGAAGGGGGGGCCTTCTGCCTTTTTTTGTTTAGGAAATTATAGATTAACTACTTGTGGATAACCTTTTACAGGTTTAGAAACGTCCAGCTCCAGCGCCTAGCCCCTCGATGGTCTACAGCCAATCCGTCCAAAAGGTTAAAAAGCAACCTTTCGGCCGGCTCGCCTTATGCTTGTCGGGGCTGATCAAGGCGCTTGCGCTTTTGTTCCTATCCTAAAATTCGTAAAGATTCTTGGACAAAGGCCGGGATGTCATCCGGCTGTCTGCTGGTGACCAGTTGATTGTGGCAGACAACAACTTCTTTGTCATGCAAGTTACCGCCGGCATTTTTTAAATCCACATGAATGGATTTATAACCCGTCACATCACGGCCTTCGAGTGTTTCGGCTGTAATCAGCAGCTGAGGTCCGTGGCAAATGGCTAAGACAGGTTTTTTAGCATCCATAAAGCTTTTGGCAAATTGGACGAAACGCTCGTCTGCCCGGAGAATATCCGGTGAAAATCCGCCGGGAATAAACAGGGCATCAAAGTCCTCTGGAGAGACGTCATCAATGCTTTGGTCGATGACCACTTCACTATTTCCCTGTTTGCCTTTCACCGTTTTGCCTTTCTTCATTTCGATAGCGGTAATCTCGTGGCCCTTTTCCTTAAAGGCCTGCACCGGCTCGCTATATTCGGAATCCTCGAAATGATCTGTTACTAACACAGCAATTTTTTTGCTCATAGCAATCAACTCCTTTTCTAAGACTCCATATTAAAAGTACCCATTATGATGGTGGATGAAACGCGTTTAGAAGGCTTTCTTGCCTTGTGGAGGACGTGTGTTTTGAGATATTAACAAAATTCCGCCGATATTAACAAAAATCGAAGGGATATGAACAAAAATTCGAATATATTAACAAAAAATAAGCGGATATGAACAAAAATTCCATCATATTAACAAAAAGGGGCCCCGCCACTTGGCGGAAAGCCCCGTATTTCTTACATGAAAAATTGCAGCCCTATTAACACCGCTTCTACCACAACGACGCCTAAAAGAAGATTCATTTTAAGGGTGCTTCTTTTCTCCGTCTTCGCCAAATCCCCTTTAGTAGCCATCTGGGTAGAGAGGGAGTGGAGGACATCATGATTATGTCTGCTCATCGACTCGACTTTTCCCTGCAATTCTTCAAGTTCTAACTTATGTTGTTCCAGCTGGTCGAATTGTTTTTGGGTGGCGCACTCGAGCTGATAGACCACTTTATTGATGAGTGCTTCTTCCCGTACGACTAGAATGGAATTAATAGACTCAGAATGTTTATAAAACATTTCTTTGTAGGACTGTTGCAGCAGCTCTAATCGGTTCTCCAGTTGCTGAAGAGCCGACACTTGTGCCGCTATTCTTTTTTCAGTTTTCGCGATCTCTTCACTGGTTAAAGTGACAAACGCCTCATTTTGCTTCAAAAATTTACGATTGCTCTCGTTGGAAAGGGAGAGCTCGTGCGTAAAGGAGGCAATTTCGTTTGAAACCGTATCAATGCCCGATACCGCTTTATCCAAGAGCTCCTTGTGACTGCTTTCCAATAGGTTTATTTTTTCTTTAAAATCACCGTAAAAAATGTCTTCGTTCAGCTTCTTTAATTCATTAACCGCTTTTTCGTATTCACTTTTTGTAGGGAGATTTGTTGTTGCCACTATTCGTCGCCTCCACCGTTTAAAGATTCAATCATATCCTTGCCGTCTTGCCGTAACAGCTGTAAATACTGTGCCGCAAGAAAGCGTTCCTCTCTATGACCATAAAGGAAATGCTGCATTAACTCTTCTTTATACTCCAGCCAATACTGGATCAAATAGCCCTGTAATTGGGATGCGTGTTCACCAAATTGGTTCCACAATTGACTTACCTTTAGATAGTGGGCTTTAAGCTCCGCCTCTTCCTTTTGATAAGTGAGAAATTCATTTTCTAGGCTGTTTATTTTTTGTATGTACGCATGATTGGAAGCCTCTGCCTGTTTGATGACCTGCTCTTTTTGCTCTTTAATTCCATCTAAGAAGGATGTCAGCAGCTGGTTATAGCTTTCATACACCTCTGTCAGCCAATCATGTGCCCGGCTCTTCATATTGGTAAGGGCTTTTTCATAGGTGGCTTTAAACCAGAAGGCATCAATTTTCTGCTCGATCTGTGGAATAGGAGAGAGGTCAGGCGGTTCTAAAGAATGACCTGGCTCTATTTTTAGAGTACCAGCCTCTTGTTTGATTTTCCGAATCGCGATCTCTAATTCTCTTTCAACACTTAGCTGTAACCTGGCGGCTCCCTCATTGATGACACTTGCTTTTCTGTTATAGGGAGTATACTCAATGAGATCATCCACCAACTCCCAAATGTGATCAGAATCCGTTTTTTTAAACTCCACCCCTTTTAGGAATTGGTCATAGTGAAGGATGTCATTTTCAAACCGGTCCGCTTGTAATAGAGCTTCTTCTTTTTCATGTTCGATGATAGATGCTTGTTTGGCAAATAAAATCTTGTACTGCTCTAATTGTTTTTCATAGTTTTCTAGCTCTTTTTTACTTTCCTCTTCACTTTCTTTTAAAAATGTCGTGAAGCTGTTAAAGGTATGCTTGTCTGGGCTTTCAAGGTCGTACCGCACCTGATGAAAAAGATCGGTCAGACCCTTGGTGTAGTCCGATTCTGTCGGATATTCATCAAATAGATGGATGAATTCCTGTATCGCCTTAAAAGCCCACTCGTACCTTTTTTTATGGAAATCAATCAAGGTAGGATTCATTTTAAAAGTCCAACTCCTGCATTTCTATCTATCTATCAATTTACTAATTATTTTACCATTTTTATGGAGAAACGAATGGATTTTTATCTGAAAATATCGAGAAATGTCAATAGGGGAGTTTTGGAAGGGGAGTATGTAAAAAGGGAGAAGAAGATCTTCTCCCTATGTTAACTAGCTTTAGTCATCATTTCGTTGTTTTGCGCGTGCGTTTCCGCCTTTTTCACCGATATCTTGATAGAATTCTTTATCATGATTCTCCGAAGTGGCTTCTCCGCCTTTACGGCCGATTTCCTGATAGAATTCTTTATCGTGGTTCTCCGAAGTGGCTTCTCCGCCTTTACGCCCGATTTCCCGGTAGAAATCCTTATCGTGGCTCTCCGCAGTAGCTTCTCCGCCTTTGCGTCCGATTTCCTGATAGAATTCCTTGTCATGGCTCTCAGCAGTAGCTTCTCCGCCTTTACGCCCGATTTCTTGGTAGAATTCCTTGTCGTGATTGCGAGCAGTTGTCTCTCCGCCTTTACGGCCTGCTTCTTCCAATGTCATTTTACCTTTGTCTTCGTCTTTTCTGTTTGCCATAATAAAATCCCTCCTAATAAAATTTGGAATTGCTATTGCGACTTACACTCTTTATCTACCCGGGCTCCATGATTCTAAAACATTTTTCTAGGATGATTAAAAAAAGGCCGATTCTGAGTAAACAGAATCAGCCCTTTTGATTTTACGTTACTGCATGGAAATCCAGACACTCTTCACTTCTGTATAGTTATCCAGTGCATAGGAGCCCATTTCACGTCCGATACCAGATTGCTTATATCCGCCAAATGGGGAAGCGGCATCAAAGGCATTGTAGCAGTTGACCCAAACGGTTCCGGCGCGGAGCTTGCCGGCAATATAGTGAGCTTTTGCCACATCGCGTGTCCACACACCAGCAGCCAAACCGTATTCGCTGTTATTTGCACGATTGATTAATTCGTCAATATCATCATAAGGCATAGCAGAAATAACCGGTCCAAAGATTTCCTCCTTGGCAATCGTCATTTCATCACGAACATCGGCAAAGATCGTAGGGGAGACGAAGTAGCCTTGCTCCAGAGGCTTGATGCCGCCTGCAACTAGCTGGGCGCCTTCGTTAAGTCCTTTTTCAATATATCCAAGTACCCGGTTTTGCTGCTCAGCGGAAACAAGCGGTCCAATCTCTGTATCGGCATGAATTCCAGCGCCTTGCTTGATTTTTTCAGCATGGGAGGCCATATCGGCTACGACATTATCAAACTGCTTTTTCTGAATAAACACGCGGGATCCAGCACAGCAAACCTGTCCTTGGTTAAACATAACTCCATTAAGGGCACCAGGAATCGCTTTGGTTAAATCCGCATCTGGAAGGATGATGTTTGGCGACTTACCGCCAAGCTCAAGGGTCACTCGTTTTAATGTTTTAGAGGCATTGGCCATAATTAGCTTACCAACTTCAGTCGAGCCGGTAAAAGCAATTTTATCCACTAAAGGATGATCGACAAGCGGCTGACCGGCTGTTTCGCCGAAACCAGGCACGATGTTAACCACACCTGCAGGGAAACCGGCTTCTTGAATTAATTCTGCTAAATATAGAGCAGATAATGGCGTTTGTTCAGCTGGTTTGAGAACCACGGTACATCCAGTGGCAAGAGCCGCACCAAGCTTCCACATCGCCATGAGAAGAGGGAAGTTCCAAGGGATAATTTGTCCGACCACTCCAACCGCTTCATGACGGGTAAAGTTAAAGTAGGGGCCGCTAACAGGAATCGTTTGTCCAACGATTTTTGTAGACCAGCCTGCATAATAGCGCATATGTTCAATCGCCAAAGGGATATCGGCATTAGTGGTTTCACGGATGGGCTTACCATTGTCGAGCGTCTCGAGCTGTGCTAGTTCCTCAGCGTTTTCTTCCATTAAATCAGCAAGCTTGTACATAAGACGGCTGCGATTAGCCGCGCTCATTTTGGACCATGGGCCCTCATCAAAGGCTTTACGAGCGGCTTTTACAGCTAAATCAATATCTTCTGGGCCTGCCTCATAAACACAGGCTAGTACTTCTCCAGTCGCAGGATTATAGGAATCGAAGGTTTTCTGAGATTTGCTTTCCACAAATTCCCCATTAATAAAAAGTTTCTTCTTTCCGCTTAAAAACTTTTCTACCTTTTCTTTTAGAACTGCTGTTAGTTGATTCATACGATCCCTCCATAAAAGTAGTTTCTATGTATTTACTCATGATAGCTCACATAAAAAAGGTTAACACTGCGATTATAGTAGATTCAATAAAATATTATACAAATATTCTGACAAGGAATGACGAACCCTAACGAAAATTAACAAAACTTAACAAAACATAACAAAAAACCTTCCTGGATATTTTAGGAAGGTTTTTTGATATAAGTTATACCTGTGGAGCTTCTCGCAAAATCGGCATCGTGCAGCAACGAAACGCACCGCCGGATTTAATAATTTCTGTAATATCGACCTCCATCACTTTATAGCCACGATCCCGTAGCTGCTTGTTTACCTCTTTATTAATAGGCAAACTTAGCACTCGTTTGTTACCGATCGAGAGGACATTGGTCCCTAAGGTGGCTTGTTCTTCTTTTGAAACTTTAATTAAATCGTATCGGGAAGCAAGTAACTTTAGTTTTTCTTCATCAATTTCTCCCGGAAAAATTAAGGCCTCATGTTCAGAGAGGATATTGAAGACGCAGTCTAAATGCAGGTATGTATCCGTAAATGGAATGGTAATGACTTCAAACGTGGGCAGTAAGCTTTGTAAATGGTCGATGGCGGATTCATTGGTCCGGTTACTAATACCAATATAGATGGTGTGACGGTCAATTAAGACGTCGCCGCCTTCAATTTTGTCTTCTAACAGGTTGGTATAAGTAATTTTTTCTTTTTCGAGCAGATCAATTAGCGGCTGTTCCTCACCTTTACGGACATCATGTGCCATATGCGCTACGAACACCTGATTTCCCAGCGTGAAGCCAATGTCACGAGTGAAGACTTGCTCTGGAAATGCCTTGGATGGAGAAACCAATAGGACTTCCACATCGTTTTCTTCTAAGGTTTTCACGAGCTGCTGATGTTGTTTTTTTGCTAGCTCGGTATCAATGTTTTCTTTTAAAAATTGCTTTTGAGTCTCGTTAATCGGTTCGCGGATGGTCATAAAGTCCGCTGGGCATAAAACCACTTTTCTTAGGGTGTCATATTCACTAAAACAAGCGCTTTTGATGGTTGGAGTATGATTTTGCATGTTGTCCTCCTCGGGCAGTCGAAATTATTTTATAATATTCCCTGTAAAGGTGTAGAGTAAACGAATTAATTGGGGTGCTGAATCGGCAATATTTTGAGGGTAAATGAGGGTGGCGCTAGTAAAAAAGGTATATCCGAGAGTAAAAGCGGGTTATGCGAGAGAAATCGTGTGTTATGCGAGAGTAAATGAGGGTGGCGCTAGTAAAAAAGGTGTATCCGAGAGTGAAAGCGGGTTATGCGAGAGAAATCGTGTGTTATGCGAGAGAAAATGTGACATATCCGAGAGTAAAGTGCCTCGGCGCTAGATAAAGGATGGTATTCGCCATCTGCCACTATGCCAATCGATAATAGTATGTGACAAAACACTCCGAAAGAGGTGTAAAACAATGATTCATAATAAGACCTTACATATTCTTAATGGACAAGCCATGTTTGATTTTTACCAAGAGACGAATTTTCTTAAAGGGGAGATAATGGCCCCTTTTAATGAGGCGATGTGCTATGGAAGCACCAGTAAGGATCTGTTTTCGCAAGAATTTATCGAAAGACGGGCGAAGGTTCATCACGTAACGGCAGAACAGTATACGGATCACACGCTAAAGCCGCTGCGTCCTCTTTTTCAAAAAGAATTTACGCAGATAAAATTGTGGTTTGATGCGGATATGTTTTGTCAGATCAACCTCTTAACCATTCTTGCTTGGCTAGACCGTATGGAATATAAAGAGAAGGTGGAAATACATATCGTCGGTGAACGGTTTGAACCTTTAAGTCATTTTATTATAAAAGCGGATGGTTATAATTCAATTTACAAACAAGTTCTCATTGATAAAACATTTCCTGCAGATATCCAGCCAGCCTCTTTAAAGAGGGGAGTGGAGCTTTATTTGAATTACCTTCATAAAGACAGTGATCTTATGCAGTATATTGAAAAAAACCGGGATGTTCCGGAAAAGGAACTTGTATGGGCGTTAATCAATGAATTCCGAGATTATGGGTTAGGAGATACACAATATCTTGAAATAATAAAAAACCGCCCAAAAAACCAGTAGTTATTTTATTTATTACTCAACACAGGAACATCGAACCATAAAAGCAGAAACACGGTTATAGGCACAGACAAAATATACGCCCACAAAGGACGTTTGTGATGCAGGATCAACATTGGAACCATTATGCATGCAAAAGCAACCGACCACCCGTATGTCCAGCCGTGATGATAAACACATAATCCATTTAAAACCATAACCAATTCAAAACCTAACCATAATAGTATCCAAATGAAGATATAGAGTAATAGCTTCACCAGTTTTTGTTTAGGAAAGCGATATAAAAAAATTAGCATGGTGCTCGGGTAAATCGTGAACATGATGAAAAGGTTATTGAGTAAATGATTTGGTAATAAATTGGGCGGGTTTGGGTATGACCATAAGGAATAATTCCAAGTGAATAAGTTATAAAGCATGTCACCCATAATGAAATATTGGATGGTGGGGAGATAAAGGCGCCAATTTCTCCAATCCCCCCACCTCCACGCACATATAATCGAAATGATGCCAAATAAGATAAGAAACATAATAACCACCAACTAAGTTTTTAAAATTAGGTATTACGCATGAAAGGTATTTTAATTATTTAAAGTTTCATATTAATACTCTCTAACTTATTTATAAGTAATTTCATGTTCTACTGGTAAAAGGCTAGCAGAAAATTAAGGTTGTGTTGGTGGGGCAGTACTGCTTAGATTTTGCCCGCCTGACGGTGGAGCCGTTCAGTTAATTTGTAATTTCCTAGCACCATTAAAAGCAAAAATGGGTAGCACAATGCTGAATACCACAGTTTCCATTTCGTATAGTAAAAGAATCCTGAACGTAACGCAGCTACTTCATACATAAGGCAAAATGCCGTCCAACCAAGAATGTAAAGCAACTGATGAAATTTAGACTTCTCGAAAGGATAGTAATTTAAAAAAATGGCATTTACGGGCGGATATAAGAAAATTGGGAGAAATCCAGACCATTGATTACCTGGTGCGATGTAGCCGAACAGGTTTAATTTCAAATCTAATGCCAAATTGGACATATTCTCAGCTACAATTGAAAATAAGGCAGTTGACCAAATTTGCAGCCAGGAAATACGTTTGGGGATCAAGATGACGATTAAGTAAAATATTATGAGGGACGCAATTAGGAAAAGTATCTTTACCTCTCCTTTCTCTTTCCATATTTCTAGACGTTATTCTATATATTTTGTTTAAATTATATTTTTAGTCATAAAAAGGGAAGATTCTAAAATGGATAGAATCTTCCCTTTTTAACATGATGCTGCAAATGGTGCCTGTCACCGTTTCTTATTTCATCACTGTACTAATCTTGCCCTCGCCGGCTGGCTTTACCCTAAATAGACTAAATCCTTTAGTTCATCGGTAGAGAGCTCGGTGAGCCAGTTTTCGCTGGTGATGATTTGGTCGTTGAGGAATTGTTTCTTCTCAAGCATAGCATCGATCTTTTCTTCAAGTGTCCCTGTACAAATCAGCTTATGCACGTGCACAAACCGTGATTGCCCAATCCGGTAAGCACGGTCGGTTGCCTGGTTTTCAACTGCCGGATTCCACCAGCGGTCATAGTGAATCACGTGATTGGCTGCCGTGAGGTTCAACCCCGTACCGCCTGCCTTTAACGACAATAGGAACACAGGGAACTCCTGATTTTGGAACCGTTCAATCATGTTGTCACGCTGCGTCTTCGGGATACTTCCGTTCAAGAATGGGACCTCGACACCAAACTGTTTCTTTATGGCACTGCGGATCATTTCACCCATTTCAATATATTGGGTGAAAATCAGACAGCTCTCGCCTTGGTCTAAGACTGCATCCACCAGCTCTACCAGCTTCTCCATCTTATTTGAGCGATCGAGCAGCTCGCGTCCAACTGACTTCTCTTTTAGATAGAGAGCAGGGTGGTTGCATAGCTGTTTTAAGCGGCTCAACATCTGGAGAATTAATCCCTTACGCTCAAAACCAGATAACTTTTCAATCTCTGCAAAGGTATCGTGGATCAGCTGCTCATATAAGGAGGCCTGCTCTGCTGTAAGCGGACAGTATTCCTTCTGCTCAAGTTTATCCGGCAGGTTGAGAGCGACCTCTTCATCCTTTTTCGTCCTGCGCAGTAAGAAAGGACGAATTAAAGACTGAAGCTGCTGAACTTTTTCCTTCTTTTCATCCTTTTCAATGGGAATGACGAACTTCTTCTGGAACTGCCCTAAGCTGCCGAGATATCCATGATTGGTGAAATCAAAGATAGACCACAGCTCTGATAGGCGGTTTTCCATGGGGGTTCCCGTTAGTGCAATATGGTGACGGCCGCGCAGTCGCCTTACTGCCTTCGATTGCTTGGTTTGAGCATTCTTGATGTTTTGCGCCTCATCAATGGCAATCGAACTCCAAAGCATAGAATCGAATTCTTCTGTATCCAGGTGGCTCAATCCATAGGAAGTCAGCACCACATCAGCCTCTTGAACGCGTTCCTTAAAGCCATCTTCCTTCAGACGGTTCGAACCATAGTGCAGATACACCTTCATCTCCGGAGCAAACCGTTCCAGCTCCTTCTGCCAGTTTCCAAGTACAGAAGTCGGACAAATAATTAGCGACGCCTTCGTAGGAACCTTCTCCTTTGGAGCAGAATCCGCCGCATCCGCACCTGACGTTTTTTTGCGTTTGGTAGTGCTAACGGTGTCAGGCACCATTTCTAAGGTATCCTCGTTTTTTACCTTTAGTAGGTAGGAGATGAGCTGGACGGTTTTGCCGAGGCCCATGTCGTCGGCAAGGACGGCGCCAAATCCAAATTGACGCAGGAACCAGAGCCAGCTCATGCCGAGCTGCTGGTAAGGACGGAGTTCACCATTCAAGCCTTCGGGAACAGATTCCAGAGGAATTTCGTGCACTTCTGAAAGCATCTTGACCATCTGTTTCCACTGACGATTCAATTCGATCTGGATCTTTGCAAAGGCCTTAGGATTCTCCAATTCTTCTTCGGTCGCTGTTGAATCAACGAGCTCCTGCTCCAATAGGTCACGGACATGTAAGCCCTCTTTTTCAGCCCGTTTCATTAAATCCTGAATTTGACGAATAAACTGAGGGTCGAGCTTTACCCAGCGGCCGCGGATAAACACAAGCCGGCGTTTTTCCTCGACAAGCTGGCCAAACTCTTCTTCAGACAAATCCACCCCGTTCATCGAGAAGCGCCAGTTGAAATCAAGCATTGCCTGTAGTCCAACGAAGGACGGACGGTGACTGGAGGATCCCTTCAGGGATGCCTTCACCTTCAAGTTGGCATTCTTCATGGCCTGCCACCAAGAAGGAAGGAGGATTTCAACGTTCAGCGCAACCAAGGTTTCACTAGCATCGGTTAAGAACATCCAGGCTTCTTCCTCGGTAAGATGAGTCTTAAAAAAGCCATCCTCTTCAAGCCAAGGAATTAACCGGGCCCAGCGGCTCCGCTCCTCGTCGACCTTTTCTAGGTACGGGCGCCACTTCGCGGGAATCTTCCGTACGCCCTCGACGTCATAAATATCATCTACATTATTTTTTCCGCGCAAAAAGACATCCAGACTCCAAGGACCCTCACCATCCATTGGTTCCTCGAGTCGAAGACCAATGGTAAAAGGGGTGTCATTTTCCTTAATTCCGACCCACTGAAGCCAGCTTTCTTCATCAAAGTAACGAGCTAGATCGACACCGGATATTTCTTGCTTTCTCAATAGATCTAGCTTGGGGCCAAACAAATCCTTCATGGCTGAATTCCGTGTGAGATAGGCATCAAGGGCCCCATTAAATAACTCCGAAATGTATTCTTTGGTCGTGTCAAGTTCATCCTCACCGCTAGTTGAGGTTTGAGATTCATCCACGATAGTCTGTTCCCAAAAGGAGGAGTCGAATTCGTCCTTGACCCGCTCCGGCAGTTTCCAACGGAAATCGCCATGCTCCCAGACTGAAAAGTCTGGCAGCCAATCCTTCTCTAAAATCCCTTCATAAAGGGCGAGTGCAGAAGCAAGGCAGATCTCAGACTGCTCGTTCCAATCCCAGTCAATAAAACGATTGAAGGATTCCTTGGCAAACAAAGAGACGAGCTGCCAGCCGCTGACGACGACACCTTCTACATCGTTCACTGTTTCTGTCTCGAGAAGTGTGCCAAAAAAGCTCTCTTCATGGCTGCTAAAAACGAGGTTTTTCCATCTGAACGGGTTCATATATTTCCCACGCTCATCCTGAGCCGTCAACAGAAAACGGCCATCCTCCAATTTAGTTGTCAGTAATTTGATAAACCTGGTTTTAAGCATAAATAACGTACCCCTTTAAACCAAACCACAAGGCCTTAGCCCGGGTTATTAAAGTTATGTATATATCATGGGCGTTGTACACCTGGTATGGACACTGTCCACGGATGGTGCCTGACACCTTTTGTAATGCAGCTGTCTTAGAAAAATCCATATTTCTATATTATAACCAAAAATTTGTGGTTAGAGGAGTGGGGGAGGATGATGTGTTGATTTTTCATTAAATTCTTGTTTAGAGGAGTGGTCGATAAATGGTCTAAAGTGGTTGATAATATCTTAAAGAAGGTAAGCTAATACACTAAATATCTGCTCTAATCTATGCAATTAGGTATAAATAAAACCCTCTTGCCAAGTCTTTAGAACTTTCCAAGAGGGTTACACTTAAAATGGCTCATCTTCTCATTAAAAGGTATAAAAAATAAGGAGCCCCGATCAATGCCACCATAATCCCCGCCGGAATTCCATTTGGTTCCACAAGATTCCGCCCCAAGGTATCGGCAACTAATAAGAGCCAGCCCCCAATAAGAAGGGCAATCGGGATAAATAATTGATTCCTCGGTCCGACTAACGCCTTGGCAATATGCGGAGCCATTAATCCAATAAAGGAGATTCCTCCCGTCACCGAAACAGCAGAAGCGGCTAAAGCAACGGCGGTTAAAAGCAGTACCACTCGTTCCCTTTCAAGCGACAGCCCAACCCCAATCGCAACCGGTTCACTAAATCCAAGCAAATTCAACCGGTTGGCTTTGAATAACGTAAACGGGATCAGAATCACTAACCAGGGAAGAATCGCCCAGATAAACGGCCAATCCGTTCCCCAAATATTCCCCGCCAGCCATTTCGCGATAAAATCAACTTTTTCCCGCTCAGCTGAGGAAATCAGGACAATCATCGCACCGGACAGCGCCATAGCAAAACCAATCCCGACGAGCACCAATCGTACAGGCTGCAGCCCCGTAGTCCGCTTATAGGAAAATAGATAGATCAACCCAGCCGTTAGCAGCGCACTAACAAAGGCAACAAGTGGCAGGACATAGACAAACGAGCCAGCTTCAATTGGGAAAAAAAGAAAGAAAACCGCCACCCCAACACCAGCGCCAGAGTTAATGCCCATCACCCCAGGATCGGCTAAATCATTTCGGGTAATTCCTTGTAAAATAGAGCCAGATAAGGCGAGTGCCATCCCGGCCAAGAGGGTGATCACAATTCGAGGCAGCCGAATCGAAAGAAGCACAAATTCCTCTTTAAACGTTCCATGACCAAGCAGAGTGGGGAGGATCCGGTCATAAGAAACAGAGGAATAGCCCCACCCCATAGCGATGATCGTAGTAAGTAAAATCAGTATAACCAAAATAACAAAGCTCAAGCGTTGTTTTCTTACTAATGCAGGATGAATCATGAGAAGATACTGCCTCCTTTACGTACAATAATCAAGAAGAAAGGCAGCCCTAGTACCGCCACAATCGCGGCCACGGGTGTTTCATAGGGTGAATGGATCGTCCGGCCAACTGTGTCGGCGAACAGCATAAAGATCGCTCCAGAAATGGCGCTCATCGGCAGGATCAACCGGTAATCCGTCCCGACCATGGCCCGGACAACGTGCGGAATCATTAAACCGATAAACGCCATATTCCCGACCAGCGCCACCGATGCACCGGCAAGCAGAATAATCACGATAAACAGGATGGCCTTGATTTGGGAGGTTTTTTGCCCTAAGCCAACGGCGACCTCTTCATTTAGACTAAGGATGGTAAGATGCCGCGCAAGCAGGAGGGAAATCAGGATGCCGATGATAATAACCGGCACCACGACAGATAACTGTTTCCAAGAAGTCCCAACCAATCCTCCGGAAGTCCACAGCGAAACATTTTTTGATAGTTTAAAATAAATCCCGATCCCCTCAGCAACCGCATAAAGGAAGCCAGAAATCGCCGCCCCCGCTAAGACAATCCGGAGCGGAGAAAAACCGCCTTTTGTGATTGTGCCAATTCCGAAAACCATAATCGTCCCGGCCGCCGCACCAATAAAACAAGCGAGCGTGATAAACAGGTAATTAGCAGAAGGGAAAAAGGCAATCGTGATTGCCAGCGCTGCGTTGGCACCAGCTGTCAGTCCAAGAATACCTGGGTCTGCGAGGGGATTTCGCGTCAGTCCCTGCATAATCGCCCCGGCGACAGACAAACCAGCACCAACAAAGATCGCGGCGACTTCTCGTGGAAAGCGGATTTCACGAAGCATCAGCGTCGTTTCATTTTTTGCATTGGTCGTAAGTGCCAGCCACACATCCTTGAGCGTGGTCTCAGCGGCACCAAAAAGACAAGCAATGATAAACATTCCGATCAAAACAAGCAGACTGACCGTTAGTTTATAGATAAAGGGGAGGGAGTGTCGATTTTCTATCATCTGTCTATCTCCTAGAATAGGGAAGAGGAATTCTATACAAGAATCCCTCGACGCCATCTTATTTTTCTAAAAATGATTTCTTGAAAAATTCGAGCTGTTTATCCAGGGTAACCGGGTCACTGAAGGAAGCGCCATTCCCTTCCATTTCATAGACATGATGGTTCTTAACAGCAGGAATATTCTTATAGGACTCCGTTTGCTGGAAGGACGTATCAGCATCTGAATATTTGCTTAGAATCACATAGTCACCGGCATACTCAGGAAGGACCTCTGAAGAAATCGCATAATAACCAGACTTCAACGCCATTTCCTTCACCTTTTCAGGCATCTTCAAGTTCATCGCCTGATACAAGATTTCCGTTCCACGCGCCCAGTTATTGCCGAATACATAAAGATCTTTGTTATATGCTTCCATGACAGATACGGTCGCATTTTCACCGATTTTCGCACGAATCTCTGTTCCAGCTTCGTCAGCACGCTTTTTGAAGTCATCGACCCAAGCTTGAGCTTCTTTTTCCTTGTTTAATAGTTTACCAATTTCAACATGCTGGGAGAGATAATCCAATTTTCCCCATGTATAAGTGACAGTAGGGGCAATTTCCTTTAACTTATCGAGGTTTTTAATATTGGATAACCCAATAATTAAATCTGGATTTAATTCAATAATCTTCTCTAAATTCTCATCAGACACTTCGGCCACATCTTTTAACTCATTTTTAAAAGTAGGGCTATTTTTAGACCAAACATCGACTCCGACCACATTTACTCCTAAAGAGAGGACATTACCGGTGAAGCCGGAGAGCAAAACCACCCGTTTCGGGTGCGTCGGTACTTCGACAGGACCCGTTTCTGATTGATATGTAAAGGTTTTGGCTTCTTTTTTAGAAGCTGTACTTGCTGTTTTTTCAGATGAAGAATGGCTGCAGGCACTAATAATTAACACTAAGAGCAGAATAATCGGGAATAATAGCTTTTTCATTTGAATCGTCTCCTTTAATTAAATGATAGGTAAGGCACATAGGTTTATTGGTTCGAGGATCTCTGCCAATTTCAGCGTCGATTTGAAAAACCTCTTGGAGCACGTCTCGGGTCATCACTTCTTCACAATCTCCGGCCTTCACGATGTGGCCGTTTTTCATGGCAATCATAAAGTCCGCGAATCGGGCCGCGTGATTTAAATCATGAAGGACCATAACAATTGTACGTCCCTGTTCTATGTTCAGCTTCTGTAAAAGCTCCAGCACCTCGAGCTGATGGGCCATATCTAAATAAGTAGTGGGCTCATCGAGAAAGATAATGTCTGTTTCTTGCGCAAGCGCCATGGCTATCCAGACGCGCTGCCGCTGTCCGCCTGATAAGGCATCGATAGGGCGGAACTTGAAGTCGCTCGTTCCTGTTACTTCCAAGGCCCAGTCAATCACTTCCATATCTCTTTTCGTGAGACGCCCGAAGCCTTTTTGATAGGGGAAGCGGCCATAAGAGACAAGTTCACCAACCGTTAGTCCGCCGGCACTTTCAGGGGATTGCGGAAGAATCGCCATTTTGGTTGCCAGTAGCTTTGTGTTTTCCTTTGAAATGTCTTTCCCATCTAATACGACAGCACCAGATTGCTGCGAAATAATCCGGGTAATCGCTTTTAATAGCGTCGATTTTCCACAGCCATTCGAGCCAATGATTGCCGTCACTTTTCGATCAGGTATAGTCACACTGAGATTTTTCACAATGAGCTGTTCGCCATAGCCAATTGTTAAATCATTTGTATATAATCGGACCATTTGTAAACCTCCTTAACATAAGATTGATCCGTTCAATTGATAATGATTATCATTTTCGATATTAACTATATGTTGAATGACAATAGGCTGTCAATAACTTTTTTGGAGAAGTGTGAATAAACAAGATCATTTATTAAAATTTTGTGAAAAAAATAAAAAATGTTTGATATTGATAATCGTTTTCAATTACAATACGATTAACTGATAATGTTTATCAATTGGAGGGGCGCCTAATGGAATTATTTGATGTGACAATCATCGGTGGAGGACCAGCAGGGCTTTACTCTGCTTTTTATAGCGGATTAAGAGAAATGAAAACGAAGCTAATCGAATTTCAGCCGCAGTTAGGCGGGAAGTTACATATTTATCCTGAAAAAATGATTTGGGATGTAGGGGGACAGACCCCAATTCCGGGAGCAAAACTAATGGAACAGCTGGTGGCTCAAGGATTAACGTTTAATCCTGACGTCGTGTTAAATGAAAAGGTGGAGTCGATTAGTCGCAATGAAGAAGGGGTGTTTGTCTTACAGGCTGCCTCAGGCCAGAAACATTTTTCGAAAACGGTCATTGTGGCGATCGGCAGCGGCATTCTGAAACCTCAAAAACTCGAAATTCAAGGAGCCGAGAGATTTGAAGTGTCCAATTTAAACTATACGGTCAAATCACTTAAGCATTTCAAGGATAAAACGGTGATTATTTCAGGCGGCGGAAATAGCGCGATTGATTGGGCCAATGAGTTAGAGTCGATTGCAAAAAAGGTATATGTCACGTATCGAAAGGATTCTTTAAAAGGCCACGAGGCCCAGGCCACCCAGTTATTAAGCAGTTCGGCGGTTTGTTTGCCGCATACATCGATTACGAAACTGATGGCAAGCCCCGAGCAGGATGTTATTGAAAAAGTAGAGCTAACGAACTTTGAAACAGGGGAGGTATCCTACCTGCCTATTGATGAAGTGATCATTAACCACGGCTATGAACAGGATGCAGCGCTGCTGAAGAATAGCAGTTTGGATATTGCCTTAGTCGATCAATATTATATTGCGGGTAATGCGGCGAGCGAGTCTTCGGTCGAGGGACTGTATGCAGCGGGAGATATCCTGATGCACGATGGAAAAGTCCAATTAATTTCTGGTGCTTTTCAAGATGCGGCCAATGCGGTAAATAAAGCCAAACAATGGATCCAGCCGGATGCGCAAAAAAGCGCGATGGTTTCTTCGCATAATGAAGTGTTTAAGCAGCGGAATAAGGAATTGGTGAGGCAATTAATTAAATAGAATGGAGGAGTTCATGTGTTTGTACAATTGAAAAAGACAGTCGTGACATAGGAAAATGCCGAAAAAATAGTTTCCCGTTTTAGTAGGGAGGGGCTAATTGAAAGTGCCCAAGAAAGCCATTAGTTACGGTGTAAGGTCACAAAAAAAATTAATTAAGCCCAAGGAGGCCATCAGAAAGGGTGTAAGGTCACAAAAAAAATTAATTAAGCCCAAGGAGGCCATCAGAAAGG
>NZ_PGVE01000025.1 GCF_002860255.1 Neobacillus cucumis
AGGCAAGTAGACCACTGGAACCTCCCCAGTGGCCCCTCTCAGAACCGGACGTGAACCTCTCAGCTCATCCGGCTCCCATTATTCAGCCGTAGGCCTAATACCTAATTCCCAATGTTTAAAGAGATTGGGATTCTGTTTTGTAATTCTACCTAAGAAATATTCTGCTCTTTTCTTGTGACGAGCTAACCTTTTGTATTTCTTCCTTGCCCACATTATTAAAGCTTTGTTGATGTGCCTTAATGTTGAGTACATTTCAGATTTGTAGAACTTACCGTAGTAATTAATCCAGCCTATTATCTGTGAGTTAAACATATTTGATAGGTCCGTAAGGTCCTTTTCAGCTTTTAACTGTAGTCTCCATTCCCTTACTTTTTGCCGAATTGATTTCTTTGATTTGTTACTAATCGCCGGTGTAAAGTTAATAAAATGCTTTCCCCATCTGTTTTTGGAACGTCTTGGTCTGAACGTATATCCTAGAAAATCGAACGAAATATTTTCGTGATTTTCTTTCCTATCTGCATCTTTACAGTAAACACTTCGTGTTTTAGTTGGATGTAGTTCGAGCTTACATTCTTTCATCCTTTTGTTTAGTGATTTAAACAATTTTGTTGCCTCAGCTTCTGACTTACAGTGGATAACTGCGTCATCTGCATATCTCGCAAAAGGATTAAATGGATGATTAATAGTCATCCACTTATCAAATGTGTAATGAAGAAATAGATTTGATAGAACTGGACTTATAACTCCACCTTGCGGTGTACCAGAAGTACGTTCTACTTCACCTTCTTTTGTTAGGAAAGGTGCCTTTAGCCATCTTTTTATATATAGTTTTACCCATCTATTACTTGTGTGCTTTTCCACTGCTTCATTAGTAAACCGTGATCAATGTTATCGAATAGTCCTTTAATATCGAATTCTAGAACCCAGTTATATTTCCAACACCTTTTGCGGGTTATCTCTAACGCTTGAATTGCGCTTTTGTTAGGCCTATAACCATACGAATCCTTATGGAAGAAAGGTTCTACCGAGGGTTCAAAGTACATTTTCACGACCATTTGTGCAATTCTGTCTTCAACCGTTGGAATTCCCAGTGTCCTAGTACCTCCACCTTTCTTCGGTATTTCTACTGCTTTTACTGCTGGAGGGAAATAGCTTCCTGAGGACATTCTATTCCATAGCTTATAGAGATTGTCCTTTAGGTTCAGTTCGAATGCTTCAATTGACTCTTCATCAATACCGGCTGACCCTTTGTTTGCTTTTACTCTTAGAAAGGCTTCATAAACCACCTTTTTAGATATTGCATATGGCTTTGTTTTATTCATAAGTTCCTCCCATTAAGATGGTTGACTTGCTAATAAAACTGAATAACATAACCCCTTTGCTCCACCTCCGTTAGGAGGTTTCATTACTACTACGGGTTATTCCGCCCCTATACATGGCATTGGTACTCTGATTCTTGTGGTGCTTCCACTTGAATTTCTCCCTTGGCATCCATGTCGTAGGTTCCCACGTTCCACACTCAAGCCTGTATTAAATTCACGCCGCCTTTATACCGGTCACCGAACGGACAGTAAACAGGTTTCCTCCGAACTAATCCTGAGTTAACGACTCCCCCTCAGTTTTGATGACATCCCTACGCTTTCGATACTTCCTCAGCGGTTCAATGGTTTTCGTCTCCTTAATACGTACCTGACAGAGTCTTGCTCTGCCTTTTCCCTAACGCTCAATACCATAGCTTTTGACTACAGCACCTTAGGGTGGTTTGCAATCTCTACCTGTATAGCGATTGCGAGAGGCCTACTCTCATCTTGAGTGCAGCACAACTAGTTGATTGTGCCTTCAGACACAATTCGCTAGTTTTCGTGGCACACAAT
>NZ_PGVE01000026.1 GCF_002860255.1 Neobacillus cucumis
TGCACGTTTCATTTCAGAGATGACTTGCAGTTGTTTCGCTTTCACCAACGTCTGATAGAGTGACGGACGTGTAATCTCCCGTTCCGGAAACGTCACGTTACTCGCTAGCAATTGATCTACTTCTATTTTCTTCTGTGCAATAATTTTTTCTAAAATCGTCATTGGATAACCGCCTTCTGCCGAATCTTTTCGCTAAATGCGACAACGGCATCTAGTTTTGCTAACGCCTTGCCTGACAAGATACTTTCAGTAGCTACTTTCACGCCTTCTTGAATTGTAGAAACATGCCCATTTGCAAATAAACCAATACCTGCATTCAACACGACCGTATCAAACTTTGGCCCACGTTCTCCACCTAAGATCGATCGAGTAGTCGCGGCATTTTCTACTGCATCTCCACCTTTAATTGCCGACAACGGTGCATATTCAAGCCCTACGTCATCCGCAGTCAATGAAAATGGAATTAAATCACCATGATCGAGAAATACAAATTCATTCTGGCCCGCAAGAGATGCCTCATCCATTCCGCCTGCCCCACTTACAACAATCGCTCTCTCCCGCCCTAACATCCGGAGTACTGATGCGTATTCCATGATGAAATCCGGACGATTAATACCGGTAAATTGAGTTTCAAGTGATACAGGATTCGTCAAAGGTCCAACCAAATTGAAGATCGTTGTCTTACCAATTTTGTTGCGTATAGTGCCAATCCGTTTCATTTTCGGATGAACAGCGGGCGCGAATAAGAATGCAATTCCTTGTTGTTCCAGTAAGTTTTGCATATCCGATATCTGGAAGTCGGAATGAATGCCAAGTGCATCTAGGACATCCTGACTTCCCGATGCGCTGGAGATTTTACGGTTACCATGTTTCGCAACCCGGACCCCAGCACCCGCCAAAACAAATGCAGCCGTCGTACTAATATTGAATGTATTGACTCCATCTCCACCCGTTCCGCAGTTATCTAGATAACGCGCCTCTGTAGGCGTCAGGTCATTTGCATATGACTTCATAACAGCCGCCAATGCCGCTACTTCATGTGATGTTTCACCTTTTTTCGATAACGCGATCAAAAACTGTGCAATGAGATCTTCATCTGTCGCTTCATTGAACATCAGCTCGGCAGCTTCTTTCATCTCTTCATACATCAGGTGGCGTTGCTTCTCTACTATGCTTAAAAACCTCTCCATACTCATCTCTTCCCTTCTCGTCTAGATGTTCACTTGATCGTTCGGCACGGCTTGAACCTAGGCAATCACTTTGTCATTTCCGTTACTTCTAGTAAAGAACGGGCTTTATTGGACGTCTCTTTATATTCTAATGAAGGTACAGAAGCTCCTACTATCCCCGCACCTGCCTGAACATACGCTTTGCCTTCTTTTACGAGCATTGTACGGATTGTCAATGCGAAGTCGATATTACCGTTAAGACCAATATATCCGATAGCGCCTCCGTAAATCCCACGATGTTGATCTTCCAGTTCATCAATCATGTCCATAGCGATTGGTTTCGGGGAACCCGTAACAGTTCCTGCTGGCATCGTCGCTTTCAGTGCATCCAG
>NZ_PGVE01000027.1 GCF_002860255.1 Neobacillus cucumis
ATAACGGTCGACAATAGCCTGGATAGCCGACCCAAGATGGAATAAAAATCCGATAACGGTCGACAATAGCCTGAATAGCCGACCCAAGATGGAATAAAAATCCGATAACGGTCGACAATAGCCTGGATAGCCGACCCAAGATGGAATAAAAATCCAATAACGGTCGACAATAGCCCGGATAGCCGACCTAAGATAGAATAAAAATCCGATAACGGTCGACAATAGCCCGGATAGCCGACCCAAGATGGAATAAAAATCCGATAACGGTCGACAATAGCCCGGATAGCCGACCTAAGATAGAATAAAAATCCAATGAAGTTCGTCAATCCTCTCTTTTGACATTTCCCCCTGTTAAGAAAATGGAGGATTTTTTGTTTTATGGAATAAATTTCAATCCTTCAGTGAAATTTATAATGGAGAACTCTTGAATATAGGGGTGTAGTAGAGTGGTGATTGAAACGAAAAAGGAGCGCCTATTCATCCTTTTCGCTTTAATGGTGATTGCGGTTTATCTCTCTCCGCTGTTTATTTTGCAGGAAAATGCCCATATCCGGGTTCATGATAATCTGGATTCAAATCTGGCTTGGTATAAAGTGCTTGCAAAAAGTGGAGAAATGTTTGGCAGCGTCCATGCGGTTATTCCGCAAATCATTAATGGACAACTTTCGAGGAATGCCTTTGGTACGGAATATAGTGTGATTGTCTGGTTATATTCACTCTTTCCGACGATGATTGCTTACGGATTAAGTCAGGCGCTTACAAGGGTTGTTGCCTTTTTTGGTATGTATTTATTGTTAAAAGATCATTTTATGCCGGGGAATAAATGGCTTACAATCCAAATTGGAAGTGCCCTAGCTTTTGCCCTCACTCCGTTTTGGCCATCAGGTATGTTAAGTACATTAGGGATGCCATTAGCACTTTGGGCCTTTTTAAATATACGAAAGCATGAGGATACGTGGAAGGATTATCTTGTCCTAACCATGCTTCCTCTGTACGCAAGCATTGTATTAGGTTTTTTCTTTTTTCTAAGTGCGATGGGGGCTTTTTGGCTATGGGATGTCATAAGGGGGAAGGGATGGAACCTTCGCTTTTTATTTGCCATTAGTTATATGACCGGTATATTCATGCTGGTGGAGTATCGGCTGGTGTATTCTTTTCTATTCTCATCAGAGCCAAATAGCCGGGATGAATATTTCCATGCACACCTGCCTTTTTGGCGGGCAGTCAGGCTGTTTTTCAAAAACTATATGCTTGGACATACGCATGTGATGACAGTTCATACCCTAATCATCCTGCCGGCAACCCTTATAGCTATATATATAGTGTACTCAAAGAAACTTTGGGAGAAGGAAAAGCTGTATGTTTTCTTATTTGGATTCAATATGTTTTTGTCATTATGGTATGCCTTTTGGTTTTATGAGGGATGGCTGCCCTTAACAAAAATATTCCACTTTATGGATACCTTTAATTTTGCCCGCTATCATTTCTTAAGACCCATGGTGATCTATGCAAGCTTTGCTCTTGCCTTAAAAATTATTTCTACTCATGGATTCGATAGGCTCAAAATGGCCAAATGGCTAGTAGTCTCCCAAATCGCTTTTTTGGGACTAATGAATGATGAAATTATTTATCGGGAAAAGCCTACGGTTAAGGAGTTTTTTGCCGAAGATTTGTTTACAGAGGTGAAGGATTATATCGGCTTAAAACCGGAAGCCTACCGAGTCGCGAGTATCGGTATCCATCCGGCTGTTTCACAATATAACGGTTTCTATACAATTGATACCTATAATAATTTTTATCCACTAAGCTATAAACATCAATTTAGGAAAATAATTGAAAAGGAATTGGCCAAAAATAAAACCATTGAAAAATATTATGACAAGTGGGGCGGGCGTTGTTATTTATTTACAGCTCAGCTTGGAAAAAGATATATGCTTAAGAAAGATTCCAAACGGCACTTAAAACATTTACAGCTAAATACGGAAGTATTTAAGGAAATGGGCGGTCGATATATCTTTTCAGCCATTCCAATTGACAATGCTAAGCAAAATAAATTGCTGCTCGAAAAAGTATTCACATCGAAAAACGCCGCTTGGAAGATTTATTTATACAAAACCATGTAGACACCGGGGGTAATACAAATGATAGAACCAGTCCTTACCATTGTTGTTCCATGTTATAACGAAGAAGAAGTTTTGCCGCAAACCATTGAACAGCTAGAGGGACAACTGAAAGAATTGATTCAGGATGAGCTTGTTTCAAAGCAAAGCAAAATCCTATTTGTTGATGACGGCAGTAAGGATCGCACATGGGACCTGATTTACAAAGAGGGCTTGAGGAACGGCTATGTCCGCGGCTTAAAGCTGTCACGGAATGTTGGCCATCAAAATGCCTTACTAGCGGGCTTATTTACCGCTAAGGAGCATTCAGATTGTATTGTTTCCATAGATGCTGACCTTCAGGATGATATCCGGGTCATTCGTGAGTTTATCCTCAAGTTCCAGCAGGGATTTGAAATTGTTTATGGTGTACGTAAGGGACGAGAGACAGATACCTTATTTAAACGGAGCACGGCACAAGGGTTTTATAAGCTAATGAAAAAAATGGGAGTGGACCTTGTATACAATCATGCGGATTTCAGGTTGCTCGGCAAGCGGGCGGTTGAAGAACTGGAACGGTTCCATGAGGTTAATTTATTCTTAAGAGGAATTGTTCCTTTACTTGGTTTTCGCTCGGATGTGGTGTATTATGACCGCTTAGAAAGACAGGCAGGAGAAACAAAATATCCTTTGAAAAAAATGCTTGCGTTTGCCTTTGATGGTATTACCTCTTTTTCTGTTTCGCCTATCCGATTTGTTTTAATCACAGGTTTTGTCTCCTTTTTTATGAGTTTAGTTTTTGGGAGTTACTTTTTAGCCCTTAAATTTTTTGGGACGACCCAAACGGGATGGACCTCCTTAATTACTTCCATCTGGTTGATTGGCGGCTTGCAGTTGATCGCCATTGGCCTGATAGGAGAGTATGTTGGAAAAATTTACAAAGAAACAAAGCATCGTCCAAAATACATCATTGAAATTGATTCCTATACTTTACCAAAACCAAGGCATCACCTGATCAATCAGCCTATTGAAGAAGCAGGGTTTAGTTTGGAACTTAGGAGAGTATCGGAATCCAATCAGTAACCTATATATTTTTGTGGTACAACCCTCACCAGCTGAATAAACATGGAAAGACAGGCATCTATCCATTGGTTGGGGGAGAGGTAGAAATGAATGTATTTTTAAGCTATATACTATTAGGATTATCGCTAGCCGCTCCAATTGGGCCCATTAATGCGGCACAGATTGACAGGGGAATTAGGAATGGATTCATGCACTCATGGCTCATTGGGGTTGGGGCCGTGGTAGCGGATGGAATCTACATGCTTGTGGTATACATAGGTGTAGTTCAATTCCTTGAAACAGCCTTTATGCAGACCTTCCTCTGGTTTTTTGGCTGTTTTGTATTGATGTATACGGGGATAGAAACGTTTATGAATGCCGGGAAAATTAATTTACAACATGCACGAGGCAGTGAGCCGCTTTATAAATCATTTTTCTCCGGATTCTTCATGTCGATTTCTAATCCATTAACCATTCTTTTTTGGTTGGGGATATATGGATCGGTTCTTGCGAAAACAGCTGCAACTTATGAAACCAGCCAATTAATCCTTTATAGCAGTGCGATTTTTATCGGATTGTTAATTTGGGATATTACGATGGCAGGTGTGGCTAGCAGTGCCCGTAAATTCTTAACCAGTCACTTACTTGTAGTCATCTCATGTATATCAGGAATCTCCTTGATTGGCTTTGGAATTTATTTTGGGATGCAAGCGTTTCATAATCTGTTTGGATAACAAAAAGTCAGCTATAGGGTAGCTGACTTTTTGTTTTAGGCTGTAGGCCATGGCTTTAGGACCTTACTCTTGCTTTTCTTTTTACTCTTTTCCTTTTTCCATTTGAAGTTCATAAGGAGGGTGATCAACCCGATGACCCCAATAAAGGCTAAGCTAATAAAAAAGCCTGGTCTGCTCGTGTCATGAAATAATGTTCCGCTAACGGCAATGAGGATAAATAGGGCCCCAATCGTATACATAACTTTTTCCTTTGTTTTTAATTCTAATATTTTTCGAGAGGATGCAAGAATAAAGAGCCAATTATACAAGAGCATCAGTCCTGCTGCGGTTGTAACCCACTCATAAATTTTATCAGGAAGCATTAATGCTGAGATAATGGAGGCTGTAATCCCGAGCATGGTAATAATCAAAGTCCATAATGGAACCTTTAATTTCCCTTTTTTCGCAAAGCAAGCTGGGGCATCATGCTCTTCACCTAGGGTTACTAGTACACTTGTTACACCATATAAAGAGGCTGTCATTGTGGAAAAACCCGCAATGATGAGCGCAGCATTAAAGAGATGTGGGACAAAAGCAAGATGGTAGGCGTTTAAAGCTACGACAAAGGTACTTTCCTTTGTATTAAATGCGTGCCAGGATACCATCATAACCGCTAAACCAATCGACAGGACATAGATAATCATAAGTGTAAACAGCATGACTTTTCCGGCCTTAGGTGCCTCACTGGGATCTTTTAAATTCGTCGCCATTAAACCTAATATTTCAATTCCGCCAAAAGCATAAAAGGCAAAAATGACAGCCGACCACAAACCGACCGCACCATGCGGGATGATCTCATTGGCACTATTCGGAAACTGTATCGGACGGTCTCCCTCGATCACACCAAAAATAGCGAGAAAGGCAATCACAATAAACATCGTTATCGCAGAAATTTTTAAGATGGCCAAAATATTTTCAAGTCTGTTTAACACCTTTACTCCGATTAAAATAATCATTAATCCTAAAACAGCATAGATTGCTGTAAATATCCATAATGGAACCCTTGGAAGCCAAAAGCGGGAGAAAATGGAGAGTGCGGTTAATTGACTTCCCATAATCAATACTTCTGAGGACCAATAGACCCAGCCGCTGCTGAATCCGGCCCATCTGCCGTATGCCTTCTTGGCGTAAGATCTAAAACCACCTTGTAAGGGCTCTTTTGAAGTCATTTTTGATAAGGCATCATAAACAAAATAAGTCCCGAGCGCTGCCATTAAAAACGCCATTAAAATAGCGGGCCCTGCCATTTTAATGGCAAGTCCAGAGCCAAGGAAGAACCCAGTTCCAATCGTACAGCCTACCCCAAATAGCGATAGCTGCCACCATTTCATATTGTTTGTTTCTTTTGCATCTGATTTGGCTTTAGTCATGATCTTCTCCTTTGCATCCTTCCTAGCAGGCTGTTAAAGGTTGAGAGGACAGTCCCCTCAACCAACTTTAAGGCAAGGGAACTTTTATAAATCTCGTCCTGTAGCACCTGGTGATTTATCGGTATTAGATTGGTTATTATAGTCACGATCATTTAGACCAGGCTGCTGGTTTTTATCACTTCCGATATATGTTCCCTGATGTTTGAGTTCGACCTTTCTAAATTTGTCGAAGTTTTCATTAACCACGAAATCCCTCTTTTCTAAGTCATTATCACTTAACATTTTTAAGATACACGACCGCCTGAAACTTATTCGATATACGCATTAAAATCGAAGGGGAAATTTTCGGGAATTAAATTTTCATTACATAATCAACCGTGAAAAAAATGAAAATATAAAGGAACGATAAATAAAAACATGAATTGGGTAAATAGATAATGAAATTGCTTTTAAGTGAAAGGGGTTTTCACATGTTATCGACACA
The DNA here is from genome assembly GCF_002860255.1 of Neobacillus cucumis. Lineage (GTDB taxonomy): Bacteria > Bacillota > Bacilli > Bacillales > Cytobacillaceae > Neobacillus > Neobacillus cucumis_A. The sequence continues at coordinate 5,789 of NZ_PGVE01000027.1, forward strand.
GCAGTTAGCTGAGTTACGTTTACAATTGTTAAAGGAAAAAAGTGAAGTGGAGGAACGTCTCGACCAGAACGACCATTTTGGATTCGAACGCGCACATGATCATGAGTCGATGGGAGAGTTATCTAGTTATGATAACCATCCGGCTGACGATGCAACGGAACTGTATGAACGTGAAAAAGATAATGCGTTGCTTGAGCATTATAAATTACAACTTGGAAACATTAACCGGGCCCTAGAGGCAATGGAAAACGGAACATATGGTAAGTGTGAAGTGTGCGGAAAGGAAATCCCAGCAGAGCGGCTAGAAGCTTTGCCTAATACTACCTATTGTATCGATCATACCCCAGACCAGGTCATCTCACACGATCGTCCAATTGAAGAGGGAGTATTAATGCCGCCATTTGGTAAATTTGATATGGATGAATCAGATGAGAATGTGGCCTTTGATGCAGAGGACTCTTGGCAGACTGTAGCCGAATGGGGAACTTCTGACAGCCCATCTGATCTGGCTTTCCCTAAAGACCACTATAACGATGTTTATAATGAATCAGAAGAAAGCATTGGTTATGTGGAAGACTATGAGAACTTTGTTGGGAATGATATGTATGGAAAAAATGTTACCGTTTATCCAAATGCCCAGCATGAAAAATACGAGGCAGCATTAGATGAAGAAGGCATCATGACAAGTTTTGGTGACTTACCTGCATTTGAACATGATCCATATGTAGATGACGACAAATGATGGAAAAAAGAAAACAGCTTTCAAATGAGAGCTGTTTTCCTACTTCAAAAGATAAGAAAGTTTAAATTTCGACTTCGAGAATTGTCCAGCTCCAGGCGCCATCGGCTCGAGGTCACAAGCCAATCCGTCCAAAAGGTTAAAGAACAACCTTTCGGCCGGCTCGACTTGTGCTTGTCGCCGAAGTCTAAGCGCCTTGCGCTTTTCTTTTAACTTTCTTCATAACCTTTTCTTTGGATAGGAATATCCTGCCCGTTAACGTCATCAATGACAGCACCGATTTCTCCTTCGGTATAAGCATCACTTACTTGTTCATGAGAAGTAGCAATACCGGAAGATAGGTCATCGCTTTCTTTGTAATAACTTGGATGATAAAAACTTCCTGCAAGTTCTTTTTTAGGATTTGCTTTCTTATGTTCCACTTTTGTTATCCTCCTTTTTAATGATTGATGGTACAACCGTATTTTTTCTTATTTCACATTTATTACTCCTAAAAAATTTGAAAGGGGAATGGACCATGAAACAAAAGAATGAATTCCCAACCCGTGAAGAGCTTGATCAAGCCTTCCATTATCTTCACGATCAAATTAACAGAATCTCTGTGGCAGAAGAAGTGGAAATGCGCAAAAAAGAACCTGAGGGTCTTGAGGACTAGAATTTTTCCTTTATCCAACATTGCTTGGGAAGTGCAAGAGTTTTTCTCTAGACCCATCTAGGTTACGTCTGATATGATTTTGAGGCTAATTTACTTAAAGGTAAAATAACAATAGGTATGAAAAATAAGTCACTGTCCTTGTAATAAGGGGCAGTGACGGTTTTCTTTTTATTTTAAAGGTGGTTTATTATGGTAATGAGAGAAGCTCTGGCAAAGAAAATAGCTTGGATAAGTGTAATTAGTAATGTCATTCTAACACTGGGGAAGATTGTGATTGGCTGGTACGGGCATAGTGATGCTGTCTTCGCTGATGGTATTCACTCGGCTGCAGATGTGTTTGCATCTGTGATCGTTTTGCTTGTTATAAAGATCTCCAATAAACCAGCTGATAAAGAACATCCATATGGACATGGGAAGGCTGAAGTCATTGTTTCGGAAATTATTGGAATCCTCCTTTTCCTGGTTGCTCTTTATGTGGCTTACGAAGGAATCAGCGGTTTCTTTCACGCGGTGGAATCACCGAGCCTGTTGGCCATGTGGATTGCCTTATTCTCGTTTGTAACAAAAGTAATTCTTTATCGAAGTTCATTAAAGGTGGCGAATGAAAATAATAGTAAGGCCATCGAGGCCATTGCTTATGACCATAAAGCAGATATTGTTGCATCCATAGCTGCTGCCATTGGGGTACTCCTTTCAATCATTGGAGAAAGGTTTGATATCCACTTTTTACTGTATGGCGACAAAGCCGCCAGTATTTATGTTGCTTATCTCATTTTGAAAATCGCAAAAGAAATGCTGACGGAAGCCTTTGATATTCTATTAGAGCGGAATATTGATGCCGAAACGCTGCAGGAATACATCAATGTAATAAAGGGATTTGCAGAGGTTAGAAGGATCGACCGGATTAGGGCGAGAGAGCATGGTCATTATATTTTGGTGGACCTTCGGCTATCCGTTGATCATTTTAAGACCATTAAAGAGGGGCATGATATGGCAAAATCAATTAAACAGGCACTTATGGATCAAAATGATAATATTCATGAAGTATTAATCCATCTAAATCCTTATTTTTCGGAGGACAAATAATTTCCTGAAAAAACTCCTTTGTACTTTAAGTCATTTCGGTTTATGATAGGATAGGATATAAAAGAAAAGGGAGTTGATATTTTTGAGTTATTCCGTAGACCCGGACCCAAGTAGGCGGGAGGAAGTCAATGTGATCTTAGAATTGATTGAATTGAATATCAGAATATCAACTCTTAAAAAGGTTGTTGGCTTCCTCGAATAAAGTAATTGAGGGGGTTTTGCCATGTTAGAAATTTATAAAAGCACCGATACAAGGGTTCTTGAACAGGTTGACGTTGTTTCAAAAGGCTGCTGGGTGAATATGTATGCACCAACTGCAGAAGAAATCAATAAGGTTTCAAATGATGCTCAGGTTGATGTAGATATTATAAAAGATGCGCTGGATGATGAAGAACGTCCAAGGATTGAACGTGACGATGGCCGAGTTTATATCATTGTTGACTTTCCCTATATTGTCCACGATGATTCAGGCCTTGCTGTGTACGAAACCATTCCGATTGGCATCATATTAACTGAGGATAATATAATTACAGTTTCGTTAAAGGATTCCCCAATTATTGAAGAATTCCGGAAGAATCGAGTGAAAGAGTTCTTTACGTTTAAAAAGACACGCTTTGCCTTGCAAATACTGTTTGTGATTTCATCTTATTATCTTCGTTATCTAAAGCAAATTAATAAGAAAACAAATGAAATTGAACGCGAAGTACATCAATCCTTAAAAAATAAAGAGCTTTATGCTTTTCTTGCTTTGGAAAAAAGTTTGGTATACTTTACCACTTCTTTGAAATCAAATAAAGTAGTTCTTGATAAAATTTTGCGTTTTAATTATTTAAAAATGTATGAAGAGGACAAAGATTTATTAGAAGACGTCATAATCGAAAAGACTCAGGCAATCGAAATGGCGGAAACGTACCGATCCATCTTATCAGGTATGATGAATGCTTTTGCTTCGATCATTTCAAATAATTTGAACATCGTCATGAAGTTTTTAACTTCGATTACGATTATTTTATCTTTCCCAACGATGGTGGCAAGTTTTTACGGAATGAATGTGGATATTCCCTTTCAGCATGCGACTCATTCGTATGCCATTCCATTAGTCATCTCCGCATTTCTAACCAGTTTAACAGCGTTTATTTTTTGGAAAAAGAAATATTTCTAGATTACCAGTCTCTCGTTAGGCTGGTTTTTTTTATGGAATTATTAATTTTTTTAAAATTTTCCCAACTTATTCAGATGAACTTTTCTTATATTGCTATATTGGTACGAATATAATTTACCGCAGGTCTATTGGTTCTGTACCATTTTAGAAAGGGGAGTTTGGATGAGAAAAAGGAGAACATGGGGTGCAATTATTTTAAGTGCTGTGATGGGGGTTTCAATGTTTGCTACTGCGGCATTTGGGCAGCAAGTTCAAACGAATGAAACTTATCGTGTGCTGATTAAGGGGGCAGCGTCTGAGAAGGCAAAAGCGAAAGCAAGCTACGGTGTCCGCTGGGATTTTGCAGCAAATGGATTTACAACGACGGTGAACGCCCAGCAATATCAAGCACTTCTTCATAACAAAAATTTAACCGTTGAAAGAGTTCCTGAGGTTCATATAGCAACTGTTCAAGAAGCGGCAGCAAAACCGGGTGGAACTGCCGGCACCGCACCTAGCGATCAAACTCCATGGGGAATACAAGCCATTTATAATGATCCAGCCATTACAAGTACATCTGGTGGCAGCGGTATAAAGGTTGCCGTTCTAGATACAGGAGTATATAAAAACCATGCAGATTTAGCTGGCAGTCTGGAGCAATGTCAGGATTTTTCACAAATGAAAGTTTCCTGGGTTGATGGAACCTGTTCCGATGGAAATGGGCACGGTACTCATGTTTCTGGTACCGTATTAGCGAATGGCGGCAGTACTGGCAAGGGAATTTATGGGGTGGCACCAGAGGCAAAACTATGGTCATATAAAGTATTAAACGATCGCGGCAGCGGCTATTCTGATGACATTGCTGCAGCCATCCGTAAGGTAGCAGATCAGGCATCTGGCTTAAAGGTGATTATCTCCATGTCACTTGGTTCAAGCACAAAGGATTCACTTATTTCTGATGCGGTCGACTATGCCTATAGTAAAGGCGTCCTGATTATTGCAGCCGCGGGAAATGATGGCTCTGCTGATAACACGATAGGATATCCAGGAGGATTAGTCAATGCGGTAGCTGTTGCTGCATTAGAAAATGTTCAGCAAAATGGTACTTATCGGGTAGCCGATTTCTCTTCAAGGGGGAATTCTGCTACAGATGGTGACTATGTGATTCAAGAACGGGATGTAGAGGTTTCTGCTCCTGGAAGAGCAGTTGAATCTACCTGGAATGATGGAGGATATAATACCATTAGCGGCACTTCCATGGCCACTCCACACGTCTCCGGTCTGGCAGCAAAGATTTGGTCTGCTAATCCATCATGGTCAAATGCTCAGCTGCGGACCGAACTGCAGAATAGAGCAAAGGCGAATGATATAAAAGGCGGCATCAGTTCAGCGACAGGTGATGATAACGCATCTGGCTTTGGTTTCCCGCGAGTGAAATAATAGAAAGGAAGCTATCCGGATCAGATCTGATTCGGATGGCTTTTATACTATTTTAAAAAATTCATATTTTACCAATATTTCAAAATTACTGTTAGGATGATACATAGTATAGTAAAATGGTAATAAAAGAAAGGCAAGCTGGTGGTAGGATGGAATTCGGATCTCTGATTAAATACTATCGAACCCAAAAAGGAATTACCCAAACAGAGCTTGCGAAAGGAATATGCTCTGTCCCGCATTTAAGTAAAATTGAAAACAATACAAAAGAGGCAAACGAGGAAACTATTGCTCTATTACTTGAACGGCTCAGCATTAGTCTTGAAGAAATGGAAGAGAAAGAAGAACAAATAAAAAATCTTCTGCGTGATTTAAGCAATAAAATTAATTTCTTCTTACTAAAAGAAGTCGAAGAAATCTATCAGGAATTAAAAAATATAGAGCACCTCATCCCTTTTTCCAAACATATATTTATTTGGGAGCTGGCTAAATATCGTTATATGTTATTTAAAGGACTTATAGAGGATGCCGAGTCACAAAGGGATCTATTATATAAACAAAAGAAAAATTTTTCCCAACATGAGAGCTATTTATTTCGCTACTATAATGCGATATTCTTAATTTTAAAAGGTCAAAATAAAAACGCAGATAATTTACTGGATACTTTGTATGTAGAAAATGATCATGATACGACTAGTGGTGAATTTCTTTATCACCGTGCCCTCGTAAAAAGTTCACTTGAACAATCGGGGCATGCCATCCATTTTGGGAAAATGGCCCTCCAAATTTACATGAATCAGCATAACTTTTTACGTATTTTGCACACGTTAATGCTCTTAGGCATTAGTTACACTCATTCTAAAATTTATGAGGAAGCAGAAGGGTGTTTCCAGCATTTAATTCGTAATGCAGAATTGTTAAAAGAAGAAAAAATGCTTCCTCAAATTTATCACAACATGGGATTTTTACAAAATAAAATGAATAATAACACGAAAGCACTTTTTTATTATGAAAAAAGTTTGGCCCTTCAACAGAGCTGTAATGAGCATTATTTAGTTACGCTTTATTCTATTGGTGAAATTTATTTCGCACAGGAATCCGCCGAGAAAGCAAAAAATAGTTTTCAGAAAGTTCAGTCACTTGCAAAAGAACTGGGGAGTAAAAAGTATCGTCTTTTGGCAGATTTTTATTTATTTCATTTGGCTTCACCGCAAAAAGCGTTTAAATACTTAGAAGCAAAAGTTATTCCTTATTTTGAAGAGACGAATGAACCGATTGATTTCCTTACCCGCTTTTATAAAATGCTATCGGATTACTACCATGAAAACGGAATGCTCCACAAAGCAATGAGTTATCTAAATAAAATAACAGGAGGATTATTATGAAGAAAATGGTTGTCCTACTACTTTCCATCTCATTCCTTTTTCCTTTTGCATCCCATACGATTGTAAAAAGTGAAAATGTATCCAATACTCAAAACTTTGCGTATGAAGGGCCATCAGGTCCGCCAATTCTTCCTCCAGTTTGATCATGTGTATTAAAAATCCCTGATTTTTCAGGGATTTTTTTTATTTATTGGAATGATTGACAACTGAAGACAGAAAATAAATAAAAGTTATTTTAATAGGAGCTTATAATCAAATGTTTCGTTTAAAAGAGTTTGAGAACGATAAACAGATCTGTATGAATTTCGAGGACGATCGGGATCGATTTCAAGGGGCGGTTGTCCCGCCGATTTTTCAAAACACCTTGTTTACTTATCCCTCCCTGGGTGATTTGGTTGAGGCTGTAAAGGAAGAAAAAAACCATTATGTATATGGAAGAGGAACCAATCCAACCGTCGAAATTGTAGAAAAGAAACTAGCAGCGTTGGAACGAGGAGAAGACTGCAAGACCTTTGGTTCTGGAATGGCAGCTATCAGTGCAGCCATTATTAATAGCGTTCAAAGCGGAGACCATATTCTTTGCGTTAGTAATTTATATTACTCCACAATGGAACTTATAAAATATTTGGGAAAGTTTAATATTAGTCACTCAGTTGTATATTCTACAAATACAGAGGAAATTCTTAAGGCCATTCAATCCAACACGAAAGTTATCTTTCTTGAAAGTCCTACAGATTTAAAATTTCGCTTGATTGATCTTGAAGAGATTAGCAAGCTGGCAAAGGAAAAGGGAATTCGGACGATTATCGATAATACATGGGCGACTCCCTTATTTCAAAAACCATTAATGTTTGGAATCGATATCGTGGTGCATTCCGCGGCAAAATACCTTGGCGGGCACAGTGATGTCCTAGGCGGTGCGTTAATTACAAGTAAAAAGATCATGAAGTCTTTATTTAATAAGGAATATTTACTAATGGGTGCCGCAATGCCGCCATCTGAAGGGGCGTTATTGTTGAGGGGATTACGTACTTTGCCATTACGAATGCTGTCCCATCAGGAGAATGCATTAAAAGTAGCAGAGTATTTAGAGTCCCATTCTAAAATAGCCAAAGTTCATTTTCCAGGACTTGAATCCCATCCAGATTATGGCCTAGGGAAAAAGCAATTAGCGGGTTACAGCGGTTTAATGAGCATGGAATTAACGGAAGCCAATTACCGCCAAGTGGAAAAAGTGATTAACAAAATGAAAGCTTTTAAAATAGGGGTTTCGTTTGGATCGTTTGAAAGTCTAGTGATGTCTCCTAACCTAAGCAACAATGCAGGACAGCTGCTTGAGGAGAATATCAGTCCAGGAATCATCCGACTTGCGGTGGGTCTTGAGGATGTCAATGTTCTGCTCCGTGATTTAGAACAGTCATTAAGTGATTAAACCTTTTATGGAAAGCAGGTGACTTTTTTGAGAGATCAAGAACAGAATCAACTGTTTCACGATGAAGAATGGGAAAAAGAGGCGATGAAAAAGCTTTACGGTGTTGAGGCGGAAATGAGTCTCCAGACGGCCCGCTTTGCCACAACGGAAAATCCACTTTTAACGGAATATCAACAAGAGAGAAACGAAAATGACAATCATCCTCTTGAATGAAATGATTCTATAAATGGGTATCCTAATAGCATGTGTTTGACTTTATGACGAGGTAGGAGGATATCATGGAATCATTTGTAGTTGGGTTTCACCAAGAAGATAATGTGGACAGCATGCAAATACAAAAAATAAATCAAGAGGAATTTAACAAAGCAACGGAAGGCGGGACAAGGCATTTATTCGAGCTTGATACCAATATTGGCTTTTTTGTCTTTTTTGATGCGGCAGACATTGATGGGAATCTCTCTTACATGGTCTTACAATATGAAGAGGATAATGAAGACCCAGTCGGCTGTTATTCTTTTCAACTGAAAGACTTCTATGAATTTATGGCGCTATATTTAAATGACCTTCAATTCAGTGAGGAAGAAGACGAAGAGGAAGAACAAGAGTATGGTCCGATTCACCATCTTGCCCATTTGCTGCTTCATATCGTGGAAGCTGGAAGGGATCTTAAAGTTTAAAAAACAAAGCACTGGCCGGATGAGGTCAGTGCTTTTTTAGTATCTTACCCTTTTGCTTGTTTCTTGCTCACTTGTACACGGGCGTTCCCCATGAAAAAGATAGTAATTGCAGCAAGTGCAATAGGGATCAATGTCAGCATAAAGGTATGTGTAATGGAATCGGACATCGCATGAATAATTTTTTCTAAGATAAAGTCAGGTATCTTTGCCCGTTCACTTGCCTGGAAAATTTGGCGGGGGTCCCCCATTTGAAAATGCTGTCCGCCGCCTCCCTGCATGCCTTTGAATGCCTCTTGTAGTTTATCAGTAAACCTATTACCTTGCAGCGTTCCAAAAATGGTGACACCAAGTGTCATTCCAAAGGAGCGTAAAAAAGCGTTGGTAGAGTTAGCTGTTCCCCGATATTGCGGCTCCAAATTGTGCATCGAAGCAGTTGGAAGCAAGGAGAATGAAAACCCGACCCCAAATCCAACTAGAATCATAAAAATGGTCAATAAGTAGCGAGGGGTGTCAACGGTCATTGTACCAAGTAAATACATACCGGCTACATAGGATATAATGGACAATATCATCAAATTACGGAAAGACGTTTTTGTAAGAAAGATTCCCCCAACTGAACTGCCTGCTACAGAACCTAACATCATTGGAGTTAAAATTAACCCAGCATTCTTAGCGGTACCACCATAGACAGCCTGAACAAAAATTGGAATAAACACGGTTAAAATAATAAATGTTCCTCCATATAGGAAGGACAATAGTTGCGAGGAGGCAAACAAACGCCGCCTAAAAAGCCAGAGCGGTAAAATCGGTTCTGCTGCCTTGAATTCGGCAAAGAAGAAGGCAATAAAAAAGATTAAAAAGCTGGCAAATAAACCAATGATTTGCACCGAATCCCAGTCATATTCCTTACCGCCTAACTCGAGGGCAAACATTAGACTGACAACAGAAATAACAAGTGTAACTGCACCTAGATAGTCAATCTTTTGCTTTGAATGCTGTAATGATTCATGATAATAGCGGACAATTAAAATAATAGAGACAATGCCTATCGGTACGTTTACATAAAAAACCCAATGCCAGCTAATATAATCCGTAATATATGCCCCTAGTAATGGTCCCAACACACTGGAGGCACCAAATACGGCACCGAGCAGACCCGTCATTTTTCCACGGTTTTCTGGCGGAAAAATGTCAAAAACAATGGTAAAAGCAATCGGCATAAGGGCTCCTCCGCCAATTCCCTGAATCGCACGATAAATACTTAATTGCACGATACTCTGGGCAAGTCCGCATAGAGCGGAACCAACCAAGAAGACAATCAATCCAAAGAGAAAGAAACGTTTTCTTCCGTACATATCGGATAACTTTCCGAAGATAGGCATCCCCGCCATGACGGCGACCATATAGGCTGATGTAACCCAAACAAATTTGTCAAAACCACCGAGATCCGAGACAATTGTTCCCATCGCGGTTGCAACAATGGTATTATCCATTGCCGACATTAAAATAGCGAGGAGCAGCCCTGCTACTACAGGCTTAAGATTAGTATCCTGTTTGATCATATAAATCTCCTTTCAAAAAAAAGAGGCTTTTTGACAAGCCTCTTTTCTATCTCTTATCAGGATTATCTTTGGAAAAATTCAACCTTTTCTCCATCAGGACCATTTACGAAGAAATTACGATACCCGTTAGGAAGGGTATCGACTTCTTCGCTAATGAATGAAACATCCAATCCCTTTAAACGGTTAAACTCCTCTTCAATGTCATCCACTAAGAAAGCAATATGATTAACTTTCCCTTCTTCTGGAAGATCGGGATTACCGCCATGAACTAATTCTAATTCTGTTTCATCGGAACCATTAAAGCCAAGAAAAGCTAGAGTTACTGCTCCATTTGCAATAGCAAACTTATCCTTTAATTCCATTCCAACCATCTCTTGATAAAAAGTAAGTGAAGCGTTTAGGTCGTTAACAAACACACCAACATGGTCCATTTTTTTGACAGCCATTTTCATTGCTCCTATGCTTATTAAGATTTTAAAACATCATGGTCAACATAGCGCTCACCATTGATTTCACTAATCACATTAATGGCAACTTTGGCACCGTCGCCTGCTGTAATGATGGTATGTACACTCACACCTGCAACCGTTCCAGCTGCCCAAATCCCATCGATATTGGTTTTACCAGCAGCGTCCACATCTAGTACAGTCTTAATTCTTGGTTCTGTTCCTGGCTTTGTGTTAAGGCCAATGGTTTCAGCAAGTGTGACCAATGCACCAGTTGCCACGATAACGTGTTTAGCTTCGTATTCATTTTGGTCCGTTACGACTTTAAAACCTTCTTCGGTCTTTTGAACATCGGTAACCGTTGCTTCCACTAATTCAGCACCAAATTTAGCTGCTTGCTTTTTACCGATATCAATTAAATCAGGTCCAGTAATTTCGGAAACACCATAATGGTTTTCAATCCATGCACGTTTAGTCATGCTTTTATCATTATCAACAACCAAGGTCTTCTTGCCTGCTTTAGCAGTAAAAAGGGCCGCACTTGCTCCTGCTGCACCTGCTCCAATAACAACTACGTCAAACATGTAAATCCCTCCAATATTTAGAATAATTCTAGCTTAGCGTAATTAAAAATCAATGTAAAATAAAGTGCTTTCAACTTTAATTTCAAGAAAATTTTTACTATAACACTTGAAATATACTCATCTAACCGATACCTTAAAAACAACGATGAAAATAGGGGATTGCTAGGATGGAGATAAAACCACTAGGAGATTTAGCCATACAAGTTTCATTTGGAAATCAAATTAATGAGAAGATTCAACGGGAGATTCAGCAATTTATAGCAGGTCTAAAAGCAGAAAAAATAAAAGGGATTATCGAATGGGTCCCTGCCTATTGTACGGTTGCTATTTACTATCAGCCAGAGGCTATTAGCTATCATAATTTAGAAAAAAGCCTCAAAAGCATTTATACTTCTTCGACTCATCTAGAGCAAGAAAAGCCATTGGTCTATGAAGTGCCTGTATACTATGGCGGGAAAACAGGTCCTGACTTAACCTATGTAGCCGATTATCATCATTTAAGTGAGGAAGAGGTGATCAGGTTACATACAAGTAAGGAATACATGATTTATATGATGGGGTTTGTTCCAGGATTTCCTTACCTTGGCGGTTTACCATCCGAGCTTTCAACACCAAGGCTCAAACACCCGAGGCAGGTAATTGCAGCAGGTTCAGTAGGAATCGGAGGAAGTCAAACCGGCATCTACCCAGCAGATGTTCCCTCTGGATGGCAGATCATCGGCATCACTCCCTTAAAGCTGTTTGATTTAGAAAATCCATCTCCGTTTCTTTTTACAGCAGGAAATTATATTAAATTTTATCCAATAGATTCACATGAATATAGAAATATCCAGCAATTAATAGCCAACAAAGCCTATGTGTTAAACACATATATAAAGGAGAAAGCAAATGATCGTGATTGATTTGAATAGTGATTTAGGAGAAAGTTTTGGGGCCTTTAAGATTGGAAATGACGAAGAGGTTCTAAAACATATATCATCCGCGAATGTTGCTTGCGGCTATCATGGCGGAGATCACAATGTTATGTTTGAGACGGTAAGACGCGCCAAAAAATATGGAGTCCAAATCGGGGCTCATCCCGGATTTCCAGATTTATCAGGGTTTGGGAGAAGAGAAATGAAATTAACTCCCCGAGAGATTTATAATCTTATGATTTATCAAATAGGCGCATTACAAGTCGTTTGTAAAGTGAATGGAACAAACCTTGTGCATGTGAAGCCGCATGGTGCTTTATACAATATGGCTTCCAAGGATCGATTTATGTCCGATTCCATCGCTCAAGCGATTTTCGATGTTAACCCTGAGCTTGTATTATTTGCCCTTGCCGGCAGCGAATTAGCCAAGGCTGGAGAAGAGAGAGGCTTAGTAGTTGCAGGGGAAGTGTTTGCGGATCGAACCTACCAGACTGATGGGACATTAACCTCCCGCCAAGAGAAGAATGCGATGATTCATGATTCTGAGTACGCTATTACTAGGGTCATTCGTATGATTAAAGAAGGAAAAGTTGAGGCAGTTGATGGGACAGATATAGATATTCATGCAGATACCATTTGCGTCCACGGAGATGATCCGCATGCATTAGAATTTGTATCCCGATTAAAGCAGGCTTTTCTTCAAGAAAATATCCAGATAAGAAAAAGTTGGGAAAGAAAATGAAGGTTGTTTTTAAAGTATGGAAGTCTGGGCTGCAAACAACGGTTCAAGATTCCGGAAGATATGGATACCAACAGTATGGAATCAGTCCATCTGGTGCCATGGATCCCTATTCTATGCAAGTAGCCAATATCTTAGTTGGAAATCCTTTAACTGAGGCAGTGTTAGAGGCAGCTTTAATAGGACCTGAACTTGAGGCATTAAGTGATATGGTCATCGCTATTTGCGGCGGAGATTTTACTCCCAAAGTGGATAGAATGGAAGTGGCTAAGTGGAAAAGCTTCCTTTTACGTAAGGGCCAGGTTCTGGCCCTTGGTCCGTGCCTTCATGGAGCCCGAGCTTATATTGCGATTGCAGGAGGCATTGATGTCCCAATCGTCCTAGGTAGTAAATCAACGTTTCTAAATGGAAAGTTTGGAGGGTATGAGGGACGGGCATTGCAGAAGGATGATGTTTTATTTGGCAACCCGTTCATTAGAAAACCATTTAAAATCCTTCATCCAGAATTAGTACCTCAGTACAGGAAAGAAGTGACGTTGAAAGTTATATTAGGGCCGCATGAAGGAAGATTTACAGAGGAGAGTATGCATCGTTTTTGCTCAGAAGCTTTTATTGTTACCCATCAATCCAATCGAATGGGGTGTCAATTAAAGGGTCCTAAATTAGAGCATATCGGCGGGCCGGATATTATTTCAGATGCTATCCCGCTCGGAGGAATTCAAGTCCCTGCGAGCGGCCAGCCCATCATCCTCTTAGCTGACCGTCAAACCACCGGCGGCTACACAAGAATCGGCACAGTGATCTCCACTGACATTCCTAAGCTAGCCCAAGCGGTGCCTGACACCATTATTCACTTTTCCATAGTGTCAGTAGAGGAAGCACAGCGGCTCTATGTAGAAAGACAGCAATTATTAAAGCATTTGCAGCTAGGGGCGGCAAAATAAAAAGAACCATCATTTCCTTCATGGGATTGATGGTTCTTGTGTTTAAACTGATATAGATGATCTTTTTTGGTTTTGGTTGTTCTTGTTCTCAAATCGGTGAAAACAAATGGACTTCTCATCGCTTCAGGATTCCTTTTCCCTTCGCGTTCCAGTTTTTCCCTACGTTTTTTGGCTTTGGATTTAGCCATAAACATCACTCCTCATTGTTATTTCATTCCATTATATAACAAATCGAGGAGTGTTGTTTAATAAACTTAAATTTCTTGTGCTTTGGTTTGGTGCTGTGTTTTTTCCTTTGCTGATGAACTCCTCTTCGTATGAAGGAAGTAAAAAAGTATTAATCCAATTAAAATGTAAAAAGCAAAGAAGCAATATAAAGTACTATACTCCATCTTTGAGGCAATAACTCCAACGATAAAGGAACCTAGAGCAATACCAGTATCATAGATCGATAAGAACGTGGCAGTGGCCAAACCTCTTTTTCGTGGTTCTGCATCTTGAATGGCAATAGTTTGAAAAGTTGGGAAGAGGGTTCCCCAGCCGATTCCAATCAATCCCGCTGATAAAAGGAAGGTAAAAGCTCCGTTGCTCTGGCTTAATATAAACATTCCAATCGCAAAAAGAACAATACATGGGAAACTGATCACATTAGGACCATATTGATCAAGCCACTTACCTGTAAAAGGTCTTGATGCTAATAACAGAACAGCGTAGACAACAAAGAATAAGCTAGCGATGTTTTCTAAATGAATTTCACTTGCATAAATCGATACAAAGGATAATAGAGCAGAATAGACAATCGCCATAAAGCTGCCCACAATGGAAATCGGTACAGCCGAGCTTTCAAATAAGCTGCTGATGGAAAAAGATGAATGGGCTTTCGTTTGTACAGGTGTTTCAAATGTGTTGTGTTTCACAATTAGTCCTGTAATTAAAGAACAAAAAGCCACAATCACACTAAGGATAAACAATGGTTTTGCGCCCCATTGATGCATCGCCATTAAACCAATAAAAGGACCGAAAACCATCGCCAAATTGGTTGACATGGCAAAGTAACCCATTCCTTCACCGCGGCGGGAGGCAGGGATAATATCAGCCACGATCGTACCTACAGCCGTTGTCGCCATACCAAAACCAACCCCATGTAACAGACGGATAACGAAAAATCCTCCAATGGTTTTCGGTAAGAAGTATAAAAGGGAAGCAGCTGCGAAAATAATTAATGCTGTTAGCAGTACCTTCTTGTTACCCGCCCGCTCGAGCCATTGACCAGCAAGTGGACGAGAAATAATCGCAGATAGCAAGAAGATGGTTGTCATTAGTCCTGCCATAGAAGAACTACTATGTAATTCATCAAGGGCGTAGGATGGAAGTGTGACAAGCAAGATATAAAAAGTTAGAAATAGAAAAAGATTGCTAAAGGAAATACTAATAAAGTTTTTTGTCCAAAGTTTTGGTTTGGTCATAAGATGCACCTCTTTTTATAAAATTTGCTGTAACCAGCTTTTTTGCAGTTTTACAAGTTGTTCCTGTGATTCAATAGGAAACTCTTTTAAAAGTTCCTGATTGACGGTATTCACGATATGTTCCCAGTTTGGATATTCCTTTAGGGCCACATCTGTTAATTGCACATATTTTTCTCGTTTGTCTTTTCCTGGGACTTGAGAAACGTATCCTTGTTTCACGAGACGCTGGATGGTCCTTGTCATGGGCGGCGCCTCAACAAAAAGGTAATCACATAGTTCTTTTTGTGTCAGTGATCCTTTATTTTTTAAAACATAAATCACAGACCATTGGGCGCTGTATAATCCTAATGGTTTCAATGCTTCATTGAGTTTGTTGGTAAGATGTCTAGAAAGCTGATGAAGGGTATGGAATAATTCGTGGGTTAACATGATTCGCTCCATTTTTTAAAATTAATTACCTAGGTAAATATAGTTGAAAAAGAAGGAAATGTCAAGGGTTCAGGCTGAAATTGGGTTATGGAAGTATGGAATACAGCGTTCGCGGGATTAATTAGAAAACGCGCGGAATTAAGAGGGAAATGTGCGGAAAAAAGGTAGAGTTTATGCGGGAAAATAACAAAAATACAAGGAATTATCCCGACAACTTATGGAATCCATCATTGAAAACTTCATAAAAAATCCGCGGAAAAAATCTCCACGGAATACATGTAAAAGCGGCATATAAAGAGCCTCAAAGAATGAAATATTATTTACAATACCATCTTTTCCATATTTCAGCAGAGTCTAGGCAGCCATCATCATTGCTCCAACTGTACTTACTATCTTTACATTCACCCGTATTGCCTCCGCCATCATAACTTCCTCCATTACACCACTTCAAAAAACTATCCCACCAATCTTTACTTGGATAATCATAGCTATTTGTATCACTATAATTATTTTGATAATCCACTTTTGGGTTATCATTATTAAAAATAGTTAGTAGGTAAGAAAGTGAGAATGTCTGGAAAAATCCGCTACTATTATTCGATTGAGTTGTATTAGTAGAGGCATATGTAGAAGTAGGGATCATTAAAGTACAAACGACAACCAAGACTAGGCTAAAACTAATTATTGCTTTCAAAACTCATTACCACCTCCTTTAAAGGAAAACATTAATCACTCTTAATAAAAAAACATTACGTTCTTTATTAAGAATGATATTACATTTATAAGAGCTTGTAAATGAGTTTTAATATATTTTTAGGTCCATGGTCATAGTAAAAAGGGTATCCCTTCATAAACTAGGAATACCCTTAATACATTATCTATTCACATTAAAATACCTAGCCTCAGGATGCGCAAAAACAATCGCTGATACCGATGCTTCAGGCTCCATCATACAGCCTTCTGTTAACTCAATCCCAATTTCTTCTGGCTGAATCAACTTGAACAGTTTCTTCTGGTCCTCTAACTCCGGACAAGCAGGGTAACCAAACGAGAAACGCTGCCCTTGATATTTCGCCGTAAACCGATCCTGCATCGTGAAATCAAGCGGATCCGGGAAGCCCCAGCGATCACGCATCTGGCGGTGAATCAACTCGGCAAATCCTTCAGCAGACTCAAGTGCCAATGATTGAAGAGCATGGCTTTCAAGGAAACGTCCTTCTGCCTTTAACTCATCAGCCTTTTGGCGGATTCCTCTGCCAGCTGTCACCGTAAAGAAGCCAACATAATCCATCACACCACTGTCAACCGACTTTAAAAAGTCTGCTAAACATAGGAATGGTGCGGATTCCTGACGAGGGAAATCAAATGTCTCAATAATGGTCTTTTGATCTTCTGGATCATAGATATATACCTTATTACCGTCCGATTGTGCTGGGAAAAATTGATATGCCGCTGCAGGAGTAATCCAGTTATTTGCACTGGCCTCTGCTAACAACTGATCAACCGTTCCTTTAATTTTTAAGGCTTTTTCATCCTTCTCTGCAAGCTGCTTAGAAAGTTTTCCTTTTAAACCAAGATGATGCCCTATTAACATTTGCATATTAATATACGGCTCAATATGAGAAAGAGAATAAGATCTTAAAATATGTCTTTTTGTATCCATAGGTGTAAAAACAGGTACCTCTGTGGACACAGCCGGTTTCACTTTTACCGCCACAGCACTAGCCGCACGTGCAGGTAAATCCCTTGGTACATCTAACGCTGCTAACTTTTCGGCTTTTTCATCTAACAGCTTTTGATACTCTTCCGGTGACTGCAATTGATTGGCAAGCGATAGACCGTTCATGGCATCCTTTGCATAAAGAACAAGTCCATCATATTCCTTCGCAATCCTTGTATCAGTGAACTTACGTGAAAGGGCAGCACCGCCAACAAGAATCGGCACAGAAATTCCGGCTTCCTTCATGTCTTGGGCCGTTAACACCATTTGCTGAGCAGATTTTACAAGCAAACCTGATAACCCGACCATATCTGGCTTCTCTTGACGAATAGCTTGCACCAAATCCGTAGGAGTCACTTTAATTCCCAAATCAACCACATTATAACCGTTATTGCTTAAAATGATATCCACGAGGTTTTTACCGATATCGTGAACATCACCTTTAACCGTTGCTAAAATTACTTTTCCCTTAGAGGCAGACACATCGCCTTTTTCCATATGAGGCTCTAAGAAGGAAACGGATGCTTTCATGACTTCAGCACTCTGCAGAACCTCTGCGACAATTAACTGATTGTCATTAAACAGGCGGCCGACTTCTTTCATGCCGTCCATTAATGGACCGTTAATAATATCTAGTGGAGCAGGGTAGGAGGCAAGCGCCAATTCTAAATCAGGAAGCAAGCCTTCTTTGGTTCCTTCAATCACATAGTAAGCAAGTCGTTCCTCTAAGGTCATATCAGGAATGGTCGTCTTAGCTTCCTTCTTTTTCCCGCGATAAAACTCGGTAAAAGTAGCTAAGGTTTCATCCGTTGTATCAAATAACAAAGCCTCGGCTAATTGAACTTCTTCCTTTGAGATCGAAGCAAACCGCTCAAGCTTTTCCGTATTCACAATCGCATAATCCAAGCCAGCCTGCGTACAATGGTAGAGGAAGACGGAATTTAGCACCTCGCGCCCGACAGGAGGGAGCCCGAAGGAAACGTTACTAATTCCAAGGATAGTCTGCACTTTTGGCAAGGCTTCTTTAATCATCCTAATCCCATCAACTGTCGCTTTAGCTGAGCCGATATATTGTTCATCTCCTGTACCAACTGGGAATACAAGCGGGTCAAAAATGAGATCCTGCGACTTAAGTCCATATTTATTGACTAAAAGGTCATGGGAACGTTTGGCAATGGCCAGTTTACGTTCAGCTGAAACTCCCATTCCTTCTTCATCAATGGTCCCGACAACGACAGCCGCACCATATCGGTGAATTAACGGAACAATCGCTTCAAAGCGCTCCTCGCCATCCTCTAGGTTGATGGAATTAATAATGGCCTTCCCTTGAGAATACTTAAGTGCTCTTTCAATGACCTTTTCATCCGTGGAGTCTATAACTAGCGGTACTTTCACCTTTTTAACGACTTCTTTAATGAAATTCTCCATATCGGCCATCTCATCGCGATCCGGGTCCGCAAGGCAGATATCAATAACATGAGCGCCTCCCTTTACTTGAGCGCGTGCAATTTCTGAAGCTTCTTCAAATTTACCTTCAGTAATTAACCGTTTGAACTTACGGGATCCAATAACATTTGTCCGTTCTCCAACCATGATCGGTCTTAAGGTAGGATCATCATAAATAAATGGATCAATACCGGAAACCATATGCGTGTTGGATGATTCGAATTGACGAGGCTGATATTGCTTCATTGCTTCCGCAATCACCCTGATATGCTCAGGTGTTGTGCCACAGCAGCCGCCGACAATATTCAACCAGCCATGTGCGGCAAAATCAGACAACTTTTTCGCTAATATTTCTGGTGTTTCATGATAGTGACCATCTTCATCCGGCAAGCCGGCATTTGGATAACAGCTGACAGCTACGGAAGATAAATCTGCAAGGGAACGAATATGATCCTGCATAAACTCAGGGCCGGTCGCACAGTTAAGACCGACCGCTATAGGATTCATATGTTCCACTGAAATAAAGAACGATTCAATTGTTTGTCCTGCAAGGGTGGTACCCATCGGTTCAATGGTTCCTGAAATAAAGAGCGGCAGTGTTTTACCCGTTTTTGAAAAAGCACTTTGAATTCCGACAAAACCAGCTTTCACATTCAATAAGTCTTGGCTGGTTTCTAGTAAAAGCAAATCAACGCCGCCGTCAATCAAACCAATCGCCTGCTCTTCATAAGTAGCAGAGAGGGCATCAAAGGTGGTTCCGCCCGTGACACTTAAGGTTTTGGTCGTCGGCCCCATGGAACCTGCCACATAACGCGGCCATTCGTCCGTTGTGATGCTCATGGCTTCTCTGACAGCGAGCATGGCAGCAATTTTATTAATTTCATAAGCTTTGTAGCCAAGTTCATATTCGTCTAAAACAAGGCTTGTTGCCCCAAACGTATTCGTTTCAATAATGTCAGCACCGGCTTCTAAGTATTCACGGTGAATACGAGAAATGACAGAAGGAGCAGTTAGGACGAGGTGTTCATTACATCCTTCAAACTCTTCCCCGCCAAAATCTTCTGCTGTAAGATTGGCTTGCTGCAGCATCGTACCCATTGCACCGTCCATGACTAAGATGCGCTTTTTAAGTTGTTCAGAAAATGGTGTTTTTGGCATAGCTGGCCCTCCTAATCTCACTCGCTCGCTGGTTAGCATAAGCAGCGAGCTCCGCTGTTAATTCATAACGCAGGAATGGTGTAATTAAATAAATTCCATTGAATAAGTCTAATGCTGTATCAATGAGTGACTTGGTAATCGCAACGCCTTCTCTGGCGGCTTCAAGTGGGTTGTCACTCAAGCGGGACATCCGCTCACGAATAGAATCAGCGATTTTAATTCCAGGCACTTCATTGTGTAAAAACTCAGCATTTTTACTGCCTGTTAACGGCATTAAACCAATGTAGATTGGTGCATTAAGATGTTTCGTATTTTCATAGACTTCAATTAATTTTTCCTCAGAGAATACCGGCTGCGAAATAAAGTAATCTGCACCGTATTCAATCTTTTTCTCCAAACGCTTCACGGCTTTCTCAACCGAGCGGACATTTGGATTAAAGGCCCCAGCCACACTAAAGGCTGTTTTTTGTCCCAAGTCTTTACCAGAGAAGGACAAACCTTCGTTCATCTGTTTAATCATTTGAATCAATTCAAATGACGACACATCGTAAACAGAAGAAGCACCAGGGAAATCTCCAACTCTTGCCGGATCACCCGTAATGGCCAGGACATCGTTCATACCTAGCGTATGAAGCCCCATTAAGTGGGATTGCAGCCCGATAATATTACGGTCACGGCAGGCGATATGAATGAGCGGACGCATGCCTAACTCGCTTTTAAGGAGATAGCCTAAGGATTCATTAGAAATCCGAACAGTGGCAAGCGAATTATCTGCAAGTGTAATGGAATCAATTCCGGCTTCTTTCAGTGCCTTTGCCCCTTCGAAAAACTTAGTCGTATCTAGTTTTCTTGGAGGATCTAATTCAACGATGACGGATGGACGTTCTTTCACAATTTCCTGAAGGGGAGCGTATTCCCTTTTAGGAGGAGATTCGACAACAATCTTCTCTTTTTTCAATTTTACAACTTTTTCAGTCACAGGGGTACTGTTCTTTAACTCTGCCGCAAAGCCACGGATGTGATCTGGTGTCGTACCGCAGCAGCCGCCAAGCAAGCGCACGCCTTCATTTCTGAAGCTTTGAGCAGATTTCTGGAAATAATCCGCATCGCCTTCGTAATGAAACTTTCCGTCCGTATAGGTTGGAAGACTTGCATTTGGATAGGCAGATAGAAAAGCATGCTTCGGAATTTCAACCTGTTCCAAAGCTAGTAGCATATGATGCGGGCCTAACCGGCAATTCAGCCCGACCACATCGGCTCCAAGGCCTTCCAGCCTTTTTAAAGCGTCATTTACTGGCGTTCGGTCATGCAAAAATCCAGGTTCTGAAAGGGAAACTTGAGTAATAATTGGAAGTTTCGTTTCTTTGCGTGCAATCGTTAAGACAGTTTCCAGTTCTTCAAGGTCATAAAAGGTTTCAAACAATAATCCATCGACACCTTCCATCAGCAAACAATATAATTGCTCACGGAAGCTTCGCTTTATTTCTTCTATGGTAATTGAACTCGTTTTAATCCCGCGGTTGCCGCCAATGGTTCCAAGCACATAAGCGTTTGATTGAGCGGCTTTTTTGGCATTGCGGACGGCTGCGCTGTTGATTTCCTTTACCGAGTCTTCTAATCCATACCGCTGCAGCTTTAAATAGTTTGCAGCATAGGTATGGGTTTGAATGACATCCGCTCCGGCATCAATATAGGCCCGGTGGATGTTTTGAATCTGCTCCGACTGAGATAAATTAAGTTCTTCTGAACATGTATCCACTCCAAATGAATAAAGCAGGGTGCCCATGGCACCATCGCCTATTAAAATTTGGTTTTTTAATTTGTCTAAAAAGGTCATAATCATTCTCCTTGTTGTAAGACCAAATGTTTCGCACGGACCTCCTCAAGGGCCTGAGAAAAATCCTTAATCAAATCATCCGGATTTTCAAGACCAACCGATAAGCGGACAAGTCCATCTGTAATTCCACGCTGAAGACGGTCCTCTCTTGACATCGCTGCGTGCGACATTTTTGCTGGATAAGATAGGATCGATTCCACAGCACCTAAGCTCACCGCAAATACAGGGATTTCCACATTAGCTACAAAGGTGCGAAGGGCATCTTCTGTTGCAAGTTCAAAGGAAAGAACAGCACCTGGTCCATCGGCTTGCTCTTTCTGAATTGGATATTGCGGGTGGCTTTCAAGCCCTGGATAATGAACCTTTTCCACAAGTGGATGGGCATCTAAAAATTCTGCTATCTTTATCGCTGATTTTTGTGACTGCTCTAGGCGGACACTCAACGTCTTAATTCCTCGTAATACGAGCCAGGCATCTTGAACACCTAGAATCGCACCAAAACTATTTTGCAAGAATCCTAGTCTTTTAGCTAAATCCTCATCTTTAACTACCGCAAGGCCTGCAACGACATCGCTATGTCCTGCTAAAAATTTCGTTGCACTATGAAGGACAACATCTGCACCTAGTGCCAAGGGCTTTTGGTGGTAAGGGGTGAGGAAAGTGTTATCAACAAATGTCAACGCATTGATTTCATTAGCGATCTCGCTAATGGCTCTAATATCTGTTACTTTCATTAAAGGATTAGATGGTGTTTCCACATAAAAAGCTTTTGTATTTTGCTGAATGGCCTCTTTCACTTCATCTAAATTAGTCATATCAACAAAGGTATGTTCAATCCCAAGTCTTGAAAGAACTTGTGTAACCATTCGGAACGTACCGCCATACACATCCTCGGTAATCACAATATGGTCACCAGAGGATAGAAGAAGGAAGGCAGTTGAAATTGCGGCCATCCCTGATGCAAAAGCAAATCCTTTCACTCCGCCTTCCAGTTCCGCGATTACATCTTCCAATGCTTCACGAGTCGGATTTAAACTGCGGCCATAATCGTACTTGCCAAACTGATCGAAATCAGCTTGATGGAAGGTAGATGCATGCTGAATGGGTACACTAACAGCCCCTGTTACCGGATCAATTTTGTGTTGGTTGTGAAGTAGTCTGGTTTCAAAGCTATATTCTTCGTGTGCCATTATGCAATTACCCCTTCCTGAACTCTAGCAAAAGCGTTTTGTAAGTCTTCAATAATATCTTGTGAATCTTCAATTCCAACCGAGAAACGTAATAAACGATTGCAAACGCCGGCTTGAATACGGATCTCTTCTGGGATATCCATATGTGTTTGCGTTGCTGGATAAGTAATGAAGCTTTCTGTTCCACCTAAGCTTTCTGCAAAACTGATTAAATTTAAATTCTGTAAAAATGGATTTACCCATGCTTCGTCCTTGATTCTAAAGGAAACCATTCCACCGCGTCCTGGGTAGAGAACATCTGTTACAGCGTCATGTTTTGAGAAAAATTCAACGATGGCCTTTGCATTCTTTTCATGTCGTTCCATTCTTAGTGACAATGTTTTCATTCCGCGCATTAATAACCAAGAATCAAACGGACTTAACACGGCCCCAGCACCATTATGATGGAAGGCTAATGCATCACAAAGTTCCTGACCTTTTGCCACAACAAGGCCAGCAAGAACATCATTATGACCTCCAAGATATTTAGTAGCACTATGGATGACGATGTCCGCACCAAGGCTGATTGGCTGTTGTAAAAGTGGAGTATAGAACGTATTGTCCACGATTAACAAAAGGCCATGCTGCTTGGCAATCTTTGAAATCGCTGCAATATCCGATTCCTGCATCAATGGATTGGTTGGTGTTTCTAAGAAAATAGCTTTTGTTTGCGCGGTGATTTTCTTTTCTACTTCTTCCGGACAACAGGTATTTACATATTGTGTTGTTAGGCCCCATTTTTTATAGCCTTTTTCTAACAGGCGGTAAGTACCACCATATAAATCTTCACTAACGATCCATTCGTCACCAGATTCAAATAAAGCAAGAATCAGTTGAATGGCTGCCATACCAGAACTGCAGGCAAATCCACGCTCAGCACCTTCTAGATCCGCGATTGTTTTTTCAAGGAGCTGACGCGTTGGGTTCCCTGTTCGTGTATAGTCAAACCCAGTTGACTGGCCGATTCCCTCATGACGGAAGGCTGTTGAGAAGTATACAGGCGGGTTGACAGTTCCAGTTGTTGTTTCACTGCGATTGCCGATTTGGGCAAGTTTGGTATCGATTTTGTACATAACGGACGCTCCTTGTAATAAAAAATTTTTATTGTTTTTCACATTAACGCGATTGAGTGATAAAGCTTTTTGATAAATAAAAAAAGTCTTCTTATAAGAAGAAGACTTTTGTATGCAGCACATTTGTCATTCTTCTTATCTTGCAAATTAGTAAATTTGCAGGACTTAGCACCTTTTCAATGAGAAAAAACATTGAAGGTTGCTGAGGCGTCGCAGGGCCCTTCCCTCAACCTCTCTTGATAAGAAAACTAATATTTAGATTATTAATAAAATTTACTACAGTTTTGCGGAGGTGTCAATTGGTTTATTGGAACCATTGTCGAAATAGGCATAAAACTCCTTAAACAAGAAGAAATAAAATGGTTATAACAGTTTTTGGGAAAAATTTATTGATTTTTTTCCCAAATTTTAAATTTAATATAATTAATGTATTCTCTAAAATCTTCTTTATTAATTCCTTCTACTATAGCATTTTCTATAATATTTTTCATTTCCTTATCAAGATATTCCTTATCTTCTTTTTCGAGTTGATTCTCAAAATTATCAATTTCCGAAAGTAATTCTTCTATAGACACATCTAGTGGTTTTGTGATTTTCATTAAAAAATGAATAGAGGGGTTTTGATTTAGATTTCTTTCAATATTACTTAAATATGATTTAGAAACTTTCGCGTGTTCCGCTAGCTCCGTAATGGAATAATTTTTTTGCTCTCGTAATTTTTTGATTCTCTCTCCGATCATTGGCATCTCCTCTTTATTTTAATCAAGTGTAATTATTTGGAATCTCTATGGTATTTTTTATGCTATTAGCGAGAAAGGGGACAATTAACTTTGGCTTAGTGGTCATTAATCTGTAAAATGGAGTTCTTTGCAAAATTTTTGTATGACGTGAAAATGCTGTAACTTACCATGATTAAAAATTTAAATGCATTTAAAAGAATTATACCAAATGACAGGTTCTTTTTAAAGAACAATATTTAAAAATGTAGATTAAATCATAAAAATTTAAAACGCTATTTTTATTGGTCAAAAAAGACAAATCATGATATATTAAATACAATAGTTCTTTATAATGAACAAACGTATTAAAGTGGAGTGGATGAGATGAATTTTGAAGTGGGAGACCGATTAAAAGAACTGCGGATGTTGAAGGGGATTACGTTAAAGGAATTAGGTAAAGCTGTGGAGTTCAACTATAGTAATCTTTCTAAAATAGAAAGGGGAGAAAGAAAGCCGAATATAGATCTTTTAGAAAGACTTGCCCATTACTTCCAAGTAGAAATATCCTATTTTTTTAGAGAAACTGGCTCGGCAAATGAGAGTGAGGATTTTAATTCTGATCTGCTGCTTTTATTTCAAGACATTAAAAAGAAAAATATATCTTTAGAAGAAATAAGAATTTTAGCTGATGCATTGGAGAAAATTAAGAAAAAAGTACCAAATCTCAATTGACATGTTCTTTATAAAGAATTATTATATGTTTATCTAATCCTGTAAATTGAACAATTTATAAAAGCTTATTTTTTTAGTGATTTGGTTCTTAAAAAAGAACAGCGATCTGTTCAGAAAAACCAACAATAAACAAAAAAAGTGGTGAGAATTCTTGGGAAATGAAATTAATATCAAAAAAATATTTGGCTTATTAAAAAAACGTTTATGGATAATTATCCTTACTGCAGTTTTATTTTCATCACTGGCAGGAGTTTATAGTGTTTATTATACAAAACCGCTTTATGAATCATCATCACGGCTTATAGTCAAAGCTGACCCAACTTTAATGAATACTCTTTTAATCATGATTAAAGAACCTAGTTTTTTGGAAAAGGTAGTGAGCGAATTAGGATTAAATAAAACACCAGAAGAATTGAGTCAACAAATTTCTTCCGAGGATGTAGGTGGATCTTCTATTGTTAAAATTACAGCTGTAGATGAAAATCCTAAATTGGCAGCGGAAATTGCTAATGCTACTGCTAGTGTTTTTAAGAGTGAGGTACCAAGTCTTTTAAAATTCAAAGATATTATTATATTCTCAGGAGCTAAACCAGACCCTTACCCTATTAATGATAACCATCAGAAAAAAATACTTCTAGGTCTATTGGCAGGGGTGATTGCTGGAGTAGGAATTATCTTTTTACAGGATTTTTTTGATAATACGGTAAAATCAGAGAGAAATTTGGAAGAAATTTTAGAACTCCCGGTTTTGGGAATTGTCTCTAAAATGAACAAGAAAAACACGTTATTAAAAAAGTCTGAGAATGTACAATTACAAGCAAGGGGAGAGTCGCTTGGCACTACTAAATAGGAAATCTCTACAGTTGAAGAAAAAAATAAATTTAATTACTGCTACAAATCAAAATTGTAAAATTTCGGAGCAGTATCGAACCATTCGTACTAATTTTTTATCATCTTTGAATTGTATAAATTCCCGCACAATAATCATAACTTCTCCAGGACATGATGAAGGAAAGTCAACAACGGCTGTGAATTTTGCCATTTCGTTAGCCCAGCAAGGCAAAAAAGTTCTCTTAATTGACGCAGATTTAAGAAATCCAATTCTGCATTATTCGTTTAAGATGGAGAATTCTATTGGATTAAGTAATGTTCTTTCAGGTAATTTATTGCTTGAAGATTCCATATATAGATCTGGAATTAGGGATTTAGATTTGTTAACAAGTGGTCCGATACCATTCAATCCAGCAGAACTTCTAGGTTCAGAAGTAATGGGAAAATTAATTGAAACAGTCAGTGGGCAATATGATGTGGTTTTATTTGATACACCCCCGGTGCTAGAAGTCTCAGATGCTAAGATCATTGCAAACCAATGTGATGGTGTCATTTTAGTGGTTCGATATGGGAAGACAAAAAATGAACAAGCAATTGAGGTGAAAAAATTTTTAGAATCCTCTAAAGCAAATCTACTAGGAACTATTATTAACAATAAATAGTATCAAATTATAAAAGAGCCAATTATTCAATGTTTGTTCTTTATAAAGAATATTATTGGGTTTTAAATTGAACATCGGTGATGTCTTCTTACCATTATCAACGAAGGCACTCGGTCATGCTGTGGGATGAAATAGCCTTAGACGCCAGTCGTCGAGAGTGTGATGTGAGGTGGGGTTTAATGCCCCGATTATTGAAATTTTTCATTTTAAG